>NZ_JBTNCY010000001.1:0-603032 GCF_054511255.1 Arthrobacter monumenti | reverse complement strand
CAAGCGTCGGCATCCACGTTACGGCTGACCTGCTTCCTCAACTGCGGCAGCTGGTCGTGTCCCCATTAGCGATCACCTGGCACCTATCGACTCCCGGTGACAACACCCCCCCCGGATCATCAACGACTGGGGGTAAAAATCATGCCGGGACCGACAGGCCAGCAACCCCAAGTCTTGCTCAATTCGGGGATACTAAAAAGGTAACGGGGCAGACAGCAACGCCCGTCGGGGGCCGGCTGTCACCTGCGGCTAATCCGGATTCCCATCGTGCCGGCCGGGAGCGCTGTCGGTCAGTGTCGCCTGGATTGATATCCGCGCCTGGTCCAGCACGGTGCGGATGGTTTCGGCGGTCACCCGGCTGATGCCGCCCTCGCCGCTGTGCCGGGCGGCATGCCTTCGCAGGTCGGTGCGCAGATCAGTGCGGAACTCATTGATCAGATGCTCCAGCTCCCGCAACGCCTGGTGCCCCAGGACGTCCTTGCCGCGCGGCACCCTGCCGGCCGACTGTTTGACCGTTTCCGCCGTGGCCGCCAGTTCCGCCCGCACTCCCTTCATATTGCGGCGGATATCGGAGCGAAGCTCGTCCGCCAGCCTCCGGACCGAGAGCGAAATATCCTCCTCGATGTCCGCAACCTCCGACTGGCGTTCTGCGAGTTCGCGTTGTCCGGACCCAGTGATCCGGTAAACGGTGCGCCTGCCGTCGTTTTCGGTCGCCACAAGCCCCTCGGCTTCGAGCTTTGCCAGCCGTGGGTAGACGGTTCCGGCGCTGGGGGAGTAGGTCCCGCCGAACCGGTCGCCGAGAGCCTTAATGATTTCGTAGCCATGCCGGGGGCCATCTTCCAGCAACGCCAGCAGGTAGAGGCGAAGGGCACCATGGGCAAAGACGGCAGCCATTAGAGTGCGTCGCCGTATTGCTCTTCACCGGGCTGCCGGTGGCCGGTGCCGGAGTGGTGGAAAACCGCTACGTTGCCTGATACGGAATGGGTCCGGATGGTGCACATCCGCTCCGTCGTACCGGGTTCTGTATGTTCATTCTTACCCCGCCGGGAGAATTTGCGGTCATTAACAGTTGCCGTCCCGGAAGCAGAGTTGGCGGCAAGGTCTATACCGACGTCACTCGACAAGCGCACCGTCAGGTCCCCTGAAACCGTCTTCGCAACAAGATCCCGGGGAGTGCCGAGCAAGTCCAGGCTGGTGTCTCCGCTGACGCTGTTGACGCGAATGGATTCGAGGAAGCCGGACGCGGTGACTTCGCCGGAGACGCTCTTCGCCGCGAGGGTGCCGGTGTGGTGGCGGACAATGACTGCGCCGCTGACAGTATTGACATTCAAGTGTCCGCTCGTGTCATCTGCCATGACGGATCCGGTGACTGTGTCCAGGGAGGTGCCCGGCGTACCGCAGACCAGCCCGTCGCCGTTGACCGTATGCAGAGAGACAGTGGTTCCCTCCGGGACCGCAATGCTGACGACGGAATATTCGTCCGCACCGCTGGTCATGATCCCCTTGATGCCCAGTCGTCCCAGCCCGCGTCCGAGGGGCGACTGGTGCTTCAGCTCCAGGATGCCGGACTCATACGTGACCTCGATGGGCTGTCCGGCGACTTCGGATATTTCCACCCGGGTTGTCGGTTCGTCATGGACGAGGATGTCCACCCGGCCATCGACGATACTGGCCTTCACGTTGGTGACATCGTCGACATCGATGGTTTGTGGTTCATCGATTATCCACTCTGATGCGTTCATGGTTCCTCCATTGAGATGCGATATATCGCGTTTATGAAGAACACGATATATCGTGACTGAGGGAAAAACAATACCCCCGCCTCGAGGAAGCGGGGGTATTGCTGATAGCGGTGGTGGGGCGGCGTCCTTGCGATGGGACCAACGGAATTGAGCTCCGGTTCAGGTTCCTTCGGGAAGGTCCAGCCAGGTGAACCAACCGCGGTGCAGTACGAGCCAGGCGATCAGACCGTGTCCGGCCTGCCCCGGAACGCCACCGTTCCCGGCCAGATCGGTCCGCCACTGTTCGTGGTTGAGCAACGGTGTGTAGGTGTCGACGTAAGTGTGCTTGCGCCGGGTCGTCACGTCTCCATAGGCCGCCGATAGCTCGCCGAGACGCTTGTTCCGCTCCGGATTGAGTCCGGGTGGCGGTCCAACGACGAACACTTTCACGCCAAGCTGTGCGGCGCCGTCGAGAATGTTTGCGAGGTTCAGGCGGCTGCGCGCCGGTGAAATGTCAAGGTCAAGATCGCGGTCCGACAGGCCGATCACCAGGCGGTTCTCATGGCGTTCGTCGAACCTGCGCCCTGCTTCCTGAAGCCAACGCGCCGCCAACGCCTCGGTGCCTTCTTCGGGCACGGCGAGGGGAAACGCCTCCACTGAGGCGGTGTCGTCGGTGGTCCGGGCGAGGACCCGGCCGAACCACCCCAGAGCTCGCTGATCGCCGCTGCCGGCCAGCAGCTCATTGCCGACCGCGGCAATCCGGATTCTGCGTTGCTCCAAAGAACACCTTCTTCAATTGGTTTCCGCCGGCACAGTGGCCGGTGCGTGGTGGAGGTTCTTCTGCGTGTTGTAGAGTCTAGTCCCGCTCGAAGGCCTGCTTGACCAGGATCTCCTGCTCCACGGCATGGCGCTTGGCTGAACCACTCGCGGTGGATGCAGACGCCGGACGGGAGACGAGCCGGACGTCGGTTCCCAGAGCCGGCGGCAGATTCAGGCCGATGAACGGCCAAGGGCCCTGGTTGGCAGGTTCGTCCTGTGCCCAGACTAGCTCCGCGTTCGGATACTTCTTCGCGGTTTCCTTGATCGCGTCGACCGGCAGCGGGTAAAGCTGCTCGACACGGACCAGTGCCGTCCGCTCATCGCCGGACTTCTGCCGGTGTGCCAGCAGGTCGTAGTACATCCGGCCGGAGACGAGCAGAACGCGGTCCACCTTCTGGGCGTCAAGATCCTGCACATCCGGAATGACGGGCTGGAAATTACCCTGGGTGAAGTCCTCGACCGACGAAGCGGCCGCCTTCAGGCGCAGCAGTTGCTTCGGCGTGAAGACGATCATCGGTTTACGCGGACGGCTGTAGGCCTGACGGCGCAACAGGTGGAAGTACGACGCCGGTGTGGTCGGGTTGGCAACGACCATATTGTCTTCCGCACACATCAGCAGGAAGCGTTCAATCCGGGCGGAGGAGTGGTCCGGGCCCTGGCCTTCATAACCGTGCGGCAGCAACAGGACCAGCGAGGAACGCTGACCCCACTTCTGCTCAGCGGAGGAGATGAACTCGTCTATGACGGTCTGGGCGCCATTGACGAAGTCGCCGAACTGCGCTTCCCACAACACGAGCGCATCCGGACGTTCGACGGAGTAGCCGTATTCGAAGCCCATCGCGGCGAATTCGGAGAGCAGTGAATCGTAGATCCAGAATTTCGCCTGGTCTTCATTCAGTTGGCTCAGCGGCATCCATTCGGCGCCGGTGGCACGGTCATGGAAGACGGCGTGCCGCTGCACGAAGGTGCCGCGCCGTGAATCCTGTCCTGCCAGCCGGACGGGAACACCTTCCATCAACAGAGACCCGAACGCAACCATCTCACCGAAGCCCCAGTCGATGGCGCCCTCGCGGGACATCTGTTCGCGCTTCTCGAGCAGAGCCTTCAGCTTCGGGTGCACGGTGAAGTTATCCGGCACGTCGGTATGGGCGGAGCCGATGTGGGCGAGCGTATCCGAAGAGATAGCGGTACTGGCCGGAGCACCCACTCCATTGTCCGACTGCTGGGCGATCGGCCGTTCGATGCCGGCAACCGCAGCCGCATCGTTGGTGATGACGGGAACCGGCGAAGTCTGCGCGGCATGCGTTTCCGCGAAGACGCGTTCCAGCCGTTCCTGGTAGTCCTTCAAAGCCTGCTCGGCCTCTTCCTGGCTGATGTCGCCGCGCCCAATCAGGGCCTCGGTGTACAGCTTGCGGACGGAGCGCTTGGCCTCGATCAGGTTGTACATCATCGGCTGGGTCATCGACGGATCGTCGCCCTCGTTGTGGCCGCGGCGGCGGTAGCAGACCATGTCGATCACGACGTCCTTGTGGAACTTGCGACGGAACTCGAAGGCCATCTGTGCCACCCGGACCACGGCCTCGGGATCGTCGCCGTTGACGTGGAAGATCGGCGCTTGCACCATCTTGGCCACGTCGGTGGAGTAAACGGTCGAGCGCGAGGCAGCCGGCGCCGTCGTGAATCCAACCTGGTTATTGACGATGATGTGCACGGTTCCGCCGGTGCGGTAGCCGCGCAGCTGGGAGAGGTTCAGCGTTTCCGCCACCACGCCCTGGCCGGCGAAGGCTGCATCGCCGTGGATCATGATCGGCAGGACCGGGAAGCTTTCGCTGCCTTGGTCCAGCCTGTCCTGCTTGGCACGGACGATCCCCTCGAGGACCGGGTCAACGGCTTCAAGGTGGGAAGGGTTGGCTGCGAGGTAAACCTTGGTCTCGTTGCCGTTGTCGGAGGTGAAGGTTCCCTCGGTTCCGAGGTGGTACTTCACGTCACCGGAACCCTGCACGCTGCGCGGGTCCTGGGTGCCCTCGAATTCGCGGAAGATCTGCGCGTAGGTCTTGCCCGCAATGTTCGTCAAAACGTTGAGGCGGCCGCGGTGCGCCATGCCGATGGCGACCTCGTCCATGCCCTGGTCGGCGGCATCGGAAATGATGGAATCAAGCATCGGGATCAGCGATTCGCCGCCCTCAAGACTGAAGCGCTTCTGGCCCACGAACTTGGTCTGCAGGAAGGTCTCGAAGGCCTCCGCAGCGTTCAGTTTGCTCAGGATGCGCAGCTGTTCCTCACGGCTGGGCTTCGAGTACGGGTGCTCCAGTTCCTCCTGGAACCACTGGCGCTCCTCGGGATCCTGGATGTGCATGTACTCAATGCCGGTGGTGCGGCAGTAGGCATCGCGCAGCACGCCCAGGATGTTGCGGAACTTCAGGACGGGCTTGCCGCCGAATCCGCCGGTGGGCCATTCGCGGTCCAGATCCCACAGGGTCAGGCCATGGGTGCGGACGTCCAGATCGGCATGCCGGCGCTGGACATACTCAAGCGGGTTGGTGTCAGCCATCAGGTGGCCGCGCACGCGGTAGGCGTGGATCAGCTGCTGGATCCGGGCAACCTTGTTGACCTGGTCCATCGGGTCGACCTGGATATCCGAGCTCCAGCGCACCGGCTCGTAGGGGATGCGCAGCGATTCGAAAATGTCGTCGTAGAAGTTCTGCTCGCCGAGCAGCAGCTGGTGGACGATGCGCAGGAACTCGCCCGAACCTGCACCCTGGATGACGCGGTGGTCATAGGTGGAGGTCAGCGTAATGGTCTTGCTGATGGCCTGCTGCGCCAGAGTCTTCTCGCTTGCGCCCTGGAATTCCGCCGGATACTCGAGGGCACCGACACCGATGATGCAGGCCTGGCCCTTGCTGAGGCGGGGAACCGAGTGCACGGTGCCGATTCCGCCGGGATTGGTCAGCGAGATCGTGGTACCCGCATAGTCTTCGGCGGTCAGTTTGTTGTCCCGGGCCTTCTTGACCAGAATTTCATAGGCGTTCCAGAACTCCGAGAAGTTCATGGTCTCGGCCTTCTTGATGTTCGGCACGACGAGCAGGCGGGTGCCGTCCGGCTTCGGCATGTCGATGGCCAGGCCGAAGTTCACGTGGGCGGGCTGGACGGCCGTCGGCTTGCCGTCGACCTCCTCGTAGAACACATTCTGCGAGGGGAACTGGGCCAGCGCGCGGATAATCGCGTAGCCGATCAGGTGCGTGAAGGAGACCTTGCCGCCGCGGGCGCGGGCGAGATTGCTGTTGATGACCACACGGTTATCGATCAGCAACTTGGCCGGAACGGCGCGGACGCTGGTGGCCGTGGGAACAGTGAGGCTGGCGTCCATGTTCGTGGCAATGGCCTTGGCCGGTCCCCGCAGCGGGGTCCTCTTATCCTCTTCGGACGCCTTCTGGTTGGGAGCGGATTTGGGCAACTGTGCCGGAATCGGCTTCTCGTTCTTCGACTCCTTGCCGCCGGCCTCCTTGGCCTCGGTCGTGTTCTTCGGCGCAGGCTTGGCATCAGTCTTCGACTTCGATGCGGACTTGCCGGACCCGGCAGTCTTGTCTTCATTGGCAGGCTTGGCAGGTTCGGCCTTGGAAGCGGCACCCTCTGGTGTCACGGGCTGCTTCTGCCCGTCAGGACCGGGACGGGCATCACTTTCGCCGGAGGCGGCAGGCTTGTTCTGGTCGGTCTGGACTATGGGCAGTTTGCGGGTCGAGGGGTTAGCCCCGAGCTCGCCGGTCTCATCGGCCGAGGAGCGGGACTTGCCGCCGTCGCCCTTGGCCTGCTTGCCGCCGTCGGACCCGCTTTTATCACTGGAGTGCCGGCCGTTGGAGGAGCCGCCGTCATCGAAGGACTCGAAAATCTCCCACCACTTTTTGTCGACCGAGTTCTTGTCCTTCTTGTATTCCTCATACAGTTCGTCAACGAGCCACTCGTTTCCGCTGAATTCTTCAGGTATACGGTGGTTGGGTTGATCTGGCACTTGTAATACGCCTCTTCCGTGGGTTGCTTGCCCTGCCCTCGCTCAAGCAGCTGTCAGCCGTAACTTTGTGCACGTTTGCACGTCGGTCCAACAACAAAACTAGACCTCATCCAGTGTAGTGAAATTTTCAGCGCGCAAGCCAATTAGGAAACTATTTCGACGTGGGCGTTACCGCGGGGGTGGAAAAACTGTCGGTCGGGGCTATTAGACTTGATATGCCGCCAACCCAGGAGTGCTTCGTGCGTTTCATTAACACCCCGTCCACCGACCTTACGTATTCGGATGTTTTCCTCGTCCCGTCCCGGTCGGACGTCATCTCGAGGCTGGACGTCAGCCTGGCCAGCGACGACGGCACGGGCACATCCATCCCACTTGTTGTGTCCAACATGACGGCGGTGACCGGACGCCGGATGGTGGAGACGGTGGCGCGCCGCGGTGGTTTGGCAGTCCTGCCGCAGGATATCCCGCTCGAGGTCCTCGCCGAAGTCACACAGTGGGTCAAGGGGCGGCATGACGTCTACGAGACGCCGTTGCACCTAAAACCGTCGGATACGGTGATCGACGCCCTGCACCTAATGAACAAGCGCTCCCATGGCGCCGTCGTCGTGCTCAATTCCGACCGCCAGGTGATTGGCGTGGTCCGGCCCTCCGATTGTGAGTCCGTGGACCGCTTCTCCTCGCTGGAATCGGTGATGCGCACCAATGTTCCGGCTGTTGACGCGGAAACGTTCGACGGCGACAGGGACGAGGCGTTGAAGGCGGCCTTCGGGAAGATGGACCAGGCGGGAACAAACTTCGCTCCGGTCATCCGCGACGGCGTGCTGCAGGGCGCCTTGACGCGCACAGGTGCGCTGCGGTCGACGATCTACCGGCCTGCCATCGACAGCCGCGGCAAGCTGAAGGTCGCCGCCGCTGTCGGTATCAACGGGGACGTGCAGGAGAAAGCCAAGTTCCTGCTCGACGCCGGAGTGGACGTGCTTGTCGTGGATACTGCCCATGGTCATCAGCGGAAGATGTTCGACGCGCTGGAGGCAGTGCGGGAACTCGATCCGGATGTTCCGATTGTGGCGGGAAACGTGGTCAGCGCCGACGGTGTCCGCGATCTTGTCGAGGCAGGCGCGAGTATCGTCAAGGTCGGTGTCGGGCCGGGAGCCATGTGCACCACCCGGATGATGACCGCCGTCGGACGTCCACAGTTTTCCGCCGTCCTGGAGTGCTCACAGGCGGCGCGTGAAATGGGTGCCTCAGTCTGGGCCGACGGCGGTGTCCGGTATCCGCGCGACGTGGCCCTGGCCCTCGCGGCAGGAGCCAGCCAGGTAATGATCGGCTCCTGGTTTGCAGGCACCTATGAAAGCCCGGGCGATCTGCAGACGGACAGCACCGGCCGGCAGTATAAGGAGAGTTTCGGTATGGCTTCCGCCCGTGCCGTGCAGAACCGCACCCAGCGTGAGGGGTCCTTTGACCGGGCGCGCAAGGGCCTCTTCGAGGAGGGCATTTCTGCTTCGAAGATGTACCTCGACCCGGCGCGTCCCGGTGTGGAGGACCTGCTGGATATGATCACTGCGGGATTGCGCAGTTCGATGACGTATGCCGGCGCCACCGATTTGGAAAGCTTTCGCGAGCGTGCCTTGGTCGGGGTGCAGTCGGCCGCCGGCTACGAGGAGGGGCGCCCGCTGCAGGAAAGCTGGTAGGCCGCTTTCGCAGGAGCGGCTGTCCTGTATTCTTTAACGTCTATGGACAGCTCATCTAGGAGCCGGCGCCAGTCGACAGGCAGCACATCGTCGACTCGCAATGCCGGCAGACCCCGCGCCCGTGCCCATCGCTCCCCGTCCGCAGTATTGGAGCCTTCCAGACCGGCTGAAGCCGATCAACCTCCGATAACTTCGAACCGCAAGACCGGCCCTGCCTTTAGGGCGGTGCAATCTTAGTGGAATGGATCCAGATCGCAGCAGGCTTCCTGCTGATTCTTGGAACCGGCTTCTTCGTCGCCGTTGAATTTGCCCTCGTCGCGCTTGACCAGAACTCTGTACGGCGTGCGATTACCAATGGCGATACCGGCGCAGAACCTTTGCTGAAGTGCCTGAAATCCCTGTCCACGCAGCTTTCCAGCTGCCAGTTGGGCATCACTCTAACCACCCTGCTGACCGGTTTCGTGATGGAACCGGCCATCAGCGCGTTGCTCCGGGGACCGTTGACGGCCCTCGGGATAAGCGAAGGGTTGGTGACCACAATCGGCGTGGTTATCGCGATGACTCTTGCCACGCTGCTTTCGATGCTCCTCGGCGAGTTGGTGCCGAAGAATATGTCGATCTCCGTGCCGTTCGCTATCGGCAAGGCACTGGCCCGACCACAATTGGCCTTCACCGCCGTTTTCAAACCGGGCATCGTTGTCTTGAACGGGTTCTCGAACAAGGTCCTGAACGTGTTTGGGCTGGAGGCGCAGGAGGAAATCTCGGGTGCCCGCACGCCGGCCGAGCTTTCTTCGATGGTCCGCCGTTCCGCTGAGATGGGAACCTTGGACCCCAATACCGCCAACTTCGTTGCTAAAACACTGAGCTTCGCGGAGCGCACGGCGGCCGACGTGATGACCCCACGCACCCGGCTGGAGACGCTTGAGTCGGATCAGCCCGTTACGGACATCATCGATGCTGCAAGGCGTACGGGCTTCTCGCGGTTCCCGATCCTCGGAGACTCGCCGGACGATATCCGCGGCGTCGTCCATGTGAAGAAGGCAGTAGCCGTTCCGGCCGACCGCCGCCCTGGACTCGCCGCGGCGGCGATCATGACCGACGTGCTCCGCGTGCCGGAGACCGTCCATCTCGACGCCCTGATCCAGGAACTGCGTGAAGCGAACCTGCAACTCGCCGTCGTCCTCGATGAATACGGTGGAACCGCCGGCGTTGCCACCCTCGAGGACCTTGTCGAGGAAATCGTCGGCGAAGTGTCCGACGAGCACGACAAGGTCAAGCCCGGAGTGCTGCAAAGCGCCGCGGGGGACTGGTATTTCCCCGGCATCATGCGCCCCGACGAAGTGAGCGATCAGATCCCGTCCCTTACTGTTCCGGATGAGGCCGGTTACGAGACCGTGGCGGGTTACATCATGGCGGAACTGGGTCGGATTGCCGAGATTGGTGATCAGGTCAGCGTTCCCGGCGGTGTCCTCGAGGTCGAGCGGATGGAAGAGCGGCGGATCGACCGGATCCGTTTCGAGCCCCGGCCCGAAGAGGACGACGATGCCGACGAAGACTCGTCCAACGGCGCAGGAGGTGGACGATGAGTGACTGGGTCGGCCTGGTATGGCTCGTTGTACTCCTGCTTGCCAACGCGTTCTTCGTCGGTTCTGAATTTGCCGTGATGTCGGCGCGACGGAGCCAGATCGAACCGTTGGCGGAGCAGGGCCACAAGCGGGCCAAGACGACGTTGTGGGCGATGGAGAACGTCTCGCTGATGCTCGCCTGTTCGCAGTTGGGTATCACCGTCTGTTCGCTGTTGATCTTGAATATTTCGGAGCCGGCGATCCATCACCTGCTCGAGATTCCGCTGCTGGCCCTCGGCCTTCCGGAAGGCGTGTCCGACGGCGTCGCCTTCGGGGTTGCGCTGCTGCTGGTCACCTTCCTGCATGTGACCTTTGGCGAAATGGTGCCGAAGAACATCTCGGTTTCGGTCGCAGACAAGGCGGCGCTGCTGCTGGCGCCGCCGCTGGTCATGGTCTCAAAGGCCGTCCGTCCGGTGATTGCCTCCTTGAACTGGACCGCCAACCACATACTGCGGCTGATGCGGATCGAGCCGAAGGATGAGGTTTCCTCCACGTTCACACTGGAGGAGGTCCGGGCCACCGTCGAGGAGTCGACCAGGCATGGATTGCTGGCTGACGACACAGGGCTGCTCGCCGGCGCGCTGGAATTCTCCGCCTATACGGCGGGGCGGATCATGGTGCCTATTGAAGACCTGGTCACGCTCGACGTCGGGACGACACCTGCAGAGTTCGAACGCTCCGTAGCGCGGACCGGTTTCTCACGTTTCGTGCTCGCCGACCGTGCGGATAATCTCACCGGCTACCTGCATCTGAAGGACGTCCTGTCCATGGATGAATCCCTCTACAGCCAGGGGATCGATGAGAACCGTGTCCGGACGATGGCGAACATCCGGGTGGACGACGAGATCGAGGACGCCCTGGCCATCATGCAGCGCACCGGTTCCCACCTGGCGCGGGTGATGGCGTCGGACGGTACGACCAAGGGCGTGCTGTTCCTGGAAGATGTCATCGAGCAACTGGTCGGGGAGATCCGTGATGCCACGCAGGCTCAGGGACTGCGCCGGCTTGGTGGCCCGCGGACGGAATAGCAACGCCTGCCGGACTCCTTGATGCGAACGATTCGCGTTTACGGTAGAGTTTCCACCCGTAATGTTACTGATTCTCATTAAGAGTAGATCCGGGGTTTCTTCAATGCGGAGCTTAAGCAACCACCCGCAGCGTTCAAAAAAGGGCGGCGCGTCTGCCATCGCGGCGGGCGCCGCCGTCGTGCTTGCCCTGACTGGCTGCGGGGACGGCGAATCGGCTCAGGATTCCGATGATGGCGTGATTTCCATCGTCACCTCCACCAACGTCTATGGCGATATTGCCAAAACCGTCGGTGGGGACAACGTCGACGTGACCCCGATTATCGACAGCATCAGTCAGGACCCGCACTCCTATGAGGCAACTGTCCGGGACAAGCTCGAGGTTTCCAAAGCCGAACTCGTCGTCGAAAACGGTGGCGGATATGACGCTTTCCTGCATCGCCTCGTTGAAGATACCGGCTCCGGGGACCGAGCGGTGGTCACCGCGGTGGAACTGTCCGGCTTACAGCACGACGACGGCGCAGCTTCCGGTGCAGAGGGTAAATCGCACGAGGGGCATGCCGAAGCTGACGATGAGCCGCACGAGGGGCAGGCCGGAGCTGAGGGAGGAACCCACGCCGGGCATCAGAACGACGGCGGATCGCACGCCGGGCATTCACATGCCGGATTTAACGAACACGTCTGGTACGACCTCGCTACAGCCTCCGCAGTGGCAACGAAAATCGCGGACCGGCTCAGCGCCCTGGACAACGCCAATGCCGAAACTTACCGGGCAAATGCCGCCGAATTCACCGCCTCGATCGAGCAACTCCAGCAGCAGGTGTCCGGAATCAAGGAGCGCCACGGCGGGGACGGTGTAGCAATCACTGAACCGGTACCGCTGCACTTGCTGGAAGACGCCGGTCTGGTGAATAAGACGCCCGCCGAGTTCAGCCAGGCCGTGGAGGAAGGCAATGGCGTCTCTCCGGTAGTGCTGCAGGAAACGCTCAGGCTGTTCTCCGAAGGGCGTGTCGAGCTATTGGCCTACAACCAGCAAACCGAGGGCAGCCAGACCCAGGCGGTGGAGGCGGCCGCCAAGAAGGCGGGAGTGCCAGTGGTCAACTTCACCGAAACACTGCCGGATGGCAAGGGGTACCTGCCGTGGATGAAGGCCAATGTGGATAATATTGAACGGACTTTGGCCCAATAGCCATCGCGGGAAACGGCAATACGAAAAGGATGACGATGGCAGAGCCTGTGGTGAGCATGAATGCCGCTTCGCTGGCGTTCGGCGACCGCACGCTTTGGGACAACCTCAACTTGGATATTCATCCCGGCGAGTTCTTCGCCGTGCTCGGTCCCAACGGATCCGGCAAGACGAGCTTCTTGAAGGTTCTGTTGGGCCTTCAGGAACTAACCTCGGGAACCGTCCGGCTGCAGGGCCGGTCCGTTGACCGAGGCAGCCGGCACATTGGCTATATTCCACAGCAAAAGGAATTCACGCACGACACTCCTCTGCGGGCTCGGGACCTGGTCGGCCTCGGGGTGGACGGACACCGCTGGGGACTGCGGCTCCGCACTGCAACGTACAACCGCCGGGTCCAAGAACTTCTGGAGCTTGTCGGCGCCTCCGAGTATGCCCAAGTGCCGGTCGGTCTGCTGTCCGGCGGTGAGCAGCAGCGGCTCCGGGTGGCCCAGGCGCTGGCGACCGACCCAAAGGTATTGCTGTGCGACGAAGCGTTGCTCTCCCTCGACCTGCATCACCAGCAGGCCGTCAGCCGCCTCGTGAACGAGCAATGCCGGACCGGCAACAGCGCGGTTATCTTTGTGACCCACGAGATCAATCCAGTCATTGATTACGTGGACCGGGTCCTCTACCTTGCCGGTGGACAGTTCCGGGTGGGAACCCCGGAGGAAGTGATGACCACCGAGGTGCTCTCGGACATGTATGGCACGAACGTGGAAGTGCTTCGCAGCAACGGGAGGATCGTCGTCGTCGGGCTTCCGGATGCAACCACGCACCATCATGTGCACGAGGACGTCTGATCATGGATTTCAATGAATTCCTCGAGGCGGCCTTCAACTTCAATGACTACGCTGAGCTGCTGCCCCTGGTGCGCAACTCGATCATCGCAGGCGCTGTACTGGGGGTCGTTGGCGGACTGATCGGCACATTCGTGATGATGCGGGACCTGGCTTTCGCGGTGCATGGCATCGCGGAGCTTTCCTTCGCCGGAGCAGCTTTTGCCCTGCTGATTGGGGCCAATGTGGTGTTCGGTTCGCTGATTGGCTCGGTCGTCGCGGCGCTGCTGCTGGGTGTACTGGGCATCCGCGCCCGGGACCGGAATTCCATCATTGGCGTGATCATGCCATTTGGACTTGGCCTGGGCATCCTGTTTATCTCGCTGTATCAAGGACGTTCGGCAAACAAATTCGGGTTGTTGACCGGGCAGATTGTCTCTGTCGATACGGTGCAGCTGAACCTGCTGGTGACCTGTGCCGTCGTCGTGGTTGTGGCCCTGCTGTTGATCTGGCGGCCGCTCACCTTCGCCAGCGCGGATCCGGCTTTGGCCGAGGCGCGCGGTGTGCCGGTCCGCGGGCTCTCGATCGTGTTCATGTTCCTGCTCGGACTGTCCGTTGCGCTGTCGATCCAGATTGTCGGCGCCCTTCTGGTGCTGGCACTGGTCATCACACCGGCGGCGGCAGCGCTGCGGGTGACGTCGTCGCCCCGGTTGGTGGTGCTGCTGAGCGTGGTCTTTGCGGTAACGGCGGTGGTTGGCGGGATTCTGGTGGCCCTCGGGGGACGGATCCCGATCAGCCCATATGTGACGACCATTTCGTTCCTGATTTACGTGGTCTGCCGGCTCATCGGTGGCCGGCGGCGACGGCATGGAACCTTCGGACGCAGGACTCCCGCGCTGACGCGGCCCGGGCCGGTGGTCTAAGTTCGGGCAGCTACTGGCGGGCTGCGCATTCCGGGCACAGGCCGAAGATTTCGACGGTGTGCGTTACGTCGGTGAATCCGTATGTGGCCGCGGTTTGCTCGGCCCATTTCTCGACCATTGGGGTCTCGATCTCCACCGCGCGGCCACAATTGCGGCAAAGCAGGTGGTGATGGTGCGACGACGCAGAGCAGCGGCGATAGACCGCCTCACCGTCGCCATTGCGCAGTACATCCACCACACCCTCGTCTGCCATGGATTGCAGGATCCGGTAGGCGGTGGCCAGGGAAATCGAGTCGCCACGTTCATGCAGCAGCCGGTAGAGCTCCTGGGTACTGACGAAGTCATCGAGCTCGCTCAAGGCTCTGCCGACCGCGATCCGCTGCTTGGTCACCCGTGTTTCCGGTGCACGGCGGGGTGAACCGGAGGCGGATGAGGCTGCCTGCGACATGGCGGGACCTTTCGGAAAAAACGTTGACTTTGACCCTTAAAGGCCAGCATCCATACTATCAGCGGACGGACCAGCGTCGTCCTGAACGACCTCCGGAAGACCAAGTCCAGCCCGAACGGCGGGGGTACGCTGGGTTCATGAAGCTGACCAAGTACACCCATTCCTGTGTCCGGCTCGAGAACGAATCCCAGGTATTGGTGATCGATCCTGGCAACTTCTCGGAGTCAGCCCAGGCGCTGGACGGCGCTCACAATGTCCTCATCACGCATGAACACCCGGACCACATTGATGAGGATGCCGTGCTGGCGGCGATGAATTCGAACTCCGAAATGCAGGTCTTCGCTCCGCGTGGGGTGGCCGAGCAGCTGCGCGGCAATGCGGAAGAGTCCGGAGTGAGCTCACGGATTATCGATGTCCTGCCCGAAACAGCCGTGGAATTGCCCGGCTTTAATGTGAAGACTTTTGGTGGACAGCACGCGCTGATTCACCCACTGATCACGATGGTGGCGAACATTGGCTACCTGATTAACGACGACGTGTACCACCCGGGCGACTCGTTCACCGTTCCGCACGGGTTGCGGGCCACGACCCTGCTGGTGCCGCTTCACGCTCCCTGGTCGAAGACGGCCGAGGTGATCGATTTCGTAATTGCAGTCGGAGCGGACAGGGCTTTCCCGATCCATGAAGCGCTGTTGAACGAGACCGGGCTGAAGATGATCGAGGGGCATGTGCAGCGGATCGGTTCCTACTATGGCACGGAATACCGTCATCTCGACGCCGGCGAATCAGTCGAGTTGTAGGCCCGGTCCGTCCTGCCCGGGCCAGCGGCCGGACGCAAAAAACCCGTCGATCATGGCCTCATACGGCGCAGGATCCAGACCCTTCTCCGCCAGCCAGCCGTCGTCGTAATAGCTGCCCGCGTAACGCTCACCGCCGTCGCACAACAGTGACACGATGCTGCCACGTTCCCCTGCTGCGATCATCGAGCTGATGAGTTGCCAGACACCCCAGAGGTTGGTGCCGGTGGAGGGGCCCGCATGCAGCCCGGCGTGCCGGTTCAGATGGCGCATTGCCGCAATGGAGGCCGCGTCCGGAACCTGGATCATGGAATCGATGACCGATGGGACGAAGCTCGGTTCCATCCGCGGCCGGCCGATGCCTTCAATCCGTGACGGCATGCCGGTCTCATAATTGCTGTCCCCGCGCTGCCACGCCGGATAGAACGCCGAATTCTCGGGATCGACGACGGCGAGCCGGGTTTCGTGCCGGTTGTACCGGATGTACCGGCCAATAGTGGCGCTCGTTCCGCCCGTGCCCGCGCCGACGACGACCCAGGCCGGCACGGGATGCGGCTCCTGGGCGAGCTGGGTGAAGATGGATTCGGCGATGTTGTTATTGCCCCGCCAGTCGGTGGCCCGTTCGGCATAGGTGAACTGGTCCAGATAATGTCCGTCGCTCTGTTCTGCCAGTTGCTGGGCCACAGCGTAGACTTCCGAAGCGTTGTCCACGAAGTGGCAGGTCCCGCCGTACTGCTCAATCAGGGCGATCTTTTCCCTGCTGGTGGTGGCCGTCATCACCGCGATAAAGGGAAGGCCGAGCAGACGGGCGAAATATGCCTCGGACACGGCCGTGCTGCCGCTGCTTGCCTCGACGATGGTGGTTCCTTCGGTGATCCACCCGTTGACCAGGCCAAACAGGAACAGGGAGCGGGCCAGACGGTGCTTGAGACTGCCGGAGCGGTGGGTCGATTCGTCCTTCAGGTAGAGGTCGACGCCCCATTCCGGCGGGAGCGGAACTGCATGCAGGTGGGTGTCCGCGGACCGGTTGTTTTCCGCTTCGATGCGCCGCACGGCCTCATCGGCCCAGGGGCGGGGCGATGCGCGGTGTTCGGTCTGGCCGGTGACAATCGGTGTTGGGGCGGCGTCTCTCACCCTGAAACCATATCCGACCAAGGTGCCGTGGCTTACCGCTGCACAGGAAAAGGAATCTACTCAGCAGTAGGCGTTGTTCTCAGACCTGTATCCAGCACTTATTGCTGAGTGGATCTTGCGCGGCGGTCTAACCAGCACTTATTGCTGTGTGGATTCGGTACAGGAGTCTATCCAACACCTATTGTGAAATAACAGCGCTAAAGAACCGGAGGAACAAATGCAGACCCTGATCGACGTCGAAAGCCTGCAGGAAAGACTGTCCGGCGGCGAACCAATTACCATTCTTGACGTCCGTTGGGCGCTCGGTGATCCGAACGGTTATCAGCACTACCTGGACGGACACATCCCCGGCGGCGTCTACGTCGATCTGGAGCGCGAGCTGGCTTCGCCGGGAATGCCGGAGCAGGGGCGCCATCCATTACCTGATCCGGATGCTTTCCAGGAGGTCGCACGCCGGTGGGGGATCGACGACGGCGGCGTGGTGGTGGCCTACGACGACAACGGGAACATGTCCGCGGCCCGGCTGTGGTGGTTGCTCCGCGACGCCGGCCACGAGCAGGTGTATCTGCTCGATGGTGGCCTCGGAGCTTGGAAGCAAGCCGGCTCCGAACTGGAGACCGGCAGCACGACGCCGGAGCGCGGCTCGGTCCGGTTGACGAGTGGACGGATGCCGAGGATCGGCATGGCCGAAGCCGGCTCGTTCCCCGGCAGCGGCCTGTTGCTCGATGCCAGGGCGGGGGAGCGTTACCGCGGCGAGGCGGAGCCAGTTGACCCCCGTGCCGGCCACGTTCCGGGGGCCCGGAGCGCGCCGACGTCGGACAATCTCACCGCCGACGGCCGGTTCAAGCCAGCCGCAGAACTCCGCGAACGGTTCGGGAAGCTGGGGGTGGTCGACGGACGCTGGAATACCGCCGCCGTCGCCGAAGACCCAAACCCCGCCGCCATCGCCGAAGACCCAAACCCCGCCGCCGTCGCAGTCTATTGCGGGTCCGGGGTCTCCGCCGCGCATGAAATAGCCGCGCTGGAAATCGCCGGCATAAGAGCGGCACTCTATCCCGGCTCCTGGTCGCAGTGGTCCAATCATCCCCAATTGCCAGTCGCAACCGGCGCGGAGTAGCGTCAAAGTACCGCATTCCCCCAGAGAGGATCCGTCTTAGTGACTACCGCTTCCGCCTATGCCGCGTCTTCCCCCACCAGCGGCCTGAGCGCCAGCACGATCGACCGCCGTGAACCCGAGGCCGACGACGTCGAAATTGCCATCGATTACTGCGGCCTGTGCCATTCGGATGTGCATGCAGTCCGCGGTGAATGGGGCGGAACCGACTATCCGTTGTCTCCCGGACATGAGATCGTCGGCCGCGTCACGCAGGTCGGCGAGCACGTCCCGGATTTCCGGGAAGGCGATCTGGTGGGCGTTGGTTGCATGGTCGATTCATGCCGGGTCTGCGCCAGCTGCCAGGACGGGCAGGAACAGTACTGTGAACAAGGCCTGACACCAACGTACGGAGGGCCGGATCGCAGACACGACGGCGTCACGACCCAAGGCGGGTACTCCTCGCATATCGTCGTCAATCAAGGCTACGTGCTGCGCGTGCCGGAGAATCTGGACCCTGCCGCCGTCGCCCCATTGCTGTGTGCCGGCGTGACGACGTATTCGCCGTTGCGCTACTTCGGCGTCAAGCAAGGCGACAGCGTCGGCGTCGTCGGACTTGGCGGGCTGGGCCACATGGCCGTGAAGATCGCCAAAGCCATGGGTGCCTCCGTCACGGTGTTTACGACGTCGTCGTCCAAGAGCCAGGCGGCGCATGAACTTGGCGCAGACCACGTTGTCCTTTCCACCGATGAGGAAGCGATGGAAGACATGGTGTATTCCCTCAACTTCATCGTCGACACGGTGGCCGCGCAGCACGACCTGAATCCGTTCCTCGCCACCTTAAAGCGCGACGGCGGACTGGTGCAGCTGGGTCTGCCATCCGGCGAAATGCCGCCGGTCGACCCGCGGATTCTCATCCGACGCCGGCTCTCCTACCTGGGTTCCAACATCGGCGGTATTGCTGAAACGCAGGAAATGCTCGATTTCTGCGCCAAGCACGGCGTCGTTTCCGAGATCGAGATGGTCAAGGCGGACGAGCTGGACGAGGCGTATGACCGGATGGTTGCCGGCGATGTCCGCTACCGTTTTGTCCTCGACAATTCATCACTGCCCGAAGCAGGCCAGGGAACAGCCCGTGGTGAGGCTCCGGCCGGACGAGAGGTGTAACAAACATGAGTACGTTATTCAGCAAGATTATCGACGGCGATATCCCCGCCCGTTTCGTATGGCAGGACGACGACGTCGTGGCGTTCCTGACGATCGGCCCGTTGACCGACGGGCACACCCTGGTGGTGCCGCGGCGGGAAATCGACGAGTGGATTGAAGCACCGAATGATCTGTTGCTGAAAATGACAACTGTGGCCCAAACGATTGGGCAGGCGCAGCGGGAGGCATTTCCGTGTGAGCGGATTGGGCTGACCATCGTCGGCTTCGAGATTCCGCACCTGCACGTCCACGTTTGGCCGACGAACTCGATGGCTGACTTTGACTTCAGCCGGGCCGAGCAGAACCCGGACCCCGGCCGGATGGATCAGAACGCAGAGAAGCTCCGCGCCGCCCTGCGGAACGCCGGACATTCAGCAACCGTCCCGGACGCATAAACCGGACGCCGGCATGAACGAAGACAATCGTCCCGAACCTCCGGACTCTGCGGGCGAACGCGAGACACTCGAGGGCTTCCTCGATTTCCTGCGCGCGTCGGTCGTGCACAAGGCGTCCGGCTTAAGCGATGCGGACGCGGCCCGCCGGCTTCTACCCTCGCTGACCACCGTCTCCGGGTTGATCCGCCACCTTGCCGACGTCGAACGCAGCTGGTTCCGTGAGGATATTGACGGCCAGCGGGACGTTCCGACACGGTGGTCGGACGAGGACCAGGACGCCGAATTCCACGTGACCGAAAGGGACAGTCTCGCCGGCATCATGGCGGACTACGAGGCGGCGTGCACGGAATCCCGGGCGGTGACGGAACGGTATTCGCTGGACGATTCCTGCACCGGCGGCAATCGAAAACACAATGTGCGGTGGGTCCTGGTGCACATGATTGAGGAAACCGGACGGCACTGCGGCCACATCGACATCCTCCGTGAACTGCTGGACGGGACGACGGGGGAGTAAGTGTGGGTGCAATGTGCACCCATCGAGTCATATACTGGATATATGAGCAAAGTCATTCAAATCCGCGACGTACCCGACGACGTTCACAATTCACTGTCCGCCGCAGCCAAAGCACAAGGCAGTTCATTGACAAAATATGTGTTGCGGGAACTCGAACAGGTAGCAGCGCGGGAACGGATTGCCGAACGGAATGCCGCAGTTATCCGGGATACTCAGAAGCGTGTTCACGGAGGAGTCAGCCGTGAATCGATCCTGGAAGCGCTGCATGATGGACGTTGCGAGTGAAGGTCGTTGACGCGGGCGTGATTGTGGAGCTGGTTGCCGGTGGACTGGATCCATCCCGGCTTGGCAGTTACGAACTCATCACCCCGCATCTCGTCGATAGTGAGGTGACCAACGTATTGCGGCGGCTCGTGCTCAGGGGGACCCTAACGGAGCACCAGGGGCAGATCGCTATGGACGGTTTTTCGTCGCTTACAATGCGGAGGTTTGCCGCTGATTGGCTTCGGCCCCGGATTTGGGAACTGCGCCATAATGTGAGCGGCTACGGCGCGACCTATGTTGCACTCGCAGAAATGACCGGGGCCACATCGCTGCTGACGACCGATGCCAAACTTGCGAATGCCCCTGGTATCGAGTGCCCTGTCGAGCTCCTTTGATCCACCTTGCCGCGGTTGTGCCGCTGGGTGTCGACATCACCGCATGGCGTTGGCGGCATTGAGCGCGTCATCGAGCGCGGCCCGGATCCGCTTTTCCGACACCTTGTAGGCAGTGCCGAGTTCGACGGCGAAGAGACTCACCCGAAGCTCCTCGATCATCCAGCGGACCTGCTTGAGCTCCGTCGTCGCGCCGTTCCCCGGGCGCAAGGCGGCCACGGCGTCGTCGTACTCATCCTCGAGCCGCTGCACAATGGCCATGTTGAGGCCATCGCGCTGCAGATTGGACGGCATTTTCTCCAGCCGCTTCTCCATGCCGGCCAAATAACGGGGCAGCGCGCTGAGCTGGGCATAGCCGGTTTTAGCGACGAAACCGGGGTACACGAGGTTTTCCAGCTGGGCTTTGATGTCATTCAGGCCACCGATCATGGTCAGGCTGGTGCTGCCCTTGAGCTGTTTCTCGATCCGGCGGGCGCTGGCCAGGATCTTCTCGACGACCGCGGTGACGGTGAACATGGTGTCGATGAGCTCGGCCCGGACATGCTCATACAGCGCATCAAATTCTCCTTCGGACTTTGGTTTGAGGCTCCCTGCCGGATCGACGACGTCGGGAGTCAGTTTGTCGATGGCGGCCAATGTGCAGTCCTCAATGAGAGACGATACGCTGCCGTGCGGGTTCTGGCTGAAGGTCAACTTCTCGTGGTTGCTCAGATGCTCCAGGACGTACTTGGCGGGAGATGGCACCCGGAGGGCTAACAGCCGGATCACCCCGCCACGCATGGAACTGCGCTGCTCGGCGGCCGACTGGAAGACCTTTAGGCCTACGGCGGCCCCTTCATCGAGGAGTGCCGGGTAGCCGGTAATGGTATGGCCTGCGACCATTCTCCGGACCTGGCTGTCGATGTTGCCGAAGGTCCAGCTTGCCTGCCCGGTCCTTTCAGAAATGCCGGCAGTATCTGTACGTTGGGCGTCTCCGTTACCGGCAGCGGCGGAAATGCCGTTCCCGCCGGCTTTGTCGGTTCCGCCGGTATGGGCTGCTCGTCCGCCGTCCTGCTTCGGATCAACGCGCCCGCCGGTTCCCTTCGCGTTGCCCTGCCCGTTGTGCTTCGCCTTGGACTCGCTGCTGTGCACGGTCCGCGGAGTGGCTCCGAGCGATTCGGCAATGGCCCGCCGGGACGCTGGAGCGAGTTCCTGCTGCAGTGCTGCCAGGTCTTTGCTTTCGCCGAGGACTTTGCCCGCGGAGTCGACGACCTTGAAGGTCATTTTCAGATGCGGGGGGACAGCCTCCCAGTTCCAGGAGCCTGGCGGAATGACATGGCCCTTCAGGCGGCGCAGGGTCAGCTCCAGCGAGGATTCTAAATCGTCCGCCGACGGATCGAAATCAGCGGCAAGCGCCGCCGTCGCACTCCTTGCTACATCCGGGGCGGGGACAAAGTTCTTCCGCACCTGTTTGGGCAGGGATTTGATCAAGGCGGCGACCATGTCGGTCCGCAGACCGGGGATCTGCCACTGGAACGGTTCCGGCGGCAGCTGATTCAGGAACAGTATCGGCACGGTGACCGTGACGCCGTCGGCCGCGTTCCGAACCATCGGCGAGAATTCGTAGTGCAGCGGCAGTTCGAAGCCGTCCTGGTGCCAGATTTTCGGGAAGGCCGACTCGTCCAGTTCCTCCGCATCGTCGCTGCGGAGCAGGTCCTCGCTGAAGTCCAGCAGGTCCGGGTTTTCGTGTCGGGCTTGTTTCCACCATTTGTCGAAGTGCCGCTCGGAAACGACGTCCTTGCCGACACGCGCGTCGTAGAACTCGAACAACGCCTCATCGTCGACGCGGATGTCCCGCCGCCGCATCCGGTTTTCCAGTTCCTCGATTTCTTCCAGCAGCGCACGGTTGCGGTGGAAAAACTTGTGGTGGGTGCGCCAGTCACCTTCGACCAAGGCATTGCGGATGAACATTTCCCGGGAGAGTTCCGGCTCGATCCGCCCGTAGTTGATCCTTCGCTGGGGTACGACCGGCACGCCGTAGAGGGTGACCTTCTCGTAGGCCATCACCGAGCCCATCTTTTTGGACCAATGCGGTTCGCTGTAGCTGCGCTTAACCAAATGTGGAGCAACCTGCTCGGCCCAGGTGGGATCGAACTTTGAGACGACGCGTGCCCAGAGCCGGCTGGTCTCGACCAGTTCTGCGGCCATCACCCAGTCCGGGTTCTTCTTGAACAGCGAAGAGCCGGGGAAGATGGCGAACCGGGTCCCTCGGGCGCCGGCGTAGTCGCGCTTGCGTTCGTCACGCAGCCCGATGTGGCTGAGCAGTCCGGTCAGCAGGCTCATATGAATGTTCTGGTCCTTGCCGACCGGATCCACCTCGCGGCTGTTGGACATCGTGATGCCCAGCGGCTTGGCCAGCTGGCGAAGCTGGGTGAAGAGGTCCTGCCATTCGCGGATCCGCAAATAGTTGAGGAATTCCCGGCGGCACAACTTCCGGAACTGGGTGGAAGACAGCTCTTTCTGTTTTTCCTGGATGTAGCGCCAGAGCAGCAGGTAGCCGGTGAAATCCGAGTTTTCGTCGGCGAAGCGCTTGTGCATCTCGGTCGCCTGCTGCTGCTTGTCCGACGGGCGCTCACGCGGGTCCTGGATGGTCAGCGCGGCGGTGAGGATCATGACCTCACGGGTGCAGTCCCGGTTGCCGGCTTCAACAATCATCCGGCCGAGCCGGGGGTCCACCGGCAGTTGCGAGAGTTGGCGGCCTACCGGAGTCAGTCCGGTGCCGGCGTTCTTCCTGTTGTCGTTCCGCCGGGGGTCGGAGAGGGCGCCGAGCTCACGCAGCAGGCTGACGCCGTCGTTAATTGCCTTGGCGTCAGGCGGTTCCACAAAGGGGAAATCGCCGATGTCCTTGGGGCCATTGGCGACGCCCATGGCCGTCATCTGCAGGATGACCGCTGCGAGATTGGTGCGCAGGATTTCCGGGTCGGTAAACTCGCGGCGGCCGGCGAAGTCCTCTTCGGAGTAGAGCCGGATGCAGATGCCGTCCGAAACACGGCCGCAGCGGCCCGCGCGCTGGTTGGCTGACGCCTGCGAGACCCGCTCGATCGGCAGGCGCTGGACCTTGGTGCGGTGCGAGTATCGCGAAATCCTGGCGGTTCCGGGATCGATGACGTATTTGATACCTGGGACGGTCAGCGAAGTTTCAGCCACATTCGTCGCCAAAACAATCCGGCGCAGGGCACCCGGGCTGAACACCCGGTGCTGTTCCGCCAACGACAACCGGGCGAACAGCGGCAGGATCTCCGTGCCGGAAAGCCGGGGATTGGCGGCCACGCGTCCCTTCAGAACATCTTCGGCGTCGCGGATCTCCCGCTCGCCGGAGAAGAACACCAGAATGTCTCCGGGCGCCTCCTTGGCAAGTTCATCGACTGCATCTCCGACGGCGTCGAGCGGGTCGCGGTCCTCTTCCAGCTCGTCGTCGGAATCGGACTCGCCGGGTGGCTGGTTCAACGGACGGTACCGGACCTCGACCGGGTAAGTGCGGCCGGACACCTCGACGATGGGGGCGGGACCACCGGAACCGGCGAAATGTTCGGCGAAACGCTCCGGGTCGATCGTGGCGGAGGTGATGATGATTTTCAGGTCCGGACGTTTCGGCAGGATCTGCTTGAGGTAGCCGAGGATGAAGTCGATGTTCAAGCTGCGCTCGTGCGCCTCATCGATAATGATGGTGCTGTAGCGCTTGAGCAGCTTGTCATGCTGGATCTCGGCGAGCAGGATGCCGTCCGTCATCAGCTTTATCTGCGTTTGCTTGCCGACCTGCCCGGTGAAGCGGACCTGGAAGCCGATCTCCTGGCCGAGTTCGACGTCGAGCTCCGAGGCGATGCGCTCGGCGACCGTCCGGGCGGCGAGACGCCGGGGCTGGGTATGGCCGATCAGCCCGTTGTCAGCCAGGCCAAGCTCGACGCACATCTTGGGAATCTGTGTGGTCTTACCGGAACCGGTCTCGCCGGCGATAATGGTCACCTGATTGGCCGCGATCGCCGCCTTGATATCCTCGCGGCGCTCCGAAACGGGCAGCTCGGCAGGATAGGTGATATTCAGTGCCATGGTTGTTGCCAGTTTATCCGGCGATGCCAAAACGGCGTACAGGCGGCGGCATGGGCACTTTCCGGCCAGGCTGGCATAGACTTGCCGCGGTGTCGGGGCACTCACCAACGCTGGTGCTTGAAACACACATCCGAAAGGACAGCATGGAACTCCACGATCTCCTTGAGTCGCTGAATGCCGGTAATACCATCACCGGGGACTCACCGTTGCATGAGGTAATGCACCGGGTCAGCCAGGAGGCCTTGCGCATTACCGGCGAACTCAACGGCGGATACCAGGAACCGGCGCGGGTTCTGGAACTGTTGTCGCAGTTGACGGGCAAACCGGTTGATGAATCCGTGACGGTATTCCCTCCCCTCTATTCAGACTTCGGGAAGAACATCATCCTCGGTGAGCGGATCTTCATCAACTCCGGGTGCAAGTTTCAGGACCAGGGCGGTGTGGTCATCGGCGACGACTGCCTGATCGGGCACAACACGGTGATGGCCACGCTCAACCACGACCTGATGCCCAGCCGTCGTGCGGACATGCACCCGGCCCCCATCGTCGTCGGCCGCAATGTCTGGATCGGCTCCAACGTCACCGTTCTGCCCGGCGTGACAATTAGTGATAACGCCGTGGTGGCGGCTGCTTCAGTAGTGACGAGGGACGTACCGGAAAACACCATTGTTGTGGGTTCGCCCGCACGAGTGGTGCGCTCGGTACCTGCCTGAACCGCATTGGCCTCAACCCGGCGGGCACGCGGTCCCGTGATAATTTGAGGAAATGAGCAGAGACCCGGAACCGCAGGTTCCTGCCCCGCATGAGGGGGACGACGGCGAGGAGCAGAAAAGCTGGGCGCATCAGCTAACGGTTGGTGTTGCCCTGATCGTGGTGTCTTTGTTTTTCTTCCCTGAAGGAATCGGCGCGTTGAACGGAGACAGCGGAAACTTCCTGTTCCGTGCCGACGACGGCAAACCGGATGTGTTTTTCGGCTCGCTGCTGGTCTTGCTTGGCACCGTGATGGTGATCGGAGGAACGTTCTTGATTGTCAGGGGCCTCCGAAAGCGGAAGGCTGAGCTGGACGACGGCGGAACGCGCTGAAGCAAGCCATGGCGGACAAAAAAGACACCGGCGTAAAGGATCCCTACGGCACAAAACGGTTGCTTGCCGGCGGTCTGTTGATCATTGGATCATTGTTCCTCCTGGTTCCGGGCATCAACTCTGCTTCGGCCATTGTGTACGGCAATAGTCCTGAAGACCCCACTGCGGCAATCCTGGTGGTGACGGGCGGCGGAGCGGTTTTGCTCGCCGGGCTGGTGTTGGCTCTCGCCGGCCAGTTGCGGCGCCGTTCGTACCGTAAACGTGTCGTCAGCTATGGCGATGCCTCCGGCCCGGCCGATCCGGCCGATGAAGACCATGACTGGAGCGGCAGGCGAATCACTGCTGGAAAAGTGGAGAGGCACCTGCGGCGGGTACACCGGCATTACCGGTAACGGCGTCTGTAGGGGAGGAAGCATATCCTTCGATGTGCCGCAGGGCAATGGTGAATTACAACATTGGTATTCGTTTGCCGATATTCGCCTTCAAGCATTGCCTTTTCAGTTAGTAAACCTTTACTGTGTTCGTGGCTTGCGGCTGTGTGATCCACACCACAAGCCTCTTTTTCATCCGAACACAGAATAGGAAACACTGTGAGAATTACGGAATCGAAGGCAAAAGGCCGTCTTGGTCGTGCCGCTGTGGTGGTCGCTGGAAGCCTGGCCCTGGTTGCCTCCGGAGGGTTTGTGGCGAACGCCGATCCCACCCACGAAAACAGCAACAACAACAACTCGCGAAAGCTGCGGACCGCGGTCTCCCCGGAGAGCGTGATGGGCCACTTGGGGGCACTCAACGAAATTGCCGCTGCGAACGGCGGTACCCGGGCCTCGGGGACTGAAGGATACAAGGCATCAGTCGACTACATCGTGGAGAACCTGCGGGCTGCCGGGTATGAGCCTGAACTGCAGGCCTTCGAATTCCCCTTTTATGCGGAATTGAGTCCGGCGGTTTTGGCCAAGACCGCGCCGGTGGCAACGGACTACTCCGAGGACGATTACGAAACCATGACGTTCTCGGGCTCCGGCGACGTCACAGCGGCCGTCTCAGCTGTTGACACCGACGGGACAGCTGGCGCGAGCGACAGTGGCTGCGAGGCCGAGGATTTCGCCGGCTTCACAGCAGGTTCGATCGCCCTGATCCAGCGCGGCAGCTGTACCTTCGCGCAGAAGGCGCTCAATGCGGAGAATGCGGATGCATCCGCCGTCATCATCTTCAACTCCGGAGCGGAAGGCGCCACGGAAGCCGTCATTGGAACCCTCGGTGAGCCGGCCGTGACCATTCCGGTTCTGGGGGCCAGCCATGCCGTGGGCAACGACTTACTCGGCGAAGGCGTCGAGGCCCACGTCAAGGTCGACACAATCTCGGAAACCCGCGTGACCTGGAACGTCTTCGCTGAAACGGCTTCCGGCAACCCCGACAATGTGGTCATGGTTGGCGGACACCTCGACGGCGTTCTGGCTGGAGCAGGCATCAACGACAATGGAACCGGCAGCGCCGCCATTCTTTCCGTCGCCGAAGCCATGCAGAAGGTGAAGACAGAAAACAAGGTCCGCTTTGCGTGGTGGGGAGCCGAAGAGCTGGGACTCTTGGGAGCCGAGCACTACGTCGCAGACCTCGCAGCCAAGGGAGAACTGGATGAGGTTGGCCTCTATCTGAACTTCGACATGATCGGTTCGCCGAACTATGGCCGCTTTGTGTACGACGGCGACAACTCGGCCTTCCCGGTTGGTCCGGGTGCCGCCGAAGGGCCGGAAGGATCCGGAGAGATTGAGCAGGACTTCCACGACTACTTTGCCTCACAGGGGCTGGCTTCGGGAGAGACCGCGTTCAGCGGCCGCAGCGACTACGGACCCTTCATCGCCGAAGGAATTCCGGCTGGCGGACTGTTCACCGGTGCCGAGGGCATCAAGACGGAAGAACAAGCGGCTCTCTTCGGCGGAGAGGCCGGCGTCGCTTATGACAAGTGCTACCACGCGGCTTGTGACGACCTCAGCAACGTCAACGTTCAGGCTGTGGACGAGATGAGCGATGCGGTTGCTCATTTGACCCTCACCTACGCGATGAGCACGGTTGGCGTCAACGGTGAAGGCGGGGTCGTCAAGGGCAACGCCAAGAACAAGGAAAAGTTCACCGGAAATCCACTGGGAGGCGGAACTGACAGCGGCGGCGGACTCCACCCGGAGCACGGCCACGAACTGGCGGTGAAATAACCTGTAGGGCAAGCAGCAACGCAGCAGGCGGGTCAGGAATCGGTTGATTCCTGGCCCGCTTTTTGCGTCCGGTTTCCAGCCCCCTGGAGCCGCTCGGCCATCAGCAGCGCTTCCTCCCGCATCTCGGCCGGTTCGAGAATCTCAAAATCGACATCCAAAGCGGCCAGATGCACCAGCGGGATGTCGAGCGAATCCCATCCAGCCCGCAGAATCGTGCAGTCGGCGCCGTCTGCTTCCAATTGGGCAATGGACGGTCCAACAGACTCGGCAATCCGGGCCAGTGGCGCATGCAGACGTACGACGACGTCATAGCGGTATGGCGAGCGGGTGATCGAGCGCTGGACATACTCCGCCAGGTCCTTCGCCGGAAGCGCGCGGGGCTGATAGCGGCCGCGTTCCGATGGCGGGCTGCTGATCCTGTCCACCCGGAAAGTCCGCCAGTCCTCCCGCATGGTGTCCCACGCAACCAGGTACCACCTCCGTCCGGTGTCAACGAGCCTGTACGGTTCCACCAACCTTCGGGTGGTGTTGCCGTCATAGCCGGAATAAGTGAAGGCGACGGTTCGGGAATCGGAGATTGCCCCGGAGATAGCGGTGAGACAGTCCGGGTTCACCGGTGTGGTGGGAGGGGCGAGCGTCGACACCGACCCCTTGAGGGCTGCAAACCGGGTACGCAGCCGGGGTGGAAGAACCTGTTCGAGTTTGGCGAGCGCCCGGACGGAGGCCTCGCCGATACCCGCAACAGGCCCGGAAGCGACTGCGGCCAGCCCGAGCGCGACTGCCAGCGCTTCGCCGTCGTCAAGCAGCAGAGGTGGCAGCTGTGCACCGGCGCCCAACTGATACCCGCCTGCCACTCCCGGTGAGGCTGAAATCGGATAGCCGAGAGTCCGGAGCTTGCCGATATCCCGCCGCACGGTACGTTCGGTTACCGCCATACGGCCGGCCAACGCGGCTCCCGTCCATTCCTTGCGGACCTGCAGCAGGGACAATAGCTGCAGCAGCCGCGCCGAGGTTTCCAACATGCTTCAAAATCTACTCCGCATTGAGGACGAAGGCTGTCCTGAATCAGTTCTAGTCTTGCAACAGCAGCTAAAACGGACTGCTGACCAAGCACCCAGGAGGAGAAGACAGTGGGTATGGATGTGAATAAGGAACTGGCCGACCAATTGGCCTGGCACTGGGACCACCAGTTACGGGCACGGTTCGATGGACTGACTGATGAGGAGTATTTCTGGGAGCCGGTTCCGGGCTGCTGGAATGTGCGGCCCGCCGGGACCAGCACCGCCCCGATGGCAGTTGGAGTAGGGGATTACACCATCGATTTCGGCATTCCCGAACCTCAGCCGGCTCCAGTGACCACTATCGCCTGGCGCCTGGCGCACATCCTGGTCGGCGTCCTGGGAGCCCGCAACGCGAGTCATTTCGATGGACCCGCCACCGACTATCGTTCCTATGATTATCCCGCCAGCGCTGCAGAGGCGCTGGAACGGCTCGACGCGGGCTACCAGCATTGGATCGATGGTGTCCGCGGACTGGGGACAGAAGGTCTGGACCGTCCCTGCGGTGAGGAGGGGTTCGAGACGTGGCCGATGGGATCACTGGTGCTGCACATCAACCGGGAAATGATCCACCACGGTGCGGAAATCGCGCTGCTTCGAGACCTGTATGCGCACCGAAACAGGCAGTTCCAGTCCAATTCCGTCCCGGTTGAGCCCTGAGGTTAAGGCATCCGGTCCTAGTCCTGATCCTGCGCCCTTGCTTCCGGTTCCGGGAAGGAGCTGGCGCCGCGGCGGAGCAGCAGGACCAATGCCAGGATCACCACGCTTGCCAGCACCGCGATGGCCGGAATGGCTTGTTGTTGCGCGGTCAAAACGGCCACCAGGGTTGCGGCCTGGGTCACCAGCTGGATCTTCAGCGCGGTAACGCCCAGCGTCTTCAACGCAGCGATCGAGACGAGTGTCCGCCGCGGGAGGGCTGCGGTCAAGGCGTAAAGCACATACAGGAGGTGGACAGCCAGCACCAGCAGGAAGGTCATAGCGGAGATGCCCTCATAGGTGAAGAAGAATCCGGCCAGCAGCAGGAACAGCGAGAGCAGCATCGTGCCGACCGAGGGCAGGGCCGCGGCCAGCAAGAATGCGCCCAGGGGTAACAACACCCAAATACTTTCCAGCTCCAGCATCGGAAGACTGACGGCAACGGCAATGACCAGCGCAGCGACAGACAAGCCCCAGACCGGAACAGCCCGTCCGACGTCGAGACCGGCAACCCGGCGGTCGCCTTGCAACGGAGGACGCACCCAGTATGATTTTCCGCTCATCGGACACTCCTTCCGGCGGGCCGGCGTGAACGGCCGGCGGACCTGCCCAGCATCTGCAGGCCGGTGGTCATCGGCAAATGGTCCGGAGGGGCGTCACTGCCCTCCAGCCCATGCAGTCGCCTTCCGTCAGTTGGGTCCTGCCGCTCCGGCCCGCGCCAGCCAAACACCGGCACGCCGCCGTGCTGCAGTCTGGCGATGCGGTCGCGCCGGGACATCAGCTCCATCCGTAATGCCAATTCCTCGGTCCCGGAGAGTCCCGATGTGTTCAGGTGCGGCAGCGTGTCGATTCCCACCACCGTATGGCCCAGGTGCTGCCACTTCAGCAGCAGCCGCTCGCCGTCGTCGTTCATGAATGGGGAGAACACCATCACCAGGGCGGCGGACGGAATGACCGGATCCTGGGCCGGCTTGTCCAGATTGGTGCTGGCACGCATGGAGGTCAGCCGCAGCCGGATCAACTCGAGCTGACGCCGGCCGGCGGAAACGCGGAGGCCCCGGCGGTAGCTGGCCAGTTCCATCAATCCGACCCGGTCCCCGCGGGCGAGATACGACGCGGCCACAAGTGTGGCGGCGGAACGGGCGAGGTGGAGGGACGAATAGACCAGTGGAGAGGGCAGGTCTCCGCCGTACCAGGTCGCAGCCTCGGCCGTCAGGTCGCTCTCGGTGTCGACCAGCAGCATGATGCTGGCCTCCGAGGTGGTGTAGGTCCGGCGGACATAGAGTTCGTCCTGCGCGGGGGAGAGGCGGGCGGTGGCGCGCCAATCGATCCGGCGCAGCTGGTCGCCTGCCTGGAACGGATGAATATCGCGCAGTTCGCCGCCGTCGCCCGGTATTCGCGAGCCATGGTCACCGGTGAGTCCGCTCAACCTGGGCGGCAGCGGCAACGACGGAAGCTTCCCCAGATCCGGCAGCACGGTGTACCGCTTGGGCCGCAGCGGCACGGTTTGATGCGTTAGCGAGGAATCGGCGGATATGGCCGAGTAACTCACAACGTAGATATCGCGCTGGCCGGAAAGCGGCAGCTGGATGGTCATCCCAATCCCCGAATCCCGGGTATCGAGCACGTAGCTGTCCGGCCGCGAGCCGGAACCGGTCACCGCCACCGTGACCAGGCCAGCGCCGGAGCGGATGCTCAGCGGAGCCGTGTACAACTCATCGTTGCGCTCGCCGCCGTCTTCGTCCACCTGGACTGCCGGTGGCCGTTGATGCCGGGCGTTGAGGGCGACGGCGGCCACCAGCACCAGCGGAATGCCGGTGGCGACGACGTCGGGCCGGCCCGCAATCAGACCGGCCACCAGGCTTCCGACGCCGAGCAGGACCGCTGCGCTCCATGACCCCGACAACTGCCAGGGAACGCTTTTGGTCTCAGGCACTGCGCGCCGCCGATGGTGGTGTGGCGATCCGGTTCAGTGATTCGCTGACGACGGTTTCGGCGCGGACACCACGGGCCCAGGAAGCCGGTGTGAGCGTGATCCGGTGTGCCAGGACCGGGACCGCCGAAGATTTGATGTCCTCGGGCAGCACGAATTCGCGTCCCTCGATGGCGGCCAGCGCCCTGCCGAGCAGAATCAGTGCCTGCGACCCACGCGGGGAGGCGCCGACCTCGACGTCGTTGTGTTCCCTGGTCGCCGCGGCCACGGCCACGGCATAAGCGATCACATCCGGGTCGACATCGACCTCTTCAACCGCAAGCTGCATCGCCGTCAGCGCCTCGGCACTGGCAATCTGACGCACGGTTGTTTCCTCCTGGCGCCGCGCAATCCGGCGGGAGATTATTTCCGATTCGCCGTCCGCCGTGGGGTATCCGACCGAGAGCCGGACCAGGAAGCGGTCGAGCTGCGCCTCGGGCAGGGGATAGGTGCCCTCGAATTCGATCGGGTTGGAGGTGGCGAAGACATGGAACGGCCTGGGCAGTGGCAGCGTTTTGCCTTCGACCGATACCTGCCGCTCGGCCATGGCCTCGAGCAAGGCCGACTGGGTTTTGGGGGAAGTGCGGTTGATCTCGTCGGCCAGGAACAAACCGGTGAATACGGGGCCGGGATGGAAATCGAACTGCCGCGTCGCAGGGTCGTAAATCGAAGAACCTGTGATGTCGGCCGGCAGCAGGTCCGGGGTGCACTGCAACCGCCGGAAGCCCAGCCCTAAAACCCCGGCCATGCTCTTGGCCGCGAGCGTCTTGCCCAGGCCCGGCATGTCCTCGAAGAACACATGTCCGCCCGCCAGTACCGAGCCGAGGGCCAGCCGCAGTGGTTCGTCCATGCCGACAATCACCGTTCCGATTTCTTCCAGGATTTCCCGGCTGAGCCGGCTGACATCCTGAAGGGAGATGGTTTCGGCTGTTTTCATGCTTGCGGCCCGCTTTCCGTTGATACTGGTCGGTTCGACGACGGTTTTACTATGGGAATCAGCGCGTCAAGCTGATCCAGGCACTTGCGCAGTTCGGCATGGGTCATGCGGGCACCGCGGTCCTGATCAGTGAGGAAACTGTGGAGCAGGGTTCCGGCATGGACCTGGTTTCCCGACGATTCCGGCCCACCAATTCTGATCCCCAGCAATTTAACCCGGCCCCGCGCGAGTTTCAGGAAGTGCCGGTACGCGCGCTCGCCGACCGGTCGGGAGCCGGAGCTCAGCGAATATGCGACGAACTGCTGTTCGGTGGCACCTTGTTCATGACCGCGGAGCTTTTCCGGCTGCAGGCGTTGGGTCCGCAGTCCGTCGGCGAAGTCGTTGCACAGGCCCAGCACCGCCGCGCCGGTGATCACTGCGGCAGCATGCGCGGGATCCAGATCGAAAGCCCAGACCAGAACGGCGGCCACGACAGCCAGGATCAGTGGCAGCCGCCACCGGTGCCGGCGTGGCTTGCTGCGCGCGGTGAGCCTGCGGTCGGCCCGTTCACGTGCACGCTTCAGCTGATCAGGGCGGATGCCGGTCATGGTGACCTCTTCATCGGCAGGTCTTTCTCGATGTCGCGCCGCAACGAAACCAGGGCCAGACGTGCGGCGGACAACTCCGGCCCACCGATGGCTGCCCGCTGCGCCCTGACTCCGTACCGTGCGCGTTGATAAAGCCGCAGTACGAGCCGGATGTCGTCCGGGTCGGTATCGAAAGCAGAAAGGACGGCGGCGGTGAATTCCGACGGCGTCTCACTCAACCGCCGTCCTCGGCCGGCCAAAGATGCGGCCCTTTCGAGCGCCAGCCAGCATTGAATGATGGCGTCCGCGGAGGCATCCTCACCCAGCAGTGCGGCCTCTGCATCGTCGAAATGACGTGCGAAGGTAGTGAGATCCTCCTCCACGATCAGCGGAACGATATCGCCGTCGGGCTCCTCCTCTTCCAGTGGATCATTCCGTTCCGAATACCGGCTCCTCACGGCGGACTGGACTATCAGCGCAGCGCCGATGATCAGGAGGGCAGCCGCTGCAAGCATCAATACCAGAGGCAAGGATGAGTCGCCGGGCTCTGGTTCCGGTTCCGCTTGGCCGCCGCCGGATCCGGGTTCGGTCGCCCGCGGGGAAGGGATGCTTGGTGGCTCGCGGTCAATCTGGCCGATTTCGAACCGCGGCGAAGCCTCCGGCGCACCCATCGAGTTGGCTCCCAGCACAACCAGCAGCAGGCCCAGGGTCACCAGGACGATCAGCCGGGTAAACACTGGATTGGCAGAGGTGGGCCGACTGCGGTGGCGGGTGCCGGCGTCGACAACGTCCTTTGACAACATTCACCATTCCCCCTGCCGGCATCGTTGGGCGCCCGCGGCCAGTTTAGCCGCCAGCCGTGACCGCGCTCACAATTGCCACCGTTATCTGCTAACAAATCGGTTACGTCATGGACAATCTGCGTTCAGGGCGCAATCGCGCGCACATACTGGTTGCAGGAGCGCCGCTCCAGATACATTCCGTATTTGTTCCGCTCACTTGTTTAGACAATATGAGACAAATCACAGATGATTACATGCGGAAACACCATCCCTGAAAGGACTATCCCAGTGAAGCGTTCATCACTTACTAAGGTGGGTGCGGGCCTGTTCGCCTCCGCACTAATGCTGACCGGTTGTGGCGGCGGCGGGTCGAATTCCGGCAGCGAAGCCGGCGGCGGCAGCGAACCCGTACAAATCGGCATCAGCCAGATCGTGGAGCACCCCTCGCTTGACGCCGCACGCAAGGGCTTCAAGCAGGCTCTGACCGAGAACGGTTACGAGAACGCGGAGTTCGACGAGCAGAACGCCCAGGGCGATCAGGCGACGGCTACGACGATTGCCAGCCAGTTCGCGTCGGAGGGCAAGGACCTGGTCCTGGCCATCGCAACTCCGACCGCGCAGGCTGCAGCACAGACGATTACCGATATCCCCGTACTGATTACTGCCGTCACCGCTCCGGTCGAAGCCGGACTTGTCGACAGCCTCGAGAACCCGGGCGGTAATGTCACCGGCACCAGCGACCTGAACCCGGTTGAGAAGCAGTTGAGCCTGGTCAAGGAACTGGCACCGGATGCCGAGACTGTTGGCGTGGTTTACAGTTCCGGCGAGGTTAACTCCGAGGTCCAGGTCAAGCTGGCCCGCGAAGCAGCCAAGGAAATGGGCCTCAAGCTCGAGGAAGCGACAGTTACGAACTCCTCCGAGGTTCAGCAGGCTGCCAACTCCCTCGATGTGGATGCCATCTACGTGCCGACCGACAATGCAGTGGTTTCGGCGCTGAAGTCGGTCGTCCAGGTCGCGGAGAAGAAGCAGATCCCGTTGATCGTGGGCGAGGCCAACTCCGTTGAGGAAGGTGGCGTCGCCACTTATGGCATCGACTACGAGAAGCTGGGGCACCAGACCGGCATGATGGCCATCGAAATCCTCGAAGGCGCCGATCCGGCAACGATGCCGATCGAGACCCTTGAGGACATCCAGCTGGTCATTAACACCAAGGCCGCCGAGCGGATGGGCGTTGAGGTTCCACAGGAGCTGCTGGACCAGGCCGACCGGGTCATCAAAAAGTAAGCTGCAAGGAACTAAAGGTAAGTAGTCAATGTTTACAGCTGTTGAATTAGGGCTGATCTACGCGATTATGGCTCTAGGGGTCTACCTGACCTTTCGCATCCTCGATTTCCCCGATTTGACGGTTGACGGGAGTTTCACCACTGGGGCCTCTGTTGCGGCCATCATGATCGTCAATGGAGCGCCCCCGCTCCTGAGCACCATCGCGGCTTTCATCGCCGGAATGGTGGCGGGCGTGATCACCGGTCTTCTCCATACCAAGGGAAAGATTAACGGTCTGCTGGCCGGTATTCTCACGATGATTGCGTTGTACTCGATCAACCTGAGAATCATGGGCGGCAGTGCCAACATTCCACTCCTTCGGGAGGACACGCTGATCACGCCGTTGCGGGAAAATGGATGGTTGGGCACCTGGGTATCGATTGCGATCTTCGCCCTGGTGGCCATCGGGGTGAAGCTGTTCCTGGACTGGTTCCTGCACACCGATATGGGACTGGCGATGCAGGCGACCGGCGACAACCAGGAAATGATCCGCAGTTTCGGGGTCAGCACGGACCGGATGAAAATCCTAGGTCTGGCGCTCTCGAACGGGTTTGTCGCAGTCTGCGGCGCCTTGATTGCCCAGTACCAGGGCTTCTCCGACATCAGTATGGGTATCGGTTTGATTCTGGTGGGATTGGCGTCGGTGATCATCGGGCAGGCTGTTTTCGGCAGCCGGTTGATCTTCATCTCCACGCTGGCCGTGATCCTGGGTGCCATCGCGTACCGCGTCTTCATTACGCTGGCGCTGCGGATCGAATGGTTCGATCCTTCGGATGTGAAGCTCATTTCCTCGGTGCTGGTTATCCTGGCGTTGATCCTGCCGCAGTGGAAGTTTTTCAAGAAGATGCCGACATACCGGACTTTGAAGAAGACCAAAGACAGTGCGAAGGCAAGGGGCAGCTATGTTGGAAATTAGGGACGTCAGCAAGACCTTCTTCGCCGGAACGGTCAATGAGCGGGTCGCCCTCGACGATGTGACGCTGAAGCTCGAAAGCGGCGATTTCGTTACCGTCATCGGCAGCAATGGCGCGGGCAAGTCAACGATTCTGAACATCACCTCCGGCAAGCTGCTTCCCGATACAGGCTCGGTGACGATCGGTGAGCACGATGTGACCCGGCTTGCGGACCACCAGCGCGCGAAGTACATCGGCCGTGTTTTCCAGGATCCGATGGCGGGAAGCTCGCCGAACATGACGATCGAGGAAAACCTGTCGATCGCTTATGAGCGGGGAAACCGGCGTGGATTCTCGATCGGGGTGACCAACAAGAAGCGGGAAAATTTCCGTGAGGAACTCAAGTCGCTGGAGTTGGGACTCGAGGACAGGCTCAAGGCAAAGGTGGGGCTGCTTTCGGGCGGTCAGCGCCAGGCGTTGTCCCTGCTGATGGCCACGTTCAGTGAACCGAAGGTGCTGATGCTGGACGAGCACACGGCAGCGCTGGATCCACAGCGTGCCGAGCTGGTATCACGCCTGACGCAGGAGATTGTCGACCGGCATAAGCTGACCACCTTGATGGTCACGCACAATATGGAACAGGCGCTGAGGCTGGGCAACCGGCTGATCATGATGCATGAGGGAAAGATCCTCTTCAACCTCAATCAGGAGCGGAAGTCGAAGATGACCGTGAAGGGTCTGTTGCAGGAGTTCGAGAACATCAAGGGCGAGAAGCTCACGGATGACGAGACTCTCCTTCAGTAGGAATCAACTCAGGTAGCGATCCTGAAACCGTCACAACAACCGACGACGGCGGCCCTGCGGCATTGCGCTGCAGGGCCGCCGTCGGGGTTTGACGCCCAGCCGGCCACGTCAGGAGGCGGCGTCAATGGCTTCCTGAATCGGCATGTCGCCATTGTTGAACGGGATGAAGTTCCCGGTGGTTCGTGGCTTCTCCAGGACCAGAGCGGCGACCCGGGCAACATCCTCGCGGGTCACCTTATTCGAGGCAGGATCCTGGGCAATTTCGATCCGCCCGGTTCCCTGATCCCCGGTCAGCATGCCCGGTCCGAGGATCGTCCAGGAGAGATCGGTGTCCCGCAGGTAATCATCGGCGGCAGCCTTGGCCTCCGCGTAGTCGAACAGCCCATCGCTTTCCGGAATGCCGTGATCCTTCCTGGAGCCGATGAAGGAGACCATCACATAGCGGTCCACGCCAGCCAGTTTGGCCGCGTCCATTGAGCGGATTGCGGCATCGCGGTCCACAGCGTAGGTGGCATCTGCGCCGCTGCCGCCGGCACCAGCCGACCACACCACGGCGTCATGGCCCTCGATTTTGCCGGCAATCTCCGCGGTGGAGAGATGCTCGACGTCGGCAACAACCGGCGTCGCACCGGTGGCTTCAACGTCGCTGCTGTGATCCGGATTGCGGAACAGCGAACTGACCTGGTGGCCTCCGCCGGTGAGAATTTCCGCGAGGTGCATGGCAACTTTCCCATGACCTCCGATAATGGCTATGCGTGACATAGTTACTCCTTCCATGCTTCCCACCAACAGTAAGCAGGCGGAGCATCCCGGCTGTGCCACTTCAGCCAATGGCTTAGTGCGGACTGGCAGAATGGAGCCAGGCCCGGTCCGTTAAGGAGAGACATGAGAACGCACACCAGCATCGACTCGCCCATTGGCGTTCTGACCTTGGTCAATACGGATGGCGTCCTCAGCGCCGTATATATGGAGGAACATACGCACATGCCCGACGCCGGTACGTTCGGTGATGAGGGCAGCGCAGGCTTCGAAGACGCGACCGGCCAATTGGCGGAATACTTCGCCGGTGAGCGGCGCACATTTACGCTGCCGCTGGCACCGGCCGGGAGCGGCTTCCAACGCAAGGTCTGGAAGCTGTTGACCGAAATTCCCTATGGCGAGACGCGCTCCTACGGGCAGCTGGCAGATCAGCTGGGCAACAGGTCGGTCATCCGGGCGGTTGGAGCTGCCAATGGACGCAACCCACTCAGCATCATCGTTCCCTGTCATAGGGTGGTTGGCGCCGATGGGTCGCTGACAGGTTATGCAGGCGGGCTGGAGCGGAAGAAGTTCCTGCTGGGACTGGAAAATCCTGCCCGGGTCGACACACTCGCGTTGTTCTAGGCGGAGCTACGAACAATGAAATATTCAGCCAGCGATTCTCACGAACCCTGCGCCAAGGACGTCTACCGGGTGTGAGACTGAAACCATTCGAGCAGATCGTCACCGAGCACGGACCAACCGTGCTGCGGGTCTGCCGCGCCGTCCTCGGCCACCACGATGCCGAAGATGCCTGGTCGGAGACTTTTCTGGCCGCACTGCGGGCCTATCCGGAACTCGACCCGGCGGCCAATGTGGAGGCCTGGCTGGTCACGATTGCCAAACGCAAGGCGATCGACCAGCACCGCTCGGCCGCCCGCAGACCGCTGCCTGTGGAAGATCTGCCGGAGAGGCCCAGCCATGACGGCATTCCGGAGCCCGCCGATGGGGAACTGTGGGAGGCGCTGAAGCTGCTGCCGCTGAAGCAGCGCGAGGCGCTCGCTTACCGCCATCTGGCTGGATTGCCTTACGCCAGCATCGCCGGGCTGCTCGGCAATTCTGAAGCAGCCGCCCGCCGGGCGGCGGCCGACGGTCTCAAAACCCTTCGCAAGAGTTATCAGGGAGATTCCGCATGAATACTCAACCCACACCGGAACTGCCCGGCGGCGTCCTGGACGTGTTGAACAGGAACGACGACGACGCGAACCGGCGCCTCCACGCCCGCTTGGTGCAAGTGGCGGCAGCAGCGGACCTGCTGGATGTCGCCTACCGGATCATCGATACACCGGTTGGGCCGTTGTTGCTCGCCGCCACAGAGCTCGGGCTTGTGCGCGTGGCCTACGCCTGCGAAGACCACCAGGCGGTTCTGAATCGCCTGGCGGAAAAAATCAGCCCCCGTGTCCTGGAGGCTCCAGCCCGGCTCGATGATGCTGCCCGCCAGCTTGACGAATACTTCACGGGGGACCGGAGCCAGTTCGAGCTGGCACTGGATCTCCGCCTATCGTCCGGTTTCCGGCGCGACGTATTGTCCCACCTGCCGGACATCGGTTACGGCAGCACGGCCAGCTACGGCGATCTTGCCCGGCTGGCGGGCAATCCTAAAGCGGTACGTGCCGTCGGAACCGCCTGCGGCACCAACCCGCTTCCCGTCGTCGTTCCGTGTCACCGGGTGGTCCGTTCCGATGGCAGTCAGGGCGGCTATGTTGGGGGTCCCGAAGCCAAGCGCACACTGTTGACGCTGGAGGCGGCATGAAATCGCCAAATAAACTGGGGGAGTCGTGAACGGGATGCTGCTGCCGCGGGAACGCACCGAAATCGCGCCAGGAGCTGTGCACGTACCAGCGTGGCTCAGCATTGAGCGGCAGCGGGCGATTGTCGAAGAATGCCGGCGCTGGGCTGTCGGCCCGGTCCCGATGCGGTCTGCCCGGCTGCCCGGCGGACACCAAATGTCGGTCAGGACAGTGTGTCTTGGGTGGCACTGGCAACCCTACAAATACACCAGGACAGCCGACGACGCCGGTGGCGGCCGGGTTGCCGAAGTCCCGGACTGGATGATCGAGCTTGGGCGCCAAGCGCTGGTCGACGCCTATCTCGATCCGGCAGCCGGCGACGGATATGCGCCCGACACGGCCCTGATTAACTACTACGACGACGCGGCGAAAATGGGAATGCATCAGGACAAGGACGAGAAGGCGAGCGATCCAGTGGTGTCACTGAGCATCGGCGATACCTGCCTCTTCCGGTTCGGCAATACCGAAAACCGGAACAAGCCGTACACCGACGTCGAGCTGATGTCCGGGGATCTGTTCGTATTCGGCGGGCCATCGCGCTTCGCTTACCACGGTGTACCGAAGACCCTGCCGGGAACGGCTGATCCGCAGACGGGACTCAGCCAAGGAAGGATCAATATCACCATGCGTGTGACGGGGATGGAATGACGCTGTAGATGTAGGATCGCGGCATCCCAGCAATCACACACTAACCAGGAGCCACATCGAAATGGATACGCCCATGCATGTCGAACCGATCGGTTCCGTCTCTTCACCCCGCGAGGACACCAACAACACCACAGGGTGGGGAGACGTCGTAGCCCGCATCGACCTCAACGATGCCTTGGGCAGCGAGTCGCTTAGGGGCCTCGAGGGATTCTCCCACGTCGAGGTCCTGTTCTGGTTCGACCAAGTCACCCGCCGATCCTCCTACGCGCAGCCGGCCCGGGCGCGGGGTCGGGACGACATGCCGCTTATCGGCGTCTTCGCCGCCCGCGGACCGAATCGGCCCAACCCTATCGGCGTCAGCGCCTGCGAGATCGTCGAACTCGGCGACACTTGGCTCCGCGTGCGCGGTCTGGATGCCGTCGACGGAACACCAATACTGGACATTAAACCCGTCATGACCGTCCTTGTCCCGCACCCGACACAAGAGCCCGAGTGGAGCAGCCAGCTCATGGCCGACTACTACACCGGCTGAGACTGGGGTCAGCACTCAACTGACCGCATCACGCAACAGCGGTCACATCAAGCCACCGCCGCCGCGGCCACGGTGATGACTCTGTCCTTCATCGTTAGCGGTTTGGCGCCGCTGAGGCGCTGTGGTCCTTGAGAAGCGGTGCAGCAGGTCCGGGACCAGGCGTCGTCGGAACCAATGCTGTATTGACGGCGTTGTAGTACTGCCTCTTCATCGATTGGAGCCCCGTATGCCGGCTGTTGCGCAGACCGCGCTGCCACCACTTGATCAGCAGGCCGAGCGATTGATCGAGCTCGGTGTGCACGAGGTCGCGGGGCTGAGGGCCCGCGACCTTCACAACTTAGCCAACGTGGGTTCACCTGCCGGCGCGCTATTGGTCATCCATCCCGGCTGGGCACCCGCGTCGGGACTTGCACCGCTGTTGCGGCGTGGCGGAAAACGGGGGTTCGTCGTTGTCGATATGCCCGACGTAGACGACTTCGCGCCGATCGAGAAGGCCGCGCTGCCCGAGGGGCCTCTATACGCCGTGCACGGCATCGACCGGGGCGACCAAATGGTCAACTAGAGTCCCAACGAAGCACTGCCCGCCATCACCGCCGGCGGACGTACGCCCCTGACCGTCGGCGAGGGCATCCAGTGGCTGCTTCAACAACCAGAGGTCCTCAATCGGAAGACCATCGCCTCCCGGCTGCGCAAACCCAATGGCACATTGGACGCGAGAACGCCGGCGCTGTGGATCAGCAACGGAACCGGCCGGTACGGCGCTGCAAACCGCAACGCACCGAAGGTCGGATGGTGCTGGGCCGGTAACCGCCACACCTGGCTGGGCTTCGCCTCATCCAGTGGCAGGACGGGTCTCTAATGGCCGCTCATGAGCCATGGAATTGGACCGTCCAGCCAGATCTGTCGGTGTCATGGCTGGGCCTCGCACGATTGGTGCCCTCGATAGGATTCGAACCTACGACTTTCTGCTCCGGAGGCAGACGCTCTATCCCCTGAGCTACGAGGGCCTGATACTGGCTGTTCAGCATCAATTGGGAACTGAAAAAGCTTAGCAGGTGTGGGCGCTGGTCTGTAACCGGGAAATATTCCGTGTCCTCTATGACGGCGCTTCACGGATGCGGTCCCCGGCTGGCCGCTGTGGCAGGCCGGGGACCGCATCTGGATCTGGATGTGTCAGTACTGACCGCTTACCGCTTGGTGGTGAACGTCCAGCTGGTTATCTTGAGCGGGTTACCCGCCTTGTCTTTGATTGACGAGCTCAACCGGGCGGTGAAACGGGTGTTTCCTGCCAGAGTGGTGCTCGGATTGAGGGTCGCCGTCCGGGTTGCCGCGTTGTAGCTGACAGTGGCGGACACCTTTGCACCGGTGGCAGCCTTCTTCAGGGTGAAGGACGTGCCGGTGATGCCGCCGACTCGTTCACTGAACTCGGCGGTGGTGTTTGCCTTCCTGAGAACGCCTGTTGCATTCGACCCGGGCGCCCGGCTGATGACCTTCGGGACGAAGGTATCCGCGCGTCCGATCCGCCAGGCGTAGGTGGCAGGCAAGCTGGTGTTACCGGCCGCGTCGGTGGCACGTACCTTGAATGTGTAGTCCCCATTGATCTGCGCGTCATAGGTCTTCGGTGATGCGCAGGTGTTGTCCCAGGCCCTGTTGCTCGGCAGCAGTTGGCAAGCGAACGATGCCGCAGGATCGGTGCTGCTGAAGCTGAAGGTCGGGGTCCGGTCCAGGGATGGATGCGATGGACGGGACGTTCCAATCTTCACAGGAGGCGCCGCAGTGTCGACCGTGAAGGTCAGCGTCTGCGAAACCAGATACTTCGGTGTTGCCGGGTTGGTGGGAGCACCGGTCGCAGGGTCGATGGCGTAGGCCGGGTTGGCGATCCGGGCCTTCACCTTGTGGGTGCCTGCAGCGAGGGCTTTAGGCAAGGCCACAGAGTAGCGTCCGTTCACGGTGGCTGTCGTTGCTGCCGCTGTGGCGGCGCCGTCGACCATCAACTGGACGGTGGCAGGCGCTGCGCCGAGGCCCGGAACCGTTCCTCCCAATGTTGGGGTGGTGTCCTTGGTGATGTTATCCGTACTCGACCGGCCGGTATCACTGGCCGCTCTAAGATCGGGGGTGGACGGGGCGCCGTCGGCTCCGTTGAAGATCAAGCCTTGCACGGTGAACGTATTGACGGTCAGTGAATTGACTCCGGGTCCACCGGCATTGGGCCCGGTGACAATCACCGCATTGGTGCCCGATGGAGCTCCGGTGACCGGCCGGGCGGCAGTGATGCTGCCGAGCGTCCCCGGTGCCGCACCGACCTGCTTGAGGAACTTCGCCGTCGAGCCGGTGGTGTAGTCGCCGAGGAAACTTTCACCTACACCAGCCCAGTCGCAAGGCCTGGTGGCAGTTGGAGCGCAATCTCCGACGTCGAGCGTTTGCTTGATGAACCCGACGGCGGGATTCTTGTCATCCGGTTCCGCCACGAAGGTATTCACCCCATAGGGATGGGTGATCTTGTAGGACTTATTTGCCACCAGATCGTTGAGCCTGAACCGCAACCGTGCGAAGCCCATCTGTTCGCCCTTGCGGACGACGTCGTTGGCGTGGGCGGCTTCCAGCGCAGCTTCGTAGAGCCCCAGCTTCCCCGCGCTGGCTTCTGCTGCGAACCAGAACGCCTCCTCGGGAAAGTTATCCGGATATGAGGCGGGTACGGCCGGGTTCGGCGGCTCGGAGAGGCAGCCAGCTTCGGCCATGTAGCACAGCTGCAGTTTAACGCTTCCATCGGAATACCAGACCGGGTAACCGGTCTGCGGATCGACCGGCCCCATCCCGGCGGCTGCGGCGCCAGCGGGGCTGATTGCCAGTGGAGCGATCCCGGTGGCCAGCATGGCCCCGGCGCTAACGGCGGCCAGCCAGCGAGGCGGACCATGACGTTTGTCTTTGCTTCTTCGGTTTGATTGCCGTTGGGAGCCGGCGCCGATGCGGGACGAGGGTGAATGGGTTGAAGAAAACATGGCGTCTTACCTTTCAGAAGGCGCCCGGCCATACCCAGAGGCCGGGCCAACTCCGTGACGAGTCCACGGTGTTGATAGATGTTGTAGGCGCAAAACCATTGAAAAACCTTGGCAAATTCGTCTGCTGCGGCCACCGTTACCTAAGTGACTGCGCGCGCTTCCATGACAGGGTTGGGCCGAGGCTTTGGCGGTGCCGTGCGATTAATGGCACAGCTGCAACATTTCGGTTGCCCTGAGCTCCGACTGTAGGCTCAGACGGTGTCCCCATCGTCTGCTTCCAGCCTCCCGATAGGGGAACCCGGCCGCTTCCGCGGACGGCTCATAGTATTGGCCGGCATCCTGCTCTTCGGGATCACGCTGCGCATGGCGGTGACGGCTGTTTCGCCGCTGATCAGCCAGATCGGCGAGGATATTGCGCTCTCGGCCGCCATGATCGGACTCCTCGGCACGCTGCCGACGGCGACCTTCGCGGTTTTCGGTTTTATGACCCCGTACGTCGTGCGCTGGGCGAGCCTGGAGAAGCTGCTCGGAATCGCAATCGCATCGGCGGTGCTGGGCCAGATTGCACGGGCGCTCGTCTCCGACACGGTTCCGTTCATGATCCTGACGGTGGTCGCGTTGGCGGGCCTGGGCGCCGGAAACGTGTTGCTGCCGCCGCTGGTCAAGAAGTATTTTCCGGACAAGATCGGCCTGCTGACCGCCCTGTATTCGACTTCGTTGGCTTTGGGCACCGCACTTCCGCCGCAGTTCGCAGTCCCCGTTTCCGATGCCACCGACTGGAGATTCTCGATTGGACTGTGGGCAGTCTTCAGCCTGGTCGCGGCGGTCCCGTGGATCACCATGGGACTGGAACGACGACGCCGGCCGTCACCTCTTGATGCCGGGACAGAGGAGCCTGCGGCGGACCAACCCGCGGAGGGTGAAACGGTTCCGCCAAAGGCAGGCGCCGAACGGCTGCGGATCAACCTCTGGAAGTCGCCGCTGGCCCTCGGGTTGACCCTGATGTTCGGTTGCACGTCGCTGCAGACCTATGCCATGTTCGCGTGGCTGCCCCAAATGCTTACCGAAGCCGGATTGTCCGCCTCGCAGGCCGGAAGCATGCTCGCCCTGTTTGGGATCCTCGGCCTGCCGTTGAGCCTGATGGTGCCGATCTTCGCCGCGCGGATGCGCAACCCGTTCCCCGTCGTCGGCGTATTCCTGTCCTGCTTCGTGGCCGGCTATACCGGGCTATTGCTGGTGCCGGCGGAGATAACCTGGCTGTGGGTGGTGCTGGTGGGACTCGGGCCGGGTACGTTCCCGCTCGCGCTGGTCCTGATCAACCTCCGCACGCGGACCCACGTCGGCGCGGGCGCACTCTCCGGTTTCGGCCAGGGTGTCGGCTACGCAATCGCCTGCGCCGGTCCCTTGCTGTTCGGCATCCTGGAGGCCCAGACCGGCAGCTGGGTGGCCTCCTTCGCGTTCCTCGGCGCGACATTGGTGCTGCTCGGTGGCGGAGCCTTTGTCGCCTGCCGGCCCATCATGCTCGAAGACGGACCCGGCGTCGTCCGCGAACCCTGAGTCCGGCCATTTCCCTGAATCAGCCCCTTACCTGTTCGAATCATCGTCCCCAAGCCGCGAATCAGCGCCTTAGCCGTCAGGTAGGGGGTTGCAGCGGGCTGACTCGCGGCTTATGTGCTGATTCGATGGCGGTAACTGCAGTTTGGGGACTGACCGGAGGGTGGTGCGGCGGCCAACGTGCTGACCCGAGCACGGATACCCCGAGCACGGATACAGCGAGCTGTGCCTGACGAAAACTGCTGTCACACTGCAGGGTCGAATTCTTTACGTCCCTGTCGCGCAGGTAGGCTTGGACGGTGACCCCAGAAGAACTTTCAGCCGCAATTACCTCCTGCCTGCACGACGCGATCAACGCCGGTGAAATCACCGTGCCGGAGTCGGCCGTTCCCGGACAGGTGCGGGTGGAGCGACCGAAAAACCGGGAGCACGGAGACTGGGCCACCAACGTTGCCCTGCAGCTGGCCAAACCGGCGGGCGTCCCGCCGCGCCAGATCGCCGAAGCACTGAGCGCCAAGCTCGGCAATATCGACGGCGTCGCAGCGGTCGATATCGCCGGTCCGGGCTTCCTCAACATCACGGTTGACGCAGCCGCTGCCGGCGGACTGGCGCGGACCATTGTCGAACAAGGCGAGGCATTCGGAACCAACAACGCCCTTGCAGGCCGGAAAATCAACCTGGAGTTCGTCTCGGCCAACCCGACCGGACCGATCCACCTTGGCGGCACCCGGTGGGCCGCCGTCGGGGATTCACTGGCGCGCATCTTCTCGTCGCAGGGCGCCGACGTCACCCGCGAGTACTACTTCAATGACCACGGCGCGCAGATCGACCGCTTCGCCCGCTCTCTGCTGGCCCGCGCCAAGGGCGACCCCGCCCCGGACGACGGGTACGCAGGCGAGTACATCACGGATATCGCCAACCGGGTGATGGCCGCGGAGCCGGGAATCCTTGAGCTCGACGACGCCGATGCGCAGGAACGTTTCCGCGCACTTGGCGTGGACATGATGTTTTCGGACATCAAGGAATCGCTGCACGAATTTGGAGTGGACTTCGACGTCTACTTCCACGAGGATTCAGTGCACTCGGACGGCTCCGTATCCGGACTGCTGGAGAAGCTCAAGGAGTCGGGCAGCCTGTACTTCGAGGACGGCGCGTGGTGGCTGAAGTCGACGGACTTCGGCGATGACAAGGACCGCGTGGTCATCAAGTCGGACGGCACCGCCGCGTACATCGCGGGCGACATCGCGTACTACGCCAACAAGCGCAGCCGTGGTTTCGACCTGGCTGTCTACATGCTCGGTGCCGACCACCACGGTTACGTGGCACGTCTCAAGGCCGCGGCCTCCGCGCTCGGCGACGATCCGGACACCGTCGAGGTGCTGATCGGCCAGATGGTGAACCTGGTCAGGGACGGCAAGCCGGTGCGGATGTCCAAGCGCGCCGGAACGGTTGTCACTATGGAGGATCTGGTCGACGCCGTCGGCGTGGACGCCGCCCGGTACGCGCTGACCCGTTTTTCGGCCAATTCCAACATCGACATTGATCTGGATTTGCTGACCAAGCACACCAATGAAAACCCGGTGTTCTACGTCCAGTACGCCCATGCCAGGACCAAGGCCGTCGGACGCAATGCCGAATCGGCGGGCGTCGACCGTTCCGCTTTTGACGCCGGTGCGCTGGACCACCCGACCGAATCCGAGCTGCTCGCCCACCTGGGTGCTTACCCGTCGGTGCTCGCCCATGCCGCAAGCTTCCGGGAACCGCACCGGCTGGCTCGGCACCTGGAGGTCATCGCCGGCGCGTACCACCGCTGGTACGACTCCTGCCGCGTGGCGCCGGTCGGCGATGAACCGGTGACCGACCTGAACCGCACACGGCTGTGGCTCAATGACGCCACCAGCCAGGTCCTCGCCAACGGGTTGGGCCTGCTCGGCGTCTCTGCCCCGCACCGGATGTGATGATGAACCAGGAAACAACCACCGCAGTGAAGTCGCCACTCGCGCCGCAATGGCTCAGCCTGCCGGAGGATGTCAACCGGCTCGAGACCAAGCTCTGGGCGCAGGATGTCGCGCGCAACGAAACCGGCGAACTGGCCATCTCAGGCATTCCGGTCAGCGAACTGGCCGCCGAATTCGGCACCCCGGTCTTCGTGATTTCCGAGACCGACTTCCGCGCCCGCGCGCGTTCCTTTAAGGATGCGTTCGACGCCGCCTTCGCCGAACTCTGCGGGGGAGTGGACGTCTACTACGCGGGAAAATCGTTCCTCTGCACCGAGGTCGCCCGCTGGGTACAGCAGGAAGGGCTTCGGCTGGACACCTGCACCGGCGGCGAACTTGCCGTTGCGGCGCGCGCCGGCCTGCCCGGGGAACTGCTGGGCCTGCACGGCAATAACAAGTCCGACGCCGAGATCCACCGTGCGCTCGACATGGACCTGGGCCGCATCGTCGTGGACAGCCTGGACGAGCTGGAGCGGCTCGCCAGCATTGCGGCCGGGCGCGGCAGCGTGGCGAAGGTGATGCTGCGGCTCACTCCCGGCGTGCATGCCTCCACGCACGAATTCATCGCCACCGCGCATGAGGACCAGAAATTCGGCCTCTCGCTGGCGGCGGACGACGACGGCGCGTCACCGGCCGGCCGGGCGGTGGCTGCCGCGCTGGCCGCCGGCTCGATCGACCTGCTCGGCGTGCATTGCCACATCGGCTCGCAGATTTTCGAGCCGGAGGGCTTCGCCGTCGCCGCCGAACGCCTGCTTGGTTTCCTTGCCGCGGTGCAGGCCGAACATGGTGTTGCCCTCGGCGAGCTGGACCTCGGCGGCGGCTATGGCATCGCCTACACCGAGGCCGACACCCCGCGCCCGCCAGCCGAAATCGCCAACGCAATGGCCGCCGTCGTACACGACACCTGCGCAGCCCTGAACATCAAGGTGCCGCGGATCTCCATCGAGCCTGGACGTGCCATTTCCGGGCCTGCCGGTTTTAGCCTCTACCGGGCCGGAACCACCAAGCAGGTCCAGGTCGACGCCGGTACCGGCAGCTTCCCCCGCCGGTACATTTCGGTCGACGGCGGCATGAGCGATAACGCGCGGCCGGTGCTCTACGATGCGGATTACTCTGCCACCCTGGCCTCCCGCGCCTCGACGGCGGAACCGACCCTCTCGCGGGTCGTCGGCAAGCACTGCGAGAGCGGCGACATCGTGGTCCGCGACGTCTACCTGCCCGCCGATGCCGCGGACGGGGACCTGCTCGCGGTACCGGGTACCGGAGCGTACTGCTGGGCACTGGCAAGCAACTACAACTACATCGCCCGCCCGCCGGTCATTGCCGTGAAAGACGGCGCCGCGCGGCTGATCATCAGGGGCGAAACCGAACAAGACCTGCTGGCACGGGACTGCGGATAGGAGCTGGATATGGACACACTGAAGGTAGCCCTGCTGGGATGCGGCAGCGTCGGCTCACAGGTTGCACGCATTTTGAGGGACGACTCCGACGCGCTCACCGACCGGGTGGGGGCGCGGCTCGAGCTGGCCGGCATTGCCGTCCGGAATCTCGACGCCGAGCGTGAGGTCGAACTGGACAAGTCGCTGTTCACCACGGACGCCGAATCGCTGGTGCAGGACGCGGACATCGTGATCGAGTTGATGGGCGGAATCGAACCGGCGCGCACCCTGATGCTCTCCGCCATTGGACACGGCGCGTCGGTGGTGACCGGAAACAAGGCGCTGCTGGCCGAGGACGGTCCGACGCTGTATGAAAAAGCCGACGCGGCCGGTGTACAGCTGTCCTTCGAGGCCGCCGTCGCCGGTGCGATTCCGATTCTGCGGCCGATCCGCGACAGCCTGGCCGGAGACAAGATCACCCGCGTGCTGGGCATCGTCAACGGCACCACCAACTACATCCTGGACCAGATGGACACCACCGGTGCGCAGTTCGACGACGCGCTGGCCGATGCCAAGGCGCTCGGTTATGCCGAGGCGGACCCGACGGCGGATATCGAGGGGCACGACGCCGCAGCCAAGGGCGCCATCTTGGCCTCGCTGGCATTCCATACCCGCTTCCCCCGCTCCGAGGTGCATTGCGAGGGCATCACCTCGGTGACCGCCGACGACATCGCGGCCGCCAAGGATGCGGGCTATGTCATTAAACTCCTGGCCATCTGTGAACTGCAGGACGACGCCGGCACGACTGGCAGTGCCGAACAGAACGGCGGCGCTGTCGGAGCGGACGACGGCGGACGCGGCGTCAGCGTGCGGGTCCACCCGACACTGCTGCCACGAGAGCATCCGCTGGCCGCCGTGCACGGTGCCTTCAACGCGGTCTTCGTCGAAGCCGAATCCGCCGGCGAGCTGATGTTCTACGGTCAGGGTGCCGGCGGAACGCCGACCGCCTCCGCCGTCTTGGGTGACGTGGTTTCGGCGGCACGGCGTATTGTGCTTGGCGGCCCTGGCCGGACCGAAAGCGCCGCCGCCCGGTTGCCGTCGCGCGGGATCGGGAGCGTGGAGACGAGTTACTACATCGGGCTCGACGTGGCCGACGAATCCGGCGTGCTGGCCAAGATCGCGCAGGTCTTCGCCGACCACGGGGTTTCCATCGAGACCATGCGCCAAAGCATGCACCCGCACACCTCCGGAATCGCGGCCGCAACAGCCGATCAGGAAGCGAAGCCGACCGCGGAGCTGCGGATTGTCACCCACCGCGGACGTGACGCGGCCTTGTCCAGGACCGTCGAGGCGGTCAAACAGCTCGAACCAGTTAATGCCGTTACATCCGTTCTGCGGGTCGAAGGAGTCTAAGTGGCGCACCAATGGCGCGGGGTAATCCGCGAATACGCCGACCGTTTGCCCGTCACCGATCAAACCCGGGTGATCACGCTCGGCGAAGGCGGCACCCCGTTGGTCTATGCCCCCGCGCTGTCGAACCTGACCGGTTCGGACGTCTACCTCAAGGTCGAAGGAATGAATCCTACGGGTTCGTTCAAGGACCGCGGAATGACGATGGCGATCACCGCCGCCGTCGAATCCGGTGCCAAAGCAGTGGTCTGCGCCTCGACCGGAAACACCTCCGCTTCAGCCGCGGCGTACGCCACGCAGGCGGGACTTACCTGTGCGGTGCTGGTGCCCGAGGGCAATATCGCGATGGGCAAATTGAGCCAGGCGATCGCCCACGGGGCGACATTGCTGCAGGTCAACGGCAACTTCGACAACTGCCTGGAGGTGGCCCGCAAACTGGCTGAGACCTATCCGGTCTTTCTCGTGAATTCCGTCAATCCGGCCCGCATCCAGGGGCAGAAAACGGCGGCCTTCGAGGTGGTGGACTACCTCGGCGATGCACCCGATATCCATGTGATGCCCGTCGGCAACGCCGGAAACATTACTGCGTACTGGAAGGGCTACCAGGAGTATTCGCAGCCGTGGGAGAACGACGGCGGCCGCACCCTGGACCCGTTATCCACGAAGACCCCGACACTGTGGGGTTTCCAGGCGGCCGGCTCCGCACCGCTGGTGCTCGGACATCCGGTGACGGAACCGGACACCATCGCCACCGCCATCCGGATCGGAAACCCTGCCTCGTGGGATTCAGCTATTGCGGCGCGGGATGAGTCCGGCGGTTTGATCGACTCGGTCACGGATGAGGAAATCCTGCAGGCACACCGCTGGCTCTCGGCCAAGGAAGGCGTGTTTGTCGAACCAGGCTCGGCCGCCAGCGTGGCCGGTCTGCTCAAGAAGCACGCCGCCGGTGAGGTTCCGGAGTCGAAAACGATTGTCGTGACGGTGACCGGGCACGGTCTCAAAGATCCGCAGTGGGCCCTGCGCAACGCCGACGGCAGCGACGTCGAACCGGTGCGGGTTGATTTCGACGTCGTCAGCGTCGCCTCCGCATTGGGCTTGGAATGAATGGGATTTCGATGAGCACGCTTAGCGCGCCAAGCGCCCAGGTCGCAGGGGGACAACAGGTCACCGTGCGGGTTCCGGGCAGCAGCGGCAACGTGGGTCCGGGCTTCGACACAATGGGTCTTGCCCTTGGCCTCTACGACACACTGACGGTCACCACCGACGACTCGCCGGAGGCGGCGGGCGCTGTCAGGATCGACGTCGCAGGCGAAGGGGCGGACAGCGTCCCTGCCGACGAAACCCATCTGGTGATGCGGGTGATGATGAAGCTGTGGGAGCAGGCCGGCTGTGCCGCTCCCGGAGTCGCACTGCGGGCCGAAAATGCCATTCCGCATGGCCGTGGCCTGGGATCTTCCGCGGCGGCCATAGTTTCCGGTGCCCTGGCGGCGAATGCGCTGCTTCCCGAATCCGCCCGGCTCAGTGACGAACAAGTGCTGCGGTTGTGTTCGGATCTGGAGGGCCATCCCGACAATGTGGCGCCTTCCCTCAATGGAGGCCTGGCCATTTCGTGGCATGCCGGAACCGGCTACCGCACCATCAAAGTGGACGTCCTGCCCCAGGTGATTCCCGTCGTCGCAATTCCCGCCACCGCGCTGTCCACCGACACGGCGCGGGCATTATTGCCACATTCCGTCTCGCACCAGAGCGCGACAGCCAACTCCGGCCGGACCGCATTGCTGGTGCATGCCCTGACCAAGGATCCGTCCTATCTGCTGGAGGGTACCGAGGACAGCCTGCACCAGGGCTACCGCGCCTCCGCCATGCTTCCCAGCGCCACGCTGATGCAGGGAATGCGCGCCAAGGGTTTCGCGTCGACGATTTCCGGCGCCGGACCAACTGTGTTGACGTTGACGGACGGACCTCGGCAGGCGGAGGCGGCAGCTGCAGAGCTTCTGGAAATGCTGGAATCGTCCGGCACGGCACAAGACTGGCGCGTGAATGAACTGAAAGTTGCCGGTGAAGGTGCTAAAGTGGAAGTGCACCAACGGTAATAACCGTCAGTCATTCTGGAATGAGGGTCTCAACCCGCCACGATCAGATGACCGATCTGAGGTGCCACCTTTCTAGGCCTGTCATGGAATGCGCAACGTTCCGCATGTGCTCTTTGCGCCACTGCAGGCAATCGCCTTCGGCAAGGTGTTTGACGAATCAATCGGCTTTGTTATTCAAACCCGAACTCTGGTGCGCATATCTGACCGGCGCCAGGGCACAATCCGCGATCCTTCTCTAGGATCGCCATCGAGGGGGAAGGGATCCTTCGTGACAGAAACCACTGACCTGACTACAGCAGGTGTGGACAAAGACACTGCCTCGGCTGAGGGCAATAAAAGTAATGGCCTCGCCGGCTTGAAGCTTGCGCAGCTGCAGGCTCTGGCCGGGCAACTCGGCATTACCGGCGGTTCCAGGATGCGCAAGGGCGATCTGGTGACTGCTATTTCCAATCATCAGCGCGGAGGCGCAGTCGCAGACCGCGAGGCGAAGCCGGCCAAGTCCGGCGCAGGCGTCAACGGCACGTCTGAGAGCAACGGCACCGCCGGGAGCGATGGCGGCCAGGGTGGATCTCCGGCCGCCAAGCAGGCGACCGAGGACCAGACTGCCGGCAAGGCTGACCGGGACAAGTCCGGCAAGAGCCAGGACCAGCAGGGTGGAAACGAGTCGGGCGACGGCGGCCAGCGTGCCCCGCGCACCCGGAACCGCAACCGCCGCGCCGGAAGCGATGGCCTCGTTGCCTCGGGCTCCGAGCAGCCCAGCGAGCAGGACACATCCAGCGCCGAAGGCACCGCTGCCGGGAAGTCGACTCCTTCCGAGGGCGACAAGAACGAGGGCGACAAGAACGACGGCGGCAACCGCCGCGGCGGACGCGGCCGCAGCCGTAAGGGTGAGGATCGCGACGGCGCCGAGGCCACTCAGGGCCAGCCAAGCGGGTCGGGCCGTCCGGACGGACAGGGCCAGCCCACACAGGGCCAGCCCACAGAGGGCCAGCCCACAGAGGGCCAGCCCACAGAGGGCGGCACCGACGAGAATAAGCGCGACCGGGACAACCGGGGCCGCGACAACGTCGAGCGCGACAACCGCGATAACAGCGACGGCGGCCGCGACAACCGGGGCAAAAACCGGGATAACGGCGATCGCGACAAGAGCCGCGACGACAACCGGGATAACAACAAGAACCGCGACGACAACCGGGATAACAACAAGAACCGCGACGACAACCGGGATAAGGACCGTAATAAGGACCGGAACCAGGACCGGAACCAGGATCGCAACCGGAACCGGAACGACAATGACGATAACGACGGCCGTGGTGGACGCAACCGTCGCAACCGTAACCGGAATGACCGCAACGACAGGTTCCGCGACCGCAATGACCGCCGCGGACGCCGCAGCCAGGGACCCGAGGTCGATGAGACCGAGGTAACCGAGGACGACGTGCTGCTGCCCGTGGCCGGAATCCTGGACGTGCTGGAGAACTACGCCTTTGTGCGCACCAGCGGCTACCTGCCGGGACCGAACGACGTCTATGTTTCGTTGGCACAGGTAAAGAAGTACAACCTGCGCAAGGGCGACGCCGTCACCGGATCCATCCGTGCACCGCGTGACAACGAGAACCAGGGCGGCAGCAACCGCCAGAAGTTCAATGCGCTGGTCAAGCTCAATACGGTCAACGGCCAGGAGGCCGAAAGCCAGAAGCAGCGGACCGACTTCTCCAAGCTCGTGCCGTTGTACCCCTCCGAGCGCCTGCGCCTGGAGACCGAGCCTAACAAGATCGGCCCCCGCGTTATCGACCTGGTGGCGCCGATCGGCAAGGGCCAGCGTGGCCTGATCGTGTCCCCGCCGAAGGCCGGTAAGACGCTGATCCTGCAGGCAATTGCCAACGCAATCACCGTCAACAACCCTGAGGTCCACCTGATGATGGTCCTGGTGGACGAGCGTCCCGAGGAAGTCACGGACATGCAGCGCACGGTTAAGGGTGAAGTTATTGCTTCGACCTTCGACCGTCCCGCCGACGATCACACGACCGTTGCCGAACTCTCCATCGAGCGCGCCAAGCGCTTGGTGGAAATGGGGATGGACGTCGTCGTACTGCTTGACTCGATGACCCGCCTGGGACGTGCCTACAACCTGGCCGCACCGGCGTCGGGCCGTATTTTGTCCGGTGGTGTGGATTCCGCCGCGCTGTATCCGCCCAAGCGGTTCTTCGGTGCTGCCCGCAACATCGAAAACGGCGGTTCGCTGACGATTCTGGCCACCGCGCTGGTGGAGACCGGGTCCAAGATGGACGAGGTCATCTTCGAAGAGTTCAAGGGCACCGGCAACATGGAACTGCGGCTTTCTCGGTCCCTGGCCGACAAGCGCATCTTCCCGGCCGTGGACGTCAACGCCTCCGGTACCCGCCGCGAGGAGAACCTGCTCTCGCCCGACGAAATCAAGATCATGTGGAAGCTCCGCCGGGTTCTGTCCGGACTCGAGCTGCAGCAGGCTCTTGAACTGCTGACGAACAAGATCAAGGACACCCAGTCCAACGTCGAGTTCCTGATGCAGGTGCAGAAGACAACCCTGGGCTCCAAGAACGACAATTAGCGCCGCTCTCATCGAGGTGGCAGTCGGTGCTGTTATGACCTGTTCATTTCAGCACTGACTGCCGCCTCGTTTGTCGGTTAAATGTCAGTTACAGGCGATGGTGGTCACGGAAGAGGAATAGAAAATGTTTGAGTCAGTACACAACCTGCTGGATGAGCATGCCGAGCTTCAGCTGCAGCTGGCGGATCCGGCGGTGCACGCTGACCAGGCGAAAGCGAAGAAGCTGGGCCGCCGCTATGCGGAGCTGAACGGAATCGTCGACGCGTACAACCGATGGCACGGACTCGAGGATGACCTGGCCGCCGCGAAGGAAATGGCGGATGAGGACCCGGAGTTCGCCGCTGAAGTGCCGGTCCTCGAAGCCGGCCTCGAGGCAGCCCAGGCACGCCTGCACCGCTTGCTGATTCCACGTGATCCCGACGACGGCCGTAATGTCATCATCGAGGTCAAGGCCGGTGAGGGCGGCGACGAGTCTGCTTTGTTCGCCGGAGACCTGCTGCGGATGTATACCCGCTACGCGGAACAGCGCGGCTGGAAGACCGAAATCATTTCCTCCACCGAATCCGATCTGGGCGGCTACAAGGACGTCCAGATGGCGATAAAGGGATCCTCGAACGATCCTGCCGAGGGTGTCTTCGCCCGGCTCAAGTTCGAGGGCGGTGTGCACCGCGTCCAGCGGGTTCCGGTGACGGAATCCCAGGGCCGGATCCACACTTCGGCCGCCGGCGTGCTGGTGCTGCCGGAGGTTGATGAGCCGGAAGAGGTCGACATCAACCAGAACGACCTCAAGATCGACGTCTATCGTTCCTCCGGCCCAGGAGGGCAGTCTGTGAACACCACGGACTCCGCGGTCCGCATTACCCACCTTCCCACCGGCATCGTCGTGGCCATGCAGAACGAGAAGTCGCAGCTGCAGAACCGCGAGGCCGGCATGCGTGTGCTGCGGGCCAGGATCCTGGCCGCCCAGCAGGAGGAACTGGATGCGGCGAACTCGGCGGTCCGCAAGTCGCAGGTCCGGACCATGGACCGCTCCGAGCGGATCCGCACCTACAACTACCCGGAGAACCGGATCGCCGATCACCGCACCGGGTACAAGGCCTACAACCTGGACCAAGTGATGAATGGCGACCTGGAACCGGTCGTGCAGTCCGCCATCGAACTGGATGAGCAGTCGCGGCTGAGTGCGCTGGGCGAGAACGTTTAGGCAGTAATGAGCAACCCCAGCCTGGCCTCTGCGTTGGCCAGCGCCGCCAGCGTGCTGGCAGAGGCCGGAGTGCCCAGCCCCCGGGTTGACGCAGAACTGCTGGCGGCGCACCTGCTTGGTGAGTCCGCCGGCCGGATCCGGGCTTTGGCCTATACCGACGCGACCGCACCCGAAGGGTTTTCCGAACTCGTGGCCGAGCGTGCCCGCCGGGTGCCGCTGCAGCACCTGACCGGCAAGGCGTATTTCCGGCATCTGGAGCTGAGCGTCGGTCCCGGCGTCTTCGTGCCGCGGCCGGAAACCGAGACGGTCGCCCAGTTGGTGATCGACCACTCCGCCGGCCGTCCGCTCAAGATTGTCGATCTGGGCACCGGTTCCGGCGCTATCGCCGGTTCGATCGCCCAGGAAGTTCCGCGGGCTGAGGTTTTCGCTGTCGAACTGAGTCCAATGGCACACGGTTGGGCGGAGCAGAATCTGGCGCCGCTCGGCGTGCGGTTGGAACTGCGGGACCTGCGCACTGCCTTCGAGGAGCACAACGGAACTTTCGACGTCGTCGTCTCCAATCCGCCCTACATCCCGGCACTGGCCGTACCGAACGAACCCGAGGTGGCCGACCACGATCCTGCTGCGGCGTTGTACGGCGGGGGAGAGGACGGGATGGAGTTGCCGCTGGCCGCGGTGGCTGCCGCCGCGCGCCTTCTGAAAGCCGGTGGATACTTCGTGCTGGAACACGCCGAGGTGCAGGCGCAGACGATTTTTGAACGGATGGCAGCGCTCGGAGACTGGGACGCTATAGCGACGCATCCCGACTTGAACGGCCGAGCCAGAGCCACGAGCGCCATCCGGAGGTAATGGACCTGCGCACATTGGCAGGCAAGTGATGAAAGAATGTTCCGGTGAGCACCAGCTATAACTGCACCGAGGAAGACCGGCGAAGTGAAGGTCTGGCGCACGCCCAGCGCGCCATCAGCAACCAGCAGTGCGTTGTGATCCCCACGGACACGGTGTACGGAATTGCAGCCGACGCCTTCTCCGCGCAGGCCGTCGCGACCCTGCTGGCAGCCAAAGGCCGCGGCCGGAACATGCCACCGCCTGTGCTGATCCCGCGGCTCCAGACCATGGACGGCCTGGCCATCGACGTACCCCTTGAAGCGCGCCGCCTTGCCCAGGCTTTCTGGCCAGGTCCGCTGACCCTGATTTTCCATTCACAACCGTCGCTGAGCTGGGACCTGGGGGAGACGCTCGGCACCGTGGCTTTGCGGATGCCCGACGACGGCCTCGCCCTGGATCTGTTGATGCTGACCGGACCGCTTGCCGTGTCGTCCGCGAATCGGACCGGCCATGAGGCTGCCACCACCGCTGCGGAGGCGGAGGAGCAACTGGCGGAATCCGTCGAGGTTTATCTTGAGGACGGGCAACGGCCGATGGAGGGAGCCGAAGACATCCTGCCGTCAACCATTGTGGACGCCACCGGGGAGCAGCTGCGGGTCGTGCGCCAAGGCGCGCTTTCGCTGGCTGAACTTCGTGCCGTGGTGCCGGGGATGCTCGACATCAATGGTGAAGCCGCTCCCGGAATCGACCAAGGCGAAGACCTGCGGGCCGCGGACGGGGACAACGCGACGGCGGACGGGGACGCAGGCGGAGCTGCGGACGGGGACGGCGCGGCCCCAGACAGCGATGCTGTGGCAGGGGACAGGAATCCCGCCGCAGACGACAGCGATGAAGGACCGGTGGCCGGCACTTCATGAGAAATTACATCCTGCTGATGCTGATGGCAGCGGCCGTTTCCTACCTGTGCACGCCGATGGCCCGCAGCTTGGCCCAACGGATGCGGGTGTTCACACCCATCCGTGCCCGTGACGTACACAGCGAGCCGGTCCCGAGGCTCGGCGGGATGGCAATCTTCCTGGCCATCGGGCTGGCGCTGCTGGTGGCCTCCCAGATGACGTTCCTCCGGGGTATCTTCGAGGGATCCCAAGCCATCTGGGGCATCCTTGCCGGTGCCGCCATCGTTACCGTGGTCGGTGTTGCCGACGATGTGTGGGACCTGCACTGGACGCTGAAACTGGCTGGTCAGATCCTTGCGGCATTCACCGTGGCGTGGCTCGGGGTCCGGATTGTGGTGCTTCCGATCGGCGAGCTGGTGGTGGAATCCATACCGTTGCAGTATGTCGTCACCATTTTCCTGATCGTGCTGACGATGAATGCCATCAACTTTGTCGATGGGTTGGACGGCCTCGCCGCTGGCGTGGCAGTCATAGGTGGCGTGGCGTTCTTCGTCACCACCTACTGGGTCACCCGGTTTTCTTTCCCCACCGACTATTCGAACCTCGCGACCCTCATCATGGCGGCGCTGATCGGCGCCTGTGTGGGTTTCCTCCCGCACAACTTCTTTCCGGCGAAGATTTTTATGGGCGATGCCGGTTCCATGCTGATCGGGATATTGCTGGCATCGTCGGCGATCGCAGCCACCACCCAAATAGGCGGCGACATGTTCAACCGGGTCAACGGATTCCCGGCCTTCATGCCGATTCTGCTTCCCTTCGCGGTGATGATGCTGCCGTTGCTCGATCTCGTGCTGGCTGTTGCCCGCCGCACCGCCCGGCGCCGCTCGCCCTTCAGCGCCGACCGGGGACACCTGCACCACAAACTTATCGACGCCGGGTACAGCCATCCGAAAGCGGTCCTGATGATGTACCTGTGGAGCGCGATCATCGCATTCGGCGTTGTGGCATTCGCTTTCTTCCCATGGCAATGGGTGCTGGCCGTGGATGCCGTCGTCGTGGTGGCCGCAGTCGCCGGCACCCTCCACCCCTGGGTCGGACGCCCCGAAGACAAGCAGCCAACGGCCTGAAACACCGATTCTGAGCGCTCTTCTATCTCATGTAGAATTGGCAACGGCCCGGACTCCCGCGCCGTTCCAGCCAGCGAAATCGACGAGTAGGTACCGCAGTGACTGCATCCAACGCCGACGGCGGGACAGACCCCGCGCCGGCGCCCGCAGTTAAAGCTTCCGGACCGACGTCGTCGCCCTGGCTGAAGATCCTTGGCGTCAGCGCGTCGGCCTCGGCCATCGTGTTGCTGGTTGGTGCCGCCGCGGCCTGGCTGCTGACCGGTGGCAACGCCGCACTCAGCGCAGTTCTCGGTGGCGGGCTGGTCATCGTATTTTTCGGTCTCAGCCTGCTCGTGGGCCATTTTGTCGGCCGCAGCAATCCTTCGGGTGCGATCGGCATGTTTGTTGTCACCTATGTCGTCAAGGTAGTGGGATTCGCAGTCGTTCTCTTCGCTCTCGGCCGGCCTCAGTGGCTGGACGGGACATGGTTCTTCGCCGCCGCCGTCGCGACGGTGCTGGTCTGGCAGATAGCCGAAATCGCAGCTTTCTCGAAGACCCGCTACCTGCTCTATGGCGACGCCGACACACAAACGGGAGGTGCCTGATCATGACCGGAAAAACCCCTGCGGAACCACACCGGTCTGCCAAGGACAAACGCGGAGAATCAGGCATTAGCGAAGAGGGACCATACAACGCGGGCCTCGCCGTCTTCAGCTATATCGTTGGCGGGATCATTGTCTGGACTTTGATAGGGTGGGGTCTGGACAATCTGTTTGGAACCGGCTGGATCGTCTTGGCTGGTGCCTTTCTTGGCGCCGCCGGCGGATTCTATCTGGCGTACACCCACGGTCTCACCCGTCAAATAAAGAAAAACAATGACGGCCCGGCCTCCAATGCTGATTCGGCTGAGAGGCCACGCCAGTAATGTCGAACAACTTAAAATATCGGTGCGCTAGCCCTGTGCCCGATCTTGAACTGCCCAACGATGGACACTGCAGAGAGGAAACGCGTTGATCGCGCTTGCGCTCCCCGCCACAACTCAGGATGAGGGCGGATTTGTTGCCCCGACGATTGCGGAAACACATCTGCCTCCGATTTTCTCCATCGGCAGTTTCGACTTCTCCAAGCACACCCTGCTGGTGCTGCTCTCGGTGGTCATCATCGCAGCGTTCTTCATGATTGCAGCCAAGAAGGGTGCCATGGTGCCTTCCAAGATGCAGTTCCTCGGCGAATCCGCTTACGGTTTTGTCCGGAACTCCATCGGCAAGGACATCATCGGTGGCCGGGACTTTATGAAATATGTCCCGCTCCTGTTCTCCATCTTCTTCTTCGTGCTGATCAATAACATTTACGGAGCCATCCCGCTTCTGCAGCTGCCAACGTTCTCGCATGTCGGCGGCGCCTACTTCCTGGCGATTATGGTCTGGTTCATCTGGATCGGCGTCGGCTTCAAGAAACACGGCATCAAATATCTCAAGCTGGCTACGGTTCCCTCCGGTGTTCCTTGGTACCTGCTTCCTCTGATCATTCCGATCGAAATCATCTCCAACTTCCTGGTCCGGCCGATCACGCACAGTCTGCGTTTGTTTGCCACCATGTTGGCCGGCCACCTCATCGTGATGGTCGCCGGTGCAGGTATCGAGTTCCTGGTCACGCAGGAGAACATCCTGTTGCAGGGAACGTCGCTGCTGGTGCTCGCCGGCGCAATCGCCATGTACTTCCTGGAAGCGCTGATCATGGTGCTGCAGGCGTACATCTTCGTACTGCTGACCGCAATTTACATCGAAGGCGCGCTTCACGCCGACGCTCACTAAGAAAAGGCTTCCCCGCCGGGGATGATCCCAAACAACCTGCTGCAGAACGCGGCATCTTGAAAGGAAAACAATGGAAGGCAATCTCAACCTCGTCGGATACGGTCTCTCTGCGATCGGCGGTGGTATCGGTGTCGGTCTCGTCTTCGCCGCTTACATCAATGGCGTAGCCCGTCAGCCCGAGGCGCAGCGTGTGCTGCAGCCCATCGCGTTCCTTGGCCTGGCCCTGACTGAGGCGCTGGCGATCCTCGGCCTGGTCTTCGCGTTCGTGCTTTAGCAGCAACAGGCGAAGCTCAGAACCGAGTAGATAGGACGGATGGAATATGAATGAGGCGATAATCCTCGCAGCTGAGGGCGAGGTCAACCCCATCATTCCCAATATTTGGGAAATCGTAGTGGTGGCAATAGCCTTCGCGATCCTCATGTACATCGTCGTCAAAAAGGTTGTTCCGGCATTCGAGAAAATCTACGCCGAGCGCGCAGAGGCAATCGAAGGCGGCATCGCCAAGGCGGAAGAAGCGCAGGCGGAAGCTACTGCTGCTCTGGAAGAGTACAAGCAGCAGTTGACCGAAGCGCGCACCGAAGCCAACCGGATCCGGGACGAAGCACGCTCCGAAGGCGCACAGATCCTGGCCGATCTCAAAGAGAAGGCAGCCAGCGAATCGGCCCGCATCACCGAGCAGGCCCATGTGCAGATCGAGGCAGAGCGCGCCGCAGCAGTGACGTCGCTGCGCGCTGAAGTCGGCACCCTGGCCACTGAGCTGGCCGGCCGCATTGTCGGCGAGGCCCTGACCGACGACGAGCGTTCCGCACGGGTTGTTGACCGCTTCCTGGCGGACCTTGAATCCGAGAATGCGGGGGCCGCGAAGTAATGGCAGGCGTATCAGGCGAATCTCTGGCTGCGGCACAGGAGCGGTTGGCAACGTTGTTGCCGGCGGCCACCCTCCAGCTGGCTGAGGAGCTTTTCGGTGTCCTCGCGACGCTGGACAGCTCTGCCGGACTGCGCCGGGCACTGACCGATCCTTCCCGCCCGGGCAAGGACAAGGAAGCACTGGCGAAGCAGCTCTTTGGCGGCAAGGTCTCGGCTGATGCCGAAACCGTCATCGCCGGCCTGTCCTCGTCCCGCTGGGCGCGGGCGCGGGACATCGGCGATGCCCTCGAGACACTGGCCGCTACCGTGGCCATCGCCGTCGCCGAACGTGGCGGCAGCGGCGGTCTCAGCGGCTTGGAGCGACTGGAGAACGACCTGTTCGCCTTCAACGAGGTGGTCAACAGCAGTCATGAACTGCAGCGTTCACTGGTTGCGCCGCAGGCGGGCGCTGAAGCGAAAGCCGCACTGGCACTGAAACTCGTGCCGAATGCAGGTGAACCTGCCCGCGTACTCATCCGTCAGGCTGCAACTGATCCCCGTGGGCTCAAACCGACAGCCCTGATCGAGAGGTTCGTGGAACTGGTTGCCGAGCGCCAGGAACGTTGGATTGCCTACGTTACGGTGACAGCTCCGCTGACCCCGGCTCAGATGGAACGTTTGCAGTCAGGGCTGAACCGGCTCTATGACCGCGAACTTAAAATCAACGAAAGCGTTGACCCGCGGCTGGTGGGCGGGGTACGAGTGAAGGTTGGGGACGAAGTCCTCGATTCATCCGTTATTACGCGTCTCGGCGAACTGCGCAGGCAGTTGGCCGGTTAAAACTACAGACTGAACGACCTGCACCCGCAGAACCGCAAGAAATCGGCGGTTATGCCTCAGGTCAGGAAAACCCCCGGTCACCATCAACAACGGTGATCACGAAACAGGAGAGCAGGGACTGCAGATGGCCGAATTGACCATCAACGCCGACGATGTCCGCGACGCGTTGAACGAGTTCGCGGCGTCCTACGAGCCCGGGAACGCCGAGCGCGTAGAGGTCGGCCGCGTGACCACAGCCAGTGACGGTATTGCCCGTGTCGAGGGTCTTCCCTCGGTCATGGCCAACGAGTTGCTGCGCTTCGAAGATGGAACCCTGGGCCTCGCCCAGAACCTTGACGTCCGCGAGATCGGTGTCATCGTCCTCGGTGACTTCACCGGTATCGAAGAAGGCCAGGAAGTTCACCGCACCGGTGAGATCCTCTCGGTCCCCGTCGGTGACGAGTTCCTGGGCCGCGTCGTCGACCCGCTCGGTATGCCGATCGACGGCCGCGGCGAGATCAAGGCCGAGACCACCCGCGCCCTGGAGCTTCAGGCTCCCGGCGTGACCATGCGTAAGTCTGTGCACGAACCGCTGCAGACCGGTTTGAAGGCTATCGACGCCATGATTCCGATCGGTCGTGGACAGCGCCAGCTTCTGATTGGCGACCGCAAGACCGGCAAGACCGCCATCTGCGTTGACACCATCCTGAACCAGAAAGCCAACTGGGAATCCGGCGACGTCAATAAGCAGGTCCGCTGCATCTACGTGGCCGTCGGACAGAAGGCCTCCACCATCGCAGAGGTCCGCCAGACGCTGGAGGACCGCGGCGCGCTGGAATACACCACCATCGTGGCGTCTCCGGCCTCGGACCCGGCTGGCTTCAAGTACCTGGCACCGTACGCCGGTTCGGCCATCGGCCAGCACTGGATGTACGGCGGCAAGCACGTACTGATCATCTTTGATGACCTGTCCAAGCAGGCCGAGGCTTACCGCGCGGTGTCGCTGCTGCTCCGCCGCCCGCCGGGCCGTGAAGCCTACCCGGGTGACGTGTTCTACCTGCACTCCCGCCTGCTGGAACGCTGTGCGAAGCTCTCCGATGAGCTTGGCGGCGGTTCGATGACCGGTCTTCCGCTCATCGAGACCAAGGCCAACGACGTCGGTGCGTTCATTCCGACCAACGTCATCTCCATTACGGACGGGCAGATCTTCCTGCAGTCCGACCTCTTCAACGCCAACCAGCGTCCCGCCGTCGACGTCGGTGTCTCCGTCTCCCGTGTCGGTGGCGCTGCTCAGGTGAAGTCGATGAAGAAGGTCTCCGGTACCTTGAAGCTCGACCTGGCGCAGTACCGCGACATGCAGGCTTTCGCGATGTTCGCATCCGACCTTGACCCCGCCTCGCGTCAGCAGCTGACCCGCGGTGAGCGGCTGATGGAACTGCTCAAGCAGGGCCAGTACAGCCCGTTCCCTGTCGAGGACCAGGTCGTTTCGATCTGGGCCGGCACCAGCGGACACCTCGACGACGTTCCGGTCGAGGATATCCGCCGGTTCGAGTCGGAGTTCCTGGACCACCTGAAGCGCTCCAGTTCGCTGCTGACCACCATCCGCGAATCCGGCAAGCTCGAAGAAGATACGCTCGCGGCCATGAAGGACGCCATCGAAGACTTCAAGCAGGGCTTCTTCGGTGAGGGCGACAGCAAGCTGGTTGCGGCCGGACACGAAGAGCACGATGCGCTCTCCGGGGACGCCGTTGATCAGGAAAAGATCGTTAGGCAGAAGCGCTAGCACAGCCGGTCTTCCCGGTGCCGAAAGCACCGGGAGAGCACAGTAGTTGATTGAGCACGGCGGCCGCGCCGTTGGCGGAGGAAATTTCTCCGGCCACGGCGCGGCACCGGCCAACCGACGGGTATTGAAAGGAAAAGTATGGGAGCCCAGCTTCGGGTCTACCGCCAGAAGATCAACTCGACCAAGTCGATGGGGAAGCTCTTCAAGGCGATGGAACTGATCGCTACCTCGCGCATCAGCAAGGCTCGTTCGCGTGTAGCTGCCTCATTGCCGTACGCCAACGCGATCACCCGCGCAGTGTCCGCGGTTGCTTCGCAGACGGAAATCGATCACCCGCTGACCACCGAGCCGGAGCAGGTTCGCCGTGCCGCCGTGCTGATCATGAGTTCGGACCGCGGTCTGGCAGGAGCCTATTCCACCAGCGTGATCAAGCAGGCGGAGCAGCTCCACGAACTGTTGCGCAGCGAAGGCAAGGAAGTGAAGGCCTACCTGGTCGGCAACAAGGCGGAGCAGTACTATCAGTTCCGTGACCGTCCATTCGAACGGTCCTGGCTGGGAAACACCGACGCGCCCGTTTTCGAGACGGCCCGCGAGATCGGTGCAACGCTCCTGGAAGATTTTGCGACAGCCTACGAGGAAAACGGAGTGGACGAAATCCATATCGTCTACACCCGCTTCCAATCCATGGTGATCCAGGAACCGACCGTGATCCGGTTGCTGCCGCTCGAGGTCGTCGATGAAGAGCCGGAGTCCCCGTCGGAGCTTCTGCCACTGTACGAGTTTGAGCCGGAAACCGAGCAGGTTCTCGACGCACTGCTGCCGCGGTACATCGAATCCCGGATCTTCGCCGCCATGCTCCAGGCCGCAGCCAGCGAGCTGGCAGCACGCCAGAAGGCGATGAAGTCGGCCAGTGACAACGCCGACGACCTGGTGGACAAGTACACGCGACTGTCCAACACCGCACGGCAGGCCGAAATTACGCAGGAGCTCTCGGAGATCGTCGCCGGCGCCGATTCCCTCAGCGCCTCCTGACCGCCCGTGCGGATCCACAGAATCCAATAAACTTAACCCCACGCCATCCCAAGAGTGAAGTGAGAGAGATGACTGCCACAGCAAACGAAGCTGGAGCGACGACGGAGCAGAACCCGAATAACGCAGCCGCTGCCGGCGCCACGGGTCGAATCGCCCGTGTCATTGGCCCTGTTGTTGACGTCGAGTTCCCGGCCGATGCAATCCCGGGCATGTACCACGCCCTGACTGCCGATATCACCCTCAACGGTGAAACCCGTACGGCGACCTTCGAAACGTCCCAGCACCTCGGCGACAACCTGATCCGTGCCATCTCCCTGCAGGCGACCGACGGCCTGGTCCGCGGCACTCCCGTCACGGACACCGGTGCCCCGATCTCGGTTCCGGTCGGCGACGTTGTGAAGGGCCACATCTTCAACGTGCTGGGCGACCCCCTCGACGTTGAGGCCTCTTCACTTGAGATCACCGAGCGCTGGCCGATCCACCGCAAGCCTCCTTCCTTCGACCAGCTCGAGGGCTCCACCCAGATGCTGGAAACCGGCATCAAGAGCATCGACCTTCTCACCCCGTACATCCAGGGTGGAAAGATCGGCCTGTTCGGTGGCGCAGGCGTTGGCAAGACGGTGTTGATTCAGGAAATGATCACCCGTGTGGCCCGTAACTTCGGTGGTACCTCCGTGTTCGCCGGTGTTGGAGAGCGTACCCGTGAGGGCAACGACCTCTGGGTTGAGATGGAAGAGTCCGGCGTCCTGAAGGATACCGCTCTTGTCTTCGGCCAGATGGATGAGCCGCCGGGAACGCGCCTTCGTGTGGCGCTGTCCGCCCTGACCATGGCGGAGTATTTCCGCGATGTTCAGAACCAGGACGTGCTGTTGTTCATCGACAACATCTTCCGCTTTACGCAGGCCGGCCAGGAAGTCTCGACACTGCTGGGCCGTATGCCCTCCGCTGTGGGCTACCAGCCTAACCTTGCCGATGAGATGGGCCTGCTGCAGGAGCGCATTACCTCCACCCGCGGCCACTCCATCACATCGATGCAGGCAGTATACGTCCCTGCGGACGACTACACCGACCCGGCTCCGGCTGCAACCTTCGCGCACCTGGACGCCACCACCGAGCTGTCGCGTGAGATTGCCTCCCGTGGTCTGTACCCGGCGATCGATCCGCTGACCTCGACGTCACGCATCCTTGACCCGCAGTACGTTGGCCAGGAGCACTATGACACGGCCGTGCGGGTGAAGCAGATCCTGCAGAAGAACAAGGAACTTCAGGACATCATCGCGATCCTCGGTGTCGACGAGCTATCCGAAGAGGACAAGATTGTCGTCTCGCGGGCCCGCCGGATCCAGCAGTTCCTGTCGCAGAACACCTACACCGCCATCCAGTTCACCGGCGTCGAAGGCTCGACCGTTCCGATCAAGGACACTGTCGAGAGCTTCAAGGCGATCTGCGACGGAGACGTCGACCACATCGCCGAGCAGGCCTTCTTCAACATCGGCGGCATGGATGACGTGGAGCGCGCCTGGGCCAGGATCCAGGAGCAGACAAAATAGCCATGGCGGACAGAGCTGAACTCGAAGTAGAGATTGTTGCGGCGGACCACTTTGTGTGGTCCGGGGCGGCGACGATGGTCAAGGGACGCACCACCGACGGCGAGATCGGGATCCTTCCCGGTCACTCGCCGGTGTTGGCGGTACTGGCCGAAGGAGAGCTCGCCATCGAACCCGTCAGCGGCTCGCGCATCAGCGTGCAGGTCGACGGAGGATTCTTCTCAGTGGACAGCAACCGCGTGGTGATTGTGGCCGACAACGCCCAGGTTGCCGATTCCGCTAGTGCAGGGACCCGATAGCAACACCTTGATGGACGGACCAAGCATTGCGTTCATCGCGCCGGCAGCAGTGATCCTGCTGTTTGCGTTTACATTATTTGCCCTCGGGCTGCGCCGCTATCAATTGCAACGCGAACTCGGGACTTTCGACGCCTCCATTTGTAAGCTGCCCGCCAGCTGGCAAATGGGGGTTTGTCGTTATACGGATAAACACCTTGAGTGGCTGCGATTGTTTTCGCTCAGTCCACGGCCGAAACACCGGTTTGTCCGCAGTTCGCTTGAGCTCAATGGTTGGCGTAAACCGACCGAATCCGAACGGTCGAAGATCCAGCCCGGCGCGATTATCGTGAACTTGAGTTACCGCGGCGAGGAAGTGCTCCTCGCTATGAATTATGAGGCCTACACCGGGTTGTCCTCCTGGCTGGAAGCCGGACCCGTGATCGGTATCGGAACCTGGCGCTGATCCGCCAGCCTCTTGAGTCCGCCCCAACAATTCACCCGCTCCAGGAGAGGCAGTATGGAAGACGTCGTCGTAGTTCACGGCCCCAGCCGCCTTGCCGGCACCGTAACCGTCCCGGGAGCCAAAAACAGCGTTCTCAAGCTGATGGCCGCAGCTCTGCTGGCACAAGGCGAAACGACAATAACCAATGTGCCGGACATCCAGGATGTCTGGATCATGTCCGACCTCCTGCGCCGCCTCGGCTGCGGGGTAACCTACGACGTCGGCTCAGCCACCGTGGCCATCGATGTTCCCGCAGAGCTCAAGCACCAGGCCGATTACGATCTGGTCCGTGCCATGCGGGCCTCGATCTCCGTGCTGGGACCGCTCATTGCCCGCTGCCATGTCGCCGAGGTCGCACTTCCCGGCGGCGACGCCATCGGTTCGCGCGGACTCGACATGCACCGAGCGGGACTTGAGCGGATGGGCGCGCGGATCGTCATCGAGCACGGCTATCTCACGGCACGCGTCCCCGGCGGTCTTTATGGGGCACTGCACAGCTTCGACTTTCCCTCCGTCGGAGCCACCGAGAACCTGATGATGGCCGCCACCCTTGCCGAGGGTGAAACGGTGATCGAGAATGCGGCCAGGGAACCGGAAATCACGGACATAGCGCGGATGCTGCTGTCAATGGGAGCGAAGATCGAAGGCGTCGGCTCCAGCACACTGACGATTACCGGCGTCGAACGCCTCGAACCCACGGTACACCGGGTTGTTCCGGATCGTATTGTTGCCGGGACGTGGGCCTTCGCCGCGGCCATCACCGGCGGAAGCATTGAAGTGCGGGGCGCCGAACCGGACCATATGGGCGTCGTCCTGGACAAGCTCAGCCAGGCTGGCAGCCGGGTCACCTTCCAACCGGACGGATTCAGGATCACGGCCCCGGAGCGGCCGCAGCCAATCAATGTTTCCACCCTCCCGTACCCCGGGTTCCCTACGGATCTGCAGCCCTTCGTAGTGGCGCTGAATGCCGTGGCCACGGGATCGGGAATGGTGACAGAGAACGTGTTTGAGGCCAGATGGGGGTTCACCTCGGAACTGGCCAGGCTCGGTGCAGTGGTGCGGCTGGACGGCCACCACGCGCTTGTCACGGGCATTGAGCGGTTATCCGGCGCCCCGGTGGAAGCCAATGACATCCGGGCCGGTGCTGCCCTGGTGATTGCCGCCATGGTTGCCGACGGGGTCACCGAGGTCAGCGGCGCCGCCCATATCGACCGCGGCTACGAAGGTTTTGTCGAACAACTCCAGGCCCTCGGCGGATTGATTGAACGGCGGCCGGCGGCCCGGGAAGCTGGCCAGGAGCAGGGCTCGCTGAAGAACTGACCCGTAACGCACAAATCCCCCGTCTCCGGAAGAGACGGGGGATTTGTTTACGAATTATGCCGGCCGGAGCCGGCGGCATCCGCGAAAGATTAGACGAGGGTAACGCCCGTTGCCTGCGGCCCCTTGGCGCCCTGGCCGATTTCGAAGTTCACGCGCTGATTCTCGTCCAGCGTCTTGAACCCACCAACCTGGATTTCAGAGTAGTGCACGAAAACATCGCCGTCCGAGTCGTCCGGGGTGATGAAGCCGAAGCCCTTTTCAGCATTGAACCATTTGACGGTTCCCTGAGCCATTTATTTCTCCTCTTAATGGAACTTTATTACCCAACACACTTCGCGCTGGGCGGGGTTACTTCGCGGGAAGTTCCTACCAGATCCGCGAGTAACGGTTCCTGCGAGGAGCTTCACGCTCGCAACTTTGTCTTGCGAGCATGAAAAACACGTACACAAAGACTTTCTTAAGCATGGCATGCACCCTAGGACAGGTCAACGGGCATTCATATGATTCATCTGTTTGTTAAGAAGATTATGCTGTTTCTTTTCAATTGCGGCCGCTTTATCGCAGCGTAAAGCCATTCCCCTGCGCTAATGGTTCAAGCCATTCGCCATTGCGCAATACATTTAACAGTTCCCAGTTCCGGGAAACGACGATCGCATCGGCGCGGTAACCTTCCCTGAGCTTGCCGGCATCGTTGCCCAGTCCCATGGCGGTGGCGGGAACTTCGGTGGCCGCAGTAACGGCATCGGTCAATGGCACACCCGCATCGACACAGTTCCGGAGCACCTGCAGCATGGTTGCAGTTCCGCCGGCGATTGAGCCGGTGCTGTCCAAGGTTGCAACGCCGTCGCGGACGGTCACTGCGGAAGGGCCGAGCGTGTAGGTGCCGTCGCTGAGGCCGGCGGCCGCCATGGAATCGGTAATCAGGGCGATATTGCCGGCACCAACCAGTTCGAAAACACTCAAGACGGTCTGTGGCGCCAAGTGCACATTGTCGGTAATCATTTCGACGACGGCGTTGCCCGCCTTGGCGACGCGCAGACAGGCTGGAACCGGGCCGGGGGACCGGTGGTGCATCGGCGGCATGCCGTTGAACAAGTGAGTCACGGTGGGACGTGCTGCAATGGAGGCGGAGTCGAGGGCCGCCAGCGCAGCTGCCAATGAGGCAGCAGCAGTTTCGGCGTCGCTGTCCGTGTGGCCCAGCGAGGGCAGCACACCTGCAGCCGCCAAAGTGCTGACGAGGTCGTCCGCGCCCGGCAATTCCGGGGCGTAGGTCATGGACTTCAATGTTCCGGCGGCCGCGTTTACAAGTTCCGCTGCGAGCTCCAGATCTGGTTCCAGCAGCCACTGCGGGTTCTGGGCACCGCAGCGGGCGTGGGACAGGAAAGGACCCTCCAAATGGATGCCGGAAACAAGTTGTTCATCCACCAGCCGGCGGAGCGTTGAGATGCCCTTCAGCAAGTCCGTTGGCGAGGCCGTGACCATGCTGGCGAGCAAAGTCGTCGTCCCGCTGCGGTGCAGGAAGTCGATGGCCGATCTGGCCTGCTGATCATCGCCGGAGGAAAAATCGCCGCCGTTGCCGCCATGGCAATGGAGGTCTACCAGCCCGGGCAGGATCATCGAATCTTCAGGGACTTCCGGACCGCGGATCCAGCCGCCGTCGTCATGGCCTGCGGCAGCGCGCAGGTCCGACGCTGCGCCGGCGTAGATGATGCGTCCATCCTCAAAGGCGAGCGCGCCGTCGTCGATGACCTGGCCGCCCGAAACTATCCGGCCGGTGATGAACTCTCTGCTGAGGGCGTGGGTCATAAACCGAGTCTATGCCGGTTCAGAACAGCCGGGAGTCGCTGTCGTCGACGCCGCGCATGGCGTCATAGTCGAGTGTCAGGCAGCTGATCCCGCGGTCCTTCGCCAGCACCTTGGCCTGCGGTTTGATCTGCTGGGCGGCGAATACGCCACGTACCGGTGCCATCAGAGGATCGCGGTTGAGCAGTTCCAGATAGCGGGTGAGTTGTTCGACGCCGTCGATGTCGCCGCGCCGCTTCAGCTCGATGGCCACGGTGGCACCGTCGGCATCGCGGGCGAGGATATCCACCGGTCCAATCGCGGTCATGTATTCGCGGCGGACCAGGGTGTAGCCGGGGCCCAGAGTGGTGATCTGCTCGGCGAGCAACCGCTGCAGATCGGACTCCACGCCGTCCTTGACGAGTCCGGGATCGACGCCGAGTTCGTGTTCGGAGTCGTGCTGGAGTTCATGGATGTTGATCACCAGGCGGTCGTCGCTTTTGGAGCTTTGGACCGTCCAGACTTCGCTGACGCCTTGCCCCGCGGCGGCTTCCTCCGGTTCGGCCGTCCGCACCGTGGCCGGTGGGCTCATCCAGTTCAGCGGCTTATATGAACCGCCGTCGGAATGCACCAAAACGGAACCGTCCGCCTTCATGAGCAGCAGCCGCGTGGCCAGGGGCAGGTGGGCCCGGAGGCGGCCAATGTAGTCAACAGAGCATTGGGCAATCACTAATCGCACATTTGCACTTTACCGTCTCCAGATGGGACGTGGCGCGCCGCGCCGTTTCTGCCGGCGAATGCCCACTGCGGCACAATGGAAACATGCCACGTTCCAACCGCCCCCGCCGTCAGAGCGGTGCAGGTCGGAGCAAATACCAGAAGGAACCGGTCGAACTCGATACGGAGGGGGTCCGTTTCGGCTTCGGCCGCCGCGAGGATGCCCCGGACGGGTTGTGGATGGTCCGCCCGATCCGGCCCTCGAATGCCGTCAAGGAATACAGCTGCCCCGGATGCGGCCAGCCAATCCGGCCCGGCGTAGCCCATCTGGTTGTCTGGCAGGAGGATTCCCTGCTGGGTGCAGAGGCGGCCGTCACCGACCGCCGGCATTGGCACAGCCGTTGCTGGCAGAGCCGGACCTACCGCCGCCGCTGATCATCCACGGGGGCGGCTGGTTATCTGTGTCGAGGGCCAGCGCCGGTGGAGACAGGTGGCGACTGGGCCTAGTGCCGGTCCTGGCGTGCGATATAGAGCTCTTGGAGCAACAGCATGATGGCCGCCGCCGTCGGAATCGCCATCAAAGCACCGAGCACACCCAACAGGCTGCCGCCGGCGATCACGGCGATCACGGCCACAGCCCCCGGCACCGCCACAGCCTTTTGCATGATCCGCGGGGAGATGAAGTAGGCCTCGAACTGCAAGTAGGCAAAGTAGAAGATGGCGTAGAGCACTGCCGTCTGCCAGTCGACCGTGAGCGCGATCAGCGAGACAAAGATCCCCGCAATCATGCCGCCCACGAGCGGAACGAACGCCAGCAGTGCTACGACGAACGCCAGCAGCGCGGAAAAAGGAACATCCAGGATGGACATCACGATGAAGGCGAAGGTGGCGTTCAGGACCGCCACGCAGGCCTGCCCGACCACGTAGTTGCCAACACTGCGGGTGATGGCCTCGGACAGCAGCTCCACGCGTTTCCGCCGGCTTCGCGGCGCGAGCCGGTAGCCCCAGCGCTTCATGGCAGGAAGTGAGGACAGGAAGTAGAGGGTCAGCACCAGGACGATCAGGGTCCCGAAGAGGCTGTTGACGATGACCTGGCCGACGTTGACCACGCCGCCGAAGATGCCTCCGATGGACTCGGAGTCCCGGAAGAAACTCTCCACCTCCTCGACCACCCGGTCCCGGACCTGGAATTCCTGGTTGATGGTGACGAAGAAAGGGGAATCCAGGAAATCCTGGGTGAAGCCCGGCGCCCGATTAATAAGCTGCGTGGTCTGGGTGACGATGGTGGGAATCAACGTACCGATGAAGGCGGCGGCGATACCCGCCAGCAACAGCAGCGAAATCAGGATGCCGGCCGGGCGGGGGATCTGCCGTTTTTCCAGCCACCGTACAACCGGATCGAGTCCCAGGGAGATAAACAGCGCGGCGGCGATCCATCCCAGCAATTGACCAACATTGGTGATGATGTAATACATCAGCAGGGCAAAGCCGACGCCGACCGTTCCCATGAAACCGAAATAGATCGGATTCCGGGTGGAAAGCCTCGGTCCTGGCACTCCGAACCGTGATCCCGACCGCCGCTCTTGCTCCTCGGTGTCGTGCCCGCCTTCGCCCGGCGGTTGATCTCCGGAACCCTGGAAATCGTCGTCGTCCGGTTCCGGCGGCAGTTGGTAGTGCAGCCGCGGTTGTGCGCCTGGCAGCGGCTGGCGCACCCTGGCCATCAGTTTCCTCAGGACGGCGCGGCGCCCGCTGGCCGGCTCCGGGACAGGGGCAGTGCCGGTGGTGCCGTCCGGTTGCCGCTGAGGCTCCGGGGGCTGCTCCTGCTCGCTCGTCACGGTATATTCGCTGCTTTCACTGGATTCTGTATATCCGCTGTGCGTATCTAGCGAAACATTATCAGCCGGCGGGTACGGATTCCGGAAGGTCCGGTGCTTCGGACGGAACAGCACCGGGCCCCTGCTCGTTGTGCCCCGTGAGACCCGGCACATTTGGCGGCCGGGGCGGGGATCGCGTTGGAAGCAGCCGTTATCATAGGGTTATACTCCCGCGTGGAATCCGGCAGGACTCCCGGATCGACCTCACACGTGGAACTTACGCACGGCCATTGCCCTGCGGTAATTGATGGATAGGTATTTTTGTGCGTTTGAAAATTGCGGCTGCCCTCGTCATTGTCGGTTTGTTGACGATGGGTCTGGGCATTGCCCAGCGGACCGTGTGGGCTCCATCGGAGACCATCACCCATTCCGTAACCGGTGATTTCGAGGACGCACCCCTGACCGTGCTGGACCATGGGCTCAACAACCGCGACGGCGAAGTCCAGCTGACCGTCGAAGGCGAGGGCGGCATGATGCTGGCCGTGGGCCGTGCCGACGACGTAAAGGCCTGGGTCGGCGATGCCGCGCACGTACACGTTCTGGGCTATGACGGCAATCGAGGCCTCGTGGCCGAGCACACCCCCGGGGGAACCGAAGTGCCGAGTCCGCGTGGATCGGACATGTGGCAGACCGTCGAAACCGGAACCGACCGGATCACCTACACCTGGGCTGATCCAGCCCCCGGACAGTGGGCAATTCTGCTCGCCTCCGAAGGTGACGGACCCGCCCCGACTAACGTCAGCCTCACCGTGCCCAACAGCGAAGGCGCTCCGTGGGCAATTCCCCTGATCGTGATTGGAGCACTTTTGACTGTTCTGGGTCTGGCCATGCTTTTCGGCCGGAAAAAAGCCAAGCCGCAGGTTGAACCTGTTCCGGGATCCCGTGCCGCGCGGAGGAGGAGCGAAGCGGCCGGCAAGGTGCGGACGAAGGATCGCAGCAAGGCCGGCGTCGGCCGGCGCAGCTTTGAGGGTGGAGCGGCAGCGGTGCTCAGCCTTGGACTCATCGGCGGGCTGGGTGGTGCTGCCCTGGCCACGACGTCGGAAACGCCTGATCAGCCGGAGTCCGGTTCCGCTACAGACGCGGCGGGCACGACCGCGCCGTCCCAAGCCGGTGCCGGGACGGGCGGCGAGGCAGGCGGTTACCCGGTTCTGCTCGAAGGCCAGCTCCAGGACATCATGGATTCCGTGGCCAGCACCGTTGAGGCCGCCGACGCCGCGAAGAACACCGAAGATCTTAAGCAGCGCGTGGCCGGTCCGGCGTTGGAGCTGCGCAGCGCCACCTACGAGATTCAGTCGCAGAACTCGGACTATGAGGCGCCCATGCCGATCTCGGCAGAACCGATCATGGCCGAAGTCATCACTTCCAGCTACGAGTGGCCGCGCACCGTCGTCGCCGTGACGCAGAGCAAGCAGAGCGAAGTGCCGCAGGCCCTGGTACTGGTCCAAGATGAGCCGCGCGAAAACTACAAACTGCGTTCCGCCGTCGCAATGCTGCCCGGTACAACCTTCCCGCAGGCTGCCGCAGATCCGGCAGAGACCACCACGTTGGACAACGGCAGCGACAAGTCATTGAAGTATTCGCCGGCCTCGGCCATGGACGCCTTGGCTGACGTGCTGGCAGAGCAGGAGAGCAAGTTCGCCGACCAAGTTGCCGGGAACACCTTCGTGGAACAGATCACTGCTTTCCAGAAAGAACAGAAGAAGGCCAACAGCAAGAACGCCGACATCTCCTTCGACCACACCGTGATGGAGGAGAACACCCGCGCGCTTCGCACAGCCGACGGGGGTGCACTGGTCTTTGGCTACCTTTCCAACAGTATGAAGAGCACGCCGAGCGAGAAGGGCGGCACCGTCAAGCTGGATAAGGACTACGCAGCACTGGCAGGCGATGACCGCACCGAGGAAGGCGTGAAGATCACCTTCGGCGAATCCGTCATGCTTTATGTGCCGGCAGCCGGCAGCGATGAGAAGATCCAGGTTATCGGCGCTGCGCAGAATCTGGTCGATGCCGACCTGATGGACAAGTAAGGCATTAAGCCCCGCCGGGGAGAAACGGATACGGTATTTTCATGACTACTCCAAGTTCACGTCCCGATGCCTCGCCTTCGCTCAACCTGCATGGAGCGGTGGACCTGTCCGGCTTGAAGAACCGGCCTGCCGCAGGCCCGCCCACGGCAGCAGCCGGAGCAGGCGCCGGACCAGAAGCCGGACCCGGTGCTGCGGCGGGAGGTGCCGGTGCAGACGAGCAGGGGCAGCAAGGTTCGACGGCGGGACACCGTTTCATCTTGAACGTCACCGAAGAGACCTTCGGCCAGATCGTGCAGATCTCCTCGCAGGTTCCCGTAGTCGTGGAACTTGGTTCGGCGCGCACCGACCCCAGCGGGCAGCTCTCAGCCGTCCTCGAGAAACTCGCCATCGAGTACAACGGACGCATCCTGCTGGCCAAGGTCGACGCCGACGCGAGCCCGCAGATTGCGCAGGCCTTCCAGGTCCAGAGCGTCCCCGCCGTGGTCGCGGTCCTCAAGGGCCAGCCCGTTCCGCTCTTCGAGGGTGCCCAGCCCGAACAGCACGTCCGCAGCTTCCTGGAGGAACTGCTCAAGGTGGCCGAGGCCAACGGCGTGACCGGAAGCCTGGAGGATGAGGGTGGCCCGGCGGCGGATTCGAATGAGCCTGCGCCGTTGCCGCCGCTGCACCAGGAGGCTTACGACGCCATCGAGGCCGGCGACTACGACGCTGCCAGCGCCGCCTATCGGAAGGCGTTGGCCGAACAGCCCGCCGATGCGGAGGCCAAGGCCGGCCTGGCCCAGGTCGGCCTTCTGCAGCGCGTGCAGGATATGGACGGCGCCAAGGTCCGCCAGGAAGGCGCCGACGCCCCCGACTCCGTGCAGGCACAGCTCGCCGTCGCGGATCTCGATGTGGTCGGCGGACATGTGGAGGACGCGTTCTCCCGGCTGGTGAAGCTCGTTGCCCGCACCGCCGGCGATGACCGTGAGACCGTCCGTGCCCGCCTCGTGGAGCTGTTCGACATCGTCGGGATGTCGGACCCGCGGGTCAGCAAGGCCCGTTCCGCCCTGGCCCGCGCGCTGTTCTAAGCCCGCTGCAGCGGCGAGGAATCATTTGCCGTCCGGGGCTGTTGGACGCCAGTATGACTAACTCCGCCCTGTTCTCGCCGTTGTCCCTGCGTTCGATGGAGCTCAGCCACCGCGGCTGGGTGGCGCCGATGTGCCAGTACTCCGCCGAGCCGGCAACAGCTCCCGGCGTCCCCACCGACTGGCACCTGATGCATCTCGGTTCGTTCGCCGTCGGCGGTGCGGCCCTGATCCTGACCGAGGCGACGGCGGTGAACCATCAGGGAATGATCAGTCCGCGCGATACCGGGCTGTACAACGATGAGCAGGTGGCGGGCTGGCGCCGGGTCACGGATTTCGTGCATGCCAATGGTTCTGCCGATGCCAAAATCGGCGTCCAGCTCGCACATGCGGGCCGGAAGGCTTCCACCTATTGGCCGTTCTCAGCCAAGTCGGGCAGTGTCCCGGAGGACGACGGCGGCTGGGCGACAGTGGGACCGACGGCGCAGGCGTTCGGTGAGCTCGCGGCACCGGAGGCAATGACCGCCGGGGATATTGACCGGGTGGTGCAGGATTTCGCAACGTCGGCGTCCCGGGCGCTCGACGCCGGATTCGACGCCATCGAAATCCATGCCGCGCATGGCTACCTGCTGCACCAGTTCCTCTCTCCCCTGGTCAATACCCGGACCGATGACTGGGGCGGCGGCGAAGCCGGGCGGATGAAGCTGCTCCTGGATGTCATTGACGCCGTCCGGTCCCGTGTTCCGGAAGACTTCCCGGTGCTGCTGCGGATTTCCGCCTCGGACTGGAGCAACGGCGGCCTCGATGCGGACAGCTCGGTCCGGCTGGCCAAGCTGGTCCGCGAGCATGGGATTGACCTGATCGATGTGTCCAGCGGCGGCGCCGTTCCGGATGCCAAAATCCCGGTTGCCCCTGGCTACCAGACAACCTTCGCTGAGCAGATCCGGCGCGAAGCGGATGTGCCGGTTGGTGCCGTCGGACTGATCGCCTCGGCCGTGCAGGCCGAACACGTGGTGGTCTCCGGGCAGGCGGAAGGTGTCTTCATCGCCAGGGCGGCGCTGCGGGATCCGCACTGGTGGCAGCGGGCCGCCTTCGAACTGGGACAACCGGTTCCGTGGGCGCCGCAATACGAGCGCGCCGCACCGCGGGCATCGTTCTAACACCGGTTCGGTGAACTTAGTCCTCAAGGATGAGTTCCAGGACCGTGCCGTGTTGCTAGCGTTGAGCCATGACTACAGAGTCTGCTGCGCTGTCCGTCCGGTCACTGGCCAAACGCTTCGGCGGCAAGGTCGCCGTCAACGGCATTAATCTCGATGTTCCCTCGGGTTCCTTCTATGGCCTTGTCGGTCCCAATGGAGCCGGCAAAACGACGTCGTTATCCATGGCTACCGGACTGCTGCGACCCGACTACGGGCAAGCGTGGGTGCACGGGGTCGACGTGTGGGAGCGGCCGCTGGAGGCCAAACGGCTGATGGGGATCCTGCCCGATGGCGTCCGCCTCTTCGACCGGCTCAGCGGCGAACAGCTGGTGACCTATGCCGGTCTGCTCCGGGGCATGGACCGGGAGACCGTCGCCGCGCGGGTGGCCGACCTGCTGCGCGCGCTCGATCTGGCCGCCGATGCGGGGACGTTGGTCGTCGACTATTCCGCCGGCATGACCAAGAAAATCGCGCTGGCCTCGGCGCTGATCCACGCCCCGCGCCTGCTGGTGCTGGACGAACCATTCGAATCCGTGGACCCGATCTCCGCGGCGAACATCCGCGACATCCTGCACAGCTATGTCGACTCCGGCGGCACTGTGATCGTCTCCAGCCATGTGATGGACCTCGTCCAGCGGATGTGCGACCACGTCGCCGTGATTGCCGGCGGAAACGTGCTGGCAGCCGGAACCGTCGATGAAGTCCGCGGAAATTCGAGCCTGGAGGACCGCTTCGTCGAGCTCGTGGGCGGCCGGAACCCTACGGAGGGGCTCGAATGGTTGCGGACCTCGTAAGGCTCAAGCTGGCGCTGCTGGCCAACTCGCTCCGGCGCAGTAAATGGCAGCTGGTCGGCGTGATCATCGGTGGGCTGTACGGTCTTAGCCTGCTCACCGGCGTCGTGGCGGGGCTCGTGGCACTGAGTTTTGCCGAACCGGAACTGACGCGCACCGTCGTCGTGCTGGCGGGTTCGGCGGTTGTCCTCGGCTGGATGCTGATACCGCTGGTGGCCGGCGGCGTCGACATGACGCTGGACCCTGCCCGGTTCGTCACCTTCGCCATTCCGCTGCATAAACTCCTGGCGGGATTGATGCTCGCGTCACTGGTCGGCGTTCCCGGCATCGTTACGCTGATTGCGGCGCTGGCGACGACGGCGTCGTGGTGGAAATATCCGCTCCCGCTCGTGGCGGCACCTGTGTGCGCCCTGCTGGCCGTGTTCACCTGTATTGTCCTCTCGCGGCTGGTGACATCGGCGACGGCGACGCTTGCCTCATCCCGCCGGTTCAAGGACGTCAGCGGCATCGTCGCGTTCATTCCACTCGTGCTGCTCGGCCCGATTATCGGTTCCGTGGCCACTGGGATCGAGAATGCGCGCGCCTTCCTGCCGGCACTGGCGGAGACGATGTCCTGGACGCCGCTGGGTGCGGCCTGGTCGGTGCCGGCGGATCTGGCGCTCGGTTTCTACGGTGCGGCCGCCGGAAAGTTCCTGATCGCCGCCGGGACGCTGGCGTTGCTCGTCTGGATCTGGAAAATAAGCCTGGCGCGGGCACTCGTCACGCCCGTGCATAGCGCGGTGGCGCGCAAGAGCGCCGGCAATCTCGGTTTCTTCGCCAGGTTTCCCGGGACACCTACCGGGGCGGTTGCGGCGCGCTCGCTGACCTACTGGGTGCGGGATCCACGCTACGGTGCGTCACTGATCATGGTGCCGGTACTGCCGGTCCTGCTGATCTTCGCCGGCAGCCAGAGCGGGGACTTCGGGCTGCTCAGTTTCCTCGGTCCGTTCGCCGCGGTCCTGCTCGTCTGGTCCATTTCCGCCGATGTCTCCTATGACAACACGGCTTTCTGGATGCATGTGTCGTCCGGGGTGAGCGGCATTGCCGACCGTACCGGCCGGGTGCTCGCCTGCGCGGCGTTTGCGCTCCCGGTTTCGCTGCTGTTCGTCGTGCTGCCGCTGTGGCTGAATGACTCCTGGAACCTGCTGCCCGCCATGCTGGGGCTGACCCTCGGTGTGCTGTTGACAGGCCTCGGCCTGGCGAGCGTGGTCTCCGCCCGCTATACGTACAACGTTCCGGCGCCGGGGGACAGCCCCTTCAAAACTCCGCCTGGTTCGGGGGTGCGCACCATCCTGGTCCAGTTCGTCGGTTGGCTGACGCTGGCGGTGCTGATCGCCCCGGAATTGGTGCTGGCACTGATCTCCATCGCCACCGGTGCGATGTTGTTTGGCTGGTTGGCGCTCGGCGCCGGACTGGTGCTGGGGGCGGTATTCCTCGTGTTGGGTATCCGGATTGGCGGGCGGTGGTTCGACCGGAGGACCCCGGAGCTGCTTCTGGCGGTCAGCCACAATAAGTAGGCCCCGGGGGATATGTTGGAGGAAGCACCCGGTCTGGAGAAAGGTGGAGCTGATGGAAATTGTCATCCTCCCCGACAGCAGCACCATCGGAGCGGCCGCCGCCGATGCCGTCGAGGCCCTGTTGCGCCGCAAGCCGGATGCGGTGCTGGGACTGGCCACGGGATCGTCCCCGCTGCCTGTCTATGACGAGTTGGCCAGGCGGCATGCGGAGCAGGGGCTGGACCTGTCCCGGGCGAGTGGTTTTGCCTTGGACGAGTACGTCGGCCTGGAAGCGGGGCATCCGCAGTCCTACCGCGAGGTGATCCGCCGGGAATTCACCAACCGGGTGGATATCGATCCGGCCCGCGTACACGGCCCGGATGGTTCGGCCGCTGATCCCGTCCTCGCCTGCAGCGACTATGAGGCGGCCATTTCCGCGGCTGGCGGGATCGATCTGCAGCTCCTCGGCGTCGGCACCGACGGCCATATTGGGTTTAACGAACCCGGCTCATCCCTTGCCTCCCGGACACGGATCAAGACGCTCACCGAGCAAACACGCAAGGACAATGCACGGTTCTTCGACGATCCCGACGAGGTGCCCGGGCACGTCGTCACGCAGGGACTGGGAACGATTATGGATGCCCGGCATGTGATCCTCATCGCCACAGGCGGGCAGAAGGCGCAGGCGGTGCACGACTTTGTGGAAGGGCCGGTCGCAGCCATCTGCGCGGCATCGGTGCTGCAGTTGCATCCGCACGCGACTATCCTGGTCGACGAGGCCGCGGCGTCGGGCCTCAAGCTGGCCGACTATTACCGCTACACGTACGAAAACAAGCCGGGATGGCAGGGGTTGTAGGCGGTAAGATGGAACGCATGAGTATGCCGTCAGATCCTTTTGAATCAGATCCATCACGGGAGTCGTCACCCGGCGGTTCGACCGCCACCATCGAGCGCGAGGAACTGCGCGAAGAGGTCGAACCCGGCGACAGTGAGCGCTTTGCCCACTACGTCCGCAAGGAAAAGATCATGGAGTCCGCCTTCTCCGGAGACCCGGTGATCGCACTGTGCGGGAAGGTATGGACACCGGGGCGCGATCCCGAAAAGTTTCCCGTCTGCCCTGAATGCAAGGACATCTACGATGGGCTGCGTCCTGGCAAAGACAAGAACGGCGGCGGTAAGGGTGGCAAAGGCGGAGAAGGTGGCAAAGGCGGCGGCGACAAATAATCCTGCCGTAGTTTCCGTTCGTCCTGTCCGTCCTGTCCGCCCGCAACAGATTGCACCACCGACACCGTGAATACAGCTGAGCCGGGCGCGTTTGCGCCGGGCGGACCCATGTCCGCGGCGTACCGTCCGCTCACCATCGGACTGCTGGCGATCATTACCTGTGCCGCTTTCGAGGCGATGGCAGTTGCGACCGCCATGCCCTTGGTGGCCAAGGACCTTGGCGGACTGACGGGTTACGGGCTGGCATTTTCGCTGTTCCTGACCGGTTCGCTGCTCGGCACTGTGATTGCCGGATCCTGGACGGATATCAAGGGTCCGCGTCCCGCCTTGATCGTTGGCCTTTCCCTGATGGTGGGAGGTCTGCTGGTCGCAGGCGCGGCGGGGGACTTCTCCATCCTGACGCTGGGCAGGGCCGTCTCCGGTCTCGGTGCCGGCCTGATGATCGTGGCCGTTTATGTCATCATCGGGCAGGCGTTTCCGTCCACAACGCAGCCGACAGTTTTTGGTTGGCTCGCAGCGGCATGGGTGCTTCCGGCGCTGATAGGGCCGTACCTGTCCGGCCTGCTGGCCCAGTATGTGAGTTGGCGGCTGGTGTTTGTTTCCGTCGCACCGATCGTCGTGCTCGCAGTGGTGCTGGTGTGGCCGACGGTGAAACGGCTTGGCGCACCGGCGTTTCCGTCGATGAAGCCCGCGCAGGGCCGCCGTCGTTCTGTTCTGGGAGTATTTTTGGCGGTAGGAGTTTTCGCCGCGCAGTGGGCCGCCCACGGATTCGCCGCGCCCGGTGGCGTCGACGGGCTGGGCGCCTATGTGCTGGCCGCATTGCTGCTGGCCGGCGCGGCGGCGGTGGGGCTGACCCTGCCCAGACTGCTGCCGAAAGGCTCCCTGCGCTTTGCCCGGGGGCTCCCCAGCATTGTGCTCAACCGCGGCTTGATGACGCTGGCCTTTTTCGGCGCAGAAGCCTTTATCCCGCTGATGCTCGTCGACGTCCGTGGACTCGACGCGTCCACGGCCGGGCTGGCCCTGACCGGCGCGGCTATCGGCTGGTCCGCAGGCTCGTTCACACAGGCGCGGTTCCGCTTTGAGCGGGCCTGGCTGCTGGTATCTGGCGGCGCACTGCTGACGATGACGATGACGGCGCTGGCATTGCTGGCGTCGCCGGCCGTGCCGGTGTGGGTGCTCGTCGTGGTCTGGGCCGTCTCGGGTTACGGCATGGGGATGGGCATGTCGACGTCGTCGGTACTGACGCTCAAGCTGTCGCCGTCGGCTGAACGCGGCCGGAATTCGTCATCGCTGCAGCTCTCTGACATGCTCGGAGGAGTGGTTGGAACTGCCGGGGCTGGTACTGTTTATGCCTTATTGTGGGACCGGAACATCGGAGAAAGCACGGGAGTATTTGTGGTCATCTGGGCATCTTTGGCGGTGTTTTCAATGCTTGCGGCAGTAGCGGGATTGCGCGCCCGCAGGCACGAAACCCAAACCGAAGATTCCAAGGTGGGTGTAGCACTTCCGTGAATGAAACGCTGTTCAGCGCCGGCTCCTCCCTGCCTCCGGCGTATCCCGATCGTGCCGCCTGGGGCACCGCCCAGAAACTCCGCGCCTGGCAGGCAGAAGCGCTGGAGAAGTACTTCCAGAGCTCGCCGCGGGACTTCCTCGCTGTTGCGACGCCGGGAGCAGGAAAGACCACCTTCGCCCTGCGTGCCGCCGCGGAGCTGATTGAACGCGGGATCATCAACCGGGTCACCATCGTCACACCGACCGACCACCTGAAAAGCCAATGGGCCGACGCCGCCGCGCGGATCGGCATCGCGATTGACCCGAATTTCAAGAACGCCGACGGCAGGCACGGCAGCGGCTTCATCGGCGTCGCCGTCACCTATGCGCAGGTCGCAAGCAAACCGCTGCTGCACCGTGCCAAGACCGAAGCGGCCAAGACGCTGATCATCCTCGATGAGATCCACCACGGCGGCGATGCGCTGTCCTGGGGCGACGGCATCCGCGAGGCATTCGAGCCTGCCGTACGCCGCCTGGCCCTGACCGGTACACCCTTCCGCTCGGATACCGCGGCGATCCCGTTTGTCGAGTATGCCGAAGACGCCGAGGGGATCCGCCGCTCCAAGGCCGACTACACCTACGGCTACGGGGAAGCACTCAAAGACCACGTGGTCCGGCCGGTTATCTTCATGGCCTACTCCGGACAGATGCGGTGGCGCACCAGCGCCGGTGACGAGATCGCCGCCAACCTCGGGGCTGCGGCAACCAAAGACATCACGGCCCAGGCCTGGCGGACCGCTCTGAATCCGCACGGCGAATGGATCCCTGCCGTACTCTCCGCCGCGGACCGCCGGCTGACCGAAATGCGGCGCAGCGTGCCCGACGCCGGTGGATTGGTGATCGCGACGGACCACGAGGATGCGCGCGCCTATGCCGGCCAGTTGAAGCGGATTACCGGCGAGTCGCCGACAGTCATTCTCTCCGATGACGCCAAGGCTTCGGGCAAGATCGAGAAGTTCTCCGACGACGAGAGCCGGTGGATGGTCGCGGTCCGGATGGTCTCGGAAGGGGTGGATGTACCGCGCCTGGCCGTAGGTGTCTACGCGACGTCGACTGCCACACCATTGTTCTTCGCCCAAGCCGTCGGGCGCTTCGTCCGCGCCCGCAAGCGGGGCGAGACGGCGTCGGTGTTCCTTCCCTCTGTGCCGAACCTGATGGTCCTGGCCAACCAGCTCGAACTTGAGCGGGATCACGCCTTGGACCGTCCGCAGAACGACGAAGCCGACGCGTTCTCCGAGGAGGACGCCGAGATGCTGGAGGCCAACCGCGAGGAGAAGGCCTCCGACTCGCTGACCAAAACGCCTTTCGAGGCGCTGGAGTCGCAGGCCTCCTTCGACCGGGTGCTTTTCGACGGCGGCGAGTTCGGTGCCGGTGGAGACATGGGCAGCGAGGACGAACTCGACTTCCTCGGCATTCCCGGCCTGCTGGACGCCGACCAGGTCGGTACCCTGCTGCGCCAGAGGCAGGCAGAGCAGCAGTCGCGGCGGAGCAAATCCACCGGCGCTCCGGTCCAGGAGACGCAGGTGATCGATCACCGACAGCTCAAGGACCTGCGGAACGAGCTGGCCAAGAACGTTTCGGCCTGGTCGGCCCGTTCGGGAACCCCGCACGGTGTCGTCCATAACGAGTTGCGGCGGCTCTGCGGTGGACCGGCAGTGGCGCAGGCCAACGAGGAGCAACTGGCCCAACGGTTGAAGAAACTCCAGAACTGGTTCATCGGCCGGAAATAGCCCCGGGTTCGGACCTGTCCCGCCGCCGGATGGCTATTTCAGGTCGACGCCGGCAGCTTCCAGGTCTTCGAGTGCCTGCTCAGTGGTGTCAGGGGAGACCCCGGCGGTCAGGTCCACGAGCACGGAGGTGACGTAGCCGGCCTGGACTGCATCCAGCGCGGTGGCCTTGACGCAATGGTCCGTGGCAATCCCGACAATCTGCACCTCATCGACTTCGTTCTGCCGCAGCCAGTCGTCCAGGCTGAGCTTCTCGTCGTCGTCCGGCACAGGCTCCGCCGGGTCGCGGTCGCCGGTCGGGACAACCTCCTCCGGGGCCAGCACGCCTTCAAAACCTGAGTAAGCGGCCTCGAACTGGCCCTTGATGAAGAAAGCGTCGACCTGTTCTGTGTCGAAGTCCGGATGTGTCTGCGCCCCGTCCGTTCCGGCCACGCAGTGAACCGGCCAGCTGTGCACGAAGTCCGGATTGTCGGAGAAGTGCGATCCCGGATCGATATGCCAGTCCTGGGTGGCCACGATGAAGTCATAGTGGTCGAAGTTCTGTTCAATGAAATCGCTGATGCTGGCGGCCGTCTCCGCTCCGCCATCGGTCGCCAGCGACCCGCCCTCGCAGAAGTCGTTCTGGACGTCGACAATGATCAGTGCGCGTGTCATGACTACTCCTCGAATTCGGTGGGAATGACTGCCTCGCCACGCTGCAGCCGCAGCGCCGAGGCGGGAAGTTCGGACATCGACTCATTGTGCCGCCCGGCGGCGCGGACCACTGCCTTCGGACCTGTCCAGCCGTCCAGCACTTCGCCGCCGGCAACGAACTGATGCAACAGGGGCCGGTCATCGCCGTCGTTCTCCGGCGACCGGCCGATACCCACGACCTCCCCGGTGGCGACGCCGTGTTTATTGCGCCGGCGCAAAGCGTATTTGCGTCCGCCGACAGAGGCCTTGCTCTTGCTGGCCTTCGCCACGGAAACAAACCCGCCGTCGTCGCCCTCCCTGCTGACCAGTTTGTAGACCAGGCTTGCGGTCGGTGCTCCGGAACCGGTGACCAGCGAGGTGCCGACGCCGTAGGAATCGACCGGGGCCGAGGCCAGGGCGGCGATGGCGAACTCGTCCAGGTCGGAGGTAACGGTGATCTTGGTGTTGTTGTTGCCCAGCGAATCGAGCAGAGCGCGGACGTCGCGGGCTTGTTCCAGCAGGTCACCGGAGTCCAGCCGGACCCCACCGAGTTTTGGCCCGGCCAGTTCGACGGCGGCACGCACGGCGGTTTCGACGTCGTACGTGTCCACCAGCAGTGTGGTGCCGACTCCGAGCGAGGCCAGCTGTGCCTCGAAGGCGTCCCGTTCGGAATCGTGCAGCAACGTGAAGGAATGTGCGGCCGTTCCGACCGTCGGCACGCCGTACCGCAAGCCCGCCGCGAGATTGGACGTGCCCGCGAAGCCGCCAATCACCGCGGCCCGGGAGGCGGCGACGGCGGAGACCTCATGCGTGCGCCGGGAACCCATTTCCAGGCACGGACGCCCGGCGGCGGCACCGGTCATCCGGGAGGCGGCCGAAGCGATGGCGCTGTCATGGTTGAGGACGGAGAGCACGTACGTCTCGAGGACGCAGGCCTCAGCGAACGTTGCCTCAACAATCAGGATGGGGGAGCCGGCGAAGTAGGCCTCACCCTCCGCGTAGCCGTAGATATCGCCGGAGAACTTGAAGTCGGACAGCCAGGAGATGGTCTCGTCATTGACCACGTTGGTCCTGGCCAGGAATTCCAGCTCCTCGTTCCGGAAGCGGAAGTTCGCCAGCCCCTCCAGGAACCTGCCGGTGCCGCCAACGATCCCGTAGCGGCGGCCGTCCGGAAGCCTGCGGGCGAAGGTCTCGAAGACCGACCGCCGGTGCGCGGCCCCGGAATGCAGGGCGGCCTCCAGCATGGTCAGCTCATAGTGGTCGGTAAATAGTGACGTGTTGGGCGGCGTCCACCCTCGCGCGGTACTCACACCGAAAACTCTAATGCCGCAGCGGCCTGTTTAGTACCCGGGCCTTCGGCGGTGTGGATGAGAGGTTGCGGAGACTTACAATGGAAGCCATGACTGTCAGCACCGCTTCCGCCCCCGATACTGACCAGGAAACCGACGTCGAGAAGCTGACCGCGACTGATATTCCATGGGTGGTCCTCGTCTGGAACGACCCGGTGAACCTGATGAGTTACGTCAGTTACGTCTTCCAAAGCTACTTCGGCTATCCCGAAGCCAAGGCGCACAAACTCATGCTTGAAGTCCATGAGCAGGGCAAGTCCGTTGTGGCGACGGGGTCGAAAGAAAAAATGGAACAACACACCACGGCACTGCATTCATACGGGCTGTGGGCGACATTTCAGAAGGCGGATCAGGCATAGTGGCGAAGGCATTCAGGAACACCCGCAAGGGCATCACCGGTTTCCTTGAACCCGGCGAACGCGACCTGGTGAGGAAGCTCTTCAACGACATCATCACCATGCTTGAGCCCGACACGGCGGGCGACCAGGACCCGTTGGCGGCAATGGTGGGACTCGACGATACGGCCGAAACGCCGTCGGACCCTGCTCTGTTCAGGTTGCTGCCCAATGCCGTCAACAACGACGACGACGAGGCGCTGGAGTTCCGCCGGCTCACCGAGCGCTCGTTGCGGGAAACGAAAATCGGTGCCCTTCGTGGTGCCGCACTGGCCTTGGACAGCAGCCGGATCGTGCTCAACCCGGAGCAGGCGCAGATATTCTCGCGGGCGCTTAACGACGTGCGGCTGGTGCTGGCGCAGCGGCTGCAGATCGAATCCGCCGAAGACGCCGAGCGGATCCACGAGGTGCAGAACTCCTCGCAGGCCGAAGATGTCGAAAGTTACCTTGCACTGGTCTACAACTTCACCACCTGGCTGCAGGAATCCCTGATGCAGGCTCTGCTGGAAGATCACGGGCAACACGGCGATTCCGACCAATAACGCAGCCCCTTAACGGCTCGCACCCAGCCAAATGTGATTAAGCAGACTCGCTTTCAAATTCACCCTGAGGGCAGCGAGGAACTATGGTCGGTAAATCATGAGCTCAGCACCGGATGAGAATTCAACGAAGAATCTGACGTCGGCTCCCATCGGGATTTTCGACTCTGGAGTGGGCGGCCTGACCGTTGCCCGCGCCGTGATCGATCAACTGCCGAACGAGTCGATTCTCTATGTCGGCGACACCGCCAATGGCCCCTACGGACCGCTGCCCATCGCCCAGGTCCGGGCCAACGCCCTCGGCGTGATGGATGAGCTGGTCGACTCGGGTGTGAAGCTGCTCGTCATCGCCTGCAACTCCGCCTCGGCCGCGGTGCTCCGGGATGCCCGGGAGCGATACACCGCCCGCTACGGGATTCCCGTTGTCGAAGTCATCCAGCCGGCAGTCCGCCGCGCCGTCGCCTCGACCCGCACTGGCCGGGTCGGCGTCATCGGCACCTCCGCCACCATCGGCTCCCGCGCCTACGACGACGCGTTCGCCGCCGCCCCGCAGCTGGGCATCACCTCCGCAGCCTGCCCGGATTTCGTCAAGTTCGTCGAAGCCGGCGTCACGGCGGGCCCCGACGTCGTGGCGAGGGCCGAGCAGTACCTGAAGCCGCTGCAGGAGGCCGAGGTCGACACGCTGATTCTCGGCTGCACACACTATCCGTTGCTGACCGGTGTCATCTCCCTGGTGATGGGCGACACTGTCACACTGGTTTCCAGTGCCGAAGAAACCGCCAAGGATGTCTACCGGGAGCTGACCACGCATAACCTGCTCCGCGATGATCCGGCCGCACCATCGCACACGTTCGTAGCGACCGGGCGGGGGACGCAGTTCGAAGAGCTCGCCCGGCGCTTCCTGGGGCCGGAGGTGCTCAGCGTCCAGCACGTCGATCACGTCGCCGCCCAGTATCCGACCGGCAGCATCGCCAGGATCACCCCGGAGATGGTCTCCGCCGCGGCGTCGGGAAACAAGGTCTCCAATTTCGTGCTGGCTGATGGATCAGAAGCGGACGCTTCGGGCGGAAGGAGTGGCCGGTGAAACTGACCATTGTTGGCTGCACAGGCTCCTTCCCCGGCCCGGAATCGCCGGCGTCGTGCTATCTGCTCACGGCCGACGACGCCGACGGCCGCACCTGGCGGATCCTGCTGGATCTTGGCAGCGGCGCGCTCGGCTATCTGCAGCGGCACATCGACCTGACCCAGATCGACGCCGTGCTGCTGACCCATCTGCACGCCGACCATTGCCTGGACATGTGCGGCCTGCACGTGGCGATGAAGTGGTGCCCGGAAGGCTGGCCGGGAAGCCGGATCCCTGTGTACTGCCCGGAAACGACCAACACCCGGATGGCGCTCGCCTACGGCCTTGATCCCGATCCCGGCATGACCGGCGAGTTCGACTTCACCGACTGGCGTGAAGAACAGCCGGTGCGGATCGGCCCGTTCACCGCCACCCCGTACGCCGCCAACCATCCTACCGACCAGGCCTACGCGCTCCGGCTGGAAACAACAGAAGGAACCGGCGACGGCGGCACCCGGACCAGCGTGTTGACGTATTCCGGCGACACGGACTCCTGCCCGGGCCTGGTGAAGGCCGCGGCCGGCGCGGACGTCTTCCTGTGCGAGGCGGCCTTCCACGAGGGCCGGGACGAGGTCCGCGACGTACACCTGACCGGCAAGCGTGCCGGTGAGGCGGCAGCCGAGGCAGGTGCCGCAAAACTGCTGCTGACGCACCTGCCGGTCTGGAACGACCCGCAGCGGGCGCTCGCCGAGGCACGCGAGGTGTTCTCCGGCGAACTGGACGTCGTCGCACCCGGCGCCAGCTATGTAATTTGAGGTCCGCCCGCGGCCGATAGGGTGGAGGTATGACTGATACCGCCCCACGCGCCGATGGCCGCACACCCGACCAGCTCCGCCCGATCAGCATCACCCGCGGCTGGTCCAAACAGGCGGAAGGCTCCGCACTGATCGAATTCGGCAACACCAGGGTGCTGTGCACGGCCTCGCTGACGGCCGGCGTACCGCGCTGGCTCAAGGGAGAGGGCCGCGGTTGGGTGACGGCCGAATACGCGATGCTGCCGCGCGCGACCAACACCCGCTCGGACCGCGAATCCGTGAAGGGAAAAATTGGCGGCCGGACCCACGAAATCTCCCGCCTGATCGGCCGCTCGCTGCGCTCCATCATCGACACCAAGGCCCTCGGCGAAAACACGATCGTGCTGGACTGCGACGTGCTGCAGGCCGACGGCGGCACCCGCACCGCGGCGATCACCGGCGCCTATGTGGCGCTCGCCGAAGCGATCCGTTACGCGCAGGAAAAGAAGATCGTGCCCGCCAGCGCCAAACCACTGACCGATACCGTCGCCGCCGTCAGCGTCGGCATTATCGACGGCGTGCCGATGCTGGATCTGCCCTACGTCGAAGACGTGCGCGCCGAGACCGACATGAACGTTGTCGTCACCGGCTCGGGCAAGTTCGTCGAGGTGCAGGGAACCGCCGAGGGCGCGCCTTTCGACCGCGACGAACTCAACGCCCTGCTCGATCTGGCCCTGCTGGGGACCGCCGAACTGGCCGGAATCCAGGAAGCGACGCTGACCGAAGGCCCCACCAGTGACTGATTCCGCAACAAACCAGCAAGCCCCGGCGCCGCGGCTGGTTCTGGCCACCCGGAACCAAGGCAAACTGCGCGAGCTCCGGGAACTGCTGCGCGGCAAGGTACCGGGGCTCGACGTCGATACGCAAGTGATCGACGCGGCGGCAGTGGATGCGCCCGACGTCGTCGAATCCGGTGTCACGTTCGCTGAAAATGCCATCCTGAAGGCCCAGTCGGTGGCGAATGCGACCGGACTGGCAGCCATCGCCGACGATTCCGGACTTGCCGTCGAGGTGCTCGGCGGAGCCCCCGGAATTTTCTCCGCCCGCTGGGCCGGCCGGCATGGCGACGACACCGCCAACCTGAACCTGCTGCTGGCGCAGTTGTCCGACGTCGGCGGGGAACACCGCGCGGCGGCTTTCGTCTGCGCGGCCGCCCTCGCGGTTCCGGAGGCCGGCGGACAGGACGGGATTATCGCCGTCGAACATGGCCGGCTGGAGGGAATGTTGCTGCGCGAACCACGCGGCGAAGGCGGCTTTGGCTACGACCCAATCCTCCGTCCAGCCGGTGATGAGCGCAGCTGCGCCGAACTCAGCGCAGCGGAGAAGAACGCGATCAGCCACCGGGGCCAGGCCTTCCGGGCACTGTTGCCCGCCATCGCCGCACAGCTCGCAAAGTAACGCGAAACAAACCAGCTCCGGGGTGGAAATCGAAAAGTAGTAAGCGTACTGTCTTTCATTAGGAAGCCCATTATCGAGCACGCCTAAGGAGACCGACGTGAAAGCACTAACCTGGCAGGGACGCCGATCACTGAGCGTCGACAACGTCCCCGACCCAAAAATCGAGGAACCAACCGACGCGGTCATCAAGATCACCTCGACAGCCATCTGCGGATCCGACCTGCACCTTTACGAAGTCCTCGGACCGTTCATGGAGCAAGGCGATATCCTCGGACACGAGCCGATGGGGATCGTCGAGGAAACCGGCAGCGCCGTCACCAACCTCTCGGTCGGGGACCGCGTGGTCATTCCGTTCAACGTTGCCTGCGGCCACTGCTGGATGTGTGACCGCGGCCTGCAGTCGCAGTGCGAAACGACGCAGGTGCGCAAGTTCGGCAGCGGTGCGGCCATGCTCGGCTATTCCAAACTTTACGGTGCCGTCCCCGGCGGCCAGGCGGAGTATCTGCGCGTACCGCATGCGGACTACGGACCCATCAAGGTCAATGCCGGTCCCGACGACGAGCAGTATCTGTTCCTCTCCGACATTCTTCCCACGGCCTGGCAGGGTGTGAAGTATGCCAACGTGCCCGACGGCGGCACCCTCGCCGTGATGGGACTGGGGCCGGTGGGCCAATTCGCCGCCCGCGTCGGCAAGTATCTCGGTTACCGGGTCCTCGCCGTCGACCCCGTTCCGGAACGCCGCGCCATGGCCGAGCGTCACGGCGTCGAAACAATGGACCTGAACCGCCATCTCAAGGACGCCATGAAGGACAGCACCGACGGCCGCGGGCCGGATTCCGTCGTTGAGGCTGTCGGCATGGAAGCGCACGGATCGCCGGTTGGCAAATTCGCCCAGACTGCCGTTGGATTCCTGCCGGACAAGGCCGCCCAGAAGGCGATGAGCATGGCTGGGCTGGACCGGATGAATTCCCTGCACACCAGCATCGACGTCGTCCGGCGCGGCGGTACGGTCTCGATCAGCGGCGTGTTCGGCGGGCAGACGGATCCGATGCCGATGCTGTCCATGTTCGACAAGCAGCTGCAGTTCCGGATGGGGCAGTGCAACGTCAAGCACTGGATCGACGATCTGCTGCCGTTAGTGGAGGATCCCTCCGATCCGATGGGTGTGAAGGACCTGACCACGCACACCGTTTCGCTCGACGAGGCCCCCGCATACTACGAGAAGTTCCAGAAGAAGGAAGACGGCTGCATCAAGGTCGTCCTCAAGCCATAGGTTCGGAGATGCCCGCCGCGATAGGGCACACTTAAGGCAATATGACGAACAGTATCTCCGCGCTCCTGCCCGCCCAGACATCGGATCCCACGAACAATCTCTCCGGGGTTGCGCAGTGGGCGGTCGACCTGATGGAGACCATCGGTGCCCCCGGGGCAGGCTTGGCCATCGCGTTGGAGAACCTGTTCCCACCCCTGCCCAGCGAGGTCATCCTTCCGCTGGCGGGCTTTACCGCCAGCCGGGGCAATTTCACGCTCTTTGAGGCCATTCTCTGGACCACCATAGGCTCGGTCGTCGGTGCATGGGTGCTCTACGGAATTGGTGCAGCGCTCGGACGGCACCGGATGCGGGTGCTGGTCGGCAAGGTTCCCCTGGTGGACATCGAGGACATCGACAAGGTCGAGGCGTGGTTCAACCGGCACGGCTACATGGCCGTGTTCTTTGGCCGGATGATTCCGCTGTTCCGCAGCCTGATCTCCGTCCCGGCCGGCATTGAACGAATGCCGGTCTGGATATTCCTCGGACTGACGACGGCGGGAAGCCTGATCTGGAACACGATCTTCGTCCTGGCCGGATTCTACCTCGGGGAGAACTGGCACATCGTCGAGCAATATTCGGAGATCTTCAAGAACATCGTCATCGTTATCGTGGTGCTGGCGTTCGCCTACTGGCTGGCAACCGCGATCAGGAAATACCGCCGCAAGCGCGCCAGTGAAAGCAATGGTCCGCCGCTCTGATCTTTCGTCGAATCGCGATCCACGCCGTGCCGCTGGCAAGCTGAGGTTCGCTCCGGGGGTAGCCTTGAGGGCGTGTCACTGGACTTTACTGCGATCGATTTTGAGACGGCCAACGGATTTCGCGGCTCTCCCTGCGCAGTAGGCCTCAGCAAGGTCCGCGGCGGACGGATCGTCGAAGAGGCGTCCTGGCTGATGCGGCCGCCCGAGGGGCACGACTACTTCGATCCGCGCAATGTCCGGATCCACGGCATCGAATCGCACATGGTGGCGCGGCGGCCGCGCTTCTGTGACCTCTTCGCCGAAATTGGCGGCTTTATCGGCGGTGACACGCTCGTCGCCCATAATGCGGCCTTCGACATGGGCGTCATCCGTTCCGCCCTGGAGGTTTCCGAACTGGCCGGCCCCGCCTACGAATATGCCTGCACGGTGATGCTGTCCCGCCGCAACTACAGCCTGGTCTCGTACTCCCTGCCGTTCGTCGCGGAGGCGGCCGGCGTTCCGCTGCTCAACCACCACGACGCCGTCGAAGATGCCCGGGCGTGTGCCGGCATCATGATCGATATCGCGGCCAGGAATGAAGCCGCCAGCCTGGCCGAACTCTATCTGGCGATGAACCTGCAGGCGTCCAGGGCCGAGCAGTACGTCCCGGGAATGGGCCAGGTCTCCAAGCCCACCAGAACCGCACTCGAACGGCTGGCGAACGGCACTCCAGCCTTTACCGGCTGGAGCGGCTGGCCCGAGGAGGGCCCCAATCCGGAACCCAATCCCGACGCCGACAGCTCACACCCGCTGTATGGCCAGATCGTGGTGTTCACCGGAAACCTCGGCATGGCCAGAACCGAAGCGAAGCAACGCGCCGCCCACCTTGGCGCCCAGCCGGCCAGCGGCGTTACCCGCAAGACATCGGTGCTGGTGGTTGGTGACGGCTTCGTCGCCGCGGACCTCATGTCCGGCCGGGTGACCGCCAAGGCCCGCCGGGTGATGGATCTGCATAACCGGGGACAGCAGATCGAGGTGCTCTCCGAAGGCGAGTTCCTGCAGATGACGGGCGGCCACTGGCCGGCCGCGGCAAGCTAGGTTTGTTGACCAAGACCGTTGGCCACGGCGGTTGACCACGGCGGAGGCCATTACGATGCACCCTTACGATCCCGAGGTGGCCTTCACCAGGGAGCCGGCCATGGTCCTGATCACGTCCTGCCCCTCCAACCCATCGAGCCACTCCGGCGGCAGCGCTTCCCCGCCATAGAGTGCGCCCAGCAGGTTGCCGGTAATGGAACCCGTCGCATCTCCTTTGCCCTCGTGATTAACGGATAGAACGACGGCGGCACGGAAGTGCGCTTCGGCCGCGCCGGGTGCATCGGAAGCCGCCGATGCTTCGGAAGCCCCTGATGCTTCGGAAGCCGCGGTTGTTTCGGGAGCCCCTGATGCTGACTCCGTCTTGGCGACTGCCGCCGCGGTTTCGGTAGCGAGAGTTTCGGTAGCGAGAGCTGCGTAGAGACCGATTGCCAGGGCTTCCTCCGCCAGTTGTCCGGTTCCCAGTTCCGCATTCAGATCCTCCGGTTCGAGCGGCGCCTGGTTCCCCAGTTTGAGAGCCTGCTCAAGCCGCTGCAGGACGGCCGGCTCCGGTGATGGCTCCCGCCTGAGCCGCTCCACAGCCGAAGCGGTGGCGCTGGCCAGCGTGCCGCCGTCGTGCATGATGTGGTGGATTATCCAGCTGAAAGCTGCTGCACTTTGCCGGGCTGCAGGATGCCCGTGAGTCAACGATGCGGTGTCCGTGCTGAGCTTGTACGCCATTTCAGGGCCAACATATGGCAGCAGTCCGAACGGTGCGGAGCGGACCACCGTGCCGAAGCCGCGTTCGTCCGGATTCACCGGCCGGGCTGCGGTCCCCATCTCCCCGGAACCGAGCCCGGTCAGGCAGGCTTCGTCGGGGTCACGGCGGTGCTGCATTACCGGCTGCTGGTCAAGCCATTCCGGTGGCGGCACGGGTGCGTCCTCGGGAAGACGGACGTCCTGGGTCCGGAGCCAGCGCAGATAGGCGAGCCAGAGACATGCTTTCTCGTCGGCGGGAACTCCATCATTGGCCCAGCGCAGTGCCTCGAGCAATCCGTCGACGGCGAACAATGTCAGCTGTGTCTCATCGGAGAAGGCGGCCGGAGCAGCCAGTTGGGACAAGTCCGTATGCCGGCCCGTGCGGAAGTTTCCGCTAGCCTGCCCAAGACTGGAGGACCGAACGGCGTAACCGAGCGCGTCGCCCAGGGCCCCGCCGAGCAGGCAACCATGGACACGGGCGGCAAAGGCGGGTAACTGCTGCATGACTTCAGGCTACCAACGGACTCAACGGCCCCAATTAAGACTAGGCTTTGTGGAGCGACCACCATACCCGCCGCCGGCAACCGACGCGGACGGGGATGAGGAATGGCAGGATTGAACACGTCCGGACCGGAAACGTTCCGGACAACCGACGAGAAAGTTGACGAATCGTAATGGCAGAGAAGCACCACAGCGTCCCGGCGCGGCCCGCCACGCCTGCTGAACGGACCGGTTCCGAGCCCGGATCCACTGTCTCAACATCAGGTACCGGACCAGCGAAGCCATTGCACCAGTCCGGACTGCTGACCCGGTCGGCGGCCGAGGCCTTCGGCGCCTTCGTGCTGATCCTCGGCGGTGTCAGTATCTCCATGTTCGGTGGCCAGGCCGGGATCCCCGGTGCGTTGGCATTCGGTTTGCTGTTCATCGCCGCCATCATCGCCGTCGGACACGTTTCCGGCGGCCACTTCAACCCGGCGTTGACCCTCGGATTTGCCTTTGCCGGCCGGCTCTCCTGGAAGGATGTCCTTCCATACATCATCGCCCAGGTCATCGGCGGCATCGCAGCGATGGGTCTACTCTGGGTGGTGCTCAGCGGCGGGCCGCCACAGATTGTCGAGCAAATCGAGGCACTCTTCGGCTCCGTCTCAAGCGGATACGGCCAGAACTCTCCCAGCCAGTTCCCGCTGACCAGCGTGTTGCTGCTGGTGGTCATTCTCACCGCGATTCTGATGGGTATCTACCTGGGAGCAACGAGCAGCAGGGCCAACAAGGCCCTGGCGCCGTTTGCCGCCGGCCTGACTTACGCGGCGGTTCTGCAGGTCGCGCTCCCGGTCAGCGGCGGCGGATTGAACCCTGCCCGCGCCACGGCGACAGTTCTGTTCGGCGAAGCCGCTGCGGCCGGCCAGCTGTGGCTGTTCTGGGTCGCGCCGCTGGCGGGCGCCGCGATAGCCGGCCTGATCGCCCGCAGCTTCGAACCGGCTCCGGCCGCCAATGGCCTCGACGACTCCTACGACGACGAGACCACCGCGCCGGCCGCAGGCACCGCCACCGCGCCAGTCTCGGGCACGGCCAGCGCGCCAGCCGGCACGACGGACCGCGGCGTATCGGACGAGTCCGCCTCGCCGCAGAGCCCTGCGGGTGGCGCCCCTGTTGGGGGACCGATAGTCGAGGAACGCGACGGAAATCCGTATCGCCGGAGCGAGGAAAACCCGGATCGCCGGAACGAGAACGACGCCCGCGACTTCTTCGACGGCAAAGACAAAAAGTAGCTGCTGTACGCGGTTTACTCCGCCGGTATTCCCCGACACGGGAGTGCCGGCGGAGTTTTTGTCGGTGCCAGCATCTAGGTTAAAAATATGCGGATACTTCATACCTCGGACTGGCATCTCGGACGTTCGTTCCACGGCGTCGGGATGCTCGATGCCCAACGCCGGTTTGTCGACCAGCTCGTTACGACGGTGGTGGAAGAAGAGATCAGCGTCGTCCTGATTTCCGGCGACGTCTATGACCGTGCCCTGCCTGCGGTGGATGTGGTAAATCTGCTGGACGACGCGCTGGTACGGATCACCTCGACCGGGGCGCGGGTTGTACTCACCAGCGGCAATCACGACTCCGCTTCGCGTCTTGGCTTTGCGAGCCGCGTACTCGAACAGGGTGGTGTTCACCTGCGCACCCGTGTGGCAGACATCGATTCTCCCGTGATAATCGACGACGGCGAAGTCCAATTGGCGGTATACGGCATTCCGTACCTGGAACCACGCCTGGTGGCTGAGGAGCTGGGCGTGGAATCGGCGACGCACGCGTCCGTCACTGCCGCCGCCCTGCAACGGATCCATGCTGATCTGGAACGGCGCAGGGATGCTGGGGAACAACCCGTATCGTTCGTACTGGCGCACACATTCGCCAGCGGCGGGATCAGCTCCGACAGCGAGCGGGACTTGGCCGTCGGAGGAGTCGGAGCAGTGCCGCTCGACCTTTTTGACGACATTGATTATGTGGCGCTCGGGCACCTGCATGGACGGCAGCGGCTAAGCGAATCCGTGCGCTATTCGGGTTCACCATTGCCGTATTCGTTTTCGGAGGCCAGGCAGGACAAAGGCGGGTGGCTGGTCGAGGCCGGTCCTGCCGGCATCAAGAACGTGGAATCCATCGTCTGGCCCGGTGCGCGCCGGCTGGAAATCCTCCGCGGCACGCTGGACGATCTCCTCGGCACGGACCGATACGTTGCCGCCGAGGATGCGTTTTGCCAGATCACGCTCACCGACGCCGAACGGCCGAAGAATGCGATGGAGCGCGTCCGGTCCCGTTTCCCACACACTTTGGTGCTCGGTTTCGAGCCCGAAGGCGGTGATCAACGATCCGCGGAAACCTACGGTGCCCGGATTGGGCGGGCGGCCGATGACCTGGAGATCTGTTGCGGCTTCGTCGAACACGTCCGCGGACGCAGTATCGAGAGCGGCGAACGGGACATGCTGCGCGGCGCCCTCGAGCGGTCGCGGGAAGCCGAGCAAAGCCGATGAGGATCAGCAGACTCGAGATCCAGGCATTTGGCCCCTTTGCCAACCGCGAGGTCATCGACTTCGATCAACTGAGCTCCCAGGGGCTCTTCCTCCTGAACGGTCCGACCGGAGCAGGCAAAACCAGTGTGCTCGATGCGATCTGCTTCGCGCTCTATGGCACCGTGCCTGGGGCGAGGCAGGACGGCAAGCGTCTGCGCAGCGACCATGCGGATGCCGTCACGGTTCCGGAAGTAGTCTGTAAATTCAGCGCCAGTGGCCGCACCTTCGAGGTCACCCGCAGTCCCGCCTGGCAGCGGCCGTCGAGCCGCGCGGCCAAGGGTACGACGCCGGAGCAAGCCAAAACACTGTTGCGCGAGCTGGTCGACGGCGAATGGGTGGAGAAATCCAGCCGGAACGACGAGGCTGGCCAGGAAATCACTGACCTGTTGGGCATGACCGCTAAACAGTTCACCCGTGTGGTGATGCTCCCGCAGGGGGAATTCGCCGCTTTCCTCCGCTCGGATGCCAAGGACCGGCAGGAGCTGCTGCAGCAGCTGTTCGGCACGGAGCGCTTCAAGTCCGTCGAACAGCAATTGCTGGCGGACGCCGCGGCCGCGAAGGATCAGCTCTCCCGCGCCGAATCCGGCGTTGAACTCATCCTCCACAAAGCCGGTGACGAAGCAGCCAAGTACCCTGCACCCGAGGCAGTCGAAGTCGACGGGGACGGGACGACCGGGGAACTGGACGAAAGGGCTCGACTCGCCGGTTGGGTGCAGCAGATTGCCGGATTCGCCCAGGCTGCCGCAGATCAATCAGCACAGGCCCGCGCCCGTGCCGCTGCTGCCAGAACCGAGCATCAGGAACTATCCGGGCGGCTGGCCAGATTCGACAAATTAACCGCCGCCCGGCGTGCCCGGGAAGACCTGGCCGGCCAAGCCGAACTACATGCGGACAGAATTGGATACCGCCGCCTCCACCGCGCTGCAGAACTGCTTCAGAGCCGGCTGTCGTCGGCCGAAGAAGCTGTCTCCGCACACACAAAATGCGCAGAGTTGTCTGCCGACCGGCGGCGGTCCCTCCTGGGCCATCCCTCCTGCGCCGGGATCCTGACAAGTCCCGGCGGGGAAAACGGGCAGACGCTCAGCGTGGAACTGCTGAGTGAGTCCGAACGTGCTCTCAATGGACAGCTTGCAGTGCTCGAGGCACTTGTGCCTGAGGAACGGGACCTGCAGGAGAAGCAGGACCGGCTGGTCCGGCTGGAAGGCGAAGAAACCGCGGCCCTGGACAAAGCCGAACGGATGAGGCTCCGCGGTGCTGAGCTCGATCCGGAAATTGCAGCCGCGAAGTTGCGGTTCGACGAGTGCAGGGCACTGGCGGCCACGGTGGAACAGGCGAAGGCTGAAGAGCAACGTGCCCGCGCTGTCGTGGCAGCTATTCGCAGTTGTGCCGTGAAACAGGAGCAGGAACAGCAACTATCGGCCGAATACCGGCAGCTGCAGGACGGCTACCTTGGCGCGAAATCCCGGTGGCTGGAGCTGCTGCGGAAGCGGCTCGAACATGCAGCCGGCGAACTGGCTGCCTCACTACAGGATGACGCCCCCTGTCCGGTCTGTGGCAGCACGGAACACCCGAAGCCCTCCGAACTGAGAGCTGCTGCCCGCAATGCCGGAGAGGACGAGGAGAACGCGCGCCAGGAACAGGAAACGGCCGAGCTTCGGGCAAAGGAAGCCGAGACCCGGTGGCGCTCGGTGCAGCAGGAAGCCGCGGTCCTCGAGTCGCAGGGCGGGGGTCTGGACCTGGCGGATGCCGGGTCGCAGGCGGCACAGGCAACCGCTTCGGCCGAAGCGGCGGCCGAAGCGGAGCGGCAACAAGCAATTGCGGCGAAGACGCTCAGTGCGCTGGAAGAGGAGGCCCGGACGGTTGCGCAGTCCGGACAGGAGCTTACGGCCGCCGCAGCGGAGCTGCGGATGGAAATGAAGTCCATCAGGGCCGGAATACAGACTCTTGAAGAAAAGCTCACTCTCGCCCGCGGCAGCCATGGCAGTCTGCAGGAGAGGGTCGAGGACTTCCGCGGCCTGGGGCAGCAGATGGCAGGATGCCTGCAGGCGTTGCGGGCCGAAGAAAATGCTGCGATCCAAATGGAGAAGCTGTCCACGGAGCTGACTGACGCCATCGCAGGTTCTGCCTTCCAAAGCGCCGATGAAGCCAGAACGGCACTGTTGCCGGCTGACGATGCCGCCGATTTGGAGGCGGCAATCGACGCTTACGAATCAGAGCAGCACCGCGTTCGGGCACTCTTCGAAGATGCGGAGGTCGTCCGGGCGGTCGAGGAAGAGACGGCCGCTGAGACCGTGCCGGACGAGAGTCAGGTGACGCAACAGCTGGAAATTGTGCATTCCTGCACCGAATCTTCCGAGGAAGCGGCACTGGAGCAACGGATGCTGGAAGCATCATTGCTGCAACTGAACACGTTGCAGAGCAAATTGGACGAGGCGCTGACCGCCGTCGAACCGGTGCGTGAGCATTGCGGGTTACTCTCCGGCCTCGCCGACCTTGCCCGGGGCTCCGGTGAAAACGGCTACAAAATGACCTTGAACGCGTATGTTCTGGCTGCACGGCTGGAACAGGTTGCGCTTTGTGCCACGGAGCGTCTCGCCACCATGACTTCGGGCCGGTACAGTCTCGTTTACGATGATTCCCGTGCTGCCCGTGGCGCTAAATCCGGGCTGGGACTGCAGGTGGTGGACGAATGGACCGGACATCAGAGGGATACCTCGACGCTGTCCGGCGGCGAATCCTTCATGGCATCGCTGGCTCTGGCGCTCGGCCTGGCGGATGTGGTCCAGCACGAGTCCGGCGGAGTGGACATCGAGACGCTCTTCGTCGATGAAGGATTTGGCAGCCTGGATGAGGACGCGCTGGAGCAGGTCATGGACGCCCTCGAAGGACTGCGCGACGGCGGACGGGTGGTTGGGCTGGTCAGCCACGTGCCGGAGATGAAGTTACGTATTCCCGCCCAGTTGCAGGTCCTGAAGTCCCGGACCGGGTCCACATTGAGAATGCGCGAACCGGCGCTGGCCTAAGTCCTGACCTCCGGGCGTCGAATCGACCGGGGGCAGCCCAGGCAGTAGAATTGCCGTGTATCCGGGTCGTGCGCATCGGGTGGTGGGACGATGCGCTGCTACAAGGGAACCTGAACCAGTGAACGTCTCAATCAGTAAAGGCGCGTCCGAAAATGCCTCCCATCCACCGGAAGCTCCATCCACCCCGCATCCGCCTGATGCTCCATCCAAAAAGAGCCCACTCGGCCGCTTCGGCCGTCTCCCGGAGTTGGCCGGACCGGGCTTCCTGCCATTGGGCCTCTTTGCCCGGCTCCCGCTTGCGATGCTCACCATCGGTGCGCTGGCCCTGGTCCAAGCGGTCAGCCAGTCCTACGCCATCGGCGGTTATGCAGCCGGCGCAGTCGGCGTCGGTTCCGCCGTCGGTGCACCGGTCCTCGGTTTCCTCGCCGACAGATCCGGACAGCGCCCCGTCCTGCTGATCGCGGCAATGGCCAATACGCTGGCCATTGGTGGACTTATTGCTGCCACCTATCTGGTGCCGGACTTCAGCACACCATCCCTGCTGCTCATTCTGGCCGCGGCCCTGACCATGGGTGGGACATGTCCACAGGTGGGGCCGTTGGCCCGTGTGCGTTGGATGGCGTTGACAGGGAAGAGCCCGCGCCCAGGGGACCTGGATACCGCGATGTCCTATGAAAGCACCGCCGATGAGTTGACCTTCGTGATGGGACCGGCGCTGGTCGGGTTGCTGGCCAGTGCAATTTCACCATGGCTGCCATTGGCTTTGGCGGCGCTGATGACTATCACGCTGGTAAGTGCCTTCGCCATGCACCGCACCCATTATGCTGTGGTTCCCACCCGGAAGATCGTTGCGGGACATCAGCTCTCTGCTCCTGCCCGTACGACCAAGGCGGCCGACTGGTGGTTGGTCAGCATTCCGGTGCTTGGCATGGTCTGCATGGGGACATTCTTCGGCGGTACGCAGACGGCGTTGTTTGCTTTTGCCGGAGCCGGTTCCGGAACCGCGTCAGTGGGAGGCTTGCTCTATGCGGTTATGGGGCTCAGCTCGGCGGCGGCAGCCCTGAGCGTCGCTTACTGGCCCGCGAAGTTCCGCGATCCCGTCCGTTGGCTCGCCTCCGCCGCCGCGATGGCTGCCCTGACGCTGCTGTTGTTCCTGCCCGAGACGGCGGCGCCAATGTTGATTGCGCTTTTTGCCTTGGGTATTTCCGTTGGTCCGACGATGGTGACCATCTTCAACATCGGAGGCAAAGTTTCGCCGGAGAACCGGCTGGGGACAGTGATGACGATGCTCGCCAGCGGCATCGTGGCGGGCACGGCGATCGGCTCCGCCATTGCGGGGAGCCTGGCAGAGAACACTGGCCATGAGCTTGCGTTCCTGGTTTCAACCGGGGCAGCCACGGGACTTCTCATCCTCGGAGTGCTGACCGCCGTCGTCGTTGAACCGCGGGTACGCGCCGGACGTCAGCGCAACTGAACCTCGATTTCGCTGGCACTGCGGATCAGGCGTTCAGCGATGGGTGCCGTTTCCCTCGTGCCGCTGATATAGATGACGGCGATGGCCGCGGGCAGCTGCCCGGGAACGATAATCGGCACCGCCACGGATGATACGCCGGCTATGACCTCATCATGGCTGACGGCATAGCCGCGGTGTCCCGCTTCCTGCGCCTCGGTGCGGTACGGCAGACCAGGGGCAATGCGGTTCCAGTGCTCCTCGGTAAGCGCGGACTGGATGGCTATACCGGGTGCTCCGGCGCTGAATTGGTGCCGCGTCCCGGGCCGCTGTGCCAAGGTGGTTTCGGAATGCCGCGGCTCGACCGTCATCAGGGTGACGCAATCGTGCCGGTCCCATTCGGCAATAAAGGCCGTCATCTGCAGACCGTTGGCGACGTCGGTCAGCTCCGGCAGCGCCGCCGTCTGCAGGTCGCGTGAAACACCCCGGGCGAGGGCGGCCAGGCCTGGTCCGGCCTGCACCAGCCCCGCCTCGGTTCGCATCAATAGCGAGTGATCCTCCAAGGTCCGCAGAATCCGGTAGGCAATGGAGCGGTGCACCCCCAGGGCCGAGGACAGCTCGGCAATACTCATCGGCGCCTGGGCCTCCGCCAGGATCTCCAGGGCACGGATGCCCCTCGAAAGAGTCTGGGAATGCTTGGAACCACCTGATCCCTGAAAGGGTTCGGTCACCGTCATAGATGCCTCCTGATACTGCGCCGTTAGCGGGCGTTAAGACTGGCGGGAACCGGCTGCTTCGCTTTCGGGCGTTCGGTTCAGCAGGATGGGGGAGAAGAACGCTGCCAGCTCGTCCCTCGCGGTCAGTGGCAGCACGTTCGCCACATATTGATCCGGACGTACGACGACGACGACGCCATCGCGGCTGAGTCCCCGTGCGTCGAAGATATCGTCGTCGGCCAACGTGCCGTAGACCTTCTCCAGATTGGTCAGCTGGAAGGGACCGACCTGCGGTTTGAACACAGCAGGTACGGCGTTGATGTCCACGTTCTTGTGGTCCTGCTGGTAGATGACTTTCACATCGAACCAGGCGTCGCGGTCGGCGCCCTCCGGCGTTGCCGCCAGCGGTGAGCCCGGGGCGGTATCAAACCAATCAGCGAATTCCGCGGCACGCGAGGGCGCTCCGGCCGGTGGCTCGTCGGCGAAGACGTAGATCCGCCAGCGCCCGTCCGCACGTGCCTGGTGTCCAAGGTGCAAGGGGTTGGTGTCGCAGATCCGGACCACGTTTGCGGACTTGAAGCGCTTGCCAACCGGGAACCCGGTGGCCAAGTCCTGATGGGTAGCTTCAGCGGTGAGCATCGAGGGTGCATACTCGGTCATGAATCCGGCAGGGAATTCGGCGGTTTGCACGTAGAAGTTCTCGAGTTCGGAAGGGTCGTCGAACTCCTCCGGCTTCATCGCCATCATCGTTGACCACTTCTTATCGAAGTCAATGAGGTCCTTTGCGACCACCTGGCGCTCCGCCGAGTACGTGGACAGCAGTGACTCGGGCGCGCGGCCGTCGAGTACATGCCCGAGTTTCCAGCCCAGGTTGAACGCGTCCTGCATGGAGACGTTCATGCCTTGTCCGGCCTTGGCGCTGTGGGTGTGGCAGGCGTCGCCGGCGATGAAAACGCGGGGAGTTCGGGTGCCGATCTCCTCGAGCAGGACGTCGTCGAACCGGTCAGTCAGCCGGTGTCCCACCTCGTAGACGCTGTGCCAGGCGACACTGCGGACGTCGAGCGAATAAGGGTGAATAATCGCATTGGCATGGGCAATAATCTCGTCAATGGTGGTGCTGCGGATGGCCCGCTTGTTATCGGCTTCGACCTCGCCAAGGTCGACGTACATGCGGAAGAGGTAGCCACCTTCGCGCGGGATCAGCAGGATGGATCCGCCGGAGCCGGACTGGATGGCGCACTTGGTGCGGATATCGGGGAAGTCCGTGTTGGCCAGCACATCCATGACGCCCCACGCATGGTTGGCCTGGTTGCCCTTCATCGTGCAGCCGATCGACTCGCGGACCTTGCTGCGCGCACCGTCGCCTCCGAGAACATACTTGGCCCGGATGGTGCGCTCCTGACTCTCATTTTCACCTGAGGTGTGGGCGAGGGTCACTGTGACGGGGTACTCGCCCTCGTCCTCCACCTTCAGGCCGCGGAACTCGTAGCCGTAGTCCGGCTTCATCCGGGCGGGGGAGTTGGCCATGAACTTGGCGAAGTGGTCCAGAACCCGGGCCTGATTGACAATCAAGTGCCGGAATTCGCTGATGTCGCCGGTCTCATCGTCGACGGCGCGGCCGGAGCGGAAGATCTTGCTGGGGTCTTCGGGGTTCGGCTTCCAGAAATTCATCTCAGTGATCCAGTACGCTTCGGCCGTAAGTTCCTCGGCGAAGCCGAAAGCTTGGAAGGTCTCGACACTGCGGGCCTGGATGCCATCGGCCTGGCCGATCTCCAGCCGCCCGGGGCGACGTTCGACTATCCGCGTCGTCACATTCGGGAACTGTGCGAGCTGGGCGGCGGTCACCATGCCCGCGGGCCCGGTGCCCACAATCAGCACATCAACTTCGTCGGGCAGCTCTTCGGGCCGGTCGATTCCGACGCCGGTGGCGGGCTCGGTCTTCGGATCGCCGGATACATAGCCGTGGTGGTGAAACTGCACCGTTCTTCCTCACTTCGATGTTATAGCCTGTCTTGCGGATGTGTTCGCTATTAGAATTTAGCTTTCTATTATTGAACAACTCTGGTTGAAACTATACGATGAATATGACGTGGGTTACAAGGACGGCCATAGAGGTATTGGGACTGGGCAACGCGAATTGTTGTAACGATCCCCTTATATGGGTGTGCCGGAGCCCACATGTATGTATTATGTTCTGAGTCACACTAACTGACCGTTCTGTCAGTAATTCGGTTCGTGTTCCACCTACATGCCATTAACAACGGAGTTTTCCATGTCATCATCAACATCCGCAGTCGGGGGACGGCAGCGCATGTCGGCGGAGGACCGCAAGGTCGTCGCCGGAACCATGATCGGTACCACGATCGAGTGGTACGACTTTTTCATCTTCGCCCAGGCGGCGGGGCTGATCTTTGCCGGTCTCTACTTTGATCCCCTGAACGAGGGCAGCCCAGGACTGGCCCAGCTTGTTGCCTGGGCCACCATCGGCATCAGCTTCTTCTTCCGGCCGCTGGGTGCCATCGTCGCCGGACACCTCGGTGACCGTATTGGCCGCAAGACCATGCTGGTGTTCACCTTGGTGATGATGGGCGGCGCGACGGCGTTGATCGGCTTGCTGCCAACCTACGCACAGATTGGTTTCTGGGCGCCGCTGCTGCTCATCTTTCTCCGGATCCTGCAGGGATTCTCTGCCGGTGGCGAATGGGGCGGGGCCGCCCTGATGGCCGTGGAACACGCTCCAGTCAACAAGCGCGGCTTCTGGGGCGCCTATCCGCAGATTGGTGTTCCGGTCGGCATGATCCTGGCTACCCTGGTGATTCTTGTGCTGCGCGCCTCGATGACTCCGGAGCAGTTCCTCGCCTACGGATGGCGTATTCCGTTCCTCATTTCCGTGATTCTGATCGGCATTGGCTATGTCATCCGTAAGCGCGTCGCTGAGAGCCCGGTTTTTGCCGAGATGCAGCAGCGCAAAGCGGAGTCTGCCGCACCGTTGGGACAGTTGTTCAAGCACAATACGAAGCAGGTTGTCCTGACGGCCCTGATCTTCATCGCCAATAACGCGGCGGGGTACCTTCTGATCGCGTTCTTCTCGGCGTACGCCATCGGTCTGGGGATGAATCCGTCCGCGGTGCTGTTCGCAACTCTGCTGGCCTCATTCGGCTGGCTCATCTTCACCATGTACGGCGGGATGCTCTCCGACAAGATCGGCCGCGTACGGACCTTCAAGATCGGCTACGCCATCATCTTCGTCTGGATGATTCCGCTGTTCATGTTGATCGATACCCAGAACATCTGGTTGTACGGAATCGCCCTGTTTGTGTTGACCATCGGGCTCGGCCTTTCCTATGGACCGATGTCGGCCATGTACGCGGAGATGTTCCCCGTGCACGTCCGCTACTCCGGAATTTCGATTGGCTACGCACTGGGTGCCATTCTGGGCGGCGCGTTTGCCGCCCTAATATCCCAGTGGCTGCTCAACCAGACCGGATGGTCCGGATCCGTGGCGATTTACATCATGGTCCTCTGCGTCATCTCCTTCGTGGGTGTATCCATGGTCAAGGAGACCAAGGGCAACAACCTGCGGGTCAAAGACGTCGAGATTTAGCCTCCAGGGAATACACGTCACCGACTGACCGCAACTCAGTTACTGACTGCTCCATCTGTTGTGGCCATCAACCGTCCGGTTGATGGCCACAACTATTTGCGGCGCAAGACGGACCGTCCCACTCAACCCTGCTGCCGTCGTCGTCCGCTTAACGGCACTGGCTTCCTGCCGCAACACGGGCCGCTCCGCTTTGGTTGGCCGGGCAGAGCAGGATAAGAATAAGGAATGAGCAGTCACGACGATCCGGAAGCGCATGCGCCGGATCCGGCGCGTTGGCGGGTGCTGTCGGTCCTGCTCGTGACGATTTTCATGTCGCTGGTGGGAGTGAGCATCGTCAACGTTGCCCTGCCGTCCATCCAGCAGGGCCTTGGGGCAACTCAGTCCGATATTCAATGGGTGCTGTCCGGCTATGCGCTCACCTTCGGCGTCGTCCTCGTCGCGGCCGGACGTGCCGGCGACATTTTGGGTCGTGGGCCGCTGTTCATCGCCGGCGTCGCGGTCTTTACGCTGTCCTCGGTTGCGGCGGGGTTGGCGCCCGATCCGTTGTCGCTGAATATTGCCCGCTTCGTCCAGGGTGTGGGTTCCGGCCTGCTGAATCCGCAGGCGGTCGGCATGATCCAGCAGTACTTCCGGGGAGCGGAGCGCGGCAGGGCGTTCGGCTACTTCGGCACGGTTGTGGGCCTTTCGGTGGCGGTGGGACCGTTGCTCGGAGGTCTGCTCATCGAGCTCGGAGGAGTGGAGAACGGGTGGCGCTGGACCTTCCTGGTCAACGTTCCAGTCGGTATTCTCGCCATCGTCCTGGCCCTGCGGTGGTTTCCACGGCCGTTGCGGGCCAGCCTCATGGGCAGACGGCCGCGGGACCTGGACCCAATCGGGGCGTTGTTGCTTGGTACGGCGGTATTGACAGTTCTGCTGCCATTCGTGGAGACGGATTCATCTGCCTGGATCTGGGCACTGCTGCCTGCATCGGCCCTGCTGGTGCTGCTGTGGGCATTGTGGGAGCGCCGCTACAAGGCACGAGGCCGCAGCCCGATGGTCGACCTGGCTCTCTTCCGCACGGCGAGCTTCTCCAACGGTGCGTTGCTCGTCAGCCTGTACTTCATGGGAATGACGAGCATCTTCGTCCTGATCGCGCTCTACTTCCAGGAAGGGCTCGGACACAGCGCCCTGGAAAGCGGGGCAGTGGGTGTGCCAAGCGCTATTCTCGGTGCCGTTGCCGCGAATTGGGGCGGCAAGGTCGTGATGCGCTTCGGCCGGAAACTGGTGATCGGTGGGATGTTCTGCGCGTTGGCCGGGCTGGCCCTGAGCATTCTGGTGATCCAGCTGGCTGCGGCGGGCACGATCAGCGAGTGGTGGTTGCTGGCGAGTCTCGGTCTCGTCGGTGTTGGTCAGGGCGCGGTCATCACTCCTAACCAGACACTCACGCTGGCTGACGTACCGCTCGAGTATGCCGGAAGTTCGGGCGGCATCATGCAGACCGGCCAGCGGATCGGCACATCGGTCGGCATTGCCATGGTCACCGCCGTCGCCTTCGCCGTTCTGGGGGTGAGTAATTGGCCGCAAGCCATCACCGCCGGATTCATCGTGATAGGAATAGTGATCCTGCTGGCCCTGGCCGTGGCCTTCCACGATCTGCACCGGCGTCAACGGAATCTGGAGAAGGTGGTCTGAGTGGATCGTCCTGGGAAATGGGACCGGCTGTCGATAGCGGCGGCATCGCTGCCTGTCGCCGGCGCGCTGACGGTCGGGATCTTCGCTGAGTTTTTGCTCCGGTCATCCGGCGGTGCCGCGCTTCTTGCCGGATTGGCCAGCCTCCTCATCGTCGCCCTCATCGTGTTGGACGTGCCTGCGGCGATAGACGCCATCGAAGGCAACACCTTCAGTGAACTGTTGCGGATCGGCGGACGCCAGCTGGCTGTCTTTCCCTGGACAATTGGCATTTTCGCCGGCCGCTGGTTCCATCCCCTCGACGGGCTGGATCCGTTCGGCGCACAAGGCCATGTCGCCCTTATAGTGGTGACGTTCGTCGTCGTCGTTGGCAGCCACTTGATCCGGCGGCAGGACCGCTTTCTGCCGTCCTGGATTATCGTGGCGGTCGGATTGCTCGCCGGTGCTTTCCTGTGGCCGGTCGGATGATGCTGAACAGCCTGGTACAGGAGGCGCGGCGATGACGCGGAAGCTCATGACGACACTCGGTCTGGCCCTGGGGCCGGTGGCCCTGCTATTGGTGGATGTCATCTTCACCCAGACGAGTCCCGGTGAGGTGTTCAACGGTATCTTCGAACTGGTCCGTGCGACCGGGGTGGTGGCTTGGCCGGTCGGGGTCCTTATCGGCCACTGGTACGGGCCGCCGGGCATCGGGCCGGTTGTGCGTGGTGCCCTGAACTACGTCATATTGATTGGGGGCTCGCTGCTGGCTATGGGACTGTCCTTGTTCTTTCTCAATGTTCCCGGTGCTTCGCACATCGTTTCCACCATCGCTCTGTTCGCCGGCATGGTCGTTGGCGCCCTTTTCTGGACCATCGATGAACCCCGCGCGATCCGGGCGGACCGGGGACGTTCGGCCAATATCCGTCAGGACAGGGGCTGACGCTGGTACCTTAAGTTCATGCCGGAGATGCCTGAAGTGGCTGGACTCGTCGATTTTCTGCGCCGCAAACTGATTCCGGACGATGGGCCATCCGCCGTGGTCGCCGACGTCGAGGTGCTCTCCTTCTCCGTTCTCAAGACGGCCAAAGTACCGGTGGACGCGCTGCTGGGACTGGAGGTCGCCGCTGTCGAACGCTGGGGCAAATTTATCGCCGTGCAGGTGGGGGAGTTCTATCTGGTGATGCATCTGGCCCGGGCCGGATGGCTGCGCTGGTCCGACGCGTTCAAACCTGGGCGGCTCCGGCCGGGCAAGGGAGTTATAGCACTGCGGGTCAGATTTACGACGGCGGCCCCCGCCGGCGATGGACCCCCGGCTGAGGGTGCCGCGGCAAACCACGGCTTCGACTTGACCGAAGCCGGTACCAAAAAGTCGCTGGCGGTGTATGTCGTGGAGAACCTGGCGGAGGTTCCCGGCGTGGCACGCCTCGGACCGGATGCGCTGGAGCTGGACCGGCAGGCGTTTGGCGAGATTATTTCCGGACACCGGGGCCAGATTAAGGGGCTGCTGCGGGACCAATCAATCATCGCCGGAATCGGCAACGCCTACAGCGACGAGATTCTGCACGCTGCACGGTTGTCGCCCTTCACCCTGGTTACGGCCCTGGACGACGACCAGGTGACGAGTCTGTACGCGAGCATGCACGAGCTGCTGCGGTTCGCCGTCGAAACTGCAGCTGGACGTCCGGCCAATGAACTTAAGGATGCCAAGCGGCGGAACATGCGGGTCCATGGCAGGACAGGGGAAAGCTGCCCAGTTTGTTCGGACACTGTGCGCGAGGTGTCGTTCGCGGACTCGTCACTGCAGTATTGCCCGACCTGCCAGACCGGCGGCAAGCCGCTGGCCGACCGGCGTACATCGAAGTTCCTCAAGTAGCGCCGTCCGACGGAGCCTCCGTGGCCTTGGCAGGGTCAGTTCAACTCGGGCAGCCGTGCCTTGAGCCAGTCGAGGACCCATCGCTCGAGTCGCTCGGTGTCCCATCCCGGGGCGGTCACCAGCACCATCTCGCGGTCCTCCCTGTGCGCGGAGTCAACACCAGGTTGGGCAGCGAGGTCTTTGACCATCCGGTCCACCTTCCTTGAGTGCTCGTGGGCGATCTCATCGTGCAGCCCAACGTCGAAGACCCCTTCTTCTTCACCGACTTCAACGAGTGGTTCTTCCTCCGCCATGGGGATCTTCTCCACCTCGCCGCGCAGTGCGGCGATGAGTCTGCTTGCGTAGTCGGTGAACTCGCCCTCGGAGAACGGATCCATGCGCCGCCGCAGTCGGTTTGCGGTGACGGCGACCATGCCCGGAAGGTAGAGATGGCCGTCATTGTTGTCGGCCGGGCTAGTGAGCACCGGGTGGTTCTGAAGGTGGTAGGCCTTAATCCGGTGGTACCCGACCTGCCACGCTGCTTCCGGGGCGGCGGTCGTGACGACGTCTCCGAGATAGGAGATGAATCCGTCAAGCAGGGTCACGACTTCGTCCGGTGTGCCCAGGCGAAGGTCCGACGAGTACCGGGCCCACGAAGGCCACCGGGCAGGGGCCGGCGCATCCGGGTCGAAGGGGATGGGAGGATCGTCCTCCATCGTCATGATCCGGGTGGCAACCCACCCCCACAGCCGCGTGAGCGACGCGGGAGTGCCGTCGAGCAGCGTGTCCGGGTCCCGGTCGTCAGCGGTGAGCTCGTCCCGCAGGCGTTGCAGGGCCAAGGGGCGTTCGGCCAGGTACTCGGCCAGAGCAGTCGCAGCCTGACGTTTCGTCATCTTACGGTAGTAGGTCATCGCCATGCGGTGAACTCTACAGTGGCGTGTTGGGGGAGGAGGGTCTGGCTGCGGCAGAAGATGCAAGTGCCCGCTGTGGGACTTGCATCTTCTGCCGAATGAATCGCTGGCGGGTCAGGCCTGGTTGCCGAGCTTGAAGCCGGCGTCCACCTTCTGCCCGTCGGCTTCTTCCTTGCGGGTGTAGGAGAAACCGTCGGCGCCAATCGTCACATCGGATTCCCGGGTTTCCAGCCGTTCGACGACGTCGCGCACGTTGCCGTCCAGGTCCAGGACCTTGGATGCATTGGCATACCAGCTTGGCACCACGGGCGTGCCCCACCAGTCGCGTCGCTGGTTGTCGTGCACATCCCAGGTCAGCGTGGGATTGTCCGGGTCTCCGGTGTAGTAATCGTGCGTGTAGATCTCGATCCGGTGGCCGTCCGGGTCCAGCAGGTAGAGATAGAACGCGTTGGATACCCCGTGCCGTCCGGGTCCGCGCTCAATCTTGTCGCTCTCGCGCAGCGCCCCAAGGTGATCGCACAGGTGCAGGATCTGGCTGCGCTCATGCGTGGCGAAGGCGATGTGATGCAGCCGTGGCCCGTCGCCGCCGGTGAGGGCGACGTCGTGCACTGTGGCCTTGCGGTACATCCACGCCGCGTAGGTGGTGTCTTCTTCGTCCTTGATGTCCTCCGAGACCTTGAAGCCCAGACCCTCGTAGTAGCTGCGGGCAGCCGCGATATCCGGAGTCACCACGTTGAAGTGGTCCAGCCTGGAAATCGCGCCGGCGCCGTGGACGTCATAGCGCCGGGTAAAGCGCTCGACGTGGTCGGCATCGTAGAAGAATTCGACCGGGAAGCCGAGCGGATCCAGAATGCGGACGGCCTCGCCGATTCCGCGGGTGGCGCCGGCGGGACGGCGCTCAATACGCACGCACAGTTCGCGGTAGTACGCCTCGGCCACGTCCAGTTCCGCGGCGGAGCGGACCCGGTAGGCGATGACTGACATCGCGGCTTCCGGCCCCTTGCGCAGGATGAGGCTGTGGTGCAGGTATTCCTCGAAGGCGCGCAGGTAGATCGCGTCCTCGTCCTCGTGCGTGACGACCAGTCCCAGCACGCCGACGTAGAAGTCGCGGGACTTGGCCAGGTCGGTGACGATCAGTTCCGCGTAGGCGCAGCGGATAATATCCGGCGGGGAAATGCTTGGAGTGGGAATTGTTTCACTCATGGTGTGCTCTTTCTTGTCATGGCGGGGAGCCCAACGGCAATTGGTTACTGACCGAGTGTCTCGGCATCGGAGGCGCCGAACTTCGGGGTGTGCACCTCGTCGAGGGTGATGTGCACCGCCTGCTGGTCGGTGTAGAAATCGATGGAGCGGTAGCCGCCCTCATGGCCGAGGCCGGAGGACTTCACGCCACCGAACGGGGAACGCAGGTCGCGTACATTGTGGCTGTTGAGCCACACCATGCCGGCCTCCACGGACTGTGCGAAGTTGTGTCCACGCTTCAGATCGTTCGTCCACACGTAGGCCGCCAGTCCGTACTTGGTGTTGTTGGCCAGGTCCAGGGCTTCTCCATCGGTGTCGAACGGGGTGATCGCCACGACAGGACCGAAGATCTCCTCCTGGAAGATCCGGGCGTCGGGCGAGACGTCCGCGAAGACTGTCGGCGCCACGTAGGAACCGTTTTCCTGGCCCTCCGGCAGGTTCTCCGGACGGCCGCCGCCAGCCAGCAGTTTGCCTTCGTTCTTCCCGATCTCCACGTACGACATCACCTTGTCGTAGTGCTCGGGGTGCACCAGTGCGCCGACCTGCGTGTCGGGATCGTGCGGGTCACCGACCACGATGTTCCTGGCACGGGCGGCATACTTCTCGCAGAACTCGTCGTAGATGCCGCGGTGGACGAGGATGCGCGATCCGGCCGTGCAGCGCTCGCCATTCAGCGAAAAGACGCCGAACAGCGTGGAGTCGATGGCGGCATCCAGGTCGGCGTCGTCGAACACCACAGCCGGGGACTTGCCGCCCAGCTCCATGGACATGCCTTTAAGCCCCTCGGCACAGTTTCGGAAGATCGTCTGGCCGGTGGTGGATTCACCGGTGAAGGAGATCAGTGGCACGTCGGGATGCTTGACCAGGGCGTCGCCGGCGGTCTCGCCAAAGCCGTTGACCAGGTTGAACACACCTTCCGGCAGTCCAGCATCTTCGAAGATCTGCGCCCACAGCGATGCAGAAAGAGGAGTGAATTCGGCCGGCTTGAGGACCACGGTGCAACCGGAAGCGATGGCAGGGGCCAGCTTCCAGGATTCGAGCATGAACGGAGTGTTCCAAGGGGTAATGAGCCCGGCGACGCCGATCGGTTTCCGGTTCACGTAGTTCATCTGCGAGCCGGGGACCTTGAAGGCGTTGTCGTGCTGGGCGACGATCAGGTCGGCGAAGAAGCGGAAGTTCTCCGCAGCACGCCGGGCCTGGCCCCGGGCCTGGGTGATCGGCAGTCCGGTATCGAACGTTTCCATCTCGGCCAGCCGGTCCTCCTGGGCGACGACGGCGTCGGCGATCTTGTAAAGCACGTTGGCCCGCTCCCGGGACTTCATCCTCGGCCATGGGCCGTTGACGAAGGCGTCCCGGGCGGCTGCGACGGCGGCGTCGATGTCCGCCTGCTGGCCGGACGCAGCGGTGCAGTAGGTCTGGTTGGTGACCGGGTCGAGGATCTCGAAGGTCTCGCCGCCGGTTGAGTCGACGAACTTGCCGCCGATGTAGTGCTTCAGGTGTTCCGGCAGGTTCTCAGGAACGAAATGATTGCCTGTTGCCTGGGTCGTATTCTGTGTCATGGCCACTCTCCTTTATCTGTGGGGTGGTTACTTGGTGATTTGGAAGTCGTCGACGCTGGTCAGGTACTGCTCGCCCTCGGCCAGCAAGGCCTTGATCTTGGTTTGGCCGGCGTCGGTGGTGGTGATCAGCGGGGAGCGGACATGGTCTGAGGCGATTAGTCCGCGCTGGGCCATTACCCACTTGGACGGCGCCGGGTTGGTCTCCACGAAGAGCAGGTCGGCCAGTGGGTGCAGGCCGTAGTGAATCTCGCGGGCCTTCACCAGATCGCCGGCTTCCCACGCGTCATACATGTCCGCGATCGCCCGCGGCGCCATGTTGCCCAGTGCGGAGATGAAGCCAACGCCGCCGAGGGCCATCAACGGCAGGCAGAGCAGTTCAATGCCGGACCAGACGAGCAGTTCGGGGCCGCAGGCATGGATGACTCGGGAGAAGTGCTCGAAGTCCTTGGTCGTTTCCTTGATGCCGACAATGTTGTCGAAGTCCTTGAACAGCCGGGCGACAGTTTCCGGCGCGACGTCGACGGCGGTGCGGGAAGGCACGTTGTAAATGACGAACGGCATCTGGGGGAATTCGCGGGCGACCGTGGCATACCACTGGTACAGCGCTTCCTGTGTGGGTTTGGCGTAGTACGGCGTGATGATCATGGCCGCGTCGGCGCCGGCGTCGACGGCGGCCCGGGTCAGCTCGAGCGTTTCATCCATTTTGGCGGTGCCTGTACCGGGCATGAAGGGCGCCTTGTCGCCGATCTCGTCCGCGGCGGTCCGGATGGCAGCGGCGCGCTCTTCGATGGTCTGGGAGCCGGGTTCGCTGGTGGAACCGCCCAGGGTGATGCCGTCGGTGCCGTTGGCCAGCTGCCAGCGGATCATGTTCCGGAGGCTGTCGTGGTCCACCTCGCCCGTTTCGGTGAACGGGGTGAACAGGGCGGCCAGGGAGCCTTTGAGGTGCTGGGGGTCGTTACGGAATTTCATTTTTCTCCTTCGGCTGTGGATTCAGCGTGCTTCAAGTAGGCGGTTAAGGTTGCGGCGCGGTGGTTCCGCGCGGCGCGTTCAATCGAGTCGACGTCGGAGCCGGTCTCGATCAGGTGCAGCAGGTTTTCATGCTCGGCCACGGACTCCTGTGCGCGGCCCGGCACGTAGTTGAACGTGGATGAGCGAAGTGAGTTGAGCCGATTCCAGCCTCGGTGCACCAGGTCCAGAATGTGTGGATTGGGACAGTGCGTGAACAGCACGGAATGGAACTCAAGGTTCAGCGAGGTGAAGCGCACCGGGTCGAAATGGCTCAGGCACTCCCGCATCTGCTCGTTAATGGCGCGAGCCTTGGCGATTTCGACGTCGGTAATCAGCGGCGCTGACAACGCGGTCGCGGCCCCCTCGATAATGCTCAACGTCTGCATGGTGTGCAGGTACTCGGTGGGGTCGATTCCGGCAACGGTGGCGCCGATGTTGCGCTCGAAGGTGATGAGGCCCTCGGCCTCCAGCCGGCGGATTGCCTCCCGGACCGGAACGACGCTCACATCCAGTTCCTTGGCGATCCGGCCCAGCACCAGCCGGTAGCCGGCGCCGTAGGAACCGTCGGAAATCTTGGCCTTGACGGCGTCGTAGGCGAGCTGCGACTTGCTGGACTGCGGACTTCCGGCGGCAGTTGTTCCGGACGCCGCAGCCTGCACGCCGGTTCCAGCGTGCCCACTCCCCGCCCGAACGGTCATGATCCCGGCCGGCCCTGCTCATCGCCGGCGCGCACCTGCAGCCAGTCGTGGTACTTGGCTTTCCAGTGTGAGTTCATCGGGTAAAGGCCGTCGACGCTGTGTCCGGCTCCGACCATCTCGGCAATGAACGTCTCCTGGCGCTCCTGCTCAACCGAATCCTCGGCCAGCTCGGCGGCAAGCGCCGGCGGAATCACCAGGATGCCGTCTGCGTCGGCCACGATGATGTCACCCGGCTGGACCGTGGTGCCGCCGCAGCCGATGGTGGTGTCGACTTCCCAGGGAATGTGTTTGCGGCCAAGCACCGCCGGATGGGCGTTGGCGAAATAGGTCGGCATGTCCAGTGCTGCCACGGCTTCGACGTCGCGGACACCGCCGTCGGTAATGAGTGCCGCCGCGCCGTTGACCTGGGCCCGGAGCGCGAGGATGTCGCCAACGGTGCCGCAGCTCTTGTCGCCGCGGGCCTCCATGATCAAGATGTCGCCGTCGCCCAGTGAATCGATGACCCGCTTTTGGGCATTGAAACCGGCGCCGTGGGCCTTGAACAGGTCTTCGCGGTTGGGTACGTAGCGCAGCGTCCTGGCCACGCCGACCACACGCTGCTGCGGCCTGGTGGACTGCAGACCGTCGATGCTGACGTTATTGAGGCCGCGCTTGCGCAACTGCGAACTCAGCGTGGCCGTGGCGACCGAGGCGAGTTGTTCCTTCAGCTCCGGCGTCAGTACCTGTGCGGAATCCTGGGCGGGAGTTGAGGTGCCATAGGCTTCGGCCCTTTCCTTCTCGTTGATTTTCGGGCGCGCGCCGAATTCCGCCAGCTTGATATCGGAGTCGACCACCGTCGTCGAGAGCCGGCCGGTGCTCAGGCTCCTGCCGGGGTAATCCACTTCAACTTCGACGACGTCGCGGGGGACTGCGACGGAGGCGCCGGCCGGGGTGCCGGTCAGGATGATATCGCCGGGTTCCAGAGTGATCAGCTGGGACAGGTCCGCGACCAGGCGGGCGAAGGGGAACAGCAGGGTTCCGGTGCTGTCTTCCTGCACCAGTCCGCCGTTGAGCCAGGTGCGGACGCGCAGTTTGTCGGGATCGACGTCGGCGGCGTGGATCAGGCCCGGGCCGATCGGCGTGAAGCCGTCGCCTCCCTTGGAGCGCAGGTTGGAACCCTTGTCCGCATAGCGCAGGTCGTAGATACCCAGGTCGTTGCTGGCGGTGATGTGGCCGACGTGGCTCCAGGCATCCTCAAGGCTGACGCGGCGGGCACGGGTGCCGATGACGAGGGCGATTTCGCCCTCGAACGCGAGCAGCTCACAACCGGCGGGACGTTCGACGACGGCGCCCGAGAGGCTCAGCGACGAGCCAGGCTTGAGGAAGTAGGAGGGCTGCTCCGGGGTCCGGCCGCGCTGGGCGGCCCGGCTGGGATAGTTGATATGGACGGCGATGACCTTGCCCGCGTCCTCGATCGTCTGCTCGGAGACCTGCTCCATGAATGGCCTGCTTCCTATCGACTGCATCAGGTACGAAATCGTATACGATCTAGTTAACCTTGTGCAGGGAGTCGCGTCAAGAGGGGTTCAGCAGCTTGGTTGAGATTGATTCGGGAAATAGCCCCGCCCGCTGGCAGTGCCATCGGTGACGGTGGTGGGCCGCGAGGGTGGTCCGGCGCGCCGGGAACGGTGCTGCTCAGCACCGTTTTCGCAGGTGAGGACCGTCGTCGGTGCTGGTTATGTTCGGAGCTACATCTCCTGACGAAAGTGTGTCTAACCCGCGCCGACACTGGGCGCGCGGTTCGGCGGACTCGGAATGTGTACATTGCCCGTCGTGCTGCCGCCGGTGTGCGGATCGTCCCCTGCCGCATCATGGCTGGGGGAGCGGTGCAGATGGGACGGTGCGGTGGGTTCGGCATCGGAAGTCGAGTTGCCTTGGAACCATTGCCGCAGGCGCAGCGCAACCTGGTGTGCATCGGGACGATCCGCCGCGTCGCGGGCCGTCATGATGGTCAGCAACTCGACCCATTCCGGCCCCAGTGAGGCGGGAATTTCAGGATCGCGGAGCAGCCGCGCAACGGCCGCTTCCACCACGGGGCCGGGGAATGCCTTCTCGCCGGTCAAGCATTCAAGTAACACCAGCCCCAGTGAGTAAATGTCACTTGAGGCAACTACCTTTGTGCCTTCGGCCTGCTCCGGACTGAGGTAGTTCGCGGTTCCGATGGTGGCCCCGTGTGCGGTGGCCAGAGTCGATTCCATCACCCGGGCAATGCCGAAGTCGGTCAGCTTGGCGGTCAGTCTGGTGTCCTGCTCTTCTTCTCCGGAGACCAAGATGTTGGCCGGTTTTACGTCCCGGTGGACGACACCGTTTTGATGGATGTAATTCAGTGCGTCTGCGAGGTCGGCGCCGAGTTCCGCGACGGCTTCGGGCGCCAGCGGACCGGACTTCAGCCGTTTGCGCAGGTCCGCGCCCTCGACGAGTTCCATCACGAGATAGCTGGCCATGGCGCCGGTGTCGTCGGTGTGCAGGCCGGCGTCGTGCAGGGTTACCAGACCGGGATGGTTCAAGGTGGCCAACAGCTGCATTTCGGTGTGCTGGCGGCGGTAGTCATCGTCGTCGGCAGTGGCCGGTGCGAACATTTTCACGGCGACTTCGCGGCCGAGGGATTCATCCGCAGCCCGGTAGACCGAGGCACCCCCGCCGGTGCCCAAAAGGTCCTGCGCACGATAGCGCCCACCCAGAAGTAAATCCACGTAGTACCCTTGGTCTCTCATAAAAATAAGCGTGCTGACGATCCACCACAATCCTAACGTGTTACGCATGGGACTCCCATTGACTTGGCTAACGATTCGATCTCAGCCCGCATCAACGGTGTTCTCCAGCTCAGGCGCCGGGTCCGTGGCAGTAGTTCACCCCGGCACATCGGCCGGGGTGGACAGCATTAGTTTACCCCGGCCGATGGATTGGTCCGAATTCAGCGATCCCTCGGTGCGCGCGATCCCTCGGCGCGCGGAGACCGGACCACCGGCATTGCCCGCGAAACCGGGATGCCCGTCAGCTCTGCCGGGAGAGGAAGTCGATGGCGGCATTCTTGAAGCCGCGGGAGGTGACGGCATTGGTGTGCGAACGGGCCGGCAACACCAGCGTTTCGGCCTTGGGGCTCAGTCCGGCGAGGTCGTGCATCGTCGCCGCCAGTTCATCTTTTTCGCCCGCTACCAGGAGGATCGGCATGTGCGGCACCGCCTCCGATGGCGTAAACGGTTCGGATTTGATGGCCTCGACCATGCTCAGCAGCGAAAAGATGTTATTGGAGGGCACCATTTGCGCCATCTTCAACAGGCTGTAGCTTTGCTCATCGGCCATGGGCGTGCCATCCGCGAGGTACTTCTGGGCGCCGGCGAGGTCGAAATCGGCCAGCGGATCCTGGGTGGAAGGCCCGCCGAGGACCATGCGATGCACCAGTTCCGGTTGGGTGGCGCCGAACTCCCAGGCCAGCCGCGAACCGAGCGAGTAGCCGATCAGATCAACCCCCGAAGCGGCATTGCCCTCTTCGAACGGGCGGACATGGCTGTCGTATAGAACCTGCAGGATGTCGGCGCGCATCCGGCTCGGCGCGTAGGCATCGAGCTCGTCCGGCGAACCGCTCCGCCCGTGTCCGGGCAGGTCCACGGTGATCACACGTCGGCCGGCGCCGCTCAACGCCGTTAACCAGCCGGCGTCGTACCAGTTCAACTTTGATGAGGAGGCGAAGCCGTGGAGCAGCAGCACCGGCCGGGCGGGGCCGTCCGGCCCGGATCCTTCGGCTGGTTCGTGGATTTCGACATGCAACTGCGCGTCGGAACCCTCAACGATCTGGTGCTCGGGAACGGTCACTGCTTAGTCCTCGTCGTCGGGCAGGGCGCTGAGCCGGACCCGGCGCTTGGGTGCTTCTTCCTTGGGCACCGTGCCGACAATACCGGCGGTGTCGTCGGCAACTTCGAACACGATCAGCGGCTCACCGACATTGATCTTCCCGCCGGGCTCGCCGTACGTCTTGACGACCTTGCCGGCCTGCGGCGAAGGGAGCTCGACGGCGGACTTGGAAGTCTCAACCTCAACCAGAGGTTGATTGCGCTCAATCTGGTCGCCCTCGGACACCAGCCATTCCAGCACGGTTGCCTCAATCAGGCCCTCGCCCAGATCCGGGAGCGGGAAGGAAATTTCAGCCACGGCGATACTCCAATACTCGCTGGATCCCGAAGAGGATCCGATCAATGTTGGGGATGTACTCATCTTCGAGGTCACCTGATGGGTACGGTACATCGAAACCGGTGACCCGCTCAACGGGCGCGCGCAGCGTGCGGAAGCAGCGCTCATTAATAATGGAAGCTACCTCGGCGCCCAGCCCGGACGTCCGCGGAGCTTCATGGACGACGACGGCGCGCCGCGTCTTGGACACGGAAGCGGCCAGACCTTCGGCGTCAATGGGCTTGAGCCAGCGCAGGTCCAGCACTTCCAGCTCGATCCCGTCCTCGGCGGCCAGTTCGGCAACCTGCAGGCAGCGGGATACCATCGCGCCCCAGGCCACCAGGGTCGCATGCTTGCCTTCACGGACGACGAGGGACCCGGTGCGTTCACCGGCGCTGTCCAGATCGACCTTGCCCTTCTGCCAGTAGCGCGACTTCGGCTCCATGAAGATCACCGGATCGGGCCGGGACGCCGCGTACTTCAGCTGGTGGTATGCCTCGTGCGGGGTCGACGGCGAGACGACCTTCAGCCCGGGAACATGCGCGAACAGCGCCTCCAGCGATTCACCGTGGTGTTCGGGGGCGCGGATTCCGCCGAAACTGGGAACCCGCAGCGTGATCGGCATCGGCATGGTGCCGCGGCTGCGGTAGTTCATCCGGCCGATCTGGCAGACGATCTGGTTGATCGCCGGATAGGCGAAACCGTCGAACTGCACCTCCGGAATGGAGTGCCAGCCGGCCATCGCCAGCCCGACCGACATGCCAAGGATGCCCGATTCGGCCAGCGGAGTGTCGAAGACGCGGTCGGTACCGAACTTGGCCTGTAGGCCGTCGGTGATCCGGAAGACACCACCGAGCCGGCCCACGTCCTCACCGAAAACCAAGGTCTTCGGATCGCGTTCGAGGGTTTCCATCAGGGCACGGTTCAGCGCCTGCTGCATGGACATTTCGACGACGTTGGCCGCTGTGTCCTGCCGGTCCTGCTGCACCGGCGTCGTCGCGGCGTCCGTTCCGGCAGCGACTGCTGCGGCCGCGGCTTCACTCTGGGCAGCGTTCGCCTGCGCGGCCTGAGTGTCGCTGGTCGTTTCGTGCTCCATCGTCGTATTCTCCTGGTCGTCCTTATACATGCTCGGACTCCTCCCGCCACTGGCGTGCCTGCTCATCGAGGGCAGGGGTCGATTCCTGGAAGACGTAGTCGAACATCTCGGATCCGGGGCGGGAACCGAGTGCTTCGACGCCGGCACGGATCTGCTCCTCTTCCGCCTTGGCTGCTTCGAGCGCTTCAGCGAAGAACGCCGCATCCGCGACGCCGTCGGCCTCCAGCTGTTTGCGGAACCGTTCGACCGGGTCCTCGCCGGCGTCGTCCCGCTCTTCATCGAGGGTGCGGTACCGTCCGGGATCGTCGCTGGTGGAGTGAGGGCCGCGGCGGTAGGTCATTGCCTCCACCAACACTGGTCCGTTTCCTGTCCGGGCGTGTGCAAAGGCGCGCGACGTCGCTTCGGCAACCGCGACGACGTCGTCCCCGTCCACCTTGATTGATTCCATCCCGTAGCCGGCCGCGCGTGCTGCGACCGAGCCGCCGGCGACCTGGCGTTCGGTCGGGACGGAGATGGCCCAGCCGTTGTTCTGTACGAAGAACACGACCGGCGCCTTCATCACGGCGGCGAAGTTCATCGCCTCATGGATGTCGCCCTGCGAGCTTGCGCCGTCGCCAAAGTACGTCATGGCAACCGGGTACGTCCCGTCGTCGGCCGGTCCATTGAGCCTCGCCCCGTGGGCCCAGCCGACGGCGTGCAGCACCGAGCCGGCGACGACGGCCTGGATGGGGGCGAGGCGGGATTCGGCCGGGTTGTAGAGTCCGCCGTGCCAGGTTGCTTTGTGCGTGGACATGTACTCGACCATGTTCACACCCATCGCGCGGGCGACGCCCATTTCCCGGTAGGTCGGGAAGACGAAGTCGCGGGCGGTGTCGACGACGTAGCCGCTGCCGACCTGCGCGGCTTCCTGCCCTAGTTCCGGTGCGTAGCCGGGGATCAGGCCCTGCCGCTGCCAGGAAACCGCAGAACGGTCGAGCTGGCGGACGGTGACCATCAGCCGGTAGAGCTCCCTGAGTTGATCTTTACCGAGGTTCATACTGATTCCTTTCTACAGCTGCTCCGCCTGCTGCTGCTTCGCGGCGGGCGTTGCGCCGGTCGCGAAGCAGGCACCAGACGGCGATGCCGACGGTGAGGGCCGACGTCGCCAGAAGCTGGTTGCGGGCGGCCGGGTCGAAGAAAGCGAGGGTGACGATGGCGGCGAGGATCGCCAGTGCCGCGTAGGACAGGTAGGGGAAGGCCCACATCTTCAGCGGCAGTTTCACATCCGGGTCCCGGTCCGCCCGGCGGCGCAGGATAATCTGCGAGACGATCGCGGCACCCCAAATCACCAGGATGGTGGAACCCACTGCGTTGAGCAGAAGCCGGAGCACGGTTTCGGGCCAGAGATAGTTCAACACGACGGTAATGAAGCCGAAACCGACCGAGGCGAGCACCGCGGCCTGGGGCACTTTCCTGGCGGAGAGCTTGGACAGGCCGGCCGGAGCGCGTCCGCGCTGGCTGAGCGAGAAGATCATCCGTGAAGCACCGTAGAGATTCGCGTTCAGGGCGGAGAGCAGCGCGATGGCGATGACGACACCCATGGCGGTTTGCATGCCGGGAAGGCCGGCGAAGGTCAGGACGGCGACGAACGGGCTGGCGCCCAGTTCCTCGGATTTCCAGGGCAGGACGGTAATCATGATCAGCACCGAGCCGATGTAGAACACCAGGATCCGCCACACCACGGTACGGATGGCCTTGCCGACATTGCGCTCGGGGTTTTCGGTTTCTGCCGCCGCGACGGTCACGATCTCGGTGCCGCCGAAGGCGAAGATGACCACCAGCAGGCCGGCGGCGATACCGCTGAACCCGTTGGGCATGAAGCCGCCGTGGCCAACGAGGTTGCTGAAACCGGGGGAGTTGGCGGTGGGCAGCAGGCCCAGAATCAGCGCCGTTCCGATGGCCAGGAAGACCACGATGGCGGCAATCTTCAGGACGGCGAACCAGAATTCCATTTCACCGAACTTGGAGACACCGAAGAGGTTGATTGCGGTGAAGCCGGCGATGAACACCAGCGCCAGGGCCCATTGCGGCAGGACCGGCCACATCGTGTGCAGGATTGCCGCCGACGCCGTTGCTTCGGCCGCGACGACGACCACCAGTTGGATCCACCACAGCCAGCCGACGGTGGAGCCGGCGGTGCGGCCCATGGCCTTTTCCGCGTAGACCGAGAAGGCGCCGCTGTTGGGATTGGCCGCGGCCATCTCGCCCAGCATCCGCATCACGAGGATCACCAGCGTGCTGGCGACCACGAAGGACAGCAGCACCGCCGGGCCGGCGGCGGCGATTCCTGCACCCGTGCCCACGAAGAGGCCGGTGCCGATGGCGCTGCCCAGGCTCATCATGACCAGATGGCGGGACTTCATCTTCCGGCCGAGTCCACCGTTTTGGGTGGCGGGGGCGGCGTCGGAAGTGGTTTGTTGTGAAGACGTGGCTGTCACCGTTGAAAGCTCCGTAAGGCTAGGGGACGACGGGCGGGCTTCGCCCTGGCGTACAGTGTGACACTAGACACCCGGGTAAGTGGTTGCAATCTCACTCGATTCCTTTGTGCACTATGTGCAGTATGGATGGCTGGACCGCCAATATGGTGTGCAGAATGTATAGGAGGCGCAGTGGATATAGACGAGCTCGACGCAAGGATCATAACCCTGTTCACTGAGCAACCCCGGATTTCGGTTCTGGAGGCATCGCGGATTCTTGCAGTAGCCCGGGCAACGGTGCAGGCGAGGCTGGACCGGATGATCCGCAATGGCGTGATCAGCGGATGGGGGCCCAGGATCGACCCGTCGAAATTCGGTTACCCCGTCGTCGCATTCTGCTCCCTGACAATCATGCAGGACGCCGGCCACGATGCCGTCGCGGAAAAGCTCGCCTCGATCCCGGAGGTTCAGGAGATCCATACCGTTTCCGGCGGCAGCGACCTGCTGACCAAAGTGGTTGCGAAATCCAATGCCGACCTGCAACGGGTGATCGACAGCATCGTCGCCACCAAGACGGTGGAGCGTTCATCCTCCACGATCGTGCTGAACACGCACTTCCAGGACCGGACCCTGCCTCTTATCCAGACCTCGGGGTTGCCCTGAACCTTGGGGGGGGTACCATCGGGATATGGGAGCGGCCTCCAGGGCAGGTGCAGCGGGTGCGGCGATCCTTGGCGCGCTGCTGCTGAGCGGATGTTTCCCTGCCCACTGTCACAACTACGCTGCGGGGGAACCGAAGATGCGGGCCGCCTGTGCGGTGTCTTTGAACTTTGAGGGCGGGTGGTATTTGGCCCAGCCCGTGGACATCCGGGTAGAGGGGCGGCCGATGGATCGGGTGGCAACCAACCCACCGTGCCACGACCAAGGACGGCCATGTACCGAGGAGGATCCGTCGGATTATCCAACCCGGGAGATAGCGCGGATACCCGGGATTGATCCTGATCAGGCCTTTATTGCACCTTCCAGCGATCCGCGCGCGCTGTACATCAACAACCGGCTCAGCGATAAGCAGGCCAGGGATGTCTACGACCGGGCCGTCGAAGCTTTGAAGGAAGCCAAGTAACGCCCTGAGCCCCGGTGCCGGTCAGTTGTCCTGAGTATTCCGGTCGTCGGCGTCGTCCATCTGCGTCACATCCGCACCCGCACGTCACATCCGCACGTGCAATTGGTGCAGCCGGCACTCCGGGTCTAGAATGACTTAAAGTCAAACTGACCTTTACTCATGGAGCAGGCGTGTATTTCAGTTCAGCGAACGTTACCGAGCGGGAGTTCGTGCCGCCGTCGCTGGCTATTTCCACCGTTATCTTCGCCCTGAGGCCCAGCGCCACGTCCGGCCGGCCGACGCTGTGGTTGCCGCTGGTGCGCCGCATCCGCCAACCGTACCGGGGGCTCTGGGCACTGCCAGGAGGCCCGCTTGCCCGAAGTGAATCCCTGGTCGCAGCCGCCGCGAGGAACCTGAAGGAAACCACCCGGCTGGAGCCGCAGTATCTGGAGCAGCTCTACTGTTTTGGAGCGGTGGACCGGTCGCCCGCTGAACGGGTGGTGTCCATCGTGTACTGGGCGCTTGTGCATGCCGACCAGGCCGCCATCGCCCAGGAAACGGACAACGTCCGCTGGTTTCGGGCCGACCGGCTCGGTGAACTGGCCTTCGACCACAACGAGATCGTCGATTACGCGCTCTGGCGGCTCAGGAACAAGGTCGAGTACGGGTCGATCGCCTACCACCTGTTGGGCGAACGCTTCACGCTCGCGCAGTTGCGTGAAGTCTACGAAGCTGTGCTGGACAAGCGGCTGGACCCAGCCAATTTCCGACGACGGCTCCGGGACGCTCCGGACATCGAACCGACAGATGAATACCTCCAGGGCGGCCGGCACCGGCCTCCGCGGCTGTACCGCTACAAAGACGCAACCGGCCCTCCAACCACCGAAAGCGGCCCTCCCACCACCGAAAGCGGCCCAGCCGCCGTCGAACCTCTACAAACAGCAAACGATACGGAGTAGACCATGTCCGTCACGAGCACTATCGACCTCATCACCCGCGAGCAGGCTGAGCAGGCCGCGCAGGGAACAGCCGCAGCAAAGGAAGCCGCCACCTCAACCTGCAGCCCGGAGCTGGCCAAGGGCCCGTGGGACTTCGACCTTCCCGGCGCGCCTTCCTATGGTCCCGGGGCGTCGATGAAGGACACCGCGCCGCCGGCCACGCCCCGCCAGGGCCAGTTACCGGAGGAATACCGCAACGCCTCTCAGGAGGAACTGGATGCCAGAATCCGTGCCGCCAAGGAGACGCTGGGGAACAAACTGGTGATCCTCGGCCACTTCTACCAGCGCGACGAAGTGGTCCAGTACGCGGACTTCGTCGGCGATTCCTTCCAGCTCGCCCGCGCCGCCAAAGAGAAGCCCGAAGCGGAGGCGATCGTATTCTGCGGCGTGCATTTCATGGCGGAAACGGCGGACCTGCTGTCCGGCCCGGACCAAAAAGTGATCCTGCCAAACCTGGCCGCCGGGTGCTCGATGGCGGACATGGCCGATATCGACTCCGTCACCGAATGCTGGGAGGAGCTGGAGGAACTGTTCGGCACCGAGCCCGATGAGCAGGGCCGGATGCCGGTGATGCCCGTAACCTACATGAATTCCTCTGCTGCGCTGAAGGGGTTCTGCGGCGACCATGGCGGTATCGTCTGCACCTCATCCAACGCCGCCACGGTACTGGAATGGGCATTCGAGCGGGCCCAGCGGGTGCTGTTTTTCCCGGACCAGCACCTCGGCCGCAACACCGCCAAGGCAATGGGGATCGGACTGGAGCAGATGCCGATGTGGAGTCCGCGCAAACCGTTCGGCGGTACCGACGAACAGACCCTGCAGGACTCAAAGGTCATCCTCTGGCACGGATTCTGCTCGGTGCATAAGCGGTTCAACGTCGGCCAGATCGACAAGGCCCGGGCGGAATATCCCGGCGTGCGTGTAATCGTCCACCCCGAATGTCCGATGTCGGTGGTCGATGCCGCGGATGAGTCTGGTTCGACCGACTACATCCGCAAGGCCATCGCAGCGGCCACCGAACCAACCACGTTCGCAATCGGCACCGAAATCAATATGGTGAACCGGCTCAACAGCGAGTATCCGCAACACCACATTTTCTGCCTGGACCCGGTGATCTGCCCGTGTTCGACGATGTACCGGATCCACCCGGGCTATCTGGCCTGGGTGCTGGAGGGACTCGTCCGCGGCGAAGTGCTGAACCAAATCACCGTGCCGGACGACGTCGCCGGCCCCGCCCGTACTGCGCTCGAGCGGATGCTGGCGGCCAAGCCATGAGCGCGCAGTCACAGGTGCGGCACGTCGTCGTCGCAGGTTCCGGAATTGCCGGACTCTACGCCGCGCTCCTCGCTGCCGGGCAGGGCGATACCCGCGTCACGTTGATCAGTAAATCCGCGCTGCCGGAGAGCAACACCTACTTCGCCCAGGGTGGGATTTCGGCCGTCCTGCCGCAACAGCAGGCGGCGTCCGGCGACACCGTCCAGGCCCACATCGCGGACACCTTGGCCGCGGGCGCGGGATTGAACAAGTACGACGCCGTTGAGCTGCTGTGTGCCTCGGCGCAGGAAGAAGTCGGCCAACTGAGCCGGTTCGGCGTTGGGTTCGACGGGTCGACCTTCGGCACCGAACACTTTTACGCGCTGGGGCTCGAAGCCGCCCACTCGGCACCGCGGATCCTGCATTCCGGCGGGGACGCGACAGGCGCCTCCATGGCCAACGCGCTGATCGCCGCCGTCCGGCAACGTACGGACGACGGCGCGATCACCGTTCTTGAGCACACCTTCCTGACCGACATTCTCCGATCGGGTGAGCGTGCGGCCGGCGTTGCCGTGCTGCGCAATGGTGCCACTGAAGCGATCCCGGCCGACGCCGTCGTCCTCGCCACAGGGGGAGCCGGGCAGTTGTTCGAGCACACCACGAATCCGAAGGTCGCCACGGCCGATGGACTCGCGGCGGCGTGGCGTGCCGGTGCTGCGCTGAGCGATCTGGAGTTCTTCCAGTTCCATCCCACCGCCCTGGACGTTCCCGGCAGTTTCATGATTTCGGAAGCCGTCCGGGGCGAGGGCGCGGTGTTGCGGGATGCCAGCGGTCACCGGTTCATGTCTGCCGTCCACCCCGACGCCGAATTGGCGCCCCGCGACGTCGTCTCGCGCGGAATCGCCGAGCACCTGCGGACGCTTGCCGCGGCGGGCAAGGAATCACGCGTGTTCCTGGATGCGACCGGAGTGGCGGCGCGCCGCGGACCGGATTTCCTGGCCCGGCGGTTTCCGACCATTGACCGCCGCACGCGTGAGCTGGGGTTCGACTGGAACACCGGGTGGCTGCCGGTCCGGCCTGCGGCGCATTACTGGATGGGTGGCATCAGCACGGACCTGTGGGGGAGAACATCCGTCCCCAACCTGTATGCAGCCGGGGAAGCGGCCTGTACCGGCGTCCACGGCGCCAACCGTCTCGCCTCGAACTCGCTGCTGGAGGGGCTGGTTTTCGCCCGCCGCGCGGTCCAGTACATTTCAGGACAGGCGGCGGATCCGGGTAGGTGGCCGGACTTCGGTGCGAAGTCACTGCATCTGGGCGAAGACCTGAGCGGAGCAGCTTCTTCCATGGCTGGGACGTTATCCTCCCGCGAAGACGGCTCCCAGAGTGAAGATTTCACCCGAGCGGAACTGCAGCGCTTGATGGCAGCCAACGCGGCACTGGTGCGCGACGGCGGTGCACTGGCCGTGGCGGCGAAACAACTGGAACAGTGGCGGCGCCAACCGGTCACTGTTGCAGATCACGAAGACGCCAATCTGCTCCTCGCCGCCCGCCTGCTGGTGACTGCTTCACGACGGCGCGAAGAATCCGTAGGTGCTCATTTCCGCTCCGACCACCCCGGCCACGACTGGCCGCATACCCGGCACCTGACCTATGTCAATGCGGACCATTAGTAGAAAGCGGGCAGCAGAAACCGTGGCAGAACAACTGGAAATCCTCCCGATGGAAGCGGCCGCCGTCGACGCGTTGGTGTCGGCCGCCCTCGCCGAGGATGCACCGTGGGGCGACATCACCTCCACCGCTCTGATCCCCGCGCAGGCACAGGCAACCGCTCAGCTGGTGGCCCGCGAACCCGGTGTGCTCAGCGGCAGCGCTTTCTTCGCCGCCGCCATGCGGTTGACCGACGCCGGAATCCGCACCAGGTTCTGGATCGAGGATGGTGAAACGTTCGACGCCGGTACCCGGCTCGCGGAGGTGTCTGGACCGGCGCGGCCACTGCTGACAGCGGAGCGGGTGGGCCTGAACATGCTGCAGCGGCTGAGCGGCATCGCCACCGAGACCGCCCGCTACGTTGTGGAAACCGAGGGCACGAAAGCGCGGATCGTGGATACCCGGAAGACCACGCCCGGGCTGCGTTTCGCCGAACGGTACGCCGTGCGCTGCGGCGGCGGACACAACCACCGGTTCAGCCTTTCGGACGCGGTGATGGCCAAGGACAATCACCTGGCCGTCCTCACCCAGAACGGAACGGTCGACCTGACGCACGCCTTGCGGCAGGTCCGGGCGAAGCTCCCACACACCATGCACTTCGAGGTGGAGGTCGACCGGCTGGACCAGATCGAAGCCGTAGCCGCCGCCGGTGTGGATACCATCATGCTGGACAACTTTTCCCCGGCGGAACTGGTGGAGGGAGTGACGCTCATCGCGGGCCGGGCGCTGGTCGAGGCAAGCGGCGGGGTCAATCTGGAAACGGTCGGCGCCATCGCGCGGACCGGCGTCGACGTTATCTCCGTCGGCGCGCTGACCCACAGCGTCCGGGCGCTCGACCTGGGACTGGATATCGACGTCGAACCCCACCCGGCGGACCCAGCCATGGGCGCTCTGGGTTAGGACCGGCCATGCTCTATCTGGATGCCGCCGCCACGACACCGGTCCGCCGCGAAGCGCTCGAGGCCATGTGGCCCTACCTGACCGGAGACTTCGGCAACCCATCGAGCCACCACACTGTCGGCGAATCCGCGGCAGCGGCGCTCGAGACCGCCCGCGGACGGGTGGCGCGCATACTGGGCTGCCGGCCGGGCGAAGTAACTTTCACCTCCGGCGGCACCGAGGCGGACAACCAGGCAGTCAAAGGAATCGCGCTGGCGAACCCCGGCCCCCGTCACATCGTGACCAGCAGTATCGAACACCCCGCGGTGGAGGAGTCATGCGGGTACCTCGTCCGCCACCACGGCTTCCGCGTCACCAGGGTCGAGGTCGACGTCGACGGGCTGGTGAAACTGGACATCCTCCGCCAGGCGCTCGCCGAGGGCGCGACACTGTGCACCATCATGTACGCCAATAACGAGGTCGGAACCGTCCAGTCGATCGCGGGGATCGCGCGGCTCGCAAAGGAATACGGGGTTCCATTCCACACCGATGCGGTGCAGGCCGCCGGTTGGGAACCACTGAACGTCAAGGATCTAGGTGTCGATGCGCTGAGCCTGTCCGGGCATAAACTCGGCGCGCCGAAGGGATGCGGCGCCCTGTACCTGCGCGGCAGGCTGCACACGGAACCGCTCATCCACGGCGGCGGACAACAGCGGGGGCTCCGGTCCGGCACCGAGAACGTTGCCGGAGCTGTCGCGCTCGCCACCGCGTTGAGTCTGGCGGAGGAGCAACGCATACAAACCGCCGGATCAGTCACTGAGCTGCGGGACCGGTTCATCCAGCACGTGCTCGACGGCGTCGATGGCGCGATGCTGACCGGTCACCGGAACAACCGGCTGCCCTCCATCGCTTCGTTCTGCTTTCCGGGCACGAGCGGGGAATCAGTGCTGCTGGAGTTGGAGCGTCTGGGGGTCGTGTGCTCCAGTGGTTCCGCGTGCGCGGCGGGTTCGGACGAACCCTCGCCCGTGCTCACGGCGATGGGAATCGAGCCGTCAGTCGCACAGACCGCAGTACGGTTCAGCTTTACCTCCACCGTCACCACCGCGGAGCTGGATGCGGCGGCCGATGCAGTGATCGCCGCCGTCGCAACAATACGCGGACTAGGCTAGTCCGCTAGGGACTTCAGACCGCCGCGAGGTCCGGATACCTCACGCCGGTGAGTTCTTCGCTCTTTTCCCACAGCCGGCGCCCGGTTTCCTCGTCCAGTACCTGCTGTACCGGAGCGACCAAGGCCACATTCCCGCGCCGCTCGCCAACGCCGTCGGGCCCGTAAAAATCCCCGCCCTCGACTTCCGGAGCGGTGGCGGCGTAGAGAATGGGCAGTGCGCCGGCCGAATCCGACTGGCCCATCAACCGGACGAATCCGGCCATGACGTCCGCTGCGGGACGGAAGCCGCCGGTGTTGGCAAACAATCTGGTGCTGGCCAAACCCGGATGCGCGGCGACGGCGGTAATGTCCTCGCCGCGGGCCTGCAGACGCTTGCTGAACTCGACGGTGTAGTACAAATTGGCAATCTTGCTTTGGCCATAGGCACCCCACCGACGGTAGCGGCTCTCGCTGTTCAGATCGGAGAAATCAATCGATCCGCGCTTGTGCGCCAAGCTCGACACGGCCACAACCCGCGCGCTGCCTGCCTGGCGAAGGTTCTCCAGCAACAGCCCGCCGAGGGCGAAATGACCCAGGTGGTTGATGCCCAGCTGCTGCTCGAATCCGTCCTCGGTGCGGGTCAGGGGAGTGGCCATCACGCCGGCGTTGTTGACCAGAATGTCCAGCGGCCCTTCCCATCCCTCGGCGAAGGACCGGACGGAATCCAGACTGGCCAGGTCCAGCTCACGCGCATCGCAGACGGTGGACTCCGTTGCTTCGCGGACATGTTCCAACGCACGGGTGCCGCGGTCCATGTTCCGGCAGGCCAACGTCACGGCCGCACCTTTGGCGGCCAAAGCCAGGCTGGTTTGCAGCCCGAGGCCGCTGTTGGCGCCGGTGACAATCACACGTCGGCCGGTCAAATCCGGAATATCGCCGGGGCGGAAAGATTTCACGCGGATCTCCTGTTCGGTTCCTCTCAGCATAGGCGGGTAGGCTGGGCAATGGATTCAGCCGTTTCCGGAACAGTCCACGGAACCGTCCACATCCAACACCGCACCCCAAGGAGCACATTGCCGATGGAACGCGTCGTTTCGGCCCACCTGGCCTTCACCACCACACACAATACGTCTATTGCGATGGCTGTGGCGGCTGCCGGGAACAAAGGATTCCATTCCTTCGACGAAACGCTTAATGTCACAGTCGACGGCCTGCCCGCGACGATGCACGAAATCGCTGATCTACATAGTGGCCGGATGCACACGATCACGCTGGAACAGCCCGCGAAAGTGGTCGTGGACTACAGCGCTGAGATCGCCGGCACCGAACGGGCCGAACCCATCGACGAAATGGATCTGATCCGGTACGTCCGGCCGAGCCGCTACTGCGAATCGGACCGATTGCTGCCCGTCTCCTTTGCAGAGTTCGGCGACATGCAGGGTATGGACCTGCTTGTTGCTGTGCGCCAGTGGGTGAACCGGGAGCTGAGCTACGTCGCGGGTTCTTCACGGCCCACCGACGGCGCGGTCGAGACATTCCTGGGCCGCCAGGGCGTTTGCCGCGACTATGCCCATCTGGTCATCTCGCTGCTGCGTGCCAAAGACGTCCCTGCCCGGCTGGCCGCGGTGTACGCCCCCGGGCTCAGCCCAATGGACTTTCATGCTGTGGTCGAGGCTTATGTCGACGGCGTCTGGCACGTCATCGATGCCACCGGTCTCGCCCCGCGGGAGTCAATGCTTCGCATCACCACAGGCCGCGACGCCTCCGACACTGCGTTCCTTTCCACCGTCGGCGGCAGGCTGCAGTTGCAGGAGGTCCGCGTCACCGCGACAGTCAATGAACTGCCCATGGACGACGCCGGCAAGCTCACCCAATTGCGATAGTCACCGGATACTCGCACGTAGCTTCATCGTCAGCGCTTGGAGCTGGGTGAGTTCCTCCGGGCTCAAAGCTCCACCGACTATCCGGCCGATGCTGCGCACGTGTTCGCGTCCGATGGTCTTCTGCAACTCGGCGCCTTCCTGGGTCAAGCCAATCAGCACGCCGCGGTGATCCTCCGGCGCCTGCTTGCGGTCCAGCAGACCGCGCGCTTCAAGCCGGTCGACCATCCGGCTCAGGCTTGGCTGGCTCATCAAGAGCAGCGCGTTCAAGTCGTTGAGCCGGAGCCAGCCGGTGGGGCAACGGGAGAGATTGAACAAGACATCGTACTCGCGCATGTTCAGATTCCGGAACGCCGCATCGGCCTGGAGCAGCCGCATCACCGACACCTGTGCACGGAACAACGACTCCCAGGCGTCGGTGGCCGCGCGGATATGCGCGGTACCAACTGCGTGGTCAGAACTAGTTGAGGGACTGTTGCTGCTTCTCACGCTCCGCCTTCCTGCTCTCGAATGTTGGGGCCTCCGGAACATGTGCCGGCTTGCGGGCCTCGAATTCCTTCCGCAAGGTCGGCACGACCTCGGAGCCCAGGAGGTCCAGCTGTTCAAGCACTGTCTTCAGCGGCAGGCCGGCATGGTCCACCAGGAAGAGCTGGCGCTGGTAGTCGCCGAAGTACTCCCGGAAGGTCAGCGTCTTGTCGATAACTTCCTGCGGGCTGCCGACGGTAAGCGGCGTCTGTGAGGTGAAGTCCTCCAGCGAGGGGCCGTGACCATAGACGGGTGCGTTATCGAAGTAGGGGCGGAATTCGTTCACTGCGTCCTGTGAATTCCTGCGCATAAACACCTGACCGCCGAGGCCGACAATGGCCTGATCCGCCGAGCCGTGTCCGTAGTGTTCGTAGCGCTCCCGGTAGAGCCGGATGAGCTGGATGTAGTGCTCCTTCGGCCAGAAAATGTTGTTGGCGAAGAATCCGTCGCCGTAGTATGCGGCCTGCTCGGCGATCTGCGGACTGCGGATCGAGCCGTGCCAGACAAACGGAGGGAGATCATCGAGCGGGCGGGGTGTAGAAACGAAGCCTTGTAGCGGCGTGCGGTACTGCCCCTGCCAGTTCACTACTTCCTCATCCCAGAGCCGGCGCAGCAGGTGGTAATTCTCCACCGCGAGCTCGATGCCCTTTTGGATGTCCTTGCCGAACCAGGGATAGACCGGGGGAGTATTGCCGCGGCCCATCATGACGTCGACCCGGCCGTCGGCGAGGTGCTGGAGCATGGCGAAATCCTCTGCAATTTTCACCGGGTCGTTCGTGGTGATCAGCGTCGTAGATGTCGAGAGGATGAGCCGCTCGGTCTGTGCGGCAATGTAGCCGAGCATCGTCGTCGGCGAACTCGGGACGAACGGCGGATTGTGGTGCTCGCCGGTGGCAAAGACGTCCAGTCCAACGTCCTCGGCGTGCTTGGCGATTGTCACCATCGCCTTGATACGCTCATGTTCGGTCGGCGCGGTGTCGTTGGTAGGATCAGGCGTCACGTCTCCGACGGTGAAGATACCGATCTGCATGGGAAGTCCTTTCTCGGCTGTCGGAACGTTGGGGTATTTGCATCGCCTGTGAGCAATGTGGGCGTCGGTGTAAGTGCCCCAGGGCCAAGCTTAGTGCCGAAATCCATATATATGCATTTGCATCTACTGGTACAACTCGGCCATCGCCGAATATGTTCCCGCCCCTAATCGTCATCGTTGGAGACAATCCGGCGTCGTGCACTCAAAAGTTCGAGCTCCGGACGGTATGCCACAAACTGTTCCACCGCATCGAGGACTTCGACGACGTGAGCCCGGCTGTCAGCGACCAGCCCGGCCCCGATCACGGTGCGGCGATACAGGGCCTGGGCATCCACCTCCGCGGCGGAAACTGAATATTTGCGCTTGACATCGCTGACCAGCGGCCGGACGATGGAGCGTTTCCCCTTCAGGGAATGGACATCCCCAAGCAGCAGATCAAGCTCAATCCAGCCGATCCACATGATTTGGCTTAGCTGCCGCCGTCGCCGTCCCGCCTGTCCTTGGCATCGTCCGGTCCGTGTTCGGGATCTTCCTCTTCCTCGAAGGTGTTCGCCTCGTCGGTCGACGTTGCGCCGACGCCGTCCTTTGGATTGGGGATTGTGCCACCGGAGTCCTTCGTGCCCTTGGAGTCCGTGGCGCCATCGTCGTCGACTTTCTTGCCCGATTCCTGGTTCATTGCATCCTCCTGAAATGACGTTCTTTTCTATACAAAGTACCCTTATTACCGGGTACGGTGAAGATATGACTCCGTATTCGACCGTGGATCCCCCCGCAACTGCTGAAGCAAAGTACGGCATGGACGAATTCGTGAACCAGAAACTGATCCGAGACCCGGCGGTCAAGCCCTCCAAGCCGAAGAGTTGACGTATGCGGCCGGGGTAGAAGGATCCTGCAAGGTGCAAAAGAGGGTGCAGAACAATGAAGCAACGTTATCGGGACCGGCAGGAGGCTGGCCAGGCCCTTGCCGCCGACGTGAAGCAGACATTGGCTGAAGAAGCACCCGATCGGCCCACGGAAGGGCGTCCGCTGGTCCTCGCCCTTCCCCGCGGCGGTCTGCCGGTAGCGGCCGTAGTGGCGGAGGAATTGGGCGCCGAACTCGATGTCCTGGTCGTACGCAAGATTGGTGTTCCGGCGCATCCGGAACTGGCAATGGGAGCGCTTGCCCTGCTGGCCGACACCGTTGAAGTAGTGCGAAACGATACCGTGTTGGAGCAATTGCCGGGAGTCGATAAGCCCGGTGGCGCTTTCGACACGGTCGCCACAACGGAACGAGAAGAACTCCTGCGAAGGGAAGAAACGTACCGCAGCGGCCGTCCGCCTGTTGACCTCATCGGACGTGCGGTGATCATCGTCGATGACGGGCTCGCTACCGGTTCGACGATGAAGGCCGCATTGATTGTCGCCCGCCGCTACTCGCCCGGACGGTTGGTTGCCGCCATCCCCGTAGGTGCCCGGCAGACTTGCGCAGAATTGCAGGAGCTGGCCGACGACGTCGTTTGTACCTGGGCAACCGACGACCTGGGCTCGGTTGGCTCCGCCTACGAGAAGTTCACGCAAACCACCAACGAGGAAGTCCGCGAAATTCTCGACGCTCATTAAAGCAAGGTTCTCGAGTCCCAGCCATGCCATGGAGGGGTCGATTTCAGCAGACACTCGGGGCATGGGTGTGGGCATGGTTCTACCCTGTGGCTGGTAGTGGGAGACTCGTTTGGTGGTGGCCGGTTGTGTGGGGTTTCCGGTCGAAGTAGTGGTTCCGTAGTGGTTTTTGGTAGGGGTCGACGTATTGGGGTGGGATGAACCAGGGGACCCCGTTTTCGACGTGGATCCGCCATTTTTCTTTGTGTATCAGGTGGTGGTGGAACGAGCATGCCAGAACACCGTTGTCTGTGCTGGTGGCACCGTTTTTGGACCAGTAGTCGATGTGGTGTGCTTCGCACCAGGAGGCGGGCATGTAGCAGCCGGGGAACGCGCAGCCGCCGTCGCGTGCGATGAGTGCTTTGCGCAGGTGTGGCGGGAAGAGGCGTTGGCCGGGTCCGGCGTCGAGGATCCGGCCCTCGCTGCTGAGGATCACGGGCATGATCTCCGCGTCGCAGGCGAGTTTGCGGATGTTCTGCGCGGTGACCGGACCCGTGTATGTGTACGAACCCGTGCCGGAGTCAAGGTCGAGGTCGTTGATCAGGTCCTGGTAGTCGATTACGGCCATTACCTGCGGACGGTGCCCACCCGTGGCAGGCATCCCACCGGCGGCGAGGGCGGCTTTGCAGGCGGCGACGAGACCATCGAGCAGTTTCTGTGGCCGCGACCGGCCATCCACCACACCCGCATCAGCACTGGCTTCATCTTCGTCGGCCCGGCTGACATCTGCTGGGTCGGGGTCCTCGATGCCGCAGCCGCGGGCACGCGGATTCGCGGCGGTATTGACCGTGGTGATGAGATGTTCGTATTGGTCGTCGGTGGCGAAGATCTCCAAATGATGCAGCCCGGCCCGTTTGGTGCGGGTGAAGATCCCCTGCCGGTGCCGCAGCACTTCCTCGGATGGTTCGGCGCCGTCCTGGTCGATGTGGTTCATCCACCGGGCCGCGGCGATATTGACGAAGTCGGGGTCCTGTTCCGCGGCGGTCGCCGTCAACGACTCCTCCATCCGCGCCAACGTCACCGGGTCAGCCAACGGTTTGGCCTTCCGCAGGGCCATGGTCACGGCCGTGGCGGCTTTGGTGGAGACGTCCCCGTCGGCCATCGCCTCCGCCAAATGTTCATGCACCGGCGGAACCGGTGCCCCCGTCATCCCCGTCGTCGGCAGCAGGGTCGCGGCGAGGCGGACGCGTTTAGCCGCTTCGCTGCGGCCGATCCGCAACGCGGCGCGGAGGTAGTCGGCGGTGTGCCGGTATTCCTGCTGCACCTTCCCATCCGCACTCACCCAAGACGTGGTCTTACCCTCGGATTCGGCGTCGGAGCGGACTTGTTCGAGCCGGCCGGCCGCGACGACCTGCAAATGCTCCACGGTGCGGGAGAGTTCCTCCACCCGGTGCGCGAACAACGCCGCCTCACCAGCCTCCACCACGCCCGCGGTGCCCGCAGCCGCCTGATGCGAGAGCACCCGCAACTCATCAGCCATGCCCTCCACCACAGCAGAACCAGCGGCGGCGCGGGATGCGGCTGTCGAATGAGTACCGGCCGTCGAACGAGCCAGCGCAGCAGCAGCGGAGCCGGCGGCGGTGCCGGATCCGGTGCTGAAACCTGCTGCGTTGTCCATGTCACCAACGCTACGACCCACCACCGACAGTATTCGAATATCTGGATGGATACATATCACGAAACGATAACGAAAAGTTGATGTGTCGGCCATTGGTTCCATGTTGTGGCCAACGAGGTGGCATATACCTATCCATTAGCAGCGAACGGTCCATCACCAAAGGGTTGGTTTCCGTGAGGCGGCTTTAATAATTCGTGAGGAACGAGCGAATTTTCGTTGCCGCCGGCGGAAGCCACCCGACGGGAGCCACCCGGCGGAAGCCAGCCGAAGACGAACAACAGGCGAACGACCACGGGGGCCGCCCGCGGAAGCCACCGCCGTCGAAAGCTACCCACACCAACCGGTTCTATACGCGCGGTGCCCGCATCAGGAGCCCGGTTCCGCCAGTGAACGTAGTCGTGTGGAACTTCGATGCACGGGCTGCCTCTACAAAGTTCCATTTTCGGTGTAGCGCAATGGAGCTGAGGTTCCCGGCATTTACTACATACCAAGCATCAGCACTGCGTTGCCAGATCCACTGCAGGCGCGCTTCAGTCAGCGCGGTGCCGATCCCGCTTCGTCGCCATGCCGGCAGGACAGTCACTCCTCCAAGATAGTGCCCAGCGGGTGCGGGATCATCCGCGTAGTCCCAGTAATGGGTCTTTCCCCATCCGACGACGGAGCCGCCAGCTTCCGCAACGACGATGTGCCGGTTCGGATCGGCCACCGCCGCTTCAAGAGCAGAAGCGTCTCCAGGGGCTCGTCCACTTAGCTCGTCGACTGAATTGATCGCCTGGATGTCGCCGGGAAGGGCACTCCGTACGCCCACCTCAATCCGGGAGGAGCCGCCGCTCCCGGAGCTTTCCTCGAAGTCCGCGAATCCGTTGCTGCTCATGCGGAACTCCCCTCGGGCTCAGTGTTCAATGGTCCCCGGGCAACGCGGAATCCGAGATCGTCGATGCGAAGACCGGGGTAGCTGCCGCGCCGTACGGACGCCCGGCAACTCCAATGCTCGTCGAACCATCCACCGCCGCGCATCACCCTATAGGTACCGTACCGTTCGGTATCGGAGAAGTCCCAGCACCATTCCCAAACGTTACCCAACAGGTCATGCAGGCCCCACTCATTTGGCCTCTTACCGCCGACTTGATGTGGCCGCTCGTCCGAGTTGTGGCGATACCAGCCTATTGAGTCGAGGTCACCATAGCGTGGTCCCGTCGTTCCTGCCCTGCAGGCATACTCCCATTCAGCCTCCGTCGGCAACCGGTAGCCATTTGCCGAAACATCCCATACGACGTCGTCGCCAATTATGCGGTAGACGGAGACAAAGCCGGCCTGCTCGGATAGAGCGTTGCAGAACCGGGTCGCATCCCACCACGACACACCGTCGACCGGTAACCGTTCCCCGCGCGCAGCTCCTGGCCATTCACCAGTGATTCCGGCATACTCGTCCTGCGTCACTGGACTGATACCAAGTTCGAACGGAGCCACATCCACAAACCAGGTTCTGCGGCTGCGTGCATCGGACAAGGCAACTCGTCCCGCCGTGATGCCAGCCATCGCGGGGGATACGGTTACGTCCATCCTGAGAGCGTAGCTGAAGGGGTTGGCTCCCGTGAGGCGGCTTTAATAATTCGTGAGGAAGGAGCGAATTTTCGTTGCCGCCGGCGGGAGCCACCCGAAAGCGGACCGAACCGCACGATCAGGACGTAGCCGGAGCGTCCGGATCCGAAACGGAGGCATGGCGCCCGCGGTGGTGACTGCCGCCGTCGGCACCCCCGCGATGGTCGCCGTCAGAGTCCCCCTCGCGCTCGGCCCGCTCCAGAGCCCGCCGTTCACGCCGCCCCTCCAGCAGCCGGTACAACACCGGAACCAGGATCAGCGTCAGCGCGGTTGAGGAAATCAGCCCGCCCACGACGACGATAGCCAGCGGCTGCGAGATGAAACCACCCTCGCCCGTCAGGCCCAACGCCATGGGTGTCAGCGCGAAAATCGTCGCCAGCGCAGTCATCAGGATCGGCCGCAGACGCTGCCGGGCGCCATGGGTGATCGCGTCCGCGACGGACATCCCCGGTGAGCCATCGTGTGGCCGACGGTACTGGTTGATCAGGTCGATCAGCACAATCGCGTTGGTGACGACAATCCCGACGAGCATCAGCATGCCGATCAGCGAGGGCAGCCCGAGCGGAACCTGGGTCACCAGCAGCAGCGCGATGGCACCCGTCGCGGCGAAAGGCACCGACACGAGCAGAATCAGCGGCTGCGCGAGCGACTTGAAGGTGGCCACCATGATCACGTAGACAATCGCGACGGCGGCGAGCAGCGCCAGGCCCAGTTGTGCGAACGACTCCGCCTGTTCCGTCGTCGCACCGCCCAGTGTCGCCGTCGTCCCCGCCGGCAGGTCCGCCGAATCCACGCGTTCCTGGATTTCCGTGCTGAGTGCACCCAGGTTGTCGTTGGCTGGAGTGATCGATACACGTGCGGTGCGTTGGCCGTCGGAACTTGTGATGGTGGTCGGGATTTCGACTTCCCGGACCTCGGCGACGCTGGTCAGGGCGATCGGACCGGAGGCGGTGGGCAGCTGGAGGTTCCGGAGTTCGTCGACACTGTCGAATTCGCGTCCCTCGCCGATCAGCACCGGATAGTTATCGGTCTCGATGCGCACCGTTCCGGCGGGCAGCGGACTGACGGTGGAAGCGAGCAGCCCGGAAATCTGCTCCTCGTTCAGGCCGGCTTCGGCGGCAGCGGCGCGGTCCACGTTCACCTGCACCACCGGCTGCGAGGAGGACAAATTGCTGCTGATCTCGCCTGCCCCATCGACTCCGGTGACAGAGTCGACGACGGCGTCTGTCGCCGCGCGCAGGTCGTCGGCGTTGGAGGCGGTGATGTCGACGTCGATATTGCTTGCCGTGCCGAAGCCACCCCGCGCCGCGGACACGGTGATATCGCCGGGGACCTCATTCTCCAGGTTCTGCCGGACCCTGTCCTGCAATGCAGGCTGGTCTGCTTCCGGATCGGTGATGACGGTGAAATTCGCCTCCGAGGCGCCACCGGAAACCTGGGCGGCAAATCCGCCGGTGGCGTTGCCGATCGTCACCTGCACCTCTCTGATGCCGGTGGTCTCGGCGAGAACATCCTCCACATCCGCGGCCGCTTCCGACGTCGTCTCCAGACTTGTCCCCGGCGGCAATGCCTGCGTGATGCCGAAACTGTTCTGCCCGGAATCGCCCAACAGGTTCGTCTGCAGCAGGGGAGTCATCGCCAGCGTTCCGCCCAGCACCAGCACGCCCGCGATCAGGGTAATAACGGGGTGCTTCTGCGTCTTGCCCAGGACAGGCAGGTAGCCGCGCTGCAGCCAGGATTTCCGTTCCCGCTGCTCGGCTGCGGTGCGCACTTGGGCCGGATCGACGTCGTGCCGGGGGCTTTTCAGGAACCAGTAGGCGAGCACGGGAACGATGGTGAGCGCGACGGCGAGCGACCCGAGCAGCGCAATGGTGACAGTCAGCGCGAACGGCCGGAACAGCTCGCCCGCCAGGTCCCCGACGAACGCGATCGGCAGGAACACGGCGACGGTGGTCAGCGTCGAGGCGGTGATGGCGCCGGCGACTTCGCGGATGGCGGTGAGGATGGCGTGCCGCTTTTCCTCGCCGTAGCTCAGGTGACGCTTGATGTTTTCGATCACCACAATCGAGTCATCCACCACCCGGCCGATCGAGATGGTCAGCGCGCCCAGCGTGATGATGTTCAGCGAATACCCGAATGTGTAAAGCCCGATGAACGTCACCAGCAGCGACAGCGGGATTGAGATCGCGGTGACCAGGGTGGAGCGCACGGAAAGCAGGAAAACCAGGATGACGACGACGGCGAACGCCAGACCCAGCAGGCCCTCGGTGGTCAGGTCGTCGATGGACTGCTCGATGAACGGAGCCTGGTCGAAAATCGTGGTGAATTCGGCTCCGGATCCGAGCTCCGCTTCGAGCTGCGGGAGCATGTCCGTGATGGCATGCGAAATAGCCACCGTGTCGCCGTCGGGCTTCTTCGTGACGGAGAGGGCGAGGGTTTCTTCGCCGTTGGTGCGGGTGATCGAGGTGGCTTCGTCGTCGACAATGTCTACGCTCGCGACGTCGCCGATCGTCACGACGCCGGAGGCCGACTCAGTCTGGCCAGGCACTGAACCATCGCCAGGGAAACCTTGGCCGCCGGCGGCAGTGCCCGGGTCGTCCGCACCGGCGTCGCCGCTTTGCAGGGGGAGCGAGCGGATGGCCTCGAGGGAGTCGAGCGGACTGCCGATTTGCACGGTGAGGGACTTGTCGCCCTCTTCGATCGTGCCCACCGGCACCAGTTCACCGCTGTTCTCCAACGCCTCGCGAATATCGGTAACGGCCAATCCAGTGGCGGCGAGGCCGTCGTCGTCGGGCAGGATTTCGATGTGCTGGGTGGCACCGCCGGTGACTTCAGCGCTGCGTACGCCTTCGATTTTCTGCAGTGCAGGCACTGTTAGGCGTTCCAGATCCGATTTCAGCTGGCTGAGCGATTCGTTGGACGAGACTGCCATAAACAGGATCGGGAAGTCGCTGATACTTCCGGCAAGCGGCTGGGGGTCGACGTCGTCGGGCAGTTCCCGTCCGGCGTTGGAGATGGCGCGGTCGACCTGGCTGCGGGCGCGGTCAAGATTGGTCCCGTAGGCGAAAGTCAGGTTGATGGTGGAGACGCCGGTGCGGGAGGTGGCGCTGGAGGATTCGAGTCCTTCAACGGCCTGCAGGGCGCTTTCGAGCGGTTCGCTGACCTGCTCGTCGACGACCTGGGGCGAGGCACCTGGCATAGAGCTAATGACGGTGACCTGCGGGAACTCCAGGGACGGGATGAGCTCCTGCTTCAGCGAGCCCATGGAGATCACGCCGAACACCGCGACGAAAACGGTGATCAGCGCGATCAGCGCCCGGTTAGCGAGCGATAGTTTCGCCAATCGGAACATGGAAGTCTTTCAGGAGGACTTGAGCTGAGGGCTAGAGCTGAAGGACCTTGGCGGTTTCGGACATGATTTCACGGGCCAGTTGTGGGTTCTCGTTCAGCTTCACGCCGTAGCCGGGGATCATTTCCTTGAGCTTGGGCTGCCAGGACGCGGCCTGCTGCGGGAAGCAACGTTCCAGCATCTCGAACATGATCGGCGCCGCAGTGGAAGCTCCGGGGGAGGCACCGAGCAGGGCACCGATGGATCCATCCGCGGACGTGATCATCTCCGTGCCGAACTGCAGGATGCCGCCCTTCTTGGGGTGCTTCTTGATCACCTGCACACGCTGGCCTGCGGTGATCAACTCCCAGGCGTCGCCGTTGGCCTGCGGGTAGTAATCCTTCAGGCCCTCGTCTTTGGACTCACGGCTCTTGAGTACTTCCGTGATCAGGTACTTGGTCAGGTCCATGTTGTCTTTGCCGACCGCGAGCATGGGAATCAGGTTGCTGGGCCGCAAGGACAACGGAAGGTCGAGCAGGGAACCGCGCTTGAGGAACTTGGTGGAGAAGCCGGCGTAGGGACCGAAGAGCAGGGACCGCTTGCCATTGACGAACCTGGTGTCCAGGTGCGGAACAGACATCGGCGGTGCTCCGACGGAGGCCTGGCCGTAGACTTTGGCGTTGTGCTGATTGACGATCTCTTCATTACCGCAGCGCAGGAACTGCCCGCCGACCGGGAAACCGCCGAAGCCTTTGCCCTCGGGAATGCCGGTCTGCTGCAGCAGATGCAGGGCACCGCCGCCGGCGCCGATGAAGACGAAACGTGCCCGGACGGTGGTTTCCTCGTCGGTTGCCCGGTCCTTGACCGAGACTTCCCAGCGGCCATCCGTTCCCCGGGCGACGTCGGTGACATCCGTGCCGAAGTTGAGGTCGACGTCGTTCTTCTCCATGAAGCCGGTCAACTCACGGGTCAGGGAGCCGAAGTCAATGTCGGTTCCGCCTGCCACCCGGGATGCGGCGACGCGCTGCTGCGGATCACGGCCGCCCATCACCAGCGGGGTCCATTCCGCCAGCTTGGCGTGGTCTTCCGAGTGCTCCATCGTCTCGAACAGCGGCTGTGGCTTCAGCGCATCGTACCGGCGGCGCAGATAGTCGGCCGGGCCATCGCCCCAGACGAAGCTCATGTGCGGAATCGGATTGATGAATTTGCGGGGCGCGCCGATGTGGCCACCCGCGACCATGTGCGACCAGAACTGGCGGGAGACCTGGAACTGTTCGTTGATCTTGATCGCCTTGGCGGGGTCGACCGAACCGTCGGCTGACGCAGGGCTGTAATTCAGCTCGCAGAGGGCGGAGTGTCCGGTGCCGGCGTTGTTCCAGGGGTCCGAGCTTTCCATCCCTGCCCGGTCCAGGCGCTCGTACAACGAAATATCCCAACCCGGTTCCAGTTGCCGGATAATGGAGCCCAACGTGGCGCTCATGATGCCGCCGCCAATAAGAACGACGTCGGCAGTTTTGGTGTGTTTCACAGCATGGGTCCTGGCAGTCAAATTCTTCTCCAATGGCACGGCGCTAGCCTAATGAGCGTACCGCGCAGGCCGCCCGATCCATAAATTCGCCACCGCCCTGACGGCTGGCTATTCGACCAGGACGATGTCGTTAAAGACTTCATCCAGAACCGGGCTGACCGGGTAGCTTTCCACCCGCGGCGAGAGCGCGAGTGCCGAAATGGGATAGGCAAGCGGAACGGCCGGTATCCCGTCGGCGACTGCTTCCTGGATCTCCTTGTAGGCCTCCACCCGTTCTTCGCCGATGGGCAGCTTGCGCGCCCGGTCGATCATGCTGAACAACTGGGGGTTGGAGAAACCGAACTCCTCCGTTTCGGCCCGGAACAGCGGACTGACGAAATTGTCCGGGTCCCGGTAGCTTCCACTCCAGCCGAGGAGGTGGAGCCCGTGCGGCCCGTCCGACTGAACCTTTTGCAGGTAGCCGTCCGACCACTCAATCGGGACAGGTTCCAGATTGAATCCCGCTGCGGTGAGCTGGCGGCTGAGCTTGGCGTAGACCTTTTCCGGGCTGGGCAAATAGGCGCGGGTGACGTCCAGCGGATAGTAGAACGGGATTTCTTCACCGTCGTAGCTGGACTCTTCCAAAAGTGCCTTGGCCTCCTGCAAGTCGTATTCGTACGACGGCGATTCGGCGGCCTGCATGTCGAAAATCTGCGGCAGGAAGCTGTGGGCCGTTTCGGTGCCGTCGATAAACAAATCCTCAACGATGGCCTGCTTATCCACCGCATGGGCCATGGCTTCCCGGACCAGCGGGTCATCGAGGGGTTCGTAACCCTGGTTGATACCCATGTACAAAACGGAGAACGGGTCCCTGAGCAGCACCTTCATGCCGGCACGGGTCAGCGGTTCGAAATTGTCGACGGTAACCAGATCGTAGCCGTCGACGCGCCCGTCCTTGAGGGCTTCAAGCCGGAGTGCCGGGTCGGAGATCGTCGTGAAGATGACTTTCCGGACCTGGCCGCGGTCCCCCCAGTAACCCGGATAAGACTCAAGCACGACGTCGTCGCCCGCCCAGGATTCGAGGGTGAAAGGCCCGGTACCGACCGGATGCATCGCATATCTGGAAAGTTTCCGGGCCCCGCGTTTTTCGCTCAAGACGTCGGCTTCCTTGGCTTTGAGCGCAGTGGGGGAGGAGATGCCGAACGCGGGCATGGTGAGCGCGCGGATGAGGCCGGTATAGCGCTCGTCGAGTTCAATGCTGACCCGCAGGGGACCGTCCACGATGCAGTCCTGATAGATAGACAGTTCGGGCGTGTCGGCAAAGCCTTTGAAGACTGTTTGGAACTGCAGCCCGGCCCGTTCGTCCCGCACCCGTTCCGGAAGAGTGAACCAGCGCTCAAAATTGGCGCAGACCGCCTCGGCGTTGAATTCGGTGCCGTCGTGGAAGGTGACGCCTTCGCGGAGTTCGAACGTATAGGAGAGCCCGTCGTCGTCTTGGCTCCAGCTGGTGGCCAGGTTCGGGATGGGCCCTCCGGTGACCGGGTCCACTCCAACGAGGGTTTCGAGGACCTGGCGGGTGACGCGGTACGACTCCGCATCGACTTCCAATGCTGGATCCAGTCCGGCAGGCCGGGCGGCCGTGGCAAACGTAAAGGTGGTGTCGACTTCGGGTGCTGAGCTGCCGGAACCGGTGATGGTGGCAGGGCCGCGGCTTCCGCCCGGGGCCGGCGGATCGACGGGAGGTGTGCAGGCAGCGAGGGACAATGCTGTACCGACGACGGCGACCTTCAGCAGTGCGCGTTGCCACACCGTTCGTCGCACTGTGTTATCACCTCGTCTGCCCCCAAATCCTCGACTCTTTAGTGTAAAGGACGGCGGCTCGATGACGTGGAGGAGCGGACGCCCCGGCCCCCTGCCTGAAACGTCCGCCCCATTGTCCCTGATCAATAAGAGGAGTCGATTCAGGGAGTCTCACTACATACCCGCCACAGATATGTAGTAAAGGTACTTCGGAGCCTTGGCTCAACCGGATGGGTTGGACAGGAAAAGTTTCTGGTTGGTGCGCGAGGCGGGACTTGAACCCGCACGTCCGAAGACACCAGAACCTAAATCTGGCGTGTATACCAATTTCACCACTCGCGCATTGGCAAAAACCGGAACGATTTCGTCGCGGTTGAATGCCAGACCCCAGTCTACCCGTTTGGACAGAGCAGCCAGGATCAGAAAATGGGCCTCCGGAGCCAGAGAGATAACCGGTTCCGGAAGACGGCCGATAGGTGCGGCTGACCGGTCAGTCCAGCTTGAGGTCCCGCCGCAGTTTTTCGACGTGTCCCTTGGCTTTCACGTTGTACTGCGCCAACGCAACCTTGCCATCGCCGTCGACCACTACGGTCGAACGGATCAGGCCTTCGTAAACTTTTCCATAGTTCTTCTTTTCGCCCCAGGCGCCCCAAGCTTCCGCGACAGAATGGTCTTCGTCCGACAGGAGCGGGAAATTCAAGGACTGTTCCTCCACGAATTTCGCGATCTTCTTCTCCGGGTCCGGTGATATGCCTAGCACGGTATATCCTGCGGACTTCAACGAATTCAGGTTGTCCCGGAAGTCACAGGCCTCAGTCGTGCAACCTGGCGTGGAGGCTGCGGGGTAGAAATAAACGACGACGTTGCTGCCGCGGAAATCCGGGAGGGACACGGTCTGACCGGTCGAATCATTCAGTGTGAATTCGGGTGCTGCATCGCCTGTGGAAAGTCGGTCGCTCATAGTTCTCCCTGCGGTCGGATTCGGCTGTGCCAGGAACTCAATCCAAATAAATATAAGGTTACTTAGCAGTTTTGGGCGATTTAGGCCCTCTTGCGGGTTATAGTGGCAAGTATGCCAGATATGGAATTGTGGCCTACAGGCCGCCTTCTCTCGACCGCAGCGCGTCTTGTTGAGCATGCGTGGAACGAGCAGCTGGCAAGCATCGGGGTCACCCACGCTGGGGTAATTGCTCTGGAAGTGCTTGCCGGCCACGGCACGATGACGCAGGCTCAGCTTGCCCAAATCGTGCATGTGCAGGCTCAGACCATGGGCAAAACTTTATCGCGCCTCGAAACCTACGGGCACATTGAACGTGTGCGCAGCAGCCAGGACAGACGCAGCCACCAGGTGTCGATCACTGATCATGGGCGATCGGTGCTCGGTTCGGCGCAGCACCTTGAAAAGTCACTCGTTCCGGGTGGCCAGCTCTCATCGGACGATCTGAGGGGCAAGTTGCAGGCCGTTATCAAGTCGTTGGCTGACTCCCGCTGGGACCTCAACTCGGACAAAGGTGTCGAAGAGGCCGTCAAGCATGCCGCTCCGGTGGCGGGAACTCCACCCGAGTTGGAGGAAAGCGCCAAGAAGAAGCTGGCGGAGGAACTTCCGGCGGATTCTCCACCAGAGAATGACGACGAACTTGGTGTTCTTAAGCAAAAGAACGGGACCACCGGCCACAACGAGTCCTAAGCCACTCACCGCCGTCGTGTGTGGAAAAAAGAAAGACCGTCCGACCGGGCATAACGCCTGGTCAGACGGTCTTTTTCGCTGTGCGCCCCCCGGGACTCGAACCCGGAACCCATTGATTAAGAGTCAATTGCTCTGCCAATTGAGCTAGAGGCGCATCTCGTTCCGCAATCCAATTTCCGGCGTGAGCCAGGCTGATGAATTGCGGCAACGACAAGTAACACTAGCAGGAATTTTCCCCGGGAGGGAAATCGGTTTGAGCAGGTGTGATCAACGTCCCTCGACACGGAGAATCCGCTGATTTTCCGCCCCGTCGGTGACGACCCACAACGCGCCTGCCGGGCCAGTGATGACATCCCGGAGCCGTCCATATTCGTCCCGGAAGTGGCTGATCGGGTTCCCCGCGGCGCCGTCGTTCAGCGGGACTTCCCACAGCCGTTGTCCACGCAAACCACCAATGTAGGCAATGTCGTCGACTATGGTCATCCCGCTGGGGGATGACGTGGCCGTTGAAGGCCACACCACCTGCGCATCGACGAATCCCTCAACACCGGGTGCTCCGGTGACGTCCGGCCAGCCGTAATTGTTTCCGGGTTCAATCAGGTTCAGCTCGTCATCGATGTCAGGACCGAATTCACTGGCCCACAGCCGCCCAGCGGAGTCCCATGCGAGTCCCTGCACATTGCGGTGTCCGAGACTGTAGACCGGATTGTCGCCGTACGGATTTCCTTCCGCCGGTTCGCCGTCGGGGGAGAGCCGCAGGATTTTGCCGGCCAGCGAATCCTCGTCCTGTGCTTCGTTCTGCAGAGTGGCATCGCCGGTGCCGGCATACAGCATTCCATCCGGACCGAACTTGATCCGGCCGCCGTTGTGGATGAACGACTTTGGGATGCCGTCCAGCAGCACTTCCTGCTCACCGAGTCCGCCGTCCGCACCTGTCCCGTCGTACTTCATCCGGACGATCCGGTTGTCGTTGGCGCTCGTGTAATACGCGTAGAGGTAGCGGTCCTGCTCGAAGGTGGGGGCAACCGCGATGCCGAGCAGGCCGCCTTCGCCGCCGGGCTGAACGTTGGCCACTGTTCCGACCATGCTGGCTACGCCGTCGTCGATGAGCTTAATGGCGGCGGTATCGCGCTCGGAGAGCAAGACCGTTCCGTTCGGCAGGAGTGCCATCGACCACGGCGAGCTGAGCCCATCGACTACCGTGCCGGTGACTGTCAGCTGACCGGCCAGGACACCGGTGCCGGTTTCGGGCGGGGTGTTTTCTGATGATCCGGGAGTGGAAGGAACTTGTGCGCCGCCGTCGCCGTTCGAGGACGCCGAACCGGTGCTTTCGGGTGCGTTGGGCGCGATCGGATCCGGCGAGCTGCAGCCGGAGAGCACGACGACGGCGATGGCCGCGGCGGCGAGCCAGCTCCGCCGTCGTGCCGGCAGGGGATTAGGGCGTTCCCTTGTCCCGGTCAGAGTCATTCCCGTTCTCCTGCGCGTCCTGCCTGGTCTGGCGGCGGGTACTAGGGGGAGTGGGGTCCTCTACTGCCGCATCATCGCCTTCGCCGAGGTTATGTGAACCGAGACTGTGGTGTCCGCGCTCGGTCTTTGGTCCGCCGATATTGCTCGAACCCATGCTGTCGTAATCCGGATCTCCCGGTTGATCTTCACCGATATTGGCTGAGCCAAGGCTGTCATCGTCCCGGTCGCCCGGGAGGTCTTCGCCGAGGTTGTGCCGGCCCATCGCGTTGTGTTCATCCTCCTGCCCGGCAGCTGGCACAGCACCCCGTCCGGCGGTATCGTCGACGGTTCCGTCAGCGGCCGTGGTGTGGCGTGAGCCGCGGTCCGGCGCGGTGGGGCGGTCGACAGGGTCAGACGAAGCGGTCTGCCAGCGCTCGTCATTGGCAGTGGCGGCATTGGTATCCCGCTCTGCTCCGGCTGCGGTTACTGAGCCAGCGGCGCCGGCTCCGGCTGTGCCGGCTGCGGGAGTGTTGCTTACCGGTGGTCCGGCCTCGACAATCGGTTCATTGGCACCGGACCCTGGCTGATTTCCCGGATGGCGCTGTTCAGGCGAGTTGCCACCCGAAGCCGGACCGGAATTCTTCCGCAGCATCCATACAACAATCGACACCACCGCAATGATTACGAGAATCCAGATAATCCACTCCATGACAAAAGCCCTTCTGTTGGGTCCGGCGTAATTGCCTTAACCCTGAACCTACGACCCAGCAGGGTTCATGTCCAGACCTTCCGCGCTTGAGACGCCGGATTCAGCGGTTCCCGCCGCCGTGGTTAAAGTAGCTGTTATGGCACTGAGCGAACAGATCATAAAGACCGTTACATTTCCCGACCGGGAATTGCTGGAAGCGGTTCGGCCGCTGCCTGAAGGAATGCGCGCCGCTGTTTGGGATTTGCAGAATCAGCCCGAAGATGTGGCGCTCGAGGAAATTGACGCCGTCGTACTTCCTTATATGGGGGCAAAGAATTTGGACGCCCTCGCCACCGCGCCGAACCTGAAATTGGTGCACACACAGACGACTGGTTACGACGGCGTTCCGCAGGCTGTCGGCGAGGATGTCGCCGTTGCCAGTGCCGCCGGAGTGCACGCGGCGTCGACGGCGGAGCTGGCCGTTGCGCTGATGCTCGCTTCGCTGCGCGGCATCGATACCGCGGTTAAAGATCAGGCCGAGTCGCGCTGGAACCCGCAGCGGTGGCTTTCACTGGCGGACAGGAAAGTGCTGTTGGTCGGTGTGGGCGGCATTGGGCAGGAGATCGCGAAACGGCTGGAACCGTTCGAGGTTGAACTGACACGGGTTGGCAGCACGGCGAGGGACGACGACGGCGGTCACGTCCATGGCGCGGACGAACTCGTGGAGCTGGCAGGGAAGACCGAAGTCATGGTTGTCATTACGCCGCTGTCGAAGGCGACGCATCAATTGATCAGCGCCGAGGTGCTGGCGGCCATGCCGGATGGTGCACTGGTTGTAAACGTGGCCCGCGGGGCAGTGGTGGATTCGGAGGCGCTGACCGCTGAGGTGTTATCCGGCAGGTTGCGGGCGGCTCTTGACGTATTCGATCCGGAACCAATCCCGGAGGATCACCCGCTGTGGAAGGCCGAAGGCGCCCTGATTACTCCCCACAATGGAGGCAATACATCGGCCTTCTCACCGCGGATCGTGAAGTTGTTGAAATCGCAGTTCGGCCAACTGGCCAGCGGGCAGGGTTTGGAGAATCTGGTGCGTCCCGGGCCCTTTGCCTGACCGTTTCGCTAGCCGGCAGCCCCGATCATGAAGAGGATGGATGCGATACCGAAACCGATAAGTCCGATGATCGTCTCCATCACGGTCCAGGTCTTCAACGTGGTTTTCACATCCATCTCGAAGAACTTGCCGACCAGCCAGAATCCGGAGTCGTTGACATGGCTGAGCATGACCGAACCGGCACTGAGCGCGAGCACGACAGCGACGATCTGGAGGGCGCTGTAGTCTCCGCCCGCCAACAGGGGCTGCATCAGGGCCGCCGAGGTAACCAAGGCGACAGTGGCCGATCCCTGGGCGACGCGTATGAGTGTGGAGACTACGAAGCCGGCCACAATCACCGGCAATCCGATGTTCTCCAGCGAACCGGCCAGGGCATCGCCAACACCACTGGTGACGAGAACTCCACCGAACATTCCGCCTGCACCGGTAATCAGGATGATCGCACAAATCGGGCCGAGTGAAGAGTCAAGCAGTTTCTCGATCGTTTCCCTGTTGCGGCCACGGCGCGTTCCCAGCACATACATTGCAACCAGCACCGCGATCAGCAATGCGACCGGGGTGGCGCCAAGTGTCGACAGCACACCTACCCAGTTGGCTTCCTCGTTCACGATGCCGGAGGTTCCCAGCGTGTCGAGGACCGTGTTGAAAGTGATCAGAAGGATCGGCAGCAACAGGATCAGCACCACGGTCATTGCCTTGGGCGGGTTGTCGTCGTGCGGGGCTTCCTTACCGCCGCTGATGAAATCAGGAACCGCCACGTCAATGCGCTTACCCGTCCAGATACCAAACAAGTAGCTGCTGAGATACCAGGTCGGGAGGGCGACAACGAGACCCACCAGCAACAGGATACCCACGTTGGCGTCCAGCAGTCCGGCCGCGGCGACAGGACCGGGGTGAGGCGGAACGTAGACGTGCATAACGGAGAATGCACCTGCCGCGGGAAGCCCATAGAGCAGGAGGCTTCCACCGAGCCTGCGAGCAACGGCGAAGACTACCGGCAGCATGACTACCAGACCGGCGTCGAAGAAGACCGGGAAACCGAAGATCAGGGAGGCAACGCCGAGGGCCAACGGCGCCCGTTTTTCACCAAACTTTCCCAGCAGGGTCTCGGCGAGTATCTGGGCACCACCACTGACCTCAACCATCCGGCCGAGCATGACACCCAGGCCGACCAGCAACGCGACGCTGGCTATGGTGTCCGCGAAACCGAATATCAGCACATCGACGATGCTGCTGGGCGGGATGCCGGTGACGAAGGCCGTAATCAAGCTGACCAGGATGAGCGCGACGAACGCGTGCATCCGCACCTTCATGATCAGGAACAGCAGCAGGGCTACTGCTGCGGCAGCGATCAGGAGCAGCGGTGCTGTCCCCAACGCCTGCGTCCAGTTTTCGATTTCCATACCTGTTTCCTTTGCCGCATTGTGTGCTTCTGGCTGATGGAGTTGGTGTTGGTTGTAGTCGTTGGGTTAAAGAGGGGAGTCAGGGTCCGCCGGCTGACGCCTGTGAATCGAGGTTCAGCTCTTTAAGGACTTTCGCGACGATCTCGTCGGGAGTGTTAGAGACGTCGGCCTTCACCCCGGCCTCCTCGGGGGCGAGTTCCTCCAACGTGTCGAACTGGGATTGCAGCAGGGACTTCGGCATGAAATGACCGCTGCGGCCTTCCATCCGCTCGGCAATCAGATCGATAGGACCGGTCAGCTCGATGAAAATCACCTTCGCGCTGGTTTCACGCAGCACGTCGCGGTAGACCCGTTTGAGAGCCGAACAAGTCACGACAGAGTTCTGCTCTTTGTCCTCCTGTTCGGAAAGATGATCACGGATGCTCCGAAGCCATGGCCACCGGTCCTCGTCGGTCAGGGGGATGCCGCGGGTCATCTTGTCGATGTTGGCAGGCTGATGAAACTCGTCGGCTTCGAAAGTGGCCCAGCCCAGCCGTTCGCCGAGCAATTCAGCAACGGTGGTCTTGCCGGTCCCGGATGGACCCATAACTACGAGTGCGGTCGTCTTTGGGCCTCCAGCCATGGGGCTCCCTCCGTTGGGCGTGCTTCTCTTGAGTAGTATCACCACATGAGAGAGGCCCGCAATGGGACGCGCAGGCGTTGTGGATAAAAGGGAAACTCAGGCCATTGCCACGAAAGCGGTCATGAAGGCTACGAAGTCCTCGTGATCCTCGCGCTGGTCGACGGTGTGCTCTGCTTCCGACGACGGTATGCCGCCGTACGGCTCGACGCCGAACCGGAATGTCTTGCCGGTGCTGGTGCCGACCTCGTAGTCACCGTCGGCCAATTCGAAGGCGTGGGACAGATTGGTCATATTGATTTCTGTCGGATCCCCGCCTGGGGTCAGTGTCCTGCCGTTAAACGGTGCGACGACGATTTCAGCCGGTTGCCACCGGTAACCGACAACGTAGTACTTGGGCGCACGCCCGCCGTGCGATTCCTTTCCGTTGTCTCCGGAGCGCTCGTTTGAGGCATAGACCAGGTTGTAATCCCCGTAATTGGGTATCTGGCTGTCAAAAATTCCGCGCAGGGCATCCTTGAATTCGTCGCTGGATGTCATTTCTTAGCAAACCTCGATTGCCCGGCCGCCTGTGAGCCGGAGCAATTGCTGATAGTCGGTGGGAAAGACGGTGTTCGGATGGCCAGCGGCTGCCCAGATTTCCGGGTACTGCTCCAGCGTACGGTCCACGAAGGTACGGACTGGAGCCGGATGGCCCAGCGGCGCAACGCCCCCAATCGGTTGCCCGGTCGCCTGGCGGACCACATCCGCACTTGCGCGCTTAAGCCTACCGCCCAGCTGCCGTCCGACCATTTCCGTATCCACACGGTGGCTGCCGGAGGTCATGATCAGCACCGGCTCGCCGTCGAGGGTGAAGACCAATGAATTGGCGATGGCGCCGACGTCGACCCCCTGCGCAGCCGCTGCGAGGGCGGCGGTGTGGACCCGGTCCGGCAGGATGGTGATGTCTGTGTGGTGCCCGGCTGCTTCGAGCGCCGCCACGACCTTCCGCACATTCCGGTGCTGGGAAGCTGGCGGCTGCACGGTTTCGTCCGGGTCGGAGTTGCTCATGAAGCCAGTCTATGAAAAAAGCGCCGTGCACTCCGCGGATATTACCCGGGGAGTACCGGCGCTGTAGTCAGCTAATTGGTGTCAGCCGCCGGGCGGAGGTGCATCCTCACGCCCGCAATACGTCAGAAGCGGGGGCGAAGGGTCTCGGCCTGCACAGGGCTGGCGGGAGCGTCGGTGTTGTCCCAGTTGGGGTAGACCGGAGAGGGCTGGAGCATGCGGTCGGCACGCAGGAAGGCGAAGATGCGGTACACGGCAACGGCGAGGGCGAGGATAGTCAGGATCGGGAGAATCAGTGCGGCAGTCATAGGTTAAGTGTCGGAAGTTCTTATGTTTAGCACAAGCTCACTTAACTTATCCTATTGTGTAGGATAGCTACATGGATCTCCGCCGCCTGCGCATTCTCAGGGAACTTGCCGACCGGGGCACTGTCGGTGCCACGGCCGACGCGATGAACATCACAGCTTCGGCCGTCTCCCAGCAGCTGAAAGTGCTGCAGGAAGAGGTCGGTATTGCCCTTGTCGAGCGTGAGGGCAGAGGCGTCAAACTCACCGAAGCCGGACTCGCCATGGCCGCGGCAGCCTCTGAAGTTTCGACGGCGATGGAGCGGGCCCAGGCGACGGTCGACTTCTACCGCAAGGGTTGGCAGACGCAGATCCGGGCCGCATTCTTTCCCAGTTCGGCGGAGATGTTCCTGCCGGGGCTCCTGCACCGGATCAAGGAGATCGAAGGACTGCAGTTCGACGCTTTCCATCAGGATCCGATGGTTGCCGGTTTCGTGCCTCTGACGGCGGATTATGACTTCGTGGTGGCCCACAGCGGGCTGGGGTCGGATGTCTTCGCCCAGCCCGGCGTCGTCGTCGTTCCATTGCTGCGTGAACCTCTGGATGTGGCGATGCCGACGTCGCACCCACTGGCGGAAAAATCAAGGCTGACGCCTGAGGACATTGTCGATTACACTTGGATCGGCGTTCCGCACGGTTACCCGTTTGACGCGATTCTGTCGCAGGTGGAGGCAAAGACCGGCCGGCTCGCTACTAGATCGCAGCGTTACCCCGACCTTCGCGTGATGGAGGCGTTGGTCAGCGCGGGACATGGGCTGGCCTTCCTGCCCCGATATACGGCGTTGGCCAGTGGTGGCCGCGGCTATGTGCTCCGGCCCCTGGAAGGTGTAAAAGCAGGACGCAGTATCGTCGCGCTGGCACGGACCGACGTCGCCGAGCGCACCACCGTCCGGCAGGTGCTCGGCATGCTCAAACGCGTCGCGCGGAACGTGGCTGACGACGTCGAAATGGTGGAAAACTGACAACTTTAATAGCTCCACAGGGCCGCCCAGGATTTATTATGTAGCTGTGACCTGTTGGCATTCCGCCCGCAGGCACGACCGGGCCATAGGGAGCAAACCATGGGTTGGACGAGCAGGATTAAAAGCGCTGCAGACAAGTACGCGGGCAAAGGAAAAGGCGCTACCGGGCATACGACCGGTCGTGGCGTGGGACGAACTCCGGGTACGGGAGGCCCCACGGGCGCAGGACGCACCAGCGGCTTCGGCGGTATGAAACCACGCGGTGCCGGCGGGAGCACGCACGGCGAAACGGGCGGCATCGGCGGAAAGATTAAGCGTGCCCTGAAGAAGAGATGACCGGCGGGCCGGCTATGGGCGACCGTGGCCGGCAGGCTGGGTTGGCGGCTGCCTGAGGCGGAAATAGTTCACAGGGGCGAAATATTCTGTCCCGATTCGAAGGCTGTCGGAGCGTCGGCGTAGTCTTTGAATCATGAGCGTGGATATCAAACCCAGAAGCCGGCAAGTCACAGATGGTATGGAACGCGCGCCAGCACGAGGCATGCTGCGCGCCGTCGGAATGGGGGATGAGGATTTCGCCAAGCCGCAGATTGGTGTGGCGAGTTCCTGGAACGAAATTACGCCCTGCAATCTTTCCCTCGACCGCCTGGCCCAGGGCGCCAAAGAAGGCGTGCATGCCAATGGCGGATTCCCGATGCAGTTCGGCACCATTTCGGTCTCGGACGGCATTTCCATGGGACATGAGGGCATGCACTTTTCCCTGGTCTCCCGTGAGGTGATTGCGGACTCCGTCGAGACGGTGATGCAGGCCGAGCGGATTGACGGCTCGGTGCTGCTCGCCGGCTGCGACAAGTCCCTGCCCGGCATGCTGATGGCTGCCGCCCGGCTGGATCTGGCGAGCGTCTTCCTTTACGCCGGTTCCATCATGCCTGGCTATGCCAAGCTGGAGGACGGTTCGGAAAAGCAGGTCACGCTGATCGACGCCTTCGAGGCCGTCGGTGCATGCGCCCGCGGCAAGATGAGCCGCAAGGACCTGGACACGATCGAAAGGGCCATCTGCCCGGGCGAAGGAGCCTGCGGCGGAATGTACACGGCCAACACGATGGCCTGCGTCGGCGAGGCGCTCGGCATGTCCCTGCCCGGTTCGGCTGCTCCGCCATCGGCAGACCGCCGCCGCGACCTTTTCGCCCGCCGGTCCGGCGAGGCCGTCGTCGAATTGCTCCGCCTCGGCATTACCGCCCGGGACATCATGACCCGCAAGGCATTCGAGAACGCGATCGCCGTCGTCATGGCCTTCGGCGGCTCCACCAACGCCGTGCTGCACCTGCTCGCCATTGCACGCGAGGCTGAGGTCGACCTCACGCTGGATGACTTCAACCGGATCGGCGACAAGATTCCGCACCTCGGTGACCTGAAGCCGTTTGGCCAGTATGTAATGACCGACGTCGACCAGGTCGGGGGAGTGCCGGTCGTCATGCGTGCGCTGCTCGACGCCGGACTGCTGCACGGCGATGCGCTCACCGTCACCGGCAAGACCCTGGCGGAGAACCTCGAGGCCATCAACCCACCGGACCTGGATGGAAAAATCCTGCGTTCCATGGACAACCCGCTTCACCACAATGGTGGCGTGGCCGTGCTGAAGGGCTCACTGGCACCCGACGGTGCTGTCGTGAAGACCGCCGGATTCGACGCTGAAGTGTTTGAGGGCCCGGCGCGGGTGTTCGAGCGGGAGCAGCCGGCGATGGCCGCGCTGGAGGCCGGCGAGATCAATCCCGGCGATGTCATTGTGATCCGCTACGAAGGCCCCAAGGGCGGTCCGGGCATGCGGGAAATGCTCGCGATCACCGGCGCCATTAAAGGCGCGGGTCTGGGCAAGGACGTTCTACTGCTCACCGATGGACGCTTCTCCGGCGGAACGACCGGACTGTGTATCGGCCACGTTGCACCCGAAGCGGTCGACGGCGGGCCGATTTCCCTGGTCCGCGATGGCGACAACATCCGTGTGGACATTGCCAACCGCAGCATCGACCTGGATGTGGACGAGGCTGAGTTGACCAAGCGCCGTGTTGGTTGGGAACCGGTCCCGCACATTTACCACAAGGGTGTGCTCGCCAAGTACGCGAAGCTGGTGCACTCTGCAGCCGAAGGCGCGTACTGCGGCTGACCTTCCGATGTCGGTCGCAGGCGGCCGACTGGCAGTTGACGGCAGCGGCACCCACTGGTGGTGCCGCCGTCGTCGCCGTTGCAGTGGACTGAAACCCGGCGTAACAGCCGTGGACGGTAAGTCCATATAATGAGACGAGGAAGTCTCCCGGTTTGACAGCCGGCGTTGGGGACGGAAAACTACTGATATGCAGTTCGTATCCGTAGTACTTCTTACCAAGCGCGTGACGTAGGCCAACACCTACCGCCTGGTAACACTTCGTTACGCGCTTACCCCCGATGCCGGCCACCGGCTGAGGGGTTTTTTTGTATCCAAATGAAGATCCACGCCGGCCCCGCACCGCCTGAGGCGCCCGGGACCGGTACCGCGAGATGATCCGCAAAGGAAGAGTCTGATGAGTAAAGGTTCGCCTATCAGCCCAACGCTGATGGCCTCGAAAGCTCCGGCCGCAGCCGGTGCCGTGACGAAAAAGGCGGCCGCGAAGGTCGTCAGTGCAACTCACTCGGCCTCTCCCGTCCCGGGCCCGAACAATTCCGTCGAGGCCATCGGGATGAGCGGCTCGCAGGCGATTGTCCGCTCACTGGAGGAGCTCGGTGTCGACGACGTCTTCGGACTGCCAGGCGGGGCGATCCTCCCCACCTACGACCCGCTGATGGATTCGGACCGGATCAACCACATCCTGGTCCGGCATGAGCAGGGCGCCGGGCACGCTGCGCAAGGCTATGCCATGGTGACCGGCCGCCCCGGTGTCTGCATCGCCACTTCCGGGCCGGGCGCGACGAACCTGGTGACGGCGATTGCCGATGCGCACATGGATTCGGTTCCGATGGTTGCCATCACCGGCCAGGTCGCCAGCAGCGTGATCGGCACGGACGCGTTCCAGGAAGCCGACATCGTCGGAATCACCATGCCGATCACCAAGCACTCCTACCTGGTCACCGATCCGCAGGACATTCCGCGTGTGATGGCAGAGGCATTCCACTTGGCCTCCACAGGCCGGCCCGGCCCGGTGCTGGTCGACGTCGCCAAGGACGCCCAGGTTGGGCCGATGACGTTCTCCTGGCCACCGAAGATCGACCTGCCAGGCTACCGGCCCACCGTCAAGGGCCACCCCAAGCAGATCCGCGAAGCTGCCCGACTGATTGCCTCGGCGCAGCGGCCGGTGCTCTATGTCGGCGGCGGTGTGGTCAAGGCGCATGGTTCGGCTGAATTGATGGAGCTGGCGGAAGTGACCGGCGCGCCGGTGACCACGACGTTGACCGCCCGCGGCGCGTTCCCCGACTCGCATGAACAACACGTCGGAATGCCGGGTATGCACGGATCGGTTTCCGCCGTCACCGCGCTTCAGCAGGCAGACCTGTTGGTCACCCTCGGTGCCCGTTTTGATGACCGCGTCACCGGTGTGCTCTCCTCCTTTGCACCCAATGCCAAGGTGATTCATGCCGACGTCGACCCCGCCGAAATCTCCAAGAACCGGAACGCCGATGTGCCGATTGTTGGTTCGCTGAAGGAAATCCTGCCGGACCTGTCGAAGGCCGTCGCGGAGGAATTCGAGAAGACCGGCCAGCCTGATCTCGCTCCGTGGTGGTCCCAGCTGAACCGGCTGCGCGATACCTATCCGCTCGGCTGGACCGATCCCGAAGACGGGCTTTCCTCGCCGGAAAACGTGATCAAGCAGGTCGGTGCGCTGACCGGACCGGAAGGCGTCTACGTCGCCGGCGTCGGGCAGCACCAGATGTGGGCGGCGCAGTTCATCAAGTACGAGCGCCCGCATGCCTGGCTGAACTCCGCCGGCCTGGGAACCATGGGCTACTCGATTCCGGCCGCGATGGGCGCGAAGGTCGGCAATCCCGACCGGACCGTCTGGGCCATCGACGGCGACGGCTGCTTCCAGATGACCAATCAGGAACTGGCCACCTGCGCGATCAACAACATCCCGATCAAGGTCGCCATCATCAACAACTCCTCGCTGGGCATGGTCCGGCAGTGGCAGACGCTGTTCTACGAGGGCCGCTACTCCAACACGGACCTGAACACCGGACATAACACGCGCCGGATCCCGGACTTCGTGAAGCTCGCCGAGGCGTACGGCTGTGCCGGACTGCGCTGCGAACGCGATGAGGACATTGAAGCGACGATCAAGCAGGCACTCGAGATCAACGACCGTCCCGTCGTCGTCGATTTTGTGGTCAGCCCGAATTCGATGGTGTGGCCGATGGTTCCCGCCGGTGTGAGCAATGACCTGATCCAGATTGCACGGAACATGACCCCCCAGTGGGAAGAGGAGGACAGAGCATGAACCGCCATACGCTTTCCGTGCTCGTAGAAGACAAGCCCGGCGTCCTGACCCGCGTTGCCGGTTTATTCGCCCGCCGTGCCTTCAACATCCATTCTTTGGCCGTCGGCCCCACCGAGATCACGGGCATGTCCCGGATCACCGTGGTGGTCGACGCCGAGGGCGACCTGCTCGAACAGGTCACCAAACAGTTGAACAAGCTCATCAACGTCATCAAGATTGTTGAGCTTGCCTCAGATGCTTCCGTGCAGCGCGACCACATCATGGTCAAGGTCCGCGCGGATGCCACCACCAGGCTGCAGGTCACCCAGGCTGCAGATCTGTTCCGGGCCTCAGTGATCGATGTGTCCACCGACTCGTTGATCATCGAGGCCACCGGCGTCGCCGAAAAGCTCAGTGCACTGCTGGCAGTGCTGGAGCCCTTTGGCATCCGCGAAATTGTTCAATCCGGGACACTGGCCATCGGCCGGGGTGCGAAGTCGATGAGCGACCGCGCCCTCCGTTCCGCGTAATCAACCAAAAAGAACTACCCTGAAGGCGGCCGGAATTTCGCCGGCTGCACACTATCCGGGGCAGATATTAGGAGATATTTAAGTGGCTGACATTTTGTACGACGACGACGCAGACCTTTCGATCATCCAGGACCGCCATGTCGCCGTGATTGGCTATGGCAGCCAGGGCCATGCGCATGCCCTCAGCCTGCGCGACTCCGGAGTGGACGTCCGCGTCGGGCTCCGCGAAGGTTCCAAGTCCCGCGCGAAGGCCGAGGCAGAGGGCCTGCGCGTCGTCTCCGTGGCGGAGGCCGTGGAGGAAGCCAACCTGATCATGATCCTCACCCCGGACCAGGACCAGCGCAAGGTCTACGCCGAGCACATCGAGCCGAACATCGCCGCCGGTGACGCCCTGTTTTTCGCGCACGGCTTCAACATCCGCTTTGGCTACATCCAGCCGCCGTCCGACGTCGACGTCGCCCTGGTTGCGCCGAAGGGACCGGGCCACATTGTGCGCCGCGAGTTCGAAGCCGGCCGCGGCGTGCCGGACCTGATCGCCGTCGAGCAGGACGCTTCCGGAAAGGCCTGGGACCTTGCTCTGTCCTACGCGAAGGCCATCGGCGGAACCCGCGCCGGCGTCATCAAGACCACCTTCACCGAAGAAACCGAGACGGACCTCTTCGGCGAGCAGGCGGTTCTGTGTGGCGGTACCTCACAGCTCGTCCAGTACGGCTTCGAGACGCTGACCGAGGCCGGCTACAAGCCCGAGGTAGCCTACTTCGAGGTGCTGCATGAGCTGAAGCTGATCGTCGACCTGATGGTTGAGGGCGGTATCAACAAGCAGCGTTGGAGCGTTTCCGACACGGCCGAATACGGCGACTACGTCTCCGGTCCGCGCGTGATCGACCCGTCGGTGAAGGAGAACATGAAGGCTGTGCTGTCCGACATCCAGGACGGCTCCTTCGCCAAGCGCTTCATCGATGACCAGGACGCCGGTGCTCCGGAGTTCAAGCAGCTGCGCGAGAAGGGCGAGGGCCACCCGATCGAATCGACCGGCCGCGAGCTGCGCAAGCTGTTCTCCTGGATCAAGACCAGCGACGACTACACCGAGGGCTCCGTCGCCCGCTAAGTCCTTTGGGATTGGTGGAAGACCGCGTTGAGCGGACTTCCACCCTCTATCGGAATCTATCCAGCAGTAGATGCACTTTTCAGCCGCGAATCGTGCATCTACTGCTGACTCCATTGCGTACCACCCGGATATGAGCTTACGTTCCACCGTGATGTGAGCTCCGTACCACTCCCGAATTAGCCGAGCAACCGCCTGAGGAACCCTGTGCCAACAGCCAACGCCACCCGTCCCGTCGTCCTGATCGCCGAAGAACTCTCACCTGCCACCGTTGAGGCGCTCGGTCCCGACTTCGAAATACGCCAGACGGACGGCGCGGACCGTTCACAGCTCCTCGCAGCCATTGGCGACGCCGATGCCATCCTGGTCCGTTCAGCGACGAAGGTCGACGCGGAAGCCATTGCGGCTGCCAGGAACCTCAAGGTCATCGCCCGCGCCGGCGTCGGCCTCGACAACGTTGATATCAAGGCCGCAACCCATGCCGGCGTCATGGTGGTCAACGCGCCGACGTCGAACATTGTGTCCGCCGCGGAACTTACCGTTGGGCACATCCTCAGCCTCGCCCGGCACATCCCGCAGGCCAGCTCCGCTCTGAAGAACGGTGAATGGAAGCGGTCCAAATACACCGGCACCGAGCTGTATGAGAAGAAGATCGGGATCATCGGCCTCGGCCGTATTGGCGCGCTCATTGCGGCCCGGCTGCAGGCGTTCGAGACCACCATTCTGGCCTACGATCCCTACGTGACGTCGGCCCGTGCCGCGCAGTTGGGCGTTCAGCTGGTGACCCTCGACGAGCTGCTCGAGCAGAGCGATTTCATCTCCATCCACATGCCGAAGACCCCGGAAACGGTAGGCATGATCGGCGCGGAGGCGTTCGACAAGATGAAGGACACCGCCTACGTCGTCAACGTCGCCCGCGGTGGGCTGATCGATGAGGATGAGCTGCACAAGGCGCTGAACGAGAGCAAGATCGCCGGCGCCGCCGTCGACGTCTTCGTGAACGAGCCGAGCACCGACCTTCCGTTCTTCGAGCACGACAACGTCATCGTCACCCCGCACCTGGGCGCATCCACCGCCGAGGCGCAGGAGAAAGCCGGCGTTTCCGTCGCGAAGTCCGTCCGGCTGGCCCTGGCCGGAGAGCTGGTGCCGGACGCGGTCAACGTGGCCGGCGGCATTATCGCCCCTGACGTCCGCCCCGGCATTCCGTTGATCGAGAAGCTCGGCCGGATTTTCACCGCCCTCACCCACGACTCGGTGACCCAGATCGACGTCGAGGTGGCCGGCGAAATCGTCGAGTTCGACGTGAAGTCGCTCGAACTGGCCGCGCTCAAGGGTGTGTTCAAGGACGTCGTTTCCGAACAGGTTTCCTACGTCAACGCGCCAGTGCTGGCCGAACAGCGGGGCATCACCACCCGGCTGATCACCACCCCGGATTCGCCCGAGTACCGCAACGTCCTCACCATCCGCGGCGCGCTCTCCGACGGCTCGCAGATTTCCGTGGCGGGCACGCTTACCGGCCCCAAGCAGATCGAAAAGATCGTCAACGTCAACGGCTACGACGTCGAAATCCCCATCAGCGAGCACCTGCTGTTGATCGCGTACCAGGACCGCCCCGGCGTCATCGGCACGCTCGGCCGCATCCTGGGGGAGAACGGGACCAACATTGCCAGCATGCAGGTTTCCCGGAACGACGACGGCGGCGCGGTGATGTGCCTGCTGACCGTTGACAGCGCGGTTTCGCAGGAGGTTCTCGAAAGCATCCGCGATGAAATCGGAGCCAGTGCCGCCCGCGAGGTCGATCTGGCCGAGTAAGCCGTTCGGCCGGGGAGTAGTTTAGGGTCAATTCTTCAGATCCGTGGACTATATCCCGCTCTTTTACTCCCCGGCCGAACCGATGTTTTCCCGACCCGCCCCTTCGAAGGGTCACGAAGCGACAAGCAGGACCGAAAGCAGGTAATTTCTAAGAGTGCAATCTTCTGAGCAGACCCCGTACTACATCACGACCGCCATCTCCTATCCGAATGGGCGGCCGCACATCGGCCACGCCTACGAGGTCATTGCCACCGACGCGATGGCACGCTTCAAGCGGCTCGACGGTTACGATGTCAGGTTCCTGACCGGGACGGATGAACATGGCCAGAAGATGCAGCAGACCGCGGACAAGGAAGGGATCGACGTCCGCGATCTGGCGGAGCGGAATGCCCAGGTGTTCAAGGACATGCAATCAGCTCTGAACATCTCCCTGGACCGCTTCATCCGCACCACGGATGAGGACCACGTCAAGGCGGCCCAGGCCATCTGGGAGCGGATAGAAGAAGCCGGCGATATTTACCTGGACGCCTATGCCGGCTGGTACTCGGTGCGTGACGAGGCCTATTACGGCGAGGACGAAACCGAGGTCAGGGAAGACGGCCAACGGTATGCCACCCAGAGTGGCACGCCGGTCGATTGGACCGAGGAGCAGACGTACTTCTTCCGCCTGTCCGAGTACCGGGAGCGGCTGCTGGCCCTTTACGAGGAGAATCCCTCCTTCATCGGGCCTGCCCAGCGGCATAATGAGGTTTCCAGTTTTGTCCGTGGAGACCTGCGCGACCTTTCGATCAGCCGCACCACGTTCGACTGGGGCGTTCCCGTGCCCGGACACCCGGAACACGTGATGTACGTCTGGGTCGACGCGCTGACCAACTACCTCACCGGCGTCGGATTCCCCGAGACAGAGTCGGAGTCGTACAAGACCTACTGGCCGGCTGACCTGCACGTGATCGGCAAGGACATAGCCCGGTTCCACGCCGTCTACTGGCCGGCGTTCCTGATGTCTGCCGGGCTGCCGCTGCCCAAACGCGTCTACGCCCACGGCTTCCTGTTCAACAAGGGCGAGAAGATGTCCAAGTCCGTGGGCAACGTCGTGGATCCGTTCTCGCTCGTCGGCACGTACGGCTTGGACCAGCTGCGCTACTTCCTGCTCCGTGAAGTTCCGTTCGGCCAGGATGGTTCCTACAACCATGACGGCATCGTCGGGCGGATGAATGCGGACCTGGCGAACGACCTGGGCAATCTCGCGCAGCGTTCGCTTTCCATGACTGCCAAGAACTGCAATGGGCAGGTTCCCGAACCGGGCACCTTCGCCGAGGCTGATGAAGCACTGCTTGCCAAGGCCGGAACGCTGCTGGAGAAGTGCAGGACCGACTTCGAGGTCCAGGATTTCCACCGGGCGCTGGAGTCGATCTGGACCGTCATCGCTGATACCAACCGGTACTTCTCCGCACAGGAGCCCTGGGTGCTGCGCAAGACGGATCCGGAGCGGATGAACACCGTTCTCTACACGACGCTGGAGGTACTCCGGGTCGCGGCCATCCTGGTCCAGCCGGTGATGCCGGAGTCGATGGCCAAGCTGCTCACCGTGCTTGGCCAGAACGACGACGCCCGCAGCTTTGCAGCGCTGGGCGCCAGGATTGTGCCGGGCACGGAACTGCCAAAACCGACGCCGATCTTCCCGCGCTACGAAGAGCCGGCCGAATAACGCCTAGAGCGACATGTCGTCCCGGAAGCGGATCTCGGCGGTTTCGAGTACCAGTTCCATAATGCGGTTCTGCTGATCTTCCGCGCGCTCGGCCAGCCGTTTCTGTTGCTCGGCGTTGATCCGCGTATCCCGCTGTGCGATCCGCTCAAGCGTCCGCCACAGGCATTCCTTCCCGGCAACAGCCGTGTGCAGTCCCTCGAGTTCAAGTTGCCCGGGCAATCCGGACCGGGAACCCGTCGGGTTGAGTGGGTTGAGGTGCGAGAGCGTCCGGCCGACCCGTGAGACTACCGTCTTGAGCGGCGGAAGGTGCGTTCCAAGACTGCGGCCAATGGCCCGTAGCTCCTGGCGGTCCTGTTCAATGTCCGCGGACAGTTGCTGGATCCGCTCGCCATAGGGAGTTCCAGCCCACAGCTTCCGCGCTTCCTCGAAGACCTGCGCCCCGGAATCGGCCGCCATAATGTGGTCCTGCAGATATGCAGCCAGAATCTTATCGTCGGTTTTGCCAGCCTGGGTGTCTGCCATTCGCTCTCCTCCAGATACACAATTGCCGTATGTGACCAGGACTTCCCCGGTCACATACGGCAATTATAAGCCTACTTAGTGGCCTGCCTGCTCCTTCCGATCCTCACTCCATCGCAAGTCCTTCAACGGGGGAGAGCCGTGCCGCGCGCCGTGCCGGCATCACTGATGCCACCAGACCGGCCACGACGGCGACAGCCAGGACACCGGCGAGCTGCAGCCAGGGCAGCTGTGGCGTCACAGCGGCGAACAATCCGAGGGCGGACTGCGCACCGAGCCAGCCGTAAAGCGCCCCGAGACCGATGCCAATCAGAGCGGCCACCCCGGCGATGAGCACGGCCTCGACGGCGAGCATCGCGCGCAGTTGATTGCGCGTGAGCCCGAGCGCCCGCAGCAACGACGATTCCCGCGTTCGCTCCAGGACCGACAGCGAGAGTGTGTTGGCTACGCCAATCAAGGCGATCAGTACGGCAACTCCCAACAGGGCCGTCACGACCAGCAGCAGGATATCGATGATTTGATTGAACATCGCTTTCTCCACAGCGGCGCCGGAGACCTGGAAGTCATCCACGCCGAGAACGTCAGCCAGCGTCGTGCGCAGCTCCATCAAATCTGCCGAAGCCATTCCGGGTGTAATACCCAGCCAGATTTCCGGCACCCCGGCGGCAGCCATCCCGCCGGCCGGCATGCCATCCGAAGGCGCACCGCTGGCCGCTTCCTGTTGCAGGAGCGGACCGCCGAGTTCCTGCATCACTGCTGTACTGACCACAGCGGGCATGTTTTCCGTATCCGCCGTGACGACATCCAGGGTGACTTCTCCGGAGGCGCCGACGACGGTGAGCGTCTTCTCCGTGGTCCCGGCGGGCATGATGATCGTCGAATCGTTGATCTCAATCGCATCGTCCCGCAACACGTCATCGGCCGCAGAGGGCTCAAGCGCAAGCACCGCACGGCCGAATATTCCGTTGCTTTCCGGTCCACCGATGGCTCCTCCTTCGGTTATGCCGACGTCGTTAGCCCCGTTGCTGCCAGTCTCGCCGCCTGCTTCACGGCTTGCCTCACTGCCGGTTTCGCTGCCCGCCGAATCGCCAGGTTCACCACCTGCCTCGCCGTCGTCGTCGATCTTCAACGTTCCCGCGACCGGCAGGAAAACCGCGGCAGTCACGCCCTCGACCGCCCTGGCCGCAGCGGCCGTTTCCGCATCCAACGGTGTGCCGGTGCCCGATGGTCCTGAAACCGTCATTTCCACCGGGTAGCGCGCGTCGAGTTCGGCGTCGAAAGTGTGGCGCGCGGTTTCCGCACCTGTCATCATCATCGTCACCAGCGTCACGCCTATCAGCAGCGCCGCCGCCGTCGACGAGGTCCGGGCGGGATTGCGCACGGCGTTCACGGCGGCGAGTTTGCCGGGAACGCCAAGAGGCGCCGCCAGCCGCCCGAACGCGGCGACGACCTTCGGAACAAACAGCGTCGCGCAGAGCAGGAAGCCGATGAAGGTGAACGCTCCACCCGGGACGGCGACCAACAGGCTGGATGTCACCGCCCCGCCCACAAGCATCACAGCACCGGCAACGAGCAGGAACATCCCGATGCCGAGGCGGACCTTTCCGCGTTTGTTGCCAACCGAGACGTCCTCGGCCGGGCGCAGGGCTGCCAATGGTGCGACGGCGGTGGCCGCCTTGGCGGGGGCCAGTGCAGCTATCAACGTCATCAGCACTCCGACGACGATGCCGGCAATGACTGCCGACGGCGGAACGGCCAGTGTTGCGAAACCGCTGCCCGGGATGGTGCGCGCCCAGCTGACGAGGCCGAACATGACGCCAACGGCCAACAACACGCCGAGACCGGACGCGGCCAGCGCCACCAGGAACGCTTCGGTCAGCACCGACAGCCGGATCTGTGCCCGGCCGGCGCCGACGCAGCGGAGCAGGGCGAGTTCCCTCGTACGCTGGGCCAGCAGGACCGAGAAGGTGTTGGCGATAACCAGGCCGGAGACGAGCACGGCGATGACGGCAAATGCGAGCAGGACGACCGTGAGTTGGTCCGTGCCTCCGGTCAAGGCGGCGACATCGGTGAGGATCTGCTGTTCGGCGGTTAGGACAGCGACAGTTTCGCCATTTCCAGAGCCGTCCAACTGTGAGCCGATCGATTCCGCTGCTGCGGCCGCATCGGTGCCGGGCGCCAGCGAGAGTTGAATTGCCGTATAGGAGGGGGTCCCCGACGAGATCTGCTGAACCTGCTCGCTCGTTGCGAGAAGCTGAGGTTGGCTGGCCGTCATTGGGTTGTTCGACGCCGCGACAATGCCACTCACGGTGAGGGTTTCGCCGGGGCGTGTGCCGCCGTCGTCCCCGCTGCCCGCCGTGCCGCCGTCGTCGCCTGACGACTTTGGTGCCGACGGAACCGGTGCCATGGAATTGAGGAGGATCTCGTCGCCGGGAGCCAGATCGTATTGCTCTGCGGTATCTTCGTCAACGCTGACCTGCCCGGCGCGGGTGGGCAGCTTCCCCTTGAGCAGTTGCGCGGCTTCCAGTTCCGCCGTTGGGGCGGTGTTCGTCAGCGACGCGTGTCCGGTTTCGCCGCCGGCGGTGAACGGAACGAAGGTCCGCATCTGCCCATAGGCAGCTTCGACCGGATCCAGTCCGCCGGCGGTCTCCAACGTATTACCGGTCAGCATCCCGCCGCCCTCGGGGGGAGCAGTGATGACCAGATCCGCACCGGCATAGGATTCACCGAGGCTCGCCTGCAGGGACGCTTTCGTCGTGGCGTTGACGGTGAGCGTGGCGGTCAGGAATCCGACGGCCAGCATCACGGCGAGCCCGACGGCGATGAACCGGCGGGCGTGCATTCTGAGTTGGGACAGGGCTACCTGCAGCATTCCTAGCCTCCCAGCTTGGTCAGCGCGGCGAGGATGTCTTCGGTGCGGGGATCGTGCAGTTCGCCGACCAGGGCGCCGTCGTTCATCAGCACCACCCGGTCCGCGTAGGAGGCCGCAATCGGGTCGTGGGTGACCATGATGATTGACTGGCCCATTTCCTGCGAGCTGCGGCGGAGCATGGACAGCACCTCAGCACCGACCTTCGAATCCAGGTTGCCGGTTGGCTCGTCGCCGAAGATGACGTCGGGCCGGGTCAACAGGGCGCGGGCGACGGCGACGCGCTGCTGCTGGCCGCCGGAGAGTTCGTGCGGGCGGTGGGTGAGGCGGTTCCCCAGCCCCAGCGTTTCGGTGACATGGGTGAACCACTGCTGGTCGACCTTGCCGTTCGCGAGGGAAATCGGCAAAGTCATGTTCTGCTCGGCCGTAAGCGTGGGCACGAGGTTGAAGGCCTGAAAGACGAAGCCAACCCGGTCACGGCGGAGCCGGGTGAGCTGCTTGTCGCTCAGGCCGGTAATTTCGGTGTCCCCGATCCAGATCTGACCGGACGTTGCGTTGTCGAGGCCGGCCAGGCAGTGCATCAACGTCGATTTGCCGGAGCCGGATGGCCCCATAATTGCCGTGAACTTGCCTCGTTCGAAGCCCACGTCCACGTTTTGCAGGGCGTGGACCTGGGTGTCGCCTTTGCCGTACGTCTTCGACAGGCCCCGGGCGGCGCTGGCCTGGGTCCGGGATAAGGCGGGCGACGCCGTCGTCGTGGGCGACGCTGAATGATCGGGCACAGGAATAGCTCCTTTATCGGTTGGGTGTTGGTTCAAACCTATTGCCGCGGCCATGGCCAGCGGATCGGGCCGGGGGTTGAACTGTCCGGCCTCTTTGGACCGCGGTCTCATACCCCGGTAGGAGAAGCGCCTCAGCCGGGCTTGACCAGGCCGGTTTCGTACGCGATCACGACCGCTTGAACTCGGTCCCGTGCCTGGAGTTTCGCCAGAATATGGCCGACATGCGTCTTGACGGTCGCCTCGGACAGGTAAAGTTGCCTCGCGATCTCCGGATTGGACAGACCCTGTGCTATCAGAATGAATACCTCGCGCTCGCGGACGGTCAGGGTGTCCACAGCCGCCCGATGCTTGTCCTGTTCCGGGCTCGGCTGACGCAGCAGGGGAGCGACATGATTGAGCAGCCGCCGTGTCGTCGACGGCGCAATCACGGCATCGCCACGGTGCACGGTCCGGATCGCCTCCAGCAGCTCTTCCGGCGGCGCATCCTTGAGCAGGAATCCGCTGGCTCCGGCCTGGACCGCCGACAGCGCGTACTCGTCCAGGTCGAACGTCGTCAGTACCACGATCCGCATCGCCGCCGACGCCCGGTCCGGATTTCCCACAGCGCGCTCCAGTAGCCGGCGTGTGGCTTCGATTCCATCCATGCCCGGCATCCGGATATCCATGAGTACGACGTCGGCACGCGTCGCTGAGAGGCGGGCGACGGCGTCCGCCCCGTTGCCGGCTTCAACCACCACTTGAAGGTCCGGCTGGGAGTTGATCAGCATGCCAAAACCGCTGCGCACCAGCTGCTGGTCATCCACGAGGGCGACCCGGATCGGGTGGGCCTCAGGCCGGTCCGCCGGTTGGGCCGCCTGCTGGTCAGCTTCCCTGGACCCGGTTTCCTGGTCCGGCCCGGTCTCTTGATGTGCGCCTTGTTGAGCTCCATCGTCGTCGGTCATAAATTCTCTTTCGCCCATCACGCCTCGGTATACGGAATCAGCGCCGACACCCGGAACCCTCCGCCGGTCCGCGGCTGCGCCGACAATGATCCATCGTAGAGCTTCGCCCGCTCCGCCATTCCACGGATGCCTTGACCGGCGCCGGTCGTGTTCGGATCAGCCGCAGCCCCGCGCCCGTCGTCGGAAATCGTCAGCTCAAGTCCTCTGCCGTTCCAATCCAGTTCCACGGAGGCCATCGCCCGCGGACCCGCATGCTTGAGGACGTTCGTGAGTGATTCCTGCACGATCCGGTAAGCCGTCAATTCGGCGCCCGGAGGCAATTGGCGCCGCGGCTCACCGTGCCGCGAACACTCAACTTCCAGTCCGGTACTCCGCAGCGTATTTACCAACTCGTCGACATCGGCCAGCGTTGGAAGCGGCCGTGTGGTTGTGTCGTCGTCGCCGCGCAGCACACCGAGCAGCCGCCGCATCTCACGCAACGATGTCCGGCCGGTTTCCGCGATGGTCTCCAACGTCTTCGGCGCCACATCGGGATCCGCTACGGCTGCATACCGCCCACCATCGGCCTGGGTGATGATGACCGAGAGCGAATGTGCCACGATGTCGTGCATCTCCCGGGCGATGTGGCTGCGTTCGTCCGCCGCCGCCAGCTCCCGCTCATGCTGGCGCTCGATCTCCAGCCTGTGCGCCCGGTCCTCGAGCGCCTGCATCTGCAACCGGCGGGTACGGGCGAGATCGCCGAACGTCCAGGCGAGCAGCACCAGCGTGTCCACCATGACGATTCCCAGCACCACCACCGGAATGTCGGCGAGGCTCGAAGTCGCCGGGAAGTAGAAGTACCTCGTAATCCCCAGCACGCCGCCGATGAGACCAGCAATCAGGGCCCAGACACTGACCCGCTTCGGAGCGTATGCGGCCGCGGTATAAAGGAAGACCAAAACCGCGAATTGGGCCGGCACGAGCGGAACGGCAAACACCCATTGCACCAGGCAGACGACGACGGCGGCCCCGGTCGCCGCAGCGGGGCGGCTTCGCCGGAAAGCCAGCGGAATAATCAGGCAGGCCGACACCACGAAACCCGGAACGTCGTCCATGAAAAGGTACGGTACGGCGGCAAGGAGGAAGAGGCCGAGCATGATGAATAGGTCCACCTGCTGGCCATGGTCCCGGAACCACTGATAGATCGCATGCCGCCTGTTCACGATATGCAACACTATGGCCTCCCGACCGGTCGAGGCATCATGCTGTGGGCTGAGATCCGACGGCGGCTGGTCGGTCCGGTTGCTGCCGTCGGCCGCCGCCGTCGCCGTTCCAAAACGTGAGACGTGTTGACCATCATGTGATATGTCGGATTAGGCTATTGCCTATGAGCGAGACGATGAATTTGGCAGTTATTCCCGGCGACGGCATTGGCCCCGAGGTAGTGGCCGAGGCGGTGAAGGTACTCCGCAAGGTGGCCTCGGACGAAGGCGCGAACCTTGAGCTGACTGAATATCCGCTGGGCGCCGAGCACTGGAAGGCAACGGGGGAGACGCTGCCCGACGAAACGCTGACCAAGATCCGCCAGCATGATGCCATCCTGTTCGGAGCGGTCGGTGCGGCACCCGGAGACACCTCGATCCCTTCCGGCCTGATCGAGCGCGAAATGCTGCTCAAGCTGCGCTTCAACCTCGACCATTACGTTAACCTTCGGCCCACCAAGCTGTTCGCAGGCGTCCCCAGCCCGCTGGCCGAGCCAGGCGAAATCGACTTCATCGTCGTCCGCGAAGGCACCGAGGGACCCTACGTCGGCAACGGCGGCGCGCTCCGGGTTGGAACCGAGCATGAGATCGCCACCGAGGTGTCCGTCAACACGGCCCACGGCGTCGAACGCGTGGTCCGTGACGCCTTCCGACGCGCGAGCGAGCGCCCCCGCAAGAAGCTGACCCTGGTGCACAAGCACAATGTCCTGATCCACGCCGGCCACTTGTGGAAGCGCACGGTCGAGGCCGTCGCACCGGAGTTCCCCGACGTCGAACACGATTACCTGCACGTGGATGCAACCATGATCTTCCTGGCCACCGATCCGTCCCGCTTCGATGTCATCGTCACCGACAACCTTTTCGGCGACATCATCACCGACCTCGCCGCGGCCATCAGCGGCGGAATTGGTCTCGCCGCGTCGGGGAACATCAATATGGACCGCACTGCGCCGTCGATGTTCGAGCCTGTCCACGGTTCCGCACCGGACATCGCTGGTCAGCAGAAGGCGGATCCGACGGCGGCCATTCTCTCCGCGGCGCTGCTGCTGGAGCACCTCGGCCATACCGATGCGGCGACCCGTGTGCAGAAAGCTGTCGAGAGCGACATCGCCAGCCGCGGGACCAAGCCGCGTTCGACGTCGGAAATTGGTGACGCGGTACTGGCAGCGTTGTAGGGGAGCGCCTGCGCGCGTGTCGAAGAGGTACTAGTCTTGTGACAAACCCAACCGGTACACGAAGACGTGTAGAAGTACGTGGAGGAATCATGACCGAAACCGCTACTGGCCTGGAATTCACCCAGCAGTTGTCCAACAGCCCTAAAACTGCGGAGCAGCGGACGCAGGTTCTCGCCGATCCCGGCTTCGGGAACCATTTCACCGACCACACGGCAGTGGTGGACTACACGGCCGGCATCGACGGGCAGGGTTCCTGGCACGACGCGCGGATCGAGCCGTATGGGCCGATCGCGATGGATCCCGCCGCGAGCGTGCTGCACTATGGCCAGGAAATCTTCGAGGGCATGAAGGCGTACAAGCACGCCGACGGGTCGGTCTGGACCTTCCGCGCTGAGAAGAACGCCGCCCGGCTGAACCGCTCGGCGCGCCGCCTGGCCCTGCCGGAACTGCCCGAGGAGACCTTCCTCGAGTCGCTGCGCCAGTTGGTTGGCGTGGACAAGGAATGGATCCCCACCCGCGAGGGCGAAAGCCTTTACCTGCGCCCGTTCATGATTGCCACCGAAGCCTTCCTCGGCGTGCGCCCCGCCCGCGAAGTTTCCTACCGGGTGATCGCCTCGCCGGCCGGGAATTACTTCGGCGGCGAACTGAAGCCGGTCTCGATCTGGCTCTCCCGCAACTACGCCCGCGCCGGCCGCGGCGGCACCGGCAACGCCAAATGCGGCGGCAACTACGCTGCGTCGCTGGCCGCGCAGATGGAAGCCGAGGCCCAGGGCTGCAAGCAGGTGCTGTTCCTGGATCCGTTCAACGACGACGCCGTCGAGGAACTGGGCGGCATGAACGTCTTCTTCGTCTTCAAGGACGGACGGCTTGTCACCCCGGCACTCAGCGGCACCATCCTTGAGGGCGTCACCCGTTCCTCTGTGATCCAGCTCGGCAAGGACCGCGGCCTGGACGTTCAGGAACGCAAGATCACCATCGACGAGTGGGAAAGCGGCGTGAACTCCGGCGAAATCACAGAGGTGTTTGCCTGTGGCACTGCTGCCGTGATCACGCCGATTGGGGAGCTGAAGACCGAGAATGGCGTTATCGGCTCGCCTGACGCAAAGCCCGGTGAAGTCACCATGTCCCTGCGCGAGCAGCTTCTCGGGATCCAGACCGGTGTGGCCGAAGACCCGCACGGCTGGCTCACCCGCCTGGCGTAACACCCCCACCGCCTCACCCGCCTGGCGTAGCACCCACCGCCTCGCCCGCCTGGCGGCTCCATCTAGATCCCGCAACATCACGAACGGCAGGCCCGGACTCGTAGCGAGTCCGGGCCTGCTGTTCGTCTGGGGAGTAAAACAACGTACCGAGATGGCAATAGTGAGCATTTTCAGCGCTTCCTACTCCTGGGCCGAACACGCCACTGAAGGGTGTCGCGAATGACGTCCGCTACCCATTCCGGCTCGAGCATTATGTGTTCCCAGCTGAACCGCAGAATCAGCCAACCTCTGCGTGTAAGTTCACAGTTTCTGGTGCAGTCATAGCGAAGGGCACTACGGTGTCCGTGATGTTCGAACCCATCTGCCTCCAAGTCGATCATTCTGTCTTCGTCAGCCAAGTCAAGGCAGTATCTGGTTTCGCCATCCCGGATCCAGAACTGCGGTGTGAAGTTGCCGAATCGGTTTTCGATGCAGATGGCGCGGAGGGCCGATTCCATAGGGTTTGCAGCTAAACGGGACGCATGCTCAGCTATTTTTCGCACCTTCGCAGCTCCACGCCCTCGGAAGGCGAATGCTTCTGCCTGGAGGTCATGCGACGATACCTTTCCCATCCGCAGGGCCGAGTCTGCGATTGCCAATGCTTCCTTGAATGGCATTTCAGCCCCGCAATCGAGGACTGTCCTTATTGGCGTGGTGACCCAAAGACCTGTGGTTGGACTATAAACTTCATGACTGCCAAGCGGCCTCTTGTGGAGTGTCACTTCCGGAAGGCGAACCGGGTGGGCATTCGGACGTACGGTTACGTGGGCAAGTCGAGCTGTGTCGATCATGTCGAATTCCCATTTCTGGGCAGCACTGGCATGAGACAGCACACCCGCACTCTTGATGGCTAATGCTGGTCCCTGGGGAAGGTTTGGCAACGCATAGTGGCCAAGCCGTACACGTAGAATGCGGCCGCTCTGCACGCTTGCGGTAATTGATCTGGAAGTACTGTGGCGGAGCAGTTCGTTCCGGGTGCTGTTGCCTCCAAGAAGCCGGAGGACCTCTTCGGGAGGGTACATGATCCAAGCTTTGGATAGAGATGCCTGCTGGGGCCAGTTCAACAACCGTTAAGTGGATAACGGGGCCGACTTGTCCAGGTGTGGAGGACAATCTACGGGAATCTCGGACCTGACTGGAGGAAGACAGGTTCGGCTCGGGAGTACTTCTTTCGTTTCTGGAGCGCCTTGCCTCAGGGAAAGCCGAGTTTTACTCCTCAGCCGAACACAGAAGCCTTGGGACGAAGTGGAGTCCGCGGAAGGGGGAGCAGCGGAAGATAGCAGGAACCGGCTGAGAAATTTGTCCGGCTCGAGGCGTTGGTTTTCGACTCACTGTCTGCCCACCGGTACTGTTGAGCCCATGCGTATAGCCCGTTTTGTTGTGGACTCCGATCCGATGTTTGGCGTTGTGGAAGGCGAATCCGGCAGCGAGGAAGTAGCCGTCATCAATGGCGACCCCTTCTTCGGCAAGGTCGAAGTCACCCAGGCACGTCACAAACTCGACGACGTCCGCCTGCTCGCGCCGATCATCCCGCGCAGCAAGGTCGTCGGTATTGGGCGTAATTACGCTGAACATGTGAAAGAACTGGGCAACGACGTCCCTCCGGCACCGCTGATGTTCCTGAAACCGAACACCTCGGTCATCGGCCCGGGCGATCCCATCTCCCTGCCGTCCTTCAGCGAGGAAATCTCCTACGAGGCGGAGCTCGCCGTGGTCATCGGCCGCATCTGCAAGGATGTCCCGGTCGAGCGCGTGGACGAAGTCGTCTTTGGCTACACCTGTGCGAATGACCTCACCGCCCGCGACGTTCAAAAAACGGATAACCAGTGGGCCCGGGCAAAGGGCTTCGACACCTCGTGCCCGCTCGGCCCCTGGATCGAAACCGAACTCGACACCGAGGACCTGGCCATCCGCGGCTACCTCGACGAGGACCTCAAGCAGGATGGCAACACAAACCAGATGATCTGGGGCGTGAAGGAGCTCGTGGCCTACGTGTCCCAGGCGTTCACCCTGCTGCCCGGCGACGTCATCCTCACCGGCACACCCTCGGGCGTCGGCATGATCAAGGACGGGCAGCGGTACGAGGTCGAGATCGAAGGCATCGGCGCCCTCTCCAACCCTGCCGTGCGCCGCTGATCACCTCACAGCCAATACACGCACATGGGATTTGATGCATACCTGACGCTCGCTGTCGTCGTCGCAGTACTCGCCGCGCTCTCGCTCACGAGGCTGGCGGCCGACGTCATTCTCGTCGCCGCGATGGTGATCCTTATGGTCAGCGGCGTCCTCACGCCGTCGGAGGCGCTGTCCGGTTTCGCCAACACCGGCGTGATCACCATCGCGGTGCTCTACGTCGTGGCAACGGGCCTAAAGGAAACCGGCGCCGTCCAATGGATCGCCAACCGGCTGCTCGGCCAACCCAAAAACGTGAAGCAGGCCCAATTGCGGCTGCTGGCACCGGCGTCGGGCCTCAGCGCATTCATGAACAACACCACGGTGGTGGCCATGTTCATCCCCGCGGTGCAGGAGTGGGCAGGGAAACTGCGCCTGCCGCCGTCGAAATTGTTGCTGCCACTGAGCTATATGGCCATCGTCGGCGGTACCTGTACGCTGATTGGCACCAGCACCAACCTGGTGGTCGACGGGCTGCTGCAGAGCCGCCAGGGTGTCTCGCTGCAGATGTTCGAGCTGGCCTGGGTCGGCGTTCCGCTGGTCATTGTGGGCGGCACCTTCCTGTACTTCTTCGCCGATAAGCTCCTGCCGGACCGTGAAAGTGTGCTGGAACAGTTCGGCTCGGCGCGTGAATATGCGGTGGAGGTCGACGTCGATCCCCGCGGGCCGCTGGTGCGCCAGACTATCGCTTCGGCCGGCCTGCGCAGTCTGCAGCACGGCTACCTCGCAGACATCGAACGCGAGGGCCGGCTGATGCCGGGTGTACCGCCCGAGACGCAGCTGCAGGCGGGGGACACTCTGATGTTCATCGGCGCCCCGGAATGCGCCCGGGAACTGCGCCGGATCCGCGGCTTGATTCCCGCCAACGGCGACGTCCACAAGCTGCAGATCGACCACCATAAGCGCCAGCTCGTCGAAGCCGTGATCGGCCCGGATTTCGCCGGACTGAACCAAAGCGTGCGCGAATCCCGTTTCCGCTCCCGCTACCAGGCGGTGATCCTGTCCATCTCCAGGAACGGCGAACGGCTCCCCGGCAAGGTCGGCGATATCGAACTGGAGGTCGGTGACACCCTGCTGCTGGAAACCGGTCAGGACTTCGTGGACCAGTACCGTTACCGTCGCGACTTCCTGCTCGTCAGCGCCCTGCAGGATTCCACTCCGCCGGACTTCAAGCGGGCACCCTGGGCGCTCGGAATCCTGATCGCGATGGTCGTCGTCAGCGCGGTCGGCATTCTCAGTATTCTGCACGCCGCGTTCCTGGCCGCCGGGGCAATGCTTGCGGTCCGCTGCATGCCCTACAGCAAGGCCCGGCGCTCTATCGACCTCTCCGTGCTGATCGTGATCGCGTCATCGTTCGCGCTCGGAGCCGCCATGTCCAAGACCGGGGCGGCCGAGCAGATCGCGAATTGGCTGCTGTTCAGCGACGGCCTACCGCCATGGGTCGGCCTGCTGCTCGTGTACGCCATGACGGTCGTCTTCACCGAGCTGCTCAGCAATAACGCCGCCGCGGTGCTGATGTTCCCGATAGCCGTTTCGGTCGCGGAACAGCTGGACGTGAGTTTCATGCCATTCGTCCTCGCGATCATGTTCGCCGCCTCGGCCAGCTTCATGACGCCGATCGGGTACCAGACCAACCTGATGGTGATGGGTCCCGGCGGCTATCGGCTCAGCGATTACTTCCGGCTTGGCGGGCCGTTGAGCATCCTGATGGGTGTTACCGTGCTGGGAATCGTGCCGCTCGTCTGGCAGTTCTGAAACGCGGCTCCATTAGACTGGCCTCATCATGACTAATTCTGCCTCTGCCGTCACGCCCACCGTCACCGAAGATACGCCCGTGCGCGTCCGGTTTTGCCCGTCGCCAACGGGCACTCCGCATGTCGGGCTGATCCGGACGGCGTTGTTCAACTGGGCCTACGCGCGGCACACCAAGGGCACGTTGATCTTCCGCGTCGAGGACACCGATGCCAAGCGCGACAGCGAGGAGAGCTACCAGCAACTGCTCGACGGACTCAAGTGGCTCGGCATCGACTGGGACGAAGGCGTCGAGGTCGGCGGACCGCACGAACCGTACCGGCAGTCGCAGCGCTCGGACATCTACCAGGAGGTGATCGGCAAGCTCAAGGCGGCGGGTCATATCTACGAGTCCTACTCCAGCCCGGAGGAGGTCGAGGAACGACACCGTGCCGCCGGCCGGGACGTGAAGCTCGGCTACGACAACTACGACCGGAACCTGACCGACGACCAGATCGAGGCCTTCAAGAAGGAGGGCCGCGAGGCCGTGCTCCGCCTGCGGATGCCGGACGAGGACGTCACCTTCACCGACCTGGTCCGCGGCGAAATCACCTTCAAGGCAGGCACGGTGCCGGACTTCGCCGTCGTCCGCGCCAACGGAGCCCCGCTCTACACGCTGGTCAATCCGGTCGACGACGCACTGATGGAGGTCACGCATGTGCTGCGCGGCGAAGACCTGCTCTCCTCCACGCCGCGGCAGATCGCGCTGTACCGGGCGCTGGTGGATATCGGCGTCGCGAAGTACATCCCGCAGTTCGGCCATCTCCCTTATGTGATGGGCGCCGGCAACAAGAAGCTGTCCAAACGCGATCCGGAGTCGAACCTGTTCCTGCACCGGGAACGCGGCTTCATCCCCGAGGGCCTGCTCAATTACCTGTCGCTGCTCGGCTGGTCGCTTTCCGCCGACGAGGACATCTTCACCGTCGACCAGCTCGTGGAGAAGTTCGACATCCATGACGTCCTCGGCAACCCGGCGCGGTTCGACATCAAGAAGGCCGAGGCCATCAACGGCACGCATGTCCGGATGCTCGATGCCGACGATTTCCGCAACCGCCTGACCCCGTATCTGCAGGACGCCGGCATCCTCGGCGAAGCGCTCAGCCCGCGTCAGGAGGAGATCCTGACCGAAGCCGCACCGCTGATCCAGGAACGCATCGGGCTGCTGGGAGAGGCCCCGCAAATGCTCGGCTTCCTCTTCGCCGATGACGCTGAGATTGCCATTGCCGACGATGCGCGCAAGGGAATGCCGGAGAACCTGACCGAGGTGCTCGACGCCGGCATCGCAGCCCTGGAACCGGTCCAGCTGTGGACGGCGGAGACCATTCAGGAAGCGCTGCGGTCAGCGCTCGTGGATCAACTGGGCATCAAGCCGCGCAAGGCATTCGGGCCGATCCGCACCGGCGTGTCCGGCCAGCGCATCTCGCCACCGTTGTTCGAATCGATGGTCATCCTGGGCAAGGAATCCTCGCTGGCCCGCATCCGGGCTTTCCGCGACGACTCCGCGGCGAGGTAGCGGGAGACGTGAAGGACGATATGAGCACGAAACGCGGCGCAGCAGATTCCGGCACCAACGGCGCCCTTTCCGAAACCAACGGTGTCGACGGCACCCTTTCCGGTACCAACGGCGCCCTTTCCGGGGTCGACGGCGTGCTGTTCGACATCGACGACACCCTCGTCGACCTCAAGACCGCGATGGACAAAACCGTCCGCCACGCCAGCGCCGAACACGCGCCCGGACTCAGCGAAGAGCAGTGGATCGAGTACACGCACCTCTACTCAAAGGACCCGCTCGGCCACTATGACCGCTTCCTCTCGGGCGAACTGAGCTTCGTCGAGCAGCGGCTGCAGCGGATCCGGCATGCCCACAAAAGTGTCCACGGCAGCCTGCTCGACGACGAATCGTTGCTGGTCTGGAACAGGGCGTATGAGCAGACGCTGCCCATCCACTTTGTGGCGTTCGACGACGTCGTGCCCCTCCTTGATGCGCTGGAGGCTGCCGGAATTGCCTACGGCGCGGTGAGCAACAACGTCGAGGCGTACCAGCGGGTTAAGCTCGACAAGGCCGGGCTGCAGCGCGTCGAAGCGCTGGTCGGAACCGACACGGTCGATTGCCCTAAGCCGGATCCGCAGATCTTCCACGAGGGCGCGCGCCAGCTTGGCACCGAGCCGGCCCGGACCATGTACATCGGGGATAACCTTCTGGTTGACGCTGAAGGTTCGACGGCGGCAGGGCTGGTGGGCGTGTGGCTGAGCCGTCCCGGGGTGGTCGGCACGCCGGGGCCCGACGATCGCGAATTCGACGGCCCGACGATTGGCTCCCTGGATGAAATCCCTGCGCTGCTCGGCCTCGTAAATTCGGGATCTGAGGCATGGTGAATTCACCGTTCTGCCAGCGGTTTTGAACCACCGCAGTTGATCGGGTAAAGTTATCTGTCGGCGCTTGAGCGTGCGGAGTAGCAGGATTCGTCTTGTTTACCGAGACGGAAAGTGCCATTGGGGTATGGTGTAATTGGCAACACACTGGTTTCTGGTACCAACATTCTAGGTTCGAGTCCTGGTACCCCAGCGCTTCATTTCGGCCGGAGATCCGGTCGAATATGGCAGGCGCCACTGGATTGGCGCAGGCAACAAACTATGTGTAATACTCATTTAGCTTGTTGAGCAAAACAAAGTACGGCCCCATCGTATAGCGGCCTAGTACGCCGCCCTCTCACGGCGGTAACGCGGGTTCGAATCCCGCTGGGGTCACAGCTGGAAGCCTCCGGACTGCATCACGCAGACCGGGGGCTTTCTTCTTGCCCGCGCGGCATCCTTCCCCGCGCGGCACCTTGCCCGCGATCCTTGCCCGCACGGCAGCTCAGTGCACCTGGATGTCCCGTATCTTTCCGAATGGAACATCGTCAGACACCATCGCCTGCGTCTCGTGCAGCGGACCCCGGATCAGCACGCCATGCTCGCCTTCGGCCACGGACTGCTCGAAGACCGGATAAAGCGCCTCCTGCATTTCCGGATCCAATTTCGCCAGGAACTTCGCGTACTCCCGGGGCAACTCATGTAACCGTATTTCAGCCATGTGCTTAGCATAGACGGGCCGGACCGAATCGATAAGGGGTAAATCGGACCTGCCTCCCGGTCAACCCGCCGGTTGGCTGGCAGAATAGAAACGTGAGATCTGAAACGGGCGATGCGCCGCCGCTGAACCCGGATAGCGATCCCGTCGCTCTGCTTGAATCCGTCCGGCGGGAGCTGGAAACGGCGGTGCTTCCTCTTGAGCTGCCTGGTGCGGCCGCCGCCCGGCTCGACGTCGGTAATGCCCTCGCGCAGCTCGACGACTATGTCCTCCCGCGCTACCGCAGCCTGGACGCGCCGCTGCTCGCCGTCGTCGGCGGTTCCACCGGTGCCGGAAAATCCACGCTGGTCAACGCCCTGGTCGGGCATCCCGTCACGCGCGCCGGCGCCATTCGCCCGACCACCCGCCAGCCAATCCTGCTGCACCATCCCGAGGACCGGAGCTGGTTCTCCGATCAGCGCGTGCTGCCCAATCTGAGCCGGATTACCGTCAGCGTCGTTGACCCCGCAGGCCCGCAGCGCGCGGCCGAAAATGTGGGCACGGCAGCTACTGCAGGCACAGCGGACGGGGACGGCGCTGGTCTCGAACCGGGCGCGGTGACGTCCCTGGTGATGCTCGGCGACGACGTCGTTCCCCGCGGTGTTGCGGTGCTGGACGCGCCGGATATCGATTCCATCTCCGACGACAACCGCAGGCTCGCCGGTCAATTGCTGGCGGCGGCGGATCTGTGGCTGTTCGTCACCACCGCCAACCGCTATGCCGACGCCGTCCCCTGGAAACTGCTGCTCGAAGCCGCCGGACGGGATATTACCGTCGCGGTGGTGCTGGACCGGGTGCCGGAAGGTGTTGGCGACGAGGTTGAGGCGGACCTGCGCGCCCTGCTGGAGCGGCAAGGGCTCGGTGCCGCGAACGTTTTCGTGATCCCCGAATCGCCCCTTGACGAGCTCGGCATGGTCCCGTCCGACCTTGTGTTGCCGATCCGGAACTGGCTGGAGGAGATCGCCGCCGATGCCACTTCCCGTGCGGAAATTGCCCGCCGCACCTTGAACGGCGCGGTGAAGGCGCTGGGCCGGCGGATTGAGGACATCGCCAAGGCACAGGTGGCACAGCAGCGTGCCGGTGAGCAGTTGGCAGCGGATGTGAAGAACGCGTACGACGACGCCGCAACCCGGGTGCTCGACTCCACCAAAGACGGGACGCTGCTGCGCGGCGAGGTGCTCGCCCGCTGGCAGGACTTTGTCGGCACGGGTGACTTCTTCCGGGCGGTCGAGTCCAACGTGGGTCGCCTCCGGGACCGCATTGGCGCGTTCATGACAGGCAAACCCGCTCCAGCAGTAAGAGTGGAATCCGCCATCGAATCCGGATTGCAGGCGGTGATCGTGGACGAAGCAGCCAAGGCAGCCGAGCACGCGGACCAGCGCTGGCGTTCGGACCCCGCGGGCCGTCAGCTGCTCGGCGGGGACGACCTGTCACGGGCCAGTAAGGATCTGTCGGAACGCGTCGCCGTCGAAATCCGCGGCTGGCAGTCCGACTTGATGGAGCTCATCCGCACCGAGGGCCAGGACAAACGCTTCCGGGCGAGGATGCTGTCCTTCGGCGTTAACGGTCTCGGCGTCGCCCTGATGATCGTTGTCTTTGCCTCCACAGCCGGACTGACGGGACTGGAGGTCGGCATCGCCGGTGGCTCCGCCGTCGTCGGGCAAAAACTTTTGGAAGCCATCTTTGGTGAAGACGCTGTCCGCCGGCTGGCAGAACGTGCACGGAACAATTTGAAAGTGCGGTGCGAATCCATCCTGACCAGCGAATCGCAGCGTTTCCTCACCCGGCTCGACGTTTTGAAGGCCGGTTCGGATAAGAATCTGGACCGCTACGCCGCGGCACTGCAGAAACTGGGGGAGCGTGCATGAGCCGGCACCGCAAGAAGTCCGAGAGCTCGGATCTTAGTGAGCGGCTGTCGGCACTGGATGAAGCGCGCCAGCTGGGCGAAGGACGGCTCCCGGCCGCGTCGCTGGCAGACGTCTACGATGTCCTCGAACGTGCAACTTCGCGCCGATCGCTGTCGGCCGGGCACACCGTTGTTGGGTTCTTCGGCGCCACGGGCAGCGGCAAATCGTCACTGTTCAACGCCGTCACCGGAAGCAGCGCAGCCACCGTCGCGGCGCGCCGGCCCACCACCTCCGAGCCGCTGGCCGGGGTGTGGGGGATCGAGGGAAGCGAGCCGTTGCTGGACTGGCTCGACGTCAACAACCGGCAACACATGGACGACGGCGAGGGGCCGGGCGGCGATGCAGCCGACGGCGGCGATGGTCGCGGCGGGGGAGCGGCGGATGGCACACATGACCTGATTCTGCTTGACCTGCCTGACTTCGACTCCACAGCGCACGAGCACCGTAAGATCGTCGAGAAAATGGCCGGACAGGTCGACGTACTGGTCTGGGTACTCGATCCGCAAAAGTACGCCGACGCCGCGGTTCACTATGGCTTCCTGCGTCCGCTTGCCTCGCACGGTGCAGTCACGCTGGTGGTGTTGAACCAGGTGGACCGGCTCCAGGAGCGGGAGGTGGAGCCCGTGGTGAAATCCCTGCGCGGTCTGCTCGCCCAGGACGGCCTTGTCGACGCCGAAGTCCACCCGGTTTCTGCGGTGACCGGTGCCGGCGTCGACGTTCTGCGGCAGAAGATCCAGCAAGTCGCCGCCCGTCGTGAAGCCGCAACGCAGCGGCTCATGGCGGACGTCGGCCGCGCGGTGAAGCAACTGGAGGCGGCCTCAAACGAGGAAGGCGCGCCGACCGGCCATCTGCCCGCCTCCGCCTCGAAGAAACCGGTGATGTCGAAGGGCGGACCTTCGACAGACGCAGCGAAACAGAAATCCTCGGCGAAAATGCCCTCTCCGTCGGTGGGAAAAAGCGAGCGGCAACAGCTGGTCGATCAGCTCGCCGGAGCGGCACGGGTGGAGGCCGTCGTCGACGCCGTTGCCCGATCTTACCGCCGGAGGGCGCGGGCGCAGACCGGCTGGCCGGTGACCCGCTGGCTCGGAAAGTTCCGCCCGGATCCGCTGCGCAGGCTCAATTTGGGCCGCGATGACGTGAATCCGGAGCTGAACCGGACTTCGATGCCGGAACCCGGTGCCGCGGAGCGGGCCAAAGCGGATTCGGCGGTGCGTGCCTTCGCGGAGTCTGCGAGCGACGGAGCACCTGAACCGTGGAAGGCATCCATCCGGCGCGCGTCCCGTGCCTCGCAGGCGGAACTTCCCGACGCGCTCGATCAGGCGATTGCCGGAACGGATTTGCGCGCTAACCGGAAGTCCTGGTGGTGGCCGGTGATTGGCTTGGTGCAATGGCTTGCCCTCGCCGCGGCGGTGGCGGGAGCTGGCTGGCTCGGTTTCATCGCCGTGATGGGCTACCTGCAGCTGCCGGTCCTGGAGACGCCGAGGGTGGAAGGATTTCCGCTGCCGACGCTGCTGCTCCTGGGAAGTGTCCTGCTCGGGATTCTTCTGGCCATCACATCCGGTTTCTTTGCCCGCCTCGGTGCGCGGAGCAGGGCCAGGAATGCCCGACGGCGGCTCCGGGCTGCTGTTGGTGCGGCAGCCGACAAGCATGTAACGGAACCGGTTCAGGAAGAGATCGACCGGCTGGGGCGGTTCAATGCGGCATTGGTCCGGGCGAGGGGTCTGTAGGTCCATACGGGCCCGCCGCCAGCTGGCTGGCTGCTTAACCAGTCTGAACGGCAAGCCTGCTTACTATTTCATAACATTTTGGCCTCAATGTGAAGACCTGTGCGCATGCGTTGCGTCACGGACCTTGACCAGCGTGCGCAAGTTGCGGGTCGTCGTCGTACGTTTGTACGTTGCTTTGGCGGTCAATTTGCTGATTTCAGAGTCCAGTGTTCTCCCGACTGGTACCTGCCAGGACATCGCTTCGGCGCCGAGGCGATACTGCTGCGCATTCGCTTCGCCGCCGGCTGCCTGGTACAACTCATCCAGCATTTCGATATCGGACGAGAGGGTGATGTAGGCATGCCTCTCCTTCGAGTCCGCCGGATACGGGCACGCTTCGACCAGTTCGGCCACCCTCTCCGCTGTCAGAACGACCACCCATGCGTCGTAGCCGAAGTTGTCCCGCAGGCAGGTCTCGATCATGTCCTTGACCTCGTCCGATCCGGCTTTGGAGGCGCAAAGGATATTGCCGGTGGCCAGCAAGGTGGACACGTCCTGCAGGGGCAACGAAGCCAGGGCCTTTCTCAGATCGGCCATCTTGATGTTGATCCCGCCGACGTTGATTCCCCGCAAAAACACCGCGTAAGTGGTCATGTCTGAAAGCGTAGCGGCCTATACCGACATTTCCCGCTGGGCGGCAGGAGCGATCCGCTGTGCACGGAGCAGCAGGGCGGCCGAGGGTGTCACCTTGCCGTTCAGATAGGTGGAAAGACGCGAAGCGGATGTCCCGAGTCGCTCTGCGAATTGCGCTCTCGTCATGCCGGATTCCTGGAACGCGGCCCGCATGGCGCCAGCTGCGGCTTTCTTATCCAGTTCGTCCTCATCCTTCACGGCTTCATCGAGAATCCGCGCGAGTACGGCCGCTATCGAAATGTCTTCGGCCACCGCGATGACTTCCCGCAGTTCTCCCGCTACTTTTCCGCGCGGATTGATCCGTACAGCATGGGTTATGCGGCGCCATTCGGGTACTGCACCCCGATCGACAGCAGCCAGCAGACCTTCGAATCCCCAGTTTTCAACCGGATCCTGGGGCGAAACGTTCAGGTTGCGGAACTTCAAACTCATGGCAGTTCCCCGTGCTTCACGATTTCTGCGGCCAGTGTCTGACATACCTCGACCACACTGTTCCAGTCATGCCAGCGAGGTTCCAGGCCCTTGTACTCGGGAAGTTGATTCGTGGTGCGGGAGTCTTTGGGCCGTGGAAGTCCAAGCTGCCGTACTATCTGGGACACGACCGCGATGCCGTCCCGGTTCTGGCCTGCATAGAACTCGTCGATTCTGGATAAGACTCCTGCGGCATGCGGAATTCCCATCCGCTCTGCGAGCCCGACGACATCAAGATAGTCCCGGGTCTGGTTCCTTTTGGTAACCAAAAACGCCTTGATCCGGAGTGTTTCTTCCAGAGTTGGCACCCGGATGGTGCCGCCGGAGGAAATCTCAATCCGGGTTACCTCAAGGGGCTGCAGCCGGATCAATTGACGAATTCCGGTCTCGATCCCGCCAAGCTCGCCGAGGATGATTTTGCCGTAGGTGGTCCGATTCGTCGCCCATGCGCTATCGGACTCAAGAGCATCAAGCACCATGTCGTACCTGTCGCGCAGCTTGGCTAGGACGTGGTCATGGTCATAGGACGCCCGGTGGTGCGCATAATAGGCCGCGGCCGAACCGCCGACGAGGATTGCGTCGGGGACGAGTTCCTGCAGCCTTGCTGCAGATTCGAGGACTTTTACAAGATCCGGATGTACGTCACCCATTCAAGGATTGTATCAAATCTGATAACGTTATGCCCCTTCACGGGGACGCCCTTGCTGAGTAAGTCAGGCCGCACCTCTGCCGGGGACGACGGACGGCCGGGTAGTGGTCGACCGTCGTACCGGCGGAAGGGAAAGCTGTTAGTCGTGTTTTTCGCGCAGCTCAGGCGGGAGGTAGGCTTCCATAGCGCTTGCCGGGATGCGGAAGGAACGGCCGAAATGCACGGATGGCAGCTCGCCGGAATGGACCTTCCGGTAGACCGTCATTCTGGAAACGCGCAGTGCCTCCGCAACCTCGTCGACGGTCAGCAGTTCCACCCCGTGGAACACTTTATTCACCGCGTCGGAAGGTTTGGGACTGTGGCTTGGCTTCCGATGGTGTGGATGTGATGATTCGGCACTCATGATGTCTCCCGACTCGCTCGCCCTATCGGTCCGGCCGATAGCGTATGTCTAGGAATAGTCGTCAGAGCTTGGGGTTTCCTTGTTACTGGCGTTAATAGGGATACTCAGCGTCGTAGAAGCGCTACGGCCCGCGGATGCGCCTACCGCTGGTGGATGATGCGCCTACCAGCGGTAGATTCTGTCCAGAATGTCGTGCCGAGGGGCCTGCACGGGACCGGGGTACGTCACCACAACCGGCACGTCGTCCGGACCCCGGCCTTCCAGCATCGTGAAGCCATCGATCTTCTGGCTGGTGACGTTCGGTGACTGTTTCCGCATTACTTGTTCGCAGCGTTGCAGGTCGCGTTCGTTCTCCGCTGTCCACACCAAATATTGAATGCCGACCGAGCCGAGCCAATGGTGCGTCCGTTTACCCATTTCGCGCAGGTATAGCTGGTAGCCATCGGGGCTGACCAGCAGTGCGGCACTTTCGTTCCGGACCGTCGCCTCCAGCCCTAGGAGCTCTTCGTAGAAGGGGACCGACCGGTCAAGACTGACTACGAACATCACTGCTGAGGCGAGCTTCAGCCGCGGCCTCGTCGGCCCGTCCCGTGTGGCAGATTGGCTCGGCGTGTCCGGCGTCATTGGTGGCCATCTCCATAGGATTCATAGTGCGTTCTGAGCCAGTGCAGGACCTTCCAGGTGATCCCTGCTGCCGCGATGAGTACTCCGATAAGACTGAGAGTGGCTGTGGAGAGTGCCATTCCGGCAATAAGTACAGCGGCGCCGATGCCGATCAGGAGCAGCCCGAGAATGAGTGACTCTTTTGCAGGTCTCGTGCTGCCGGGTGGCTTGGTGCTACCGCGCGGCCAGAACGAGGCCGCTAACTCCGGATCCTCGGCGGTAAGCTGCTCCTCCAGGTAAGCCAGCTCTTGACGCTCATGTTCAGACAAAGGCACAAATCTCGACCTGCCAATCGTGACTTTTAAGGTCCAGCATCGTTGCCGGATAAATAAACCATCGTGCGGGTGGTCATTTCCATTCTCCCACCGGTACAATGCCCGGGGGACGGGAATGTAGCCAATATCACACATCCTATATGGTGCAGGACAGGGCCGCCATCGGTAATATGAGAAGTACGTAGGGGAGTATCCCGCAGCACTGCAACCGTCAACACGTCAGGCGATAAGCCTCACCGAGTGCAGGGTGCCGGTGTTTCGATGCTGGTGGAGAGACTTACAGCTCATCCACAGCTCTCTCGAAAGCCGGTTGACATGACTGTTTCTCCATTCGTCTGGTCGCTCACCATTGCGTTGATCCTCGCGTTGCTGGCGTACGACTTCTTCTTCCACATCCGCAAGGCACACGTCCCCACCTTGAAGGAAGCGGCCGTCTGGTCCGCCGCCTACGTCGGGATCGCGCTGCTTTTCGGCGTCGCGGTACTCATCTTCGGCGGAGCCACACTGGGTGCCGAATACTTCGCCGGTTATGTGACCGAGAAAGCACTCTCTGTCGATAACCTGTTCGTTTTCCTGATCATCATCGCCAGCTTCAAGGTACCGAGGGAGGACCAGCAAAAGGTACTTCTGATCGGCATCGTTTTCTCGCTCATTGCCCGGACCGGGTTCATTTTCCTTGGCGCCGCCCTGATCAACACTTTAGCGTGGGTGTTCTACATCTTCGGCCTCATTCTGCTGGTAACTGCGGGGAACATGCTCAAACCCCAGAGCGAAGAGAGCCACAAGGCAGACAATTTCATGATCCGCCTCGCCCGGAAAATGTTCCGCACCAGCGATGAGTACGACGGCGACAGGCTCTTCACCGTCGAAAATGGCAAACGCGTCATGACTCCGATGCTGTTGGTGATGGTCGCAATCGGCGGTACGGACATCCTGTTTGCGCTGGATTCGATTCCGGCGATCTTTGGCCTGACCCAGAACGTGTTCATCGTGTTCACTGCGACCGCGTTCTCGCTGCTCGGCCTGCGACAGCTCTACTTCCTGATTGACGGACTGCTGGACCGGCTCATTTACCTTTCCTATGGGCTGGCCGCCATCCTGGCATTCATCGGAACCAAACTGGTCCTGCACGCGCTGCATGAGAACACGCTGCCATTCATCAACGACGGTCAGTCGGTCCCGGTCGCGGAAATCAGCACCGGTCTGTCGCTGAGCGTGATCCTCAGCGTGCTGGCGGTAACGATCATTGCGTCCATCATGAGTCCGGCCGGCAAGGCCCAGACGGCAGTGTCCAACGCCCGCCGCCATGCGGAGAACTACCTGGATCTGTATTACACCACCGACCCGGCCGAGCGGGAGCGTGTCTACAACGCCCTGGCCAAGGAGGAGCAACACATTTCGACGATGGATCTCAAGTACCGCAACAAGGTCAAGGACATTGAAGTCATCAGAGAACGACGGCGGCAAGCGCACCGCGTGCACGAGGCCTACCTGGCGGGCAACCTCCCTGTCGAGTGACCCCGGCCCGCCCAGGTCAGCCCGCCGAACCTGAACGTAATGTGCGAGAGCTGTGGGTGCCTTCGCCGAGGCGGTACCTAAAGTGCAGAGGCAGTGGTTCCTTACCGTGCTTTCGCGCTAAGGGTTCAGGTTCGCGATGTGAACGCCGCCGAGTGGGGGGCTGACCCTACTCGATGGGAACGGGTGGGTGGCGGAGGAGCCGGCGAGTGAACGCACGCGGCCCGGGGCCGTTATTCGCCGGATTTGCGGAGCGCTTCGGTGAGGATCCGGGCGGAATTGCAGACGACGTCGGAATGCAGCCGTCCGGGCTGGCGGGTGAGCCGTTCAATCGGGCCCGAAATGGAAAGCGCCGCGATGACCCGCCCCGACGGTCCGCGCACAGGAGCCGAAACCGAGGCGACGCCGGGCTCGCGTTCGCCGAGGCTCTGTGCCCAACCGCGGCGGCGGACCCCGGCCAGGACGGTCGGCGTGAAGCGCGCGTTGGTAAGTCCTTCGAGCAATCGGTCGTGATCCTCCCAGGCGAGCAGCACCTGCGCGGCGGATCCGCCTTTCATGGACAGCTGAGTGCCGACGGGAATCGTATCCCGCAAGCCCACGGGCCGTTCGGCGGAGGCAACGCAGATCCGCGAATCACCCTGCCGGCGGAAGATCTGGGCGCTCTCGCCGGTCGCGTCGCGGAGCTGCAGCAGCACGGGCCCGGCGGCGGCGGTCAACCGGTCCTCGCCGGCGGCGGACGCGAGCTCCACCAGCCGGGTTCCGAGCACGAACCTCCCCTGGATGTCGCGGTTGACCAGCCGGTGATGCACCAAGGCCACGGCCAGCCGGTGCACGGTGGGCCGCGCCAGTCCGGTCGCCGTCACCAGTTGAGCCAACGACGCCGGCCCGGACTCGAGCGCGTCGAGCACCATGGCTGCTTTATCGATGACGCCGACTCCGCTAGAATTGTCCATAGACTGATATTGCCGTCTCAGATAATGAGATGCAAGTCCACACAGTGGCGCAGACACGCGCGGGTGCTGTTCAGTTGGTTTTACGTTCAGTTGGATTGAACACACATCAGGTGAAGGGAAGAGACCATGGATCCGGTCGTTCAAGGCAGCGCAAGCAAAACAGTAAAGACGCTGCCGGAAAAGGTATGGGCTGACCATATTGTGAGCAAGGGCGAGGACGGCAAGCCGGACCTGCTCTACATCGACCTCCACCTCCTCCACGAGGTCACGTCCCCGCAGGCCTTCGAGGGCCTCCGCCTGGCCGGCCGCGATCTGCGCCGCAAAGACCTCACCATCGCCACCGAGGACCACAACACTCCGACGCTGGAAATCGACAAGCCGATTGCGGATGCCACCAGCCGGACCCAGATCCACACCTTGCGCGCCAATGCCGAGGAGTTCGGTGTCCGCATCCACTCGCTGGGTGACGCGCAACAGGGGATCGTGCACATTATCGGCCCGCAGCTCGGCCTTACCCAGCCCGGCATGACGGTGGTCTGCGGCGACTCGCACACCTCCACCCACGGCGCTTTCGGCGCGTTGGCATTCGGCATCGGCACGTCCGAGGTCGAGCACGTGATGGCCACCCAGACCCTGCCATTGAAGCCGTTCAAGACGATGGCCATCACGGTCGAAGGGGACCTCAAGCCCGGCGTCTCCAGCAAGGACATCATCCTGGCCGTGATCGCGAAGATCGGCACCGGCGGCGGACAGGGCTACGTGCTCGAATACCGCGGCTCAGCCATCCGGGCGCTGTCCATGGAAGCCCGGATGACCATCTGCAACATGTCCATCGAGGCAGGCGCCCGTGCCGGCCTGATCGCTCCGGACGAGACCACCTTCGAGTATCTGAAGGGCCGCCCGCACGCTCCCGAGGGCGAGGACTGGGATGCCGCCGTCGAATATTGGAGGTCACTGACCACCGATGATGACGCCGTGTTCGACGCCGAGATCTTCCTCGACGCCAATGAGCTCGAGCCGTTCGTCACGTGGGGAACCAACCCCGGCCAGGGCGTTTCGCTCTCCGGCTCGGTCCCGTCCCCGGACGACTTCGCCGACGAGAACGACAAGGCCTCCTGCGAACGCGCGCTGACCTACATGGACCTGAAGGCCGGCACGCCGATGAAGGACATCCGCGTGGACACCGTCTTCCTCGGCTCCTGCACCAACAGCCGTGTCGAGGACCTGCGCCTCGCCGCCGACGTCATCCGCGGCCGCACGAAGGATCCGAAGGTCCGCATGATGGTCGTGCCCGGGTCCGCCCGTGTCCGTCTCGACGCGGAGGCCGAAGGACTGGACCAGGTATTCAAGGATTTCGGCGCGGAATGGCGTTTCGCCGGCTGTTCGATGTGCCTGGGCATGAACCCGGACCAGCTGCAGCCGGGGGAGCGGTGCGCATCGACGTCGAACCGTAACTTTGAAGGCCGCCAGGGCAAGGGCGGCCGCACCCACTTGGTTTCTCCGGTGGTCGCCGCGGCGACGGCGGTGCGCGGCACCTTGAGTTCGCCGTCGGACCTGATGGATTACGACGACGGCGGCCCGGGCGGCAGCGTGGGATCCGGCAGCCATGTGGCTGAGCCGGGCAGTGTCAACGCCGACGAAGCAGCGCAGAAAGTGAGCCAGTAATGATTGAGAAAATCAACACCCACACAGGCATCGGCGTTCCGCTGCGCCAGTCCAATGTGGACACCGACCAGATCATTCCGGCCGTGTACCTCAAGCGGATCACGCGGACCGGCTTCGAGGACGCGCTCTTCGCCAGCTGGCGGAAGGATCCGGAATTCATCCTCAATAAAGAGCCGTTCAACAAGGGTTCCGTGCTGGTGGCCGGGCCGGATTTCGGCACCGGGTCATCGCGCGAGCACGCAGTCTGGGCGCTGAAGGACTTCGGCTTCAAGGCGGTGCTGGCATCGCGGTTTGGCGACATCTTCCGCGGCAACTCCGGCAAGCAGGGGCTCGTCACAGCGCAGCTGCAGCAGGACGACATCGAACTGATCTGGAAGATCCTGCAGGAGGCCCCGGGCACGGAAATCACCGTCGACCTGGAGTCGCGCATGGTCACCTGCGGCAGCTTGGTCGCGCCGTTCGAGATCGACGAATATACCCGCTGGCGCCTGATGGAAGGGCTGGACGACATCAGCCTGACCCTGCGCGATGAGCAGGCGATCACGGACTTCGAGAACAAGCGGCCTTCTTTCAAGCCGAAGACGCTTCCCGCGAAGGTCCAGTAGCGCCTGGCCGGGTGCAGTAGTACGTTCGGGTTGCGGCCCGCCGCGGCACCGGGCGGATGTCGGCTGTTCTTGGGTAGGAGCGTCCGGCAGATGATAATAGTCCGCCGGAGCTGGCGATTCTGACCGTGAGTTAGAGTTGATAGCCGGCAGTTTTGATGGTTTCAGGTTCCATCCGCAGAGAGCGCCGACAATCTTCGGAAGGATCAGTACGCCAATGAGCGCGAGTACGACGTCGGAAACACCCGGCGCTGAAGGTGGTGCGGACGCTACGGTCGCCGGCGGATCGGCAGAAGCTACGGTTCCTGCCAACGCCGCCGCACGCACTTCAGCGATCGCTGCGGAAGTCCGTGGCGAGGCGGACCGCCGTCGTACGTTTGCTGTCATTTCGCACCCGGACGCCGGTAAATCCACGCTGACCGAGGCACTGGCCCTGCACGCGCGGGTGATCCAGGACGCCGGTGTTACGCACGGAAAGTCGAGCCGCCACAGCACGGTGTCCGACTGGATGGGCATGGAGCAGGAACGCGGGATCTCCATCAGCTCGGCGGCGCTGCAGTTTGAGCACCGCGACACTGTCCTGAACCTCGTCGACACTCCCGGTCACGCCGACTTTTCCGAGGACACGTACCGGGTTCTCGCCGCCGTCGACTGCGCCGTCATGCTCATCGATGCCGCCAAAGGATTTGAACCGCAGACACTCAAGCTGCTCGACGTCTGCAAGCAGCGCGGTTTGCCGATCGTGACCGTGATTAACAAGTGGGACCGGCCGGGACACGATGCGCTCGGGCTGATCGACGAGATCGGTGAACGCACCTCGATGGTCCCAGTGCCGCTGACCTGGCCTGCAGGGATCGCCGGCAGTTTCGAGGGCCTGATCGACATCCGCGAGGGCCTTTCCCTGAAGCTCGAGGCGGTCGAGGGCGGCGCGCTGCCGGCCCGCGAAGACCCGGTGAATGCCTCCGAACTGGATGCCACGGAAGCCGAGTTATGGGAAACTGCGGAAGAGACGGCCGATCTGGTGGTTTCCTCGCACGGCGGATTCGACCGGGATGCGTTCCGGGCCGCCGAACTGACGCCCGTGCTGTTTACCGCGGCCGCGCGCAACTACGGTGTGCGGCAGTTGCTTGACGTCCTGGTGGAGCTGGCGCCGCCGGCCGTGGCAAGGACCTCGAGCGACGGCGACGTCCGGGATGTCGACGGCGATTTCTCCGGCTTTGTTTTCAAGGTCCAGTCCGGCCAGAACGCCTCGCACCGCGACCATATTGCCTTCATGCGCATCTGTTCCGGGGTGTTCGAGCGCGGCATGGTGATCAACAACGCCCGCACCGATAAGCCGTTCGCGACAAAGTACGCGCATCGGGTTGTGGGACGGACCCGCCAGGCACTGGAGACGGCGTGGCCCGGCGACGTCGTTGGCCTGGTTAACGCCGCAAGTCTCCGGGTCGGCGACAGCCTGTACCGGGGGATGCCGGTCGAGTTTGCCGGGATCCCGCACTTCGCTCCCGAACACTTCGTCGTTTGCCGGGCCACTGATCCCGGACGGTACAAACAGTTCCGGCGGGGGATCGGGCAATTGGAGCACGAAGGCGTTGTCCAGGTGTTCCGTTCGGACCTGCGCGGAGATCAAGCACCGGTGCTGGCCGCCGTCGGGCCTCTGCAGTTTGAAGTTGCCGAGCAGCGCATGCGGGAGGAGTTCCGCGCTCCGGTCAGGCTCGAGTCGATGGAATACACCTTGATCCGGCGTGTAACGGAGGGCGTGGACACCGCGCCGCAGGCCTTCCGCGGCGGCGAGATCCTGTACCGCGGCGATGGAGAAGCCGTCGCGGTCTTCGCCGACCGGTACAAGATTGCCCACTTCAAGGAGTCGCACCCAAAGGCAACGCTGACCGCGATCGGCTCTTGAGCTGACGGCTATCGGCTCTTGAGCTGACGGCTACCGGTTCTTGACCGGACCGGCAATGCGGTAGGACTCCTGGAGCAGTTCCAGGAGTTCGTCGTCGGGAACCTTGTCGAGCCGGATGAGGACCAGCTGCTGCGAGCGTTCGTGGTGCGGCGTCCAGTAGTAGATGTCCGGCGCGGTCGCGGCCAGGGCATCGCGCTCGTCGGATTTCACAGTGAGTACGCCTTCGTCCCAGATCCGCGCCATCAGCGTGCGCGCGAACCAGGCAGGCTGCCCCCAACTGGGACGCTCAGTGACGCCGGCCATGGCCAGGCAGCTGCGGCGGACATCGTCCTCGGTTGCCATCGCGCCTCTCGGGGGTGCCCGGTCGCCTTACGGAACCATGCTGGCGGCAGCGGGCTCGAGCCCGCGCAGACCCTTGGCGCCGAGTACCGAGGGGTTCCGCTGCAGAAACGCCAGTCTGGCGGCGTCGGCGTTATGCAGTACCTTCAACGCCGGGCAGAGCGGCAGCATGCCCGGAATCTCGATGGTGACGGTGTCGTCGGGCCGGCCGGCGCGGTCATCCCGGTTGAACCGGTCTCCTGACACCTCGTCGGCGACGACCTTGCGGAAATCGTCGGCGCACAGTTCCTGCAGATAGCCCAGCGCATCCTCTTCGATGTGCCGGGCTTTGCGGAGATTGACGACGACGGGCATGCCACCGGAGAGGTGACGTGCGCGGCGGATAATAGGTAGCAGGGCGTCGCAACCGTGATAGGTCAGGCACCCGCGTACTTCGACAGAAGCACAGTTGAGATCAATATTGAAACGAACAAGAACGCGAAGCTTATGTTCCACGCGGCGCTCCCCCAAGGAAGTAGTGCAAAGAGGCGATCTACATCACCTGAGTGAGAGATTACACACACTGTTTTGTTACTGTCGAGTACTATTGCCGGCGTGACTTCCGCTACCCTGTTTACACCCTGCGGAGGCATGGATCCGCACAGGAATGCGGATACCGCACGTTCACCTGGCTGTAAACGCCGGGACACGTGCTCCGGTTATTTCGGAATGGTTACAGGTCCTCTTACACTTGGAGGAGTCTCTCAGCAGTCCGGGACGGATTTTATCTAGGAAACAGGTGTTCATGAGTAGTGTCTTAACCGTTCGCGGCGGCGTGCCGCTCGCGGGCCGTGTCGAGGTCCGCGGAGCCAAGAACTTGGTTCCGAAGGCTATGGTGGCCTCGCTGCTCGGCTCCGAACCTTCAATCCTGCGCAACGTTCCGGAAATCAAAGATGTCGACGTCGTCACCAACCTGCTGAAACTCCACGGTGTCGAAGTCGCGAAAGACGCAGTTACCGGCGATCTGTCGCTCGACCCGGTCAACGCGAAGACGGCCAGCACAGCCGACATTGATGCGCACGCTGGTGACTCCCGGATTCCGATCCTGTTCTGCGGCCCGCTGATCCACAGCATCGGCGAAGCCTTCATCCCGGACCTGGGCGGCTGCAAAATCGGCGACCGGCCCATCGACTTCCATCTGGACGTTCTGCGCCGGTTTGGCGCCGTCGTCGAAAAGCTCCATACCGGAATCCACATTTCTGCTCCCAAAGGGCTCAAGGGTGCAAAGCTGTCGCTGCCCTACCCGTCGGTCGGAGCAACCGAGCAGGTACTGCTGACCGCCACCCGCGCGGAAGGCATCACCGAGCTGCGCGGCGCCGCCATGGAGCCCGAGATCATCGACCTGATTGCCGTGTTGCAGAAGATGGGTGCGCTCATCACCGTGCAGACCGACCGCACGATCAGGATTGAAGGCGTTGCCCAGCTCTCCGGCTACAAGCACCGGGCGCTGCCGGACAGGATTGAATCGGCATCGTGGGCCTCGGCCGCGCTGGTGACCCGCGGGGACATTTACGTCCACGGCGCCAGGCAGACCGACATGATGACCTTCCTGAACACGTATAAGAAGATCGGTGGCGCCTTCGACATCGACGACGAAGGCATCCGGTTCTACCACCCCGGCGGCAAGCTTTCCCCGCTGGTGCTCGAAACCGATGTCCACCCCGGCTTCATGACCGACTGGCAGCAGCCGCTCGTCGTCGCACTCACGCAGGCCGAAGGCGTCTCGATCGTGCACGAGACCGTGTATGAGAACCGGTTCGGCTTCACGGATGCGTTGGTGCGCATGGGCGCGAATATCCAGGTCCACCGCGAATGCCTCGGATCCGGCGAGTGCCGTTTCGGCCAGCGCAACTTCCTGCACTCGGCGGTCATCTCCGGCCCGGCTCAGCTCAGCGGCACGGATATCGACATTCCGGACCTGCGCGGCGGCTTCAGCCACCTGATTGCAGCCCTCGCCGCCACCGGAACTTCACGCGTGACCGGCATCGACATCATCAACCGGGGGTACGAGCGTTTTCCGCAGAAGCTTGCGGCTCTGGGCGCGGACTTTGATCTGACCGACAGCTGAGCGGAGCGCGTCCTTAATGACCCCCACGATCCGCAACACTTTCCGGGTGCTGGCGTACGTTTTGCGACCGCTGATCAATCTCCTGCTCGGTAAGAAGTGGTCGGGGGCGGAGAACCTCCCGAAGGATCAGGGTTTCATCATCTGCCCCAACCATGTCACCGAAATCGACCCCGTCGTCGTCGGGCACTTCATTTACAACCAAGGGGTCCTGCCGCACTTTCTGGCCAAGGAGTCGCTGTTCAAGGTTCCGGTCTTCGGAGCGGCATTGCGCGGCTCCAAGCAGATTCCGGTGTACCGGGGGAGTGTCGGCGCGCAGGAGTCGTTGCAGGTGGCCAAGGAAGTGCTGGACGACGGCGGCGGGATCATCATCTATCCCGAGGGCACCTTGACGCGGGATCCGGATTACTGGCCGATGCAGGGCCGCACCGGTGCCGCCAGGCTCGCCCTGGAGACCGGCGCGCCGGTGGTGCCGATTGCACATTGGGGCGCGCAGCAGTTGTTTCCGCGCTACGCCAAGCGGCTCTACCCCTTCCCGCGCAAGACCGTGCGGCTGCTGGCGGGCAAGCCGGTGGACCTATCCGCTTTTGCCGACCGGCCGCTGGATAAAGCAACGCTTCAGGAAGCCACCGACGTCATTCTGGATGCCATCACAGCCCTGCTGTCGGAACTGCGCGGCGAGCCGGCTCCGGCCGAACGCTGGGACCCGAAGAACAAAAACCAAACGCCGTATGGCAGGGTAATCACCAGAACGGCTGAGAAGATAGAGAACGATAAGACGTCGAAGGATCCAGGGAGCACTGCATGAAGCCCGCACCACAGACGATTGCCGTACTGGGCGCAGGCTCTTGGGGTACAACATTCGCCAAGATCGTCGCCGACTGCGGCGCACCGTTCGACCGTCAGATCCGCCTCTGGGGCAGGCGTCCGGAAGTAGTCTCCGAGATCAACACCGGACACCAGAATTCGCAGTACCTTCCTGGTATCGACCTGCCGGAAAACATCACCGCCTCGACCGACATCGGCTGGGTCCTGACCGGCGCCGAACTGGTCGTCCTGGCCGTTCCGGCGCAGTCGCTGCGCGGTCAGCTTCCGGCCTGGGCGCCTTACTTGAGCAGTTCCGCCGTCGTCGTCTCCCTGATGAAGGGGCTTGAGGTCGGCACCGATGCGCGGATGAGCGAAGTCATCAAGGCGGAGCTGGGCCTGGCGGACGAGCGCGTCGTCGTCGTCTCCGGACCCAACCTGGCCAAGGAGATTGCCCGCGAGGAGCCGACAGCATCCGTGGTGGCCTGCACCGACCATGACGTCGCCTGCTGGGCCGCCGAACTGTGCACCACTCCGTACTTCCGCCCGTACACGAACACTGACGTCGTTGGCGTGGAAATCGGCGGAATCGTCAAGAACATCATCGCGTTGGCCGTCGGCGTCTGCGAAGGCAAGCAGATGGGTGACAACACCAAGGCGTCGGTCATTACCCGCGGACTGGCTGAAACCACCAGGCTCGCGATTGCGCTCGGTGGGCATGCGGAAACCATGTCCGGCCTGGCTGGTCTCGGCGACCTGGTCGCGACCTGCTCGTCGCCGCTGTCGCGCAACCACACGGCCGGCCGGCTGCTCGGCAAAGGGTTGACGCTGGAGGAGGTAGCCGCGGAGATGACGCAGACCGCCGAGGGCATCAAATCCGCCCAGCCGGTCCTCGACGCAGCCCAGCAGCGGGGGATCGACATGCCTATTACCGAAGCGTTGTGTGCGGTGCTGCGGCGCGAGATTTCCGTCGACCAGCTCGGACCGCTGTTGCTGGCCCGGGAGCTGAAACACGAGGGTGTGCGGTGAGTGCGGCAACGCCTGCCGGTTCAACGCCGTCGGACTCCAACGGTCGGAAGCCGCGGGTCGCCGTGCTGTTCGGCGGCCGCTCCTCGGAGCATGCCGTTAGTTGCGTGACTGCCGCCGGTGTCCTCCAGTTCATTGACCGGGACAAGTACGACGTCGTCCCCGTCGGGATTGCCAAGAACGGCCAATGGTCGCTGGTCGCCGATGATCCTGCGCAGTGGTCGCTGTCGTCGGACACGCTGCCTGAGGTGACCGCGTCGGTGGAGTCGCTGACCGTGGGGCAGAGCCTGGACGACCGCCAGCTCGTCGCCGTGGCGCCGGAACAGATGCCGCGCCAACTGGGCGAGATCGACGTCGTGCTGCCGCTGCTGCATGGCCCGTTTGGCGAGGACGGCACCATCCAGGGACTTTTCGAGCTGGTGGACCTGCGCTATGTCGGGGCCGGCGTGCTGGCCTCGGCCGTGTCGATGGATAAGCACTTCATGAAGGTTATCTTCGAGTCGGTCGGCCTGAGCGTCGGCCCGTATGCCGTGATCACTGACAAGCAGTGGAACCGTGACGCCGAGGAGGCGATGAGCCGGACCGCAGGACTCGGGTTCCCGGTTTTCGTGAAGCCAGCGCGTGCCGGTTCGTCGGTGGGAATCAGCAAGGTCGCTTCGCGGGACGGCTTGCTTGCTGCGATTGAGGCAGCGCGTGAACATGACCCGAAGGTGCTGGTGGAAGCCGCCGTCGAGGGCCGGGAAATTGAATGTGCCGTGCTTGGCGGGCGGAACAGCTTCGATGCCCGGGCCAGCATGCCGGGGGAGATCGTCGTCGACCATGCCGGAGCCCACGAGTTCTACGACTTTGAAGCCAAGTATGTCGATGACACCGCTGCGGCGCTGACCTGCCCTGCCGATCTGCCCGACGAGGTTACCGAGCGGATCCGTATCCAGGCGGTGCAGGCATTCGATGCTGTGGAGGCGGAGGGGCTGTCCCGCGTGGACTTCTTCTACACCCCGGACGGGCAAGTGGTGGTCAACGAGATCAACACGATGCCCGGCTTCACGCCAACCTCGATGTATCCGCAGATGTGGGCCAAGTCCGGCATCGGCTATACAGAACTGATCGACGAACTCATTTATCTTGCCCTGAACCGGAAGACCGGCCTGCGCTGAGCTTGATCGTTCCGCTCGGGAGTAAAACAAGACCGTATGTGCCGCAAATCTCCGGATCAGCGTCGGTTTTACTCCCGGCGCGAACCAGACTGCGCAAAGAAAAACCGCCGCTCCCGCCCGAAGGCGGAAGCGGCGGTCCTCTTCACCAAGAATCAGGTCATGTCCTGGTTCCCAGTGGCTGTTGCCTTACTCTCCGGCGAGTGAGCGGCGGCGGACGGCGTAAGCAGCGCCGGCCACGGCCAGAAGGCCACCACCAAGGGCGATCATGCCCATCTCGTTTCCGCCATTGCCACCGTTGGTGGCAGCGGCGGTAACACCGGTGTCAGCGCCACCTGCGGGCATCATTTCCAGTGCACCACACAGAGCCGGTGCCGTTGCTGCCAGCGGCAGTTCGGGAACCAGGTTCGAGGGAGCACTGGCGGCTGCCTCGCTCAGGCCGGCAGGATCAATGCCGTGAACGACGATGACTCCGGTTCCTGCAGCCAAGGAGTCCTGGGTGGCCTGGCTCAGCTCGAAGGTCTCTTCGTAGGTGAATGCTGAACCGGAAGGAGCAACGCTGATGTCCGTGGCTGCTGCCGGGCTCTTGTCGGCATCGCCGAGGGACAGCGTGGTGCCGATTTCACCGTAGGAGGGCACACCTTCAACGGTGTCAACGATTCCGTCGCCGTTGGCATCATCGGCGGCGATGGTCGGGCAGGTTCCCTGCGCAGCGATGTGGATGTGCTGCACGTGTGGGAACGCGGCGTCGTTGAACGTCTCGGCCAATCCGGCAGCCTCAACCGTGACGGTCGCGGTGGAGCCCTCAACCGTGATCCAGGCACCGCCGCTGGCACCGGTCTCGTTGATGTCCTGGAACGTGGTGGAGTAGGTTCCCGTGGCATGGTCGGCCATGGCGGGCGCACCGGCCATGGCGGTCAGGCCCAGCGCGACGGCGGGGGCCAGCAGGAGTGTTTTCTTCATGTTCATAAACGCTTCTCCTCATGAGGTTTATGCGGCCCAAATCTTGGACGCACATGCAGGTAATGCGCGGTGGTCACCAGCGCTGACAAGCGATTGGATGTCGCTGCCCCGATGCTGATGGAGACACCTAATTCCCGAGCCTGCCACGCTCAAAGCCGGAGCGATATAGCAAGCGCACTGATTGTTACCGCGCCGTTACCAAACCCCCGCCGGGCCCGACCAAACAACGCCGGGCCTGAGCAAACCCCGCCGGGCCTGAGCAAGTCCCGCCGGGCCCGACCAAACAAGCCGGGCCCGACCAGACAATCCGGGAGAGTCAGACCTTCCTTGTGCCTCGAGTGCGCAACAACGCAGCAAGGCCGGCGATCAAGCCCAGTACACCGATACCGAGCGCAACCCACCCCAACGTCTGTCCCGTGGTATCCGTAGTTGACGTGGAGGCTGCCTCTGAGTTCGCCGTCGCGGATGCGGACTCGGACTCCGGTGCGTGGTGCCCGCCGGTGCCTTCCGAAGCGGTGGTAACGAAGGACGGGGCAGGGCTTTCGGGCTCTTCCTCGCCTTCAACGGCCGGCTCCGACCACTTGCGGACCTCTCCGTCGGTGTAATGCTGCGCGGTTGGCAGCATCACAGTTGTTCCTGCCTCCGGCAGCGTCCCTACCGAGATGGAAAACGTCTGGTACTGCTCCTGCTGGATCGCATTGCCATTCTCAGCGGTCCAGACGACGGCGGTAGGCGCCTCAGTCACTTTGGTGCCCTGGACCTCGACCGGCTTGGGCAGCTCGCCCGTGACGACCTTGGCCGTCCAGCCTGGAACCGGTTTGGCCCGGACTGAAGTGAACGGGGTGTCGGTGGGCAGTTCGACCTTTATTTTGTTGGTGCCGGCCGTTTCTGATTCATTAGGGACGCTGAAAGTCAGCTCCGTGTAGCCGCCCTCCGTTGTCGACTCGGGCGTGACCCCGACGTGGGCCGACGCAGCGCCGAGGCCGAAGGCCATCAGGGAGGCGGTGGCGACGATAACGGCCGCGGCCCTCTTAGTGCGGGATGTGGTGGTTTTTTGCATGACTGAATACCTTTCGTGGTGCCTGTAGGCACAAAATCCGGTGCGCGAACGCGCTATTTAGAGCTGGATAGTGCGCAGAAGCGGCGGGCCACGAAGTGGGTGGATCTTGAGCTGGCGCCACTGGACCGGCACGCGCCGGCCTGCGGGCGCCGGCCGCATGGGAGGTGTAAGGGCCGGAGCTTGCACTTCCGGCAGTTGGATGAGCGGGCGCAGCCAGGCCAATAATGCGAACAGTGCGGCCTCATTTTTTGCCAGTACGACGGCGGTGGCCACCGTGGCGAGGCAATGCGCACCGAGCATGACGGGGGAGCTCAACATGGCGGAGCCGAGCAGGGAGGGGGAGCTTCCGTGGGCCATGCCGTGGCCATGCGCCGCCATTCCCATGGAATGCGCCGGGCCGAGCAGAACGAACGCCTCATGCAGGATCACTTGGCCGATGCCCAGAACGGCCATCATGGCCGGCGTGGACACCTTGCGCGCCGTCAGGCCGGCAATTGGAAGGATGACTAATCCGGCGAGGAGCAGGAAGACGTCAGGTTTGGGCAAGCTACCGCCACCGAGAACGTGTGCGGCAGCCGCAAGGGCGATGGTGGAGGCGGCCATCACAGCGGTACGCGTCCGGCGGAACGGCGCAACTGCTGACTTCACGTTGCCCTCCTCCGCTCTCGCGTCCGCGCTTTTCCCGCTACCGGACTCAACTTCTACCTGCAGTAGAACCGTTTCCAGCCTACCCACTCTTCTGATGGTTATGGTCCCTTGTCGACGTTGGGAAATTCTGGCGCCAGCACAAGACCACATCCAGTATTCGAAGCCGGTCACCTCGCGGACTGCACTCACCCGTGGCGTTCCACACATTGCGTTCCTGCAACTTTGCAGTCATGCAATAATCTGCGAGAATGGTTGCGTGACTGAACTAATTTCGATGCCGCTACGCGAGCGCAAACGCGCCGAAACATGGACCGCGATTCATAACGCCGCGGCCGGAATGGCCCTCGGGAAAGGGTTGCAGACCGTGACGATCGAGGCGATCGCGGAGCAGGCCAACATCTCCGCGCGCACGTTCTTCAATTACTTCAGCACGAAGGAAGACGCGATCCTCGGCCTGCAGGAGCCAAGCATCGCAGACCACATCCGGAATGACTTCGCTATCACCGAGAGCCTTCTGGACAGCGTTTCCACGCTCCTGCTCACGGTTGCCCAGTCCACCTTTGGCGGGGACCGCGCCACCAGCCGCCGTTTCGAAGTCCTGGAGCAATATCCCGAACTCGTTCAGCGCCGGATCTCCTATATCAGCAAGGTCGAAACCCTGGTCACCGCTTTGGTTGAAGAGCGGCTGGAGGAATCGGCCGAATGGCGCGCCGGCATGGAGGATGTGCCTCCCCGCGAGATTGCGCTCGTCATGGTCCTGACCGCCAGCGCAGCGCTGCGATTCGCAATGAAGCAAGGAACGCCGTCGGAAACCGTCGCCCAGTTCGACGCCCTCGACCGCGCCGCCACCCTTTTTCAAAGAACGTTGAGGAAAGCCCTATGACCAGAACCCCCGCACTGGAGAAACCCACGCAAACACCCGCCAACACCACGCACGAAAAGTCGGGTCTGGTCCTGCTCTTCATCGGCCTCATGCTGTCGATGCTGCTCGCCTCACTGAGCCAGACGGTCCTCAGTACCGCCCTGCCCACCATGGTCGGCGAGCTCAACGGCGTCGACCAGATGCTGTGGGTAATGACCGCCTTCATCCTGGCGTCCACCATCATGATGCCGGTCTACGGCAAGATGGGCGATCTCATCGGCCGCAAGAGCCTGTTGATCATCGCCATCGTGCTGTTCATGGCCGGGTCCATCGTCGGCGGCCTGGCCGGAAATATGTCCTGGCTGATTGTTGGCCGGGTCATTCAGGGTCTCGGTGGGGGTGGGCTGATCATCCTGTCGCAGGCCATCATTGCCGACGTCGTTCCGGCCCGTGAACGCGGAAAGTACATGGGCATCATGGGTGGCGTTTTCGCCGTCTCTTCGGTGGCCGGACCGCTGCTGGGCGGCTGGTTCACGGAAAGCATCGGCTGGCGCTGGACGTTCTGGATCAACCTTCCCCTTGGCGTGCTGGCCCTGCTGGCCGCGGTTTTCTTCCTGCACCTGCCCACGGGCAGCAACTCCCGGCCGCGCGTCGACTTTGGCGGTATGGCTCTGTTGGCCATTGCGACGACGGCGCTCGTCCTCGCCGCGTCCTGGGGCGGCAGCGAACACGCGTGGCGATCGCCCGTCATTCTCGGCCTGCTGGCTCTCACAGCGATTGCGGCCGTCCTGTTTGTCCTGGTGGAACGCCGCGCGGCCGAGCCGATCATTTCGATGCACCTGTTCAAGGAACGCAACTTCATCCTCACCACGGGCGCCGGCCTGCTGATCGGCGTCGCGATGTTCGGCGTCCTCGGCTACATGCCCACCTACATCCAGATGGTCACGGGCATATCCGCTACCCAGGCCGGATTCGTGATGATCCCGATGATGCTGATGCTGCTCATTACCTCGACGGCTTCCGGGTTCGTCATCAGCAAGACCGGCCGGTACAAGTGGATGCCGATCACGGGCGCGGGCGTCCTGGCCGTGGCCCTGGTGCTGCTGTCGACGCTGCAGGTTCAGACGGACCTATGGGTGCTGTGCGTGTTCCTCGGCGTGATGGGCTTCGGTCTTGGGCTGAGCATGCAGGTCCTGGTGCTGATTGTGCAGAACACCTTTCCGAACTCGCAGGTCGGAACCGCGACGGCGTCGAACACCTATTTCCGGCAGATCGGCGCCTCACTCGGGGCGGCCGTGGTCGGAAGCCTCTTTACCACGCGGCTGACCTCGCTTTTGGTTGAGCGCATGCCCTCCGGTGCATCGGGCGCGACCGGTGGGCCCGAAAGCCTGACGCCGGGCGTGGTTCACGGACTGCCCGAGGCTCTGCGCGTGCCCATCATCGAGTCCTATAACGACGCGCTGGCGCCGCTGTTCCTCTACATGGTTCCACTTGCGGTTATCGCCGTGGCGCTCCTTTGCCTGGTCAAAGAGGTTCCGCTTGCGACGACGATCCAGCGTGACGCTCCAGGAAAGTCACCGCTCGACGACGACCGGAATAGCGCCGTCGAAGTCGATGCGGCTGCCCCGGATGTCCGGCCCGAGCGAGTCGACGCGCCGGTAAGCTAACCGGCAAGCCGGACTTTCGCTTAGCACAGAGGGTTGTAGGGCCCGCGGCCCCTGGTATAGGTTACAAACCAAGCCGACTTATCATCCACCGCAGAGGCACGCGTCATGGACAGGGAAATCAACCTTCGGGTGGATGGTCAGCAGCGCTCCGCCATCGTCGACACCCGCACCACGTTACTGGACGCTCTGCGGGACAGATTCGGCATTACATCGCCCAAGAAGGGCTGTGATCACGGCCAGTGCGGCGCCTGCACGGTCCTGCTCAATGGCCGGCGGGTTACTTCGTGCCTTATTTTTGCCGTGGCGCATGACGGTGACGAGGTCACCACCGCCCAGGGTCTGGCCGGAGGCGGAGTGGCCACCGGCGGAACGCTTCATCCCGTGCAGCAGGCATTCCTGGACCAGGATGGTTTCCAATGTGGTTACTGCACCCCGGGGCAGATATGTTCCGCCGTCGGCATGTTCGACGAGGCGGCGGGCGGCCACCCCAGCCATGTCACCGAAGACCTTAACAGTCCGATTGAATTGACCGACGCCGAGATCCGCGAGCGGATGAGCGGTAATCTTTGCCGCTGCGGAGCCTACGTCAATATCGTCGCCGCCATCCGCCAGGTGGCAGACCAGAAAACGGGCCAGGCATGATCCCGTTTGAATACCAACGGGCCGACGGGGCCGCCAGCGCGGTGGCAACGGTGACCGGCCGGCCGAACGCGAAGTTCCTCGGCGGCGGTACCAATCTGGTTGACCACATGAAACTGGGCATCGCCGCTCCGGAATTGCTGGTGGACGTCAGCAGGCTGCCGTTGGACAGAGTGGAGCAGCTCGACGACGGCGGCGTGCGGATCGGCGCCACCGTCCGCAACAGCGATCTCGCGGCCCACCCACTGATCCGCGAACGTTATCCGGTCCTCGCCGAGGCGCTGCTGGCCGGCGCCTCTGGGCAACTGCGTAATATGGCGACCACCGGCGGCAATCTCCTGCAGCGCACCCGGTGCGTGTACTTCCAGGACGTCACTACTCCATGCAATAAGCGCGAACCCGGCACGGGCTGTTCGGCGCTGGAAGGCTACACCCGCTACCACGCCATCCTGGGTGCCTCCGAAGATTGCGTGGCGGTTCACCCATCGGATATGGCGGTCGCCTTGGCGGCGCTCGATGCCACCGTCGTCGTCCTTGGCGTGGAGGGGGAGCGGATCATCCCTCTGTCGGAATTCCACCGGCTTCCCGGCGACGAGCCGGAGCGGGACACGATTTTGGAGCACGGCGAACTTATCACCGCGGTCGACTTGCCGCCGTCGGCGATGGCCCGCCGTTCGGCCTACCGGAAGGTGCGGGACCGGGCCTCGTACGCGTTCGCATTGGTTTCCGTCGCTGCTGCGATCGAAATTGACGACGACGGCTCACTGGCTGGCGCGCCCGTGATCCGGGATGTGCGGATCGCCTTGGGAGGTGTGGCGCACAAACCCTGGCGTGCGGCCCGCGCCGAAGAACTGTTGCGCGGCGGACCCGCCACGGAGGAAAATTTCCGGCGGGCGGCCGAGGCCGAGTTGGAAGCGGCCGATCCCCTGGCCGGCAATGAATTCAAGGTGCCAATGGCCCGCAACACTATTGTCGCCGTCCTGCGCGGACTGACTGCTGCGTGGGCCGAGGGTAATAGAACGGAACCGGAGGCAGGACGATGACCGGGATGCTTGCCTCGAAGGCCATCGGCCAGCCGCTGGAGCGCATCGACGGCGCGGCCAAGGTCGAAGGAACCGCTCCCTATGCCTATGAACAGCCGGTGGAGGACGCCACCTACCTGCATCCGCTCCAGTCCACGATCGCCCTGGGCCGAATCACCGGGATCGACACCGGTGCGGCCGAAGCGCTCGAGGGCGTCATCGCCGTACTTACGCATGAAAACGCACCCCGCCTCGCCAATACGGACGATGCCGAGCTGGCCGTCCTGCAGGGACCCGGCGTTGGCTTCCGTGGCCAGTTCGTCGGCGCCGTGATTGCCGAGACCCCCGAGACTGCCCGGCACGCGGCCTCGCTGGTGACGGTCAGCTACGACGAAGAGCAGCATGACGCACAGTTGACCGCCGACCACCCTGGGCTGTATGCGCCGGACGAGGTCAACGCCGGCAAAAAGACCGATACCAGCGACGGCGACGTTGACACGGCGATGGCGGCGGCCGCCGTCACCGTGGATCAGACCTACACCACGCCGGCCGAACACAACAATCCGATGGAGCCGCACACGACGGTGGCGCTCTGGGCCGGCCAAAACCTCACGCTCTACGACTCGACGCAGGGCGTGCACCCGGTGCGGCAGACAATCGCACCAATCTTCGGCCTGGACCCGGAAAACGTCCGTGTCATCGCTCCGCATGTCGGCGGCGGGTTCGGCTCCAAAGGCTTGCCGCACGCGAATGTGGTCCTCGCCGCCCTGGCGGCCCAGCGCAGCGGCGGCCGGCCGGTGAAGTTCGCGCTGAGCCGGCAGCAGATGTTCTCGCTGGCAGGCTACCGGACGCCAACCATTGGACGTGTGCGGTTGGGAGCGGACGACGGCGGCAGACTCACCGCAGTTGCCATGGACGTCGTCGGACAAACTTCGAAGATCAAAGAATTCGCCGAGCAGACCGGCGTACCGGCACGGATGATGTACGCCGCGCCGAACCGGCGGACCACGCACCGGCTGGCCCCGATGGATGTAGCTGTGCCCTCCTGGATGCGGGGGCCGGGGGAGACACCGGGGATGTTCGGACCCGAAGTGGCGATGGACGAACTGGCCATTGCCTGCGGTATCGATCCGATCGAACTGCGCGCCCGCAACGAGCCGGAGACTGATCCGGAAACCGGCAACCCGTACTCGAGCCGGAAGCTGTTGCAGTGCCTCGCCGAAGGTGCAGACCGGTTCGGCTGGAACCATCGCCAGGAGCCGGGCAAGCGCATGGACGGCCACTGGCGCACCGGGATCGGCGTGGCCGCCTCAACGTATCCTTTCCTGCTCCAGCCTGTCTCGCAGGCGCGGATCAGTTTCAGCGCTGACGGAACCTATGCCGTCCATATCGGTGCGGCCGATCTCGGCACCGGAACGTGGACCACGCTCACGCAGATCTCCGCAGACGCGTTGGACGTTCCGGCGCATCGGATCCGGCTGGAAATCGGCGACACCGCGCTGCCAATGGCTTCGGTGGCCGGCGGCTCCTCCGGAACGGCGAGCTGGGGCGCGGCCATCATCGCGGCGGCGAACGAGTTCCGCGAGCGGTACGGGGAGAAGCCCGTTCCGGGGGCAGAGGTACAGTCGAAGACGCCGGAAAATCCGGACACCGAGCGGTACGCGATGCATTCCTTCGGTGCCCAGTTCGCCGAGGTCCAGGTGCATGCAGACACTGGCGAGATCCGTGTCTCCCGGATGCTGGGGGTATTTTCCGCCGGACGGATCATCAACGCCCGCACGGCCCGGTCACAGTTCATTGGCGGCATGACCATGGGCATCGGCATGGCGCTGCACGAGCAAAGTGTGCTGGATCCGCGGTTCGGCCATATTGTCAACCACGACTTCGCCGAATACCACATTCCCACCAACGCCGACATTGCCGACGTCGACGCCGTCTGGCTCAATGAGGTGGACCCGCACGCCGGGCCGCTGGGAGCCCGGGGGGTTGGCGAGATCGGTATCGTCGGTGCCGCCGCCGCCGTCGCCAATGCCTCCTACAACGCCACTGGTATCCGGATCCGCGACCTGCCGCTCACCCCAGACAAATTCCTCCTGTGAGGCTCAGTCCAGGTAGTCCTGCAGCACCTGCGAGCGTGAAGGGTGGCGCAGCTTGGCCATGGTCTTCGTCTCGATCTGGCGGATCCGCTCGCGGGTGACACCGTAGGTCTGGCCAATGTCATCCAGGGTCGCAGCCTTGCCGTTGGTGAGGCCGTAGCGCATGGACAGCACACCTGCTTCGCGTTCGTCGAGGGTGTCCAGCACCGCATGCAGCTGTTCGCGCAGCAGGGTGAAGTTGGCCGCATCGGCCGGCACGACGGCGTCGGAGTCCTCAATCAGGTCACCGAAGCTGGAGTCGCCGTCTTCGCCCAGGGGAGTGTTCAACGAGATCGGTTCGCGGCCGTACTTCTGGATCTGGACGACCTTTTCCGGGGTCAGATCCAGCTCGTGGGCCAGCTCTTCGGGCTCCGGCTCGCGGCCCAGGTCCTGCAGCATCTGCCGCTGTACGCGGGCCAGCTTGTTGATCGCCTCGACCATGTGCACCGGGATGCGGATGGTGCGGGCCTGGTCGGCCATGGCGCGGCTGATCGCCTGGCGGATCCACCAGGTGGCGTAGGTGGAGAACTTGAAGCCCTTGGCGTAATCGAATTTCTCGACGGCACGGATCAGGCCCAGATTGCCTTCCTGGATCAGGTCCAGGAACGGCATGCCGCGGCCGGTGAACCGCTTGGCCAGGGACACGACGAGGCGCAGGTTTGCCTCAAGCAGGTGGTTCTTCGCGATCTCACCGTCGTGCACAATGAACTTCAGCTCGCGCTTGAGCTTGGCGTCCATACCCTCGTCATTGGCCAACTTGTGCGCGGCGAATAGACCGGCCTCGATCCGCTGGGCCAGATCAACCTCTTCGGCGGCGTTGAGCAGGCCGACCTTGCCGATCTGCTTCAGGTAATCCTTGACCGGATCCGCAGAGGCACCTGCGGACAGCACCTGCTGAACGGGAGTGTCGTCGTCGTCCGCGTCTGAATAGACGAAGCCGCCGCCCTGGCGGGCTTCCTCCTTCTCCTCAGCCTTGGCATCCTCCGCTGGCGTGGCGTCGGTGTCCGGCTTGGCGTCAGCATCGGCGCCAGGGTTGGTATCGGCGTCCGGCTTCGCGCCAGCGTCAGCTTTGCTTACGACGGCGGTGGCGCCCTTGGTTTTCGGCGCAACTTTGGCCGTGGCCTTGGTTTTAGAAGCAGTCTTAGCGCTGCCGCCGGTTTTGGGCGCAACCTTCGTGCCGCCGTCGGAATCCTTCTTGGACTTGGGCGTCTTCGACGGCGCCGGTGCAGTAGTCTCTGTATTAGGCCCGTCTATGGGTTGGCTGTCGGGCTCAGCCAGGCGTTGATTCTTGGTCTTGGCTAGTGGCAAGAGGGACCTTCCTTCGACATGTCCAAGGGTGCGGGCCGGCAGGGAAATACCTGTTCGGGCCTTTCCTCTGGACGATGCTGTGAATGTGCTGGGCAAAAACCCCATTTATAGTGGAACTGCCGGTGACCCTTAAATGTTCCATAAATCGGGCGTAATGGCACTTCCGTTATACAAACGTGGGATTTGACACCCTTCCGGGGCCGCTCAGTCCTTGCCCCGCTTGACCTTAACGTTGGTGAACTCGACCTCCACAGGCTCCGTGAAACGCTTGCCATTGACCTCGTCGTGGCGGTGGATCGTCGGTGGCTCGACCCTGACCCGAAGCGTGTAGGTCCCATCGGCGGGCACGGTCCAGTTCCGGCCGTAGTGGTACATCATGGGATGCCACATCAGGGGCTGCTCGTGGGTTCCGAGATTGTTGCCGTCCGGATCGATGAGCGTGGCGAAGACCTTCGCGACCGGAACGAAACGGCCGTCGGCGGCATCACAGACCACCACCTCCACGTGGCAGTTCTCTTCTTCCGGCTCGTGCCAGTGCAGATTGCCGGCGTCGAGCCATTCATACATGCCTTCGGCTTCTTCGACCGCGTAGCCGATCAGGTACTCGCCGGCCTCCTGCTGGCCGCCGTCGTTCGCCACGGTTCCGGTCATGTATTTCAGCGCGCGGCCGTAGGCATCGCCTTGTTCCTTGGCGAGTTCCAACTGCTTCTTGGTGGCCTCGCTGGTATTGGGGTCCATCGGTGGGCGTTCAGTCATGGTGTTCCTCCTATTAGGTCAACTACGGGCGGGTCAACCCACGTCCAGTACAGTCTTGGTCCACCCCTCCTCGCGGCGGTCGAAATTCTCGTAGGCCCCGATGGCGTCCGGAATTTCCTCGTGCTGGGTGATGAACTTCGTGGGATCGAAAACCCCGGAGGCCACTAGATCCAGCAGCGGCGGTGTCACTGCGCGGTGGTTGCAGTTCCCGGCGCGGATGGTCAGGTTTTTGTTGGTTGCCAAGCCGATCGGATAGGACGTCAGATCGGGGGAGTAGACACCAATGATGCCGATCCGGCCGTACTTGGCCACCGACTGGATGCTCCATTGAGCCGCCTGGGACGGTGCATCGCCGGGAACCCACAAATCGCCCTTTGGATCGGCGCCCGGAGCCACCTGCTCCACCTCGGCGCGGAACTGTTCGGACTGGCCCGCTGCCTGCTCAGCCGCCGGACCTCTGCTTGGCTTATCGGCATCAACTCCGACGGCGTCAATCACCGCATCGACGCCCATGCCTTGCGTCGCTTCATGGATGGCCTCGACCGGATCTTCCTTGTTGAAATTGATGACCTCAGCGTTTTGCTCCAATGCCTGGACCAGCCGGGTTTCGACGTCGTCAATGGCCCAGACGCGGCCAGCACCTTGGCGGAACGCGGAGGCGATAGCCAGCTGGCCGACTACCCCGGCACCATAGACGGCCACGGTGTCGCCGGTTTTCACTCCGGCCAGCTCGGCTCCGAACCAGGATGTTGGAAAAATGTCGGAGAGAAGAATCGCCTGATCGTCTGAGACATTCTCCGGAAGGGGGATCAATGTATGCGCTGCCCACGGAATACGCGCATACTCGGCCTGCAACCCGTTCACGGGGCCGGTTGGCGCAGGGCCGCCAAAGAAACATGTGCCGGCCTGCGGCCCGTTGGGATTGGCGACGTCGCACTGGGCGGTGTGCCCTTCGCGGCAGTACCGGCAGAAACCGCAGGACATAGTGGAGCACACGATGACCCGGTCGCCGGCGCTGAAACCACGCACGGCCGCACCCACTTCGGTCACGACGCCGACAGCCTCGTGTCCGAGGATCGTGCCCTCCTTCATGCCTGCCATAGTGCCGCGGATGAAGTGCAGATCGGTACCGCAGATAGCGCTGCGGGTGATCTGAACGATGGCATCGTTGGGGTCCCGAATCGTCGGATCATCGACATTGTCGAGCCGGATGTCGCCTTCGTCGTGCCAAACTACTGCTCGCATAAGTAGATCCCTTCGCGCGGTTCCCGCGTTGGTGTTTCCGAAAATCAGCGGATAACCCACAGACGGGTGGTAGCGGATGATGACTAACTTAAACAGTAGCCTTACTATTTTTTGTTGGCCAGCGGAAAGCTCCGACTGGGGAAAAGCCCGAACGGGCACAGGCGATGGAGATGATCCGTTTGGCCGATGCCCGTCGGTGCGAAGGTTCCTCTACCGAGGCTGGTTTACCCTGCGTTGACGGATCGCCTGCCGGGGCCAGCGGCGTCATTGGAGGCGAGCAGCCGTACTTTGGAGTTCCGGCGGCCGAAGAGTGCGTGGTCGAGAGACAGACGGCCGGGACCGGTCAGCGCAATGGCCAGTGCTGCGGAACCGAGTATGAGCACCAATTCGAAGCCGCCGTTGCTGACGAAGATGCCTGCCGGCAGGTGGACGATGAAGAAGGCACCTGTCATGTCGAGGGTCAGCAGGGCTCCGAATGGGCGGGCGAGGAGGCCCAGGATCAGTGCGATGCCGCCGACGAGTTCAAGCGTTGCGATGATTGGGGCCGTGATGTCGGGGGCGGGGGCGCCCATCTCCGCGAAGGACGCCTGAGTGCCGGCTATGGTGAATTCGTTGAATTTCTGCCAGCCGTGGGCGGCGAAGATGAAGCCTGCCGCGACGCGGAGGATGGTCAGGGCGGTGGTGGTCAGTGGAGACGTTTTCATAATCTACCCATTTTCGTGAGATGGATGTCGAACGAACATTGATCTGGAAGGTATGTTCCGGCCCCGGTTCTGTTGCTTATTGGTTTGAGTCGGCAGTGTTGAGTGTCGTGTCGGTTCAGTCGTGCCGACAGGCGGCCTTAAGCCGGCACCGGCACGGTGAGTCGGGCTTGTTTGAGGAGTCTGGACAGCACCCGGCTCGCCTCGCGCAGCAGTTCATCCCCAGGCGCCGCTCCCGCGACCAGGACCGGAGGAGCATCGATGGACGGGACTTTTGGAGCAGTGTGAGCGTGCAGGCAGAGCAGCGCCGAGACAAGTTCGGAGAGGCTGTCGTCGGAGTCGGCAGCGCCTTGGAGTAGATCGCGATGAATTTTCTGCAGTGATGGTCCGGGCGTGCAGCCAAGTTCTTCAATGAATAACTGCCGGCATTGCTCGTAGGCATGCAGTGCTTCGGCGTGCCGTCCTGCGTTTTCCAGAGCCTCGAGCAGGGCAGACCAAGCGTTTTCGTCGAGTTTGTCGGCGTCGATGGCGCGGTGGGCGAGCCGGATCGCGTCCTCGCTCTGACCGATTTGGTTTGCGGCATTCGCAGCGGCGACCATGGCCCATCCCAGCCGGGTGGTGTGGGTCTGGCGTTCGGCTTCGGCCCATTCGGCGGTGTATTCGTCGGCCAGAAGCGGTTCGGCGGCCATCGCCAGGGCCTCCAGCAGCGATGGATACGCTTCCGCGGCGGGTGCGTGCTGGGCCTTGTCGATGGCGGCGTTGAAGCGGTCCAAGTCCAGATCGATCAGGTTGCGGTCGATAATGTAGCCGGCCGCGACCGTCCGCAGCGGCCCGTTTTTGCTTAGGCCGGGTTGGATTCGTCGGCGCAGAATACTGATGTAGCTTTCCAGGGTAGGCAGCGCCTCCGGCGGTGCCGCGTCGCCCCAGACCAGGTCGACGAGCCGGTGCTTGGAAACCGGCGTACCCCGGTTCAGGATCAGTATTTCCAGGATCTGCCGCGGCTTGCGACCTCCAAAATCACGGGCCCGCAGCACCGCATCCCCTCGGCGTATCTGCAACTCGCCGAGCACCTTCACATGTATAAAGCCTTCAGCGGTTTGAGCTTTGCTCGCACTCATGATGGCCCCCCTATTCCCCGTTAAGAACTACAAGATATATAGTCTCCAAATTGGAATGTGATTCCCAGCCCTACTTGTGGGGGTAGGCGGCTACCTAACTTTGGGTGTGTCCATCACCCGTTTGCTGCGCATGTCAAGAGGTAGCTCAGGATTGGCTCAAAATTGATCCGATCTTGGCTCAAGTACTTGCCAGAACAAGGACGGCAACATATAAGCGCAGACTCCGGTCACATGTCACATGCAAGACCAAGCGGCGACGGCGATCGACAGCAGTCGCGCTTGCGTTGACAGTCCGATCTGGTTCAAACCGATGAAACTGTTTCGGTCAGGCGTACTTAGTCCGGTTCTGTGTCGAGGTGTGCGGGGTCTGCGAGCATGGGGTCGCAGTCGATGGTGTCGTCTGCGATGGGGCCTACTCTGAATTGCATCATCATGGAGTGGTCCTCGTGCGGGAGGTTGTGGCAGTGGACCATGTAGCGGCCTTTGTGGGGGCCGAATTTCATGAGGAGTCTGACTGTTTCGCCTTCACCGACGTAGACGACGTCTTTAGGTCCGCGTTCGTAGGGGAAGGAGGCTCTTCCGTCGCGGCTGAGGATTTTGAAGTCGATGAGGTGGATGTGCATTGGGTGGAACCAGCCACCGGATTTGTTTTCGAACTCCCAGATTTCCGTTGCCCCGAGTTTCGGGTTGGCGCTGACCATTTTGAAGTTGCTGGCGATGACGTCTTCCCAGGTGACGCCGTTAATGGTCCAGGGTTCGACTTCCCCGCCGCGCTGGACCCGGAAGTGGCGGGTCTTGACCGCGTCCTTCGGGTCCAGTTCCATCACCTCGCTGTGGGCCAGAGTGGTGGGGATCCGGTTCCATTTCGGGTCGGCCTTCATCTTCTTCATACTCGGCGGGGCGACGACGTCGAAGGCCATCACCTTGTTCGTGTGGTCGTAGTCGCGGTTATTGTCGTTGGACAGGTTCCGCAGCTCGACCCGGGTGCCGGGCCGATACTTGCTGAAGTCGATCAGTACCTCATAGCGTTCGGCCATCGCGTGGCGGAAATTGTTGACGGTCTGGGTCCGTGGCATCAGTCCGCCGTCGGTGGCGACCATATGCATCGGGTCCCCGGTGCTGAGCGCGAAGCGGTAGGAACGCGAGATCGAGGCGTTGAGCACCCGGAACCGGTAGACCCGGGGCTGGACCTTCATCACCGGCCAGGGCCGGCCGTTGACGAGGATCACATCGCCCCACAGTCCGGAATGGGACCGGTCGTCGTAGGCGAGGGACCCGTCGGCGGCGAACATCGCGTCGCTGACCACCAGCGGAACATCGAACGCGCCCTGGGGCAGCAGCTTGCGCTCCAGCGGGTCGTGCATGACGTAGACGCCGGCGAGGCCGGAGTAGACGTTCTGGGCGGTGTAATGGACCTGATGGTCGTGGTACCAGAGCGTGCGGGCCGGCTGGAAGTTCGGGTAGTGGTATTCCTTGCAGAATCCCGGCGGGGTCACGTCGTTGGCGTACCCGTCATATTGGGGCAGTGACGCCGAACCATGCAAATGCGTCGCCGAGGAGAGCAGGTGGCCCCACTGCGGGTGGTACTTGGGCAGCTTGTTGCGCATGTTGACCGTCGCCCGTGTTCCCCGCTCCAACTCGATCGTCGGGCCCGGGAAGATCCCCTCGTAGCCCAGGATCCGGGTCGTCTTCCCGGGCACGATCCGCGCCGTGCTCTGACGCATCGAAATTTCGTAGTGGTTCACCCGCTGCCCGTCCTCCCACGTCACGGACTTGGGCCGCAGCTTTGGTGGCCGCACGAACGCGGTTCTATAGGGCCGGGGCATCTGAGACTCATCAAGCTCACTGGCCGACTTCGCCGAAACCGTCGAGATCGGCACAGTCACCAAACCCGCGCCCACAGCCCCTAAAGCGCCCAACTGTAAAACATTCCGCCTCGATACAGACATGACCGATTAGCTCCTAAGTACAGAGACCGGTAATTGAGGAAGGCTCTTCTTTTCAAGAATCGCTATGCAAGACATATTTCGCCGATGACCTTATAAAAACCTATGGTGCCTCTTGGATGTATATTCCTCACCGGCTGGAAGCTGGTCGTTGTAGATTGAAGGCCCAGGACAGTGCCCTCGGAGCGAATTGTGCCTGCGCTCCCCGGACCAGAAAAAAGGATGGCCATGAGCGTTGAAGACAAGGTTCATGTCGTAGTAGGCGCCAGTGGCGGAACGGGCAGGGCGTTGGTGCGTGAGTTGCGCCGGCGCGGCCGGCGCGTGCGGGCAGTTAACCGGTCAACTCCGGTGGACCCGCCGGTCGACGGCGTGGAATTCGTTTCTGCGGACGCAACCGATGCGGCAGCAATGCGTCAGGTGTGCCAGGGCGCGGGTGTTGTGTACAACGCCGTGAATCCGCCTCTCACGCGTTGGCGTGCGGACTTCCCCGCCGCTGTTGACGGAATCCTGGCAGGGGCGGAGTCAGCGGGGGCGCGGATGGTCTTCGTCGATGACACCTGGATGTATGGACGGGTTGATGGCCCGATGGCGGAAAATCTTCCCTCCCGCCCCGCCAGCAACAAAGGCGTGCTCCGGGCCTGGTTGGCGGAACGGGTGTTGGCCTCTCATTCCAGGGGCCAGGTGGCCACGGTCATCGGCCGTGCTCCAGAGCTGTACGGCCCGGCCGTCGAGTCGCTGCTGGGCCGCAATCTCTTCGGCGCCGCTGTGAGGGACAAGCCGGGATTGTGGGCCGGGGCGTTGAATATGCCGTTGACGCCCATGTATATCGAGGACTTCGCCTACGGTCTGGTCGAGCTCGGCGAACGGCAGGAGGCTCTTGGCAAGGCATGGCATATCCCGACGCCTGAACCGATATCCGCCGCCGGTTTTATTGACCTGATTTCTGTCGCAATTGAGAGACCCTTCCGCGTGCATAACCTTGGCCCGGGCCTGGTGCGGGCCGCGGGAGTGTTTTCGCCGGTGGCACGTGAGGGGGCCGAGATGTTGTATCAATTCCGGCAGCCACACGTCATCGACTCCACAAAATACCGCAATGCATTTGGTCCCGGGAAAGTGACCGACTATGAGACAGGTATCCGGGAGACCCTCCGGTGGTACCGAACCAGGAAACCAGCCAAGGGGCTGATCCCGTCTGGAAAGTAGATAGTCGTTGACGCTCTGGGCGGCTACGCGCGGCATACCCGGTTGCGGCCGAGCGATTTCGCGCGGTACAACGCGGTATCCGCGGAGGCAATCAGCGTGTCCAGGTCCGCATTGACGGGATCGATTGACGCTATTCCGTAGCTGGCAGTGGGCAGCCGGATATCCCCCGGTACGTTCATATCTGCCAGCCGCCGGCTGATGTGCGACGCGACGTTCTCAGCTCCGGAAGGAGCGGCACCGGGGAGCAGGATGATGAATTCATCTCCGCCATAACGCCCGACATAATCGGTGGACCGGACTGAACCGGTGCATGCAGCGGCGAACGCACGGATGGCGGAGTCGCCGCCGCTGTGCCCATACTCGTCATTTATTAACTTGAAATGGTCCAGGTCAACGAGGACGAGCGAACCAACACTTCCTACGCGCTTCATATGCCGAAGTTCTTCGGTGGCGAGATCGAGGAAACCGCTGCGGTTGAGGACCCCTGTCAGGCCGTCATGTGTTGCACTTGCCCTAAGTTCCCTGGTGAGTTGCTCGTTGCTCAGCGAGGCCATGCTGAAGGACACGGCCACCAGCAGCACCAGTGTTATCAGGGTCGTTATGTCGGAGCCGAAGTAGGTACTGAAAACGTCACCATCGGGACCTACGGCCAGGAAAGCTATGCACCGCGCGATGTAATACACGGCAAGCAGCCCCGATGCCGCGGCCAACGGCCGGTGGACACGGGAATAGCCAGGTTCCAGGCGCCACAGTTCAAGAGACGCGAGGCCGATCCCCAGACACATCAGCGCGAGGAAAACAGCGCCGCCGGCCCAATCATTGATGGCGGGATTTTCGACGACGGACGCCACGAGAGTAAGCAGGGGAGCCACAGCGAAGACCCAGACAGGCGGCCTTGCTGCTCTTAAGGACCGCGCGCCCGCCCAGACCCCGACCGCACCGAGCACAAGCAGAACGTTTCCCAGCGGATTGGCCCACCGCTGATGAAAAGTGCCGTCCAAAAGATACGCGGCGGATCCGGTCAGAAACAGTCCCAGCGCAATGCACCACCAGGCGCTGTAGGCAGAACGGGTGCTGCGGAAAGTCACAAAGTAGAAGAGTACGACCAGGGTCAGCGCAGTTATGCTGAATGCCACTCGCAGAGTGGTGGTATCGAGCGTCATTCCGGGCTCCGCCTGTCCGCAGAGTCAATGAGACCAAGTCACAACGTTTCGTTGCATGCCGGCGCGTGTTCATGCATCCGCGGACTCCCCAGCAAGCCCACGCGCTTCCGGTGATCGTAACACCCCGACCCGACCATAGAGATATAGGGCACGGTCATGGATTGTCATGATCGGGAGGCGGCACGAGCCACCGTGCCAGGCTCACTGCTGGAAGTGCGTTACCGGCTCCTTCCTCTGCCCCACGGAGGCAACGATCTCGGCCGCAACTTCGCGCACCTTGATGTTCCGGTGCGAGGAGGCATTGCGCAGAATGTCGAAGGCGCTCTCCTGCGAGCACCGGCTTTGGCCCATAATGATCCCGACAGCCAGATCGATCGTCGTCCGCGATGCCATCGCGGCCTTGAGGTTCGCCTCAGTGTCGTTATGCTGTGCCAGCCGCAATGCCAGCCGCAACGCGTTGGAAGCCTGGACGGCGAAGGACTCGGCAGTATCAATCAGGTCGTCAAACTTGCCGGCCTCATCCGAGTAGAGGTTCAGTGCAGCACTTGCCCCACCCTCCAGCTGGAAGGGGACGGCGAGAATCGAACGCATCCCGCGGCCGGCCACGTTGCGGGTGAATTCCCGCCAGCGCTCATCGCTGTTCAGGTCAGGAATGTAGTTGGTGACGTGCTCGCGCGCGGCATTCAGGCACGGCCCGTCCGCGTATTCGTATTGCAGCTCATCCATGGCTTGCGCGCGTTCACTGCTGCTGGCCACCGTGGCGGCCTTCTTATGCCGGAGAAGCGTAATGCCGCACAAAACCTCGTCGTCAGCTCCGGAGAGTTTTGTCGCAGTGTAATGGGCCAGTTCATCCAGAAATTTCTCGACATCATCCGTGCCAAGAATCATGTTCTGCAAATGCTCGAGCGTCGAGTCCTCAGCTGTGCCGGTACTCGTAGTGCTCATGGGTGCCCCAATTCAGTCCACATCCTTTAGATACGCAGTGGGCACCGGTCATGGGCACGATTCCAGTAGGCGGACGGCGTGCGGTCCCAGCACCAACCGCTTACACAAGCGATAGATTGGGCCGCGTCTTGACCGTTGCTCCAATATTACAGAACCGGGGGCGGCGCGCCAACGAGGCCTTTGCGCCGGAGGTCAAGCTTCGAAATGGGCCCTGGGTTCGGGAGTCTTCCCGACTCCGGCCACCAACTGTCCGGCTACTTCACGCAGTTTAACGTTGCGGTTCGAGGACGCCTTTTTGAGGAATTCGATGGCCTCATCCTGACTGCACCGGTTTTGCCCCATTACGATGCCGACTGCCATGTCGATAACGGTCCGGGAATCCATGGCAGCTTTGAGATCCGCGGACCTTTCACTGTGCAGGGCAATCCGGATGGCCAGGCGCAGGGAGCGGGCTGCCTCATCGGCGAAGGCCGTGACTCTCGTGACGTCGTCGCCGTCGAACTTTCCGGGTGCATCAGAGTAGAGGTTGATCGCGGCCTTGGCTTCTCCTTCGAGATTGAAGGGCACGGCCAGTACCGAACGCATTCCGTGTTGCACGACGACGTCGGCGTAGCCGGGCCAGCGGGGCTCCTCAGCCAGGTCCGATATCAGTACCGGCTTCTGTTCCCGCGAAGCAGTCAAGCACGGGCCGTCGTCGTAGTTGTATTGGATTTCATCCATCCTGCGGGCGCTTTTGCTGCTGCTCGCGACGGTGCCTGCCTTCTTGTCCCGCAGCAGAGTGATTCCGCACAGGACTTCGCTGCCGTCGCTGAGTTCCTGCACCGCATGGCGGCATAGTTCATCCAGGAATTCTTCGACATCGGCCGAACTTAGAACCGCGTCCTGAAGGAAATTGTTGGTGTTTTGCTCGATAAGCTCGCTACCCATGGCAGCCCCCGTAATGTGTTATGCCGGAACCGCCATTCTACAGCCGGACTCAGGATAGCGACGCGGCGCCGTCTATTAGACCGAAGCGCCGGCGCTGGTCTGCCGGGACGAGGGCAAAGTATTCGGGCCTGGTGGACATGAAGGCCCGGACCACCGGGCAGTAGGGGAGGACGGCGAGGCGGCGGTGATGCATGTCGTCGAGGATCCCGCCCAGAAACGACGCGGCGAAATCACGGTTCTGGTAGGCAGCGGTCAGTTCCGTGAGAATGAAACACATCCGGCCGTCGGACATTTCGTATTGCAGGAAGCCGGCACGTACTCCATGGTCGTAGATGTCGAACCGTGACTCTGCGAAATTATGCTGCACCGTTGGGAGCGCGTCGCCGGTCATGCGGCCACCATCCGGGATAGGCCGCCGCCGGCTTCAATGGGGATGGAAGTCTTGCCGATGTCCCGACGGTCCAACACGTGCAATCGGTCTTCCAAAGAAATGACTCCTCAAGGCGGGCAGGAACGTATGGCCGACTGCTCAACCGTCCAAAACATTACCGGTTGCCTTGGCCAACAACAAGGGCAGGATATTCGCGCCGGAATACACCCTCCACCGACGCCTGATGGACGTAAAATTACATACAGGGGATTGGATTCTGTGAACTGAGGCAGCCGTGACAGCGCAACTTCCGCTGGCGGACGAGTTGGCCGCCGTCGCTGCACGTGCGTCGGGGTTTCTGCTCGACGAAGATACCGTCGCGGCCGCCCTGTGCCTGATTACCTCCACGGCGGCGGAATCCGTCCCCGGCGCGTCGGGCTCGGGCGTAACGCTGATTGACCCATCCGGCCGCCAATCAACTTCCGCAGCCTCGGACCCCGTCGTCGAACAGGTGGATCAGTTGCAGTATGACCTCGGGGAGGGGCCCTGCTTGACGGCATGGGCGACGACGTCGGTAATCCGGATGGACGACGCCGCGTCGGAGAGCAGATGGCCGCGATGGACGACGGCGGTGCAGACGCTGCCGCTGCGGTCGAGTGTGAGCGTCCCACTCAGCGTTGGGACGACTGCCCTCGGCGCCATGAAGATCTATTCGCCTGAGCCGGCGGCCTTCGATGAACGGAGCGAGCGCCTGCTCCAGTTGTTGGCGGCGCAGGCAGCCATTCTCGTGGCAAACGTGCAGGCCCGCCGGAGCGCGCAGCGGATTTCAGACAATCTTCGGGAGAACCTGCACAGCCGGGACATCATATCGACGGCGGCGGGTATCCTCCTCGAGCGCGACGGGCTGACCATCGAGGAGGCCGTGTCAGTGCTGATGGCCTCGGCGCGCAGGGAAGATACGGCGCTCGTGGAGGTTGCGGAGAACCTGGTGAAGTCGACGATCAATGCGGGGGAGTGACCATGGCCGCCGGCATGGACGAGAACGAGCAGCGCCGGCTCTTCAAGGAAGCAGTGGAGCGTGCCGGTCTGCAAATGGAAGAGCTGTGGATGCGCTACTTCAGCCTGGGCGGAGGCGCCGGTCAGTTCGAGGTGGAGGCCTACATCCATGGTGCGAATGCCCTGCCGGCGCTGCAGCGGGATCTATTGTCCCAGGCTTTGAACGAGTACCTTCGGGAGTCGTCCTCATCCGCCCGGGCGCCCTATAGCAGGCCGGTGAGCGAGCCGCTGCCGGACCATGGCCCGTTGGCGGCGCTGGTCCACCTGCTTAGCGGCATGCAGATCTCTCCGCCGGAGCGACTGCCCGCTGTTGCCGCGGCGGCGGGAAAGGACATGGGCGTCGATCTCACCATCTACCTTGCCGACGACGGCCAGCGTCACCTGGTGCCGCTGCTGGACGGTGCAGATGGCGGCGCGGGGAATGAGACTCCGAGCCGCGGGAACGGTGCCCGGCACGGCTCTGCAGACGGCGCGGGGCTGGAGGTGGACGGCTCCATGCCCGGCCGCGCTTTCCAGGAGCTCAAGGTCGTCGCGTCCCACGAGGATGGCAGGCTCTGGGTCCCGCTGGTCAACGGTTCGGAGCGGCTCGGCGTCGTCGAAGTGGCACTGGGCGACAATCAGGACACCGCAGGGCTGCACGACCCGGGGATGCGTGAACAAGTCCTATGGTTGTCCGGGTTAATCGCCCGGCTCGCGGCGGCATCCAACAGGTCCGGAGATGCCCTGCGTACGTTGGCCCATCAGACGCCGACGAGCACCGATGCCCAACTAATCCACCATCTGCTTCCCGCCCACAGTGCCGCCACGGACTGCCTGGTGGTCGCGGGGGCGCTGGACCCGGTGCCCGATGCCCGCGGCGGCATCTTTGACTACTCACTCTCGGAAACAACGGCGCACCTGGCTATTTTCGGCATGTACGACGACGGCAGCGGTTCGGCAGGTGCCGGCAGCCCGGCGATGCTCGCAGCCGTGGCCGTGTCCGCCTACCGCGCGGCACGCCGCAACGGCGACGACCTCGTCGACCAGGGCGCGGGAATCGACGAAGCGCTGGCCATCCGCTTCGGCCCAGGAAACCATGTCAGTGGCATCCTGGCCGAGGTTGATCTGACCAACGGCCGGCTGCTCTACCTGACCGCGGGCCATCCGCCGCCCGTCGTGGTGCCACAGGCGGGAGTCTCCCAAGTGCTGATGGGCGGACGCCGGTTGCCGTTCGGCCGGCCGGATTCAGTGGTTAAATCGCATGCGCCGGTTCCACCGCCCACCGGCCCCGACCTCGATTCCGTTCCGGCCACCGGCTTCAGCAGGGCGCCGGGCGAGCACCGGCTCCGCCCCTGGGACTGGCTGGCACTCTTCAGCGACGGTGTTACTGGTGCACGGGGCCCTGCGGGAACGGAATACGGATTGACGAGGTTCGTCAACGGACTGCGCGAACAGATGTCCCTCGGCAGCCATCCATCAGAGGCTGCCCGCGTAGTGCTCGCGGAAGTGGCACATCATCGTGGGGATACGACGGCCGGTGATGCCGTCGTCGTACTGGCCCGCTGGGCAGAAGCGGGACCTCCGGTCACACATTAGCGGCGCCTGTTACTTCGCGCCGGTTAACTGCGCCTGTTACTCCGCGCCGGCGACCGTACCCGCCGAAACGCCAGCCCTGCCTGTTTGTCGGAATCCCGTTCCCCGCTTTCCTGGCTCTCGCTCACCCGCTCGTGCCGTTCCTGCTCCCGGCGCCCGTACGTCGCCTGCATAATCGCCTGGTCGCTTTCGAAGCTGGAACCGAGAGCACCGGCGAACGTTCCCATTGAGCTGGCCAACCATGCGAGTTCGATGTAATCCAACAAAGTGATCGAGTGGCCCAGGGTGTCCTCGAAGTACGCGCCCGGGATAACGGTCAATGAGCCCAGGAACGTCACCACAAGCAGCAGTCCATACATACAGAGCACACCGACTATCAGGGTGAGGACGGTCGCCGCGTTGTAGACCCTCGCGTCCTTGTCGCGTCCGATATGCCTGCTTTCCTGCCACAGCCCGTTATAAACAATCAACCAGGTGATCATGGCCGCGACTGCGATCACACTGATCAGCAGCAGCCGCCCGGGGACCAGCGAGTCGGCCATAGTCCAAATGCTGGCATAGAAGATACCGAACGCCGCCGCGGCGGCGGCGGCGGCGATCGCACTGGACAGGCTGGGCAGCAACAGCCAGGGACGGTTAATCCGGACCATGCCGAACAGCAGGCGCATCGCGCCCCGGAATCCCTCCAGCGCCAGATAGGAGTCGGTTCCGCCCTCCTCGCTGTTGGTTGTCTCCTGCCTGATGGGCGATTGCATTCTGTCCGAAAGGCGCAAGGGGCGGTGCTTTTTGACCGCTTCCCGCTCCGGCTGCAGATCGTCGTCAAGCATCACCCGCACCACCCGCACAATGCCGTTCTTAACGTGGTGGCGGAGCCTGACGGGACCGAGCGCCGGCAGTGAAATAAGGGCGGAGTCGTAATCGATATTGACGTCGGAGAGCACTAGCTGTCCCTCCAGCCGACGGGTTAGTTCAGTCAGGCAGATGAGAAAATCGTAGCCTTCATCTTCCTTCAGCTTTTGACTGTTCCGCCAGATGACGATTTTGCCGTTTTCATCCAAAGGCATGGGCTGGCACTTGACCCGGACTTCCCAATTCACCTTGTCCGTGACGCCGCTGGCCAGAACGTCAGGCAATTCGTCCTTGAGCCGGTTGGCGATCTCGTTAGGCAGATCAGGATCGGTGACAATGCCGACAACCTTGGTCTCCATTCAGTCTTCGCCCGGGCTAGTCTTCGCCCGGAGTCCAGGACAGAGTAATCTCCACGCCGTCCTCGATCTCGCGGATCAATAGGTGCAGATCCTCGCCGTAGAGCTCCTCGTGTCCGCGGCCGGTGGTGTCCTCGGCCGCCTGGTCAACCAGGTCAGCCATAGCGCGTGCCATGGCCCTGCCCCAGTCTCCAGGATGTTTGCTGGAGGCCGTTTCCGATGCCTTGTACCTGCCCTCATTGATAGCCATAATTAAACAGTAGCCTTATGGATTTTTTCCGGCCAGTCCAGGAGCGGACCATGATCACTTATTCCCAAATTGAAGCCCTCATGGAGAACAAAGGCAGCATCGTCGACTCCACCGGCCACAAAATCGGCTACCTCGATGACGTCTACCTCGACGATAAAACCGGTATGCCGAAGTGGATCACCGTGGGCAGCGGCTCGTTTGGCACGCACGCCTCTTTTGTTCCGTTGCGCGGCGCGGAGATCATTGAGGACCAGGTCTGCGTTCAGTACTCGAAGGACGTCATCAAGCACACTCCGCGCTTCACGGTCCACGGCCATTTGCTCCCCGCCCAGGAGGATGAGCTGTATCGGCACTACGGCATTGAACCTGGTTCGCTCCGACCGGTCAAAGAGGGATCCGGAGGAGAGCCGGACGGGCCGGAGCAGCACAGATTCATCGAGGCCGACGACTAGCCGGATCCTGCACCGAGGGCTTAACGCAGCACTACACCGCGCCGCCCAAAGCACTGCCGGTTCCGGTGTCTTCGACGTTCCCGCGCCAGCCGCCCTATCCGGTCCCCTTCCAGCTGAACAGTGACCTTGGTGCTGTTTGCCTCCAGCGATTGCGTTGCAATCATTGCAATCACCCGGCGCAAGGTTTCCTCAACCGCCGTCGGCCAGAATTGTTGGTATATCGATTCGGGGGAACCGGCCGCGGAACGGCATCCAGAACCAAAGGTCTGCTGGTTGTACGTTCCCGGTTGAGACCAGCAGCGGGCGGCAGCTGGGGTGTGCGCCTGCCCGAATCAAAGGAATAAGTCTCGATGACTATTTCACCTCATGAGCACCTGTACGACAGCCAGGTCGACTTCAGCTCAAATCAAGCCCAGGAAGACAACCCCGTCACCGAATACTGGGAAGAACCGGATGTTTCCATCGAACTTGATGTGTTCCGCCGGGACCTGCGGTTCGACGACGGCCAAGAGCACGAGATCATGTGCTTCAATGACGACGCCGGTGATCGTGCGTTTCCCGGTCCGCTCATCCGGGTCCAGGAGGGCCAGATCTTCCATGGGACCACCCATCCCAGCAAGGGACCGCACACCACCCACTGGCATGGGCTCGAACCGGATCCGCGCAACGACGGCGTGGGACATACGTCGTTTGAAATCGAGGGCGAGTATACGTATCAGTGGCAACCGGAAGTCGGCTGGCCTGGGGACCCGAACCTTGGTGGAGCAGGAACCTACTTTTATCACTGTCACGTGAACACCACCCTGCACGTGCAGTTGGGCATGTTCGGACCGTTGATTGTCGATCCGGTGGTGCATCCCGTCTTCCCGATTAACGACGGCGTCACCCGGCGGATCTTTATCGATGGACCGGAGTACGACATCGATACGGAGACGCTCATCGCACCGTACTCGGTGGATCCACGTTGGCACGACTACAACCATGCAGAGGGGCTGTCCGGCGAGGACGTGGGCCTCAACAATTTCCAGCCGGAGTACTTCTACCTGCTCGGTGGGGAGCTTGCCCACCGTCCGGGGGGCGAGCATGTTTGGAGTCTGCAGAACATGCGCGCGAATGTGGCTGGGGCCGACCGCGCACCAACCTTGCTCCGGCTGCTCAACGCAAATTACTCGCCGACCACCATGCGGTTTACCGACAGTAGCGGGGCCCCGGTGAAGATGGCAGAACTGCTTTCCCATGACGGCCGGCCGTTCCGCGAGACATCGCGTCAGGGTCCCTGCCGGGCCTGTCATTTCACCGATTACCCATTGATGACCCACATCGTCGCGTCGGGGGCGGCCGAGCGTTATGACATGCTGCTGTATCCGCCGGAGGCCGGAACTTACTACCTGACCATGCAATTTGAAGACTGGATCGACGGCAGCGTTATCGGCGAGCGGATTGTGGAGATCATCGCGACGTAACGGTCTGGGTTGGCCATGATCTTGACGAATCTCGTAAACTGAAAAGCGAGGTCAAGCAACGGCCAACGGAAGTTCTGTGAAGACGGGAACCGTGAACCGTGGCTCGGCCCGGTTCGTGGTCCCGGGATGAGGTGCGACCATGACCACCATTGATTTCGAAACCAAGACCAGCAGCCCCGACCGAAGCGCTCCCCAGCCTTCCAGCCCGGCCGCTGCTTTCACTCCGGCCGACCGGACAATGAACCACAAGCTGGCCGCGGTACCAACCTGCAACAAGTGCAAGACCGACGAGTATCTTTACATCGAGGAATACACGCCGCCGGTAATCAACGACGACGGCGAGCTCGCCCGGCTCGGAGACACGAGTTACTTCTGCACCCGTTGCCTCCAGTACGGCGCCCACGCAGTTCCACCTCTGTGGACACCCGACAGCCGTTCCTGAGATTGCGCGAGCCCAGCTGACGCTCCTTTTCATATTCCGCCTACCAGGGCACCCGCTTGTAGGAGCGGTGGCCGCCACTCCGCTGTGGCACAAATGTGCACAGGCCGGTAATATGGCGCTATGGCGACTGTAGGCGTACGTGACCTAAGAAATCGGACAGCGGATCTGGTTGCAAGGGCTCATGCTGGAGAGGAAATCATCATCACCAACCATGGCGCACCGGCAGCCCGGCTTGAACCGGTCGTGCCGGGGCTGAAACCATTCATGACAAAGTCGGATCTGCTTTCGCTCCCGCTGGCGGACCCAGGTCTCAAGGACGATCTCGCTGTCCTGGCTGGCGATACCACCGAGGACCTTGGTCCCATTCGATGAAAGCGTTGCTTGATACCAGCGTGTTCATCGCATTGGAATCCGGTCGCAGAATCGAAGAATCTAAGCTCCCCGAGGAGATGTACTTCAGCGTCATTACCCTCGGGGAACTGCATGCCGGCGTCCTGGCAGCGAGCGACACAGAAATCCACGCGCGCCGCCTGGCGACCGTTGAGTTCATGGCAAGATTCGAAGTTCTGCCGGTGAATGCGGATGCCGCCAGACATTGGGCCCGCCTCCGCTTCAGGCTGTATGAGTCCGGCCGAAAAGTTAACGTCAATGATCTCTGGATCGCCGCTGTAGCTTTGGCTCATGGCATGCCCGTGGCCACGCAGGACAAGGACTATGAAGTACTCGAAGGACTGGATGGTCCGTTGGTGGTTCAACTCTAACCATGCCCGGGAAGCCTGGAGGGCAAAAAGCTGCCAGGAGTCAATGCCGAATGGCTTCTTCGATCAGCTCCCGGAACTCCTTCTCCGTGGACGGCTGAATCTTCTCTCCATCCAGGAAGAAGGTGGGCGTTCCGGTGACGCCGAGGCCCACGCCGTCGCTCTTATCCAGGGTGACTCGCGCGGCCGTCGCCGGGTCCTCAATGGCCTTGTCGTAGGCCTTCATATCCAGCCCGAGATCCTTGGCATAACCCCGGAACGTTTTTGCCTGCGACTCCTGACTGTGTGACCAGTCGTTCTGGGTCTCAAACATGCGGTGGTACATGGCTTTGAACTCGCCCTGCTGCGCTGCTGCTTCGACCGCCAGCGCCGCGTTCATCGAATTCGGGTGGCCCGGCATCGGGAAGTACCGGCTGACGAAGGTTACCTTGTCGCCGTAGTCTGCCTGCAACTCTTCGACCAGCGGGTAAGCGGCGGCGCAGGCTTCGCATTCAAAGTCGAGGAACTCGACCAGCACCGCCTTCTCATCCTCGGCCGTTGACAGCCGGTGACTGCCGTCCCGGACGACCTGCGCGTTGGCTGCGAGGTCATGTTTTTCAGTGCCGCTGGTGTTGGATACGTACGCGAACCCCACCAGCGCGAAAGCCGCAATGATAGCGATGGCGAGGGCAAACTTGTTCTGCACGCTCAACTTTTGTGTTCTCCTCGAGGCATGGGTGCTGTGGCGGGACATTGGCAGGGCGCCGTCGACCGACCACAGTTCATTCTCGCCCGTGCCGTGTGTGCTGCCAAAAGATGTGGCACATCGCACCCGGCCACAGGCATACTCTTTGCATCCGAGTGGCGCAGGTCAACCGGCGACCGGCTGATCGAGAGTCGGCCTCTTATTCAACAACCAGGGTGCCCATCATCGCTGGGTGAAGAGTACAGATGTAGGGGTACTCGCCCGGCTCCTCCGGGGCCGTGAAGGTGACGGTTTCACCGCCGTCGAACTTGACGTCAAATACTCCCTCTTCCTCGGAAGTCACCGTGTGAGGAGCCGCATCCTTATTGACTATGGTGATGGTCGCGCCGGGGCTGACAGACTCGGGACCATCAAACTTGAAGCCCTCAACGGTAATGACCACTTCCTCAGGGGAGTCCATGCCCTCGCTCATTGGCTCCTCAGATGGCGACGGCGACTCGGCCGCCATGGATTCGCTGGGTGATGACTGTGGTTCGGCCGCCATGCTTGAGGAAGATGTCTCCGGTGCGGTGACCTCCCCGGCGGTATCTTCGCCTGAGGAGCCGCATCCAGCGACTCCTACCAGGGCCGCAGTGATTATGACTGCCAGGGTGCTTTTTCTGATGTTCATGATTGTCCATTCATCGGGTATTGAAGGAAGGGTTTAGTTTGGGGGAGTGCTCATGGATTAAAGGGGAACCGCCGCCTCCGCCAGTGGCGGAGGCGGCGGTTCTGTCTAGCCCTGTGGATCACAAGGGGTCAGTGATCCTGCTCGGGGTTGGACCTTAGCGTCCGGCGACCATGCGGCGGCGAAGGGCGTAGGCTCCACCGGCTGCGGCCAGCAGGCCACCACCAAGAGCGATCATGCCCATCTCGTTTCCGCCGTTGCCACCGTTGGTCTCAGCTGCAGCGGTAACGCCGGTGTCAGCGCCACCTGCGGGCATCATCTCCAAGGAACCACACAGTGCCGGTGCCGTTGCTGCCAGCGGCAGTTCCGGAACCAGGTTGGACTTGGCGGTGGCGGCTTCCTCGCTCAGACCGGCAGGATCAATGCCGTGAACGACGATGACGCCGGTGCCTTCAGCCAGAGCGTCCTGGGTGGCATCGTTCAACTCAAAGGTTTCCGAGTAGGTAAACGATGAACCGGAAGGAGCAACGCTGATGTCGGTGGCTGCTGCCGGGCTCTTATCGGCATCGCCGAGGGACAGTGTCGTGCCGATTTCACCGTAGGAAGGCACACCTTCGACCGTATCTACGATTCCGTCGCCGTTGGCATCATCCTCGGCGATGGTCGGGCAGGTGCCCTGTGCAGCGATGTGGATGTGCTGCACGTGCGGGAACGGACCCTTGCCAAACGTCTCTGCCAGTCCGGAGGCCTCAATGTTGACCGTAGCGGTGGCGCCTTCGACGTTGACCCAGGCGCTGCCGCTGGCGCCGGTCTCGTTGATGTCCTGGAAGGTGGTCGAGTACGATCCCGCGGCATGGTCTGCCATTGCGGGCCCACCGGCCATGGCGGTCAGGCCCAGCGCGACGGCGGGGGCCAGCAGAAGTACTTTTTTCTTCAACATAGTCTTCTCCTTATGAGGTTCGTGGAGTCCACCTTTGGACCCGCATACAAGTCATTCGGTGTGGTCGTCGTCACGGATGGGTCTGAGGGGAGGGCTGGTATCTGAACTGGGCGGACCATCAAGTCCCGGACATGGGTGTGGCACCCGTCCCGGGCCGGGATGGGTGCCACACAGTTCCTTGAGGGGGCCGGTTAGAGCAGTCCGCCCAGCAAGCCCTCGTTGTCGGAGCTACCGTCCGTGGTGCTGTCGGCCGAGGTATCGGCGTCGACATTGCTGCCGGCGTCTGAATCGGCGTCGACATTGCTGTCCACATCAGGGTTGGCAGTCACGTCAGCGTCGTTTCCGCTGGCGATGCCGTTCAGGTTATCGGAGACGTCGGCGTCGATTCCGCTGAGCACGTTGTTGTTGCTCGCGACGTCACCGGTGTCGACCACATCGTTGAGAATGCTGCCTACCGAGAGGTTGCCGCTGTCCTCGACGCGGTTGTCGGAAACCTCGGTGGTGGCGCCTTCGAGGTTGGTATCGGTGGTATCGGCGCTGGCCATGCCTGCGCCTCCGACGAGCATCAGACCGCTGACGGCGGTGACGGCGAGGGACTTGGTAAACGTGTTCTGCATAATGTTGCCTCCATAATTTCCTGTTGGGGGTAGAGGACATTAGTGCTTCGGGACCGGCCCCGTTACCGGATTGGTATGGAATTGAGATTCTTTCGTGACCACCAGAATGCTTCGCAAAGCAAGTCAGGCGGGCAGCTCCAGCTCCCAGTCCTTAATATCCGCTACGGGCGCGAACAGCGCTCCGTCCAGCTCGTCAAAGTCCAGGTTGTTCCGGACGCGGTGTGGCCAGTTGCGATTAGCCAGCGCCGCCTTGCCCAGCGCGACGATATCAGCAGCGCCGTCGTCGACAAGGGAAGCAGCCGTTTCCGGATCATCCAGACTGCCGTTGGCGATGATGGTTACCTTTGAGTACTGCTTGGCGAGTGCGGCCAGGGAGTCTTCGCCGTCGTCGAATGCCGGAGCGGTGGCCCGCGGCTCGGTGGTGTGGATGAAGTCAATCCCAGCGTTTCCCAGGCTGGTGAAGATTTCCTTCGCCTCTTCCGAGCCGCCACTCCACCGGTGGTCATTGTCGCTGACCTTGGCCTGGGAAATGCGGATTCCCACCGTCATTTCCGGCCCAACCGCCTCACGAACGGCACGGCAGATCTCAGACGCGAACCGCACCCTGTTGGCAGGGGATCCGCCGTACTCGTCGGTCCTCTTATTGAAGTAATCGGTCAGGAACTGGTCCAGCAGGTATCCGTTCGCTCCGTGGATTTCGACGCCGTCGAAGCCTGCCTCTTTGGCGTGCAGCGCAGCCGTCACGAAGCCTTTGCGGACTTCATCCATCTGCTCGGTGGTGATCTCTGAAGGTGTGGGAAAGGGGCCCTCGCCACGATAGAACGCCAATTGCCCGCCCTTGGGCGCGACCGCGGACGGACCTATCGAGGATTCAACGAACCGGTTGCCCTGGCTCTGAGCCCCGGCATGCATCAGTTGCGCAAACATGCGTGCACCGGACGAGTGGACGGCGTCGACGACTTTGCTCCAGGAATCTGCTTGTTCCTTGGTGGCGATACCAGGCTGAAACAGGTAACCCTGACTGTAAGAGGTATCCGGGTAGATCCCCTCGGTGATGAGCAGTCCGAATCCTCCACGCGCATAAGCCTCGTAGTAGGAGGCCATCCTGTTGGTAGCATGACCATCCTCGGTAGCACTTACGCGAGTCATGGGAGCCAGCGCAATCCGATTGGACAGCTCGGTGGAACCGAGCCGGACGGACGACCAGAGTGAATCGAAATTGGGCAAGGAAAACTCCTTCGAGTAATAATTCGGGATGATTCATGGGCGTCAACGGTCGCTGTTGAGTGCCCATTCCCGGGTTTGCATGTCCCTGCAAAGTCGGTGAGGCGGTAGGAGAGCGCAACCCGGGCCACCCAGTGGTCAGCGCTCCAGGAGCGCGTTGATTTCGGCGGCGACGTCGTTAGGGTGGTCCTCCGGGGTGAAATGTTTCCCACCCCGTATGCGCGTTAATTCAGTCCCAAGATCAGCCGCCAGACGTTCGCCGTACTCTACCTTCTGGAAGCTGTCCGCTTCGCCCCAAATCACGCGTGCGGGCAGTCCCAGAGACGGCAACCGGTCCGCGATCCTGACGGTGTCCCGCACATCGAGGGCGGCGACCTGGCGCATCATGCTTCGCGCAGCGCCGTGGGCGACATAGGGGGCCCAATGCTCGCTGAGGGATTCGCGGGCCCGCTGCCTGCTGTCATGGCCCCGATGGATAAGTTGGACGAATGTCGGGTACAGCAGCACCTCGGGAAGGTGCCGCAGGACCGGGGCCAAGCGCTGCATCATCTTCACGCTCGGAATGGGCCAGGAGTCGTAGCAGACTGCATTGGTGAACATCAGGCCGGCAAAACGTTCCGGTGCCCGGGCAGCGGCTATTTGTGCCACTCCACCGCCGAGATCATGGCCCACCAGCACCGGTGGCTCCACAAGCTCGAGTGAATCCAGCCAACCCTGGAGGTAGTCCGCCTGCGCCGACAGGCTGATGTTCTCCTGTTGATGGACCGGGATGCTGGAGCCGTAGCCATGCATTTCCCAGGCGATGGAACGGCCGCGGATCAACGGCATGACGTGGCGCCACAACCGGGGCGAGGTGGGTATTCCGTGGATCAGGACAACCGGCCGGCCAGAGCCGTGATCAAGCCATCGGTTGGTGACCCCACCGACAGTCTTCTGCTGCATGTCCATAACGGCTCCTGATCCGTATCGCAGTGCTCATTGGACTGATTTTAGTTGTTGACGGCCCAGACGGCGGATTTTTCGAAGTCGACTCCGACCAGGTCGCCGATCGAAAGGTCCGGGGCACCCACCACCTCGGCAGATATGCGCACAGCAGGCTTGGCGGTGTTCCCATTATCGATGGTCAGGGTAACCAGGGTGTGGGCTCCCATTGACTTGATGGAGGTTATCGATCCATCAACCACGCCGGTGCCTGCGGGGACCAGATTGACGGTTTCCTGCCGGATTACCAGGAAGGCGGCGCCGTCGTCGACCGCGTCTTGGACCTTAATCCCGCCGAGCGCTGACCTGTGGATTCCGCCGGTGACTTCACCGGGGATTTCGTTGAGTCCTCCCAGGATCCTGCTGACCGCAAGGGAATCCGGCCGGTAATGGAGTTGGGGGACGGGACCGTGCTGCAGGATGCTCCCTGTGTCCAGGACCGCGATGGAGTCCGCGAGCACGGATGCCTCCCGCCGGTCGTGGGTGACCATCACAATGGTGGGTTCGAGTTGTTCACGGATGAGCGAAACCAGGTTGTACATATCCTCGCGCAGTCTTGAGTCAAGCGAGCTGAAAGGTTCATCCAGAAGCAGCAGTCGCGGCTGCCTGGCCAGCGCCCGGGCCAATGACACCCGCTGTTCCTGGCCACCGGACAACTGCCAAGTGTGGCGGTGCGCAAAATCCTCGAGCTGGACCAGTTCGAGGTACTCAAGTGCCTGACGGCGGGCGCGCCTTCTGGAAAAGCCAGCCATCCGGGCCGAAAATGCGACGTTGTCTACGACGTTCAGGTGCGGAAACAACAATGGATTCTGGAACACCAGTGCAATGCCACGACGGTCAGGAGGCGTGCCCGCCAGATCCTCCCCATCGACGAGTACCTGTCCGGTGGCGGGATCCTCCAAGCCTGCCGCCACCCTCAGGAGCGTCGATTTGCCGCTGCCCGAAGCACCCAGCAGGGCGGCACTCCTCGAGGCTTCGACCGTCAGGGAGATGTCTTTCAGCACCTCCTCTCTCCCATCCGAATAGCTGTGACTGATGGATTTCAGCTCAAGCCGTGAACTCATCGCATCCTCCCATGCCGCTGGGTGAGCAGCAGTGCGGTCAGCAGGGCAAGGGGCGGCAGCACCACGGTCAAGGAGAGGACGGCCGTGAGTTGTTCATTGCCGGTGGCCGATGCCGCAGATGCCAGGGTCATCGGAAGCGTCCTGAGCTGGCCCCCTCCGACGATCAGTGTGACGATGTAATCGCCCCAGCCGACGAGAAACGCCAGGAACGCCGCCCGGGATGTCGCGGCTGTGAGCAACGGAAGGCGGACGTGGCGGATCGATTGTGCTTTGGAAGCGCCCAACGACCGGGCGGCTTCCTCAAACCTGTCGTCGTATCCGGCCAGAGCGCTGCGGAACATGAACACTGTGTAGGGCAGTGCGGTCACCACGAGCAATAGCAGCACGCCTCCGGCCGCGGGCATGTGGGCCCGCAACAGCACCACATTCATGCCCATCACCAGGGCAAATGGCGGTATCGCCAAGGGGGTCAACAGGATACCTTCAACGACACGGCCGTACCGCCGGGGAAGACGCCGGATGGATACAGCTGCGAGAAAACCCAACGGTGTGGCGAGGATGGCCACCCCGGCACCGAGAAGGGCCGATGCGAACAGGGCCGGAAACAATCCGGAGGAGGCGGCCGCTGACCACCCTTCCCAACCGTACGTTTGCGGCAGGACGGCCGGAGCGCGCCACCGGCCGGCTACCGCCCACAGAGCGAGGGGGACCATCGGCAAGGCAAACCACAGGATCAGCAGCAATCCCATCAGCGTCCGTCCGGCGGCGCCGCCGGGCATGCTGGTCCGCATGGAGGAGGAAGGTCGTTGAAGCACCGGGATCATCGCAGTCCACGCATCCGCCGAAGCAGGACCAGCCCACCAATGATGGCCACGGCGCCGGCCAAAACCGACAACAGGGCGGTGGCCATCGCCTGGGGCCTGGAGTCCAGGTCGATGGATCCGAACAGACGCACGGCCCGGACCGGCAACGCTTCGGGGTCGATACGCCCGAGAAGCCAGGGAACCTCATAGGAGCCAAGGGTGTAAACGAAAACGATCAGCCCTGAAACGGCCAGGGCCGGCAGCGCCAACGGCAGCACCACATGCGTGATCCGCTGCAACGGTGCCGCGCCCAGAGTTGCAGCGGCGTCGCATAATCCGCCCACGGAACGGGCCAGACTGCCGACGATCACCAGGGCAACGAACGCTGATTCTTTCCACGCATATTCAAAGATGACAGCGCTCCAGAAGGGGCCGCCGACAAAGGTGGGGAAGCCGCCGTCGGGCATTCCCAGGATGCGGGCCAGGAAACCTGCGTCTGAAAGCAGCAGTCCGACGGCCCCGGCACCGATCAGATGTGGGATGGGGATAGTGGCAGCGCTGACCGCGACAACCAGACGTCCGGTCCGCGGCATGGCCAGAATGTAGGCGGCCGCGGCGAAGCCCACAATGCAGGCAAGCAGGGTGGAAGTGGCGGCGATATACAGCGATACCGCGGCGGAGCGTGCCAGCTCGGCTGCGTTGCTGGTCCATGGCTCAAGCGTGAATCTGGCAGGTCCGGCGAAAGGCATCAGTCCCACGCTTTGCAGCAGGGCGGCACCCAGACTTCCGGCGATAACGACGACGACGGGCACAACCGCCGGTGCGGCGAGTAAGAGATTGCGCCGGGTCGCGCTTGTTGCGCTCATCGTCCGGAGGCCACGTCCTGGCGCCAGGCCTGGTCAAGGGGCGTGACCCATTCGGCTGCGAGTTCACCGTGGGCATTTCGGGACAGCACCTCATACGGGGGAACGACGTCCGATGAGGGCAGGTCTTTGAACAGTTGCCGCTGATCTGGCGAAAGCCGGTCCATATCCAGAACCGGGAATTGTCCCCACACCTCGGGGTTGGCCTTGGCGGCCTGCTGCTTAGGGGACAGGGCGAGGTTGGCCACAACCATGGCACCCGCCGCGTCGGAAGCGTTGGCAGGGATGGCCAGGAAGCTCGCGTTGCCAACAGTTCCTTCCTGCAGCGGGAGGATCTCCGTTGATTCCGGCAGCGCCCCCGATTCGACGAGGTCGGTCAATCTGGCCGGTCCATAGGTCATGGTCATATCGACCTCCCCGTTGGCGAAAAGCCGGTTCAGCGCCTGCTCGTCACGGGGATAGGTCCGGCCTTCACGCCACAGCGACGGCTCAAGCCCCTCGAGTCTCTGGATTGCCGCCGGCGCCAAGCGGTCAAAGGCCTCCTGCGAGAATGTCTGTGGGACCTCGCCGGCACCGCCTGCGGTACTGAGCAGAACCTCGCGCAGGAACACGCTGCCCGTGAAGTCCGGAGGGGCCGGATACGTGAACCTGCCCGGATTCTTTTCGGCCCACTCCAGAATCCCTTCCAGAGTGGTGGGAGGATCGGCGATGGCGTCCGAGTCATACACATAGGTGAACTGGGCCTTATGCCAGGGCGCTTCGCATCCGTCCACGGGGACGCCAAAATCATGGGTAAGCAGGGGATCGTCCGGGGCGGTGTATTTCATGTGGGGCAGCAGATCCGTCCAGCCGCACCGCCAGGCGCCGGCCTGTTTCCCGGTGCCAAAGTTGGCTCCGTTGACCCAGACCAGATCCACGGAGCCATCGTTTCGGCCGGCCTGAATTTCGGTCAGGACACGGTTGACGGCGTCCGCCGTGTCGGCCACCGGAACCCGGCGCAGTTCCACACCCTGTTCGGCCGCGGCGGGCGCGAGGACCTCGTCAACATATTTGTTGCCCTGTTGGTCCCCGCCATACATCCATAAATCAACTGTTTGGCCGTCGGCTTTCGCCACGACCTGCTCGAATCCTGTGAATTCCTCGGTGGTCGCCACTGTCGGGGCGGCACAGGATGACAGCAGCAACATAGCGGCTCCGGTGACGCCGGCGAGGGCAGGGCCGTGGCCACGCCGGAAAACGGGAAGCGTCATAGGAATCCTTCACACTGTTGATCTGCAGGTTCCAGTATCGTCGATATCGTCAATGGCTCCCCAACAGGAACCTGAATCGACCGACGGCGGGAATCTATGCAGGGAAAGCGCGTCACCTCCCGCATCCTTATCCTCACGCCGGTACGGAAATTACTCATTCTGGTGTTATTCGTAGCCGGGCTCACCGTGGCTGTGTTGTTGGTGCCTGTTCCTGACGTCGAGGAGCTGCGCCGGATGACCGACCGTGCCGGCTGGTGGGCACCGGCGGGTTTCATCATCGGCTATGCGGCATTGACTTTGGCTCCGGTACCGAAGAATGTTCTATCCATTGCCGCCGGGGTGCTGTTCGGCTTCACCGGAGCACTGATCCTCGTTTACACCGGTGCGATGATCGGCGCGGCGGCTGCCTTTTGGCTGGGACGGCTCCTGGGCAGGGACGCGGTGGAGAAGTTGACCGGAACCCGGGTGGACAAGGTCGACCAGGTGCTCCGCCGTCGTGGTTTCGCCGCTGTCATCGGTGTCCGGCTGGTGCCGGTTCTGCCCTTCACCGCCTTAAACTACTCCGCCGGCCTGACCTCGCTGGGATGGCGTCCGTACTTCCTGGGGACCGGCCTGGGGATACTGCCCGGAACCATCAGCTTTGTCGCACTTGGCGCCTATGGACTGGATTTCGGCTGGCAGACAAACGTGGCCGCCGGCGTGCTGGGAGTGCTTACTCTTGCCGGTGTCATTTTCGCTGTCCGCCGCCGCAGCAGGGAGCAGGCGGACGATGTTTGATGCCCGGCTCCGCCCGCTGCTCTCGCCCGCCCTGGACACCGTTGCCGGTTGGCTTGACCGCCCGTGGATTACTCCGGACCGGCTGACAGGACTGAATCTGCTCCTGGGCTTGGTCAGTGCGGCTCTTGCCGCCTCACAACAATGGCTTCCCGCGCTGGTGGCATGGTTGCTGTGCCGGGCGGCCGACGGCGTCGATGGGCCCTTGGCCCGCCGCCGGACCCAAGAGGGCCCAGCTAATGGGCAAAATCCGGACTCAGGCCGGGGCGGTTTCTGGGACATTTCAGCCGATTTCGTCGTCTACGGCGCCACCGTGGCTGGGGTGGGGATCGGAGCGACGACGGCGTTCGACGCACCCTGGCTGCCGTTTCTGGCCGTGATGTTCGCCTACTACATCAATGGCAGTGTATTTCTCGCGTTTTCCTCCATCGCAGAGAAGACGGGCAGGCAGAAAGACGACGGGCGCTCGCTGTCATTTCTGGGAGGACTCGCAGAGGGAGCCGAAACCGTCCTCGTGCACAGCCTGTGGCTGATCTTCCCCGCGGCGTCGTGGCAGATCGCCGCCGTCTGGGCGTTCGTTGTCCTCGTCAGCGCAACTCACCGCATCGTGTCCGGCTACCGGCTGTTGAGCTGAGTGCTTCTGTCCGCCCTCGTTCGCCGTCGTATTAAATTGCAGTGACGCCGTAAGCGCCGCGGGCAAAAGGGCTTAGGCTTGCAGCAAAGACGCAAACTGCCGCGTGAACCGGAGGGTCAATGTCGATCTCCACCTGGATAAAGGATCTCGAGTTGGAGACCCGCCCCATCACGGCCGAAGTCCGCGCCGCCCTGGACCGGCGATGGGCGGAACTGCCGGAGCACGTGAAGACTGCGAATCAGCTGCTGGGCCGTTGCGCGGTCGGTTGTGAGGGCACGCATGGCGTGTTTCCCAAGTGCAACCTGACCTGCTCACCGTGCTACCACGCGGCTGATGCGAACAAGGTGCGGATCGACGGCGCGCATACCGTTGAACAGGTGACACGCCAGATGGAGTTCCTGCGTGAAACCCGTGGTCCTCGGGCTCATGCCCAGCTAATTGGCGGCGAGGTCAGCCTGCTCGCGCCAGAGGACCACGCCGCGGCTTTGCTGGCCATGCGGGCCAATGGCCGCGAGCCGATGTCCATGACGCATGGGGATTTCGACTACCAGTACCTGCTTGACGTCGTCCTCGACGCCGAGGGCAAGCCGCGGTTCCAGAGAGTTTCCTTTGCCGCTCATTTCGATTCGTTGATGCGGGGCCGGCGCGGCGCCGTCCGGCCGCATACCGAGGCCGAACTCAACCCGTTCCGGGAAAAGTTTGCCCGGATGTTCATCGATTTGAAGCGCGAACACGGCGTCCGTTCCTATCTGGCCCACAACATGACGGTCACACCTTCAAATGTCGCGCAGGTCGGCTCAGTCACTCGGGATGTCCTGGAAATGCCGTTCGACATGCTCTCCTTTCAACCGGCGGCTTTTATCGGAGACGAACGGCGGTGGAAGGAAGATTTCGACGACGTCACCATCGACGCCGTCTGGAACCGCATCGAGGAAGGGGCCGGGCAAAAACTGCCGTGGCAGGCTACCCAGTTCGGCGACCCAAGATGCAACCGCTCCACGGCAGGAATAAGGGTCGACGGCGTCTTCGTCCCCATATTGGATCCAAACGAACCAAAGGACCTCGCCGTGCGGGACCGGGTCCTGGACCGTTTCGCTGGAATGGTTCTCGGCGGCGTTTCAATGCCCATCCTGTTGGTGAAGATCCTTCGGATGCTGGTACGGCACCCCGGCGTCGTTCCTCCTCTGATGGGACTGGCCCAGCGGATCATCCACCGTTGCGGCGGTCTGAAGGCTCTAATGCGCGCCGCCGTGCGAAAGAAAATCGCCGTCAAAACGTTCGTGGTTCACAACTTCATGGACGCAGCCGATGTCCAGCCGGCGTGGGATCTGATGGAACAGGGGATTGACAGCGATGATCCGAAAGTCAGGGAAACCCAGGAACGGTTGGGCGCCTGCATGTACACCATGAGCCACCCGGAGACGGGACGACTGATTCCCGCCTGTGTCCAGCACTCCGTGCTCGATCCAGGGGAGAACGCCGGCCTCCGGAAGATGCTTCCGCTGACCGTCAAGGGCTCATGATTACCCGGATGGAACTATGGCCTTAGGCACGCAGGTGTTCGAGGATGGCGTCGGCGACCTCATTGGGTGAATCTTCTGTCGGAATATGCTTGCCCTCCACCTCTACAAGGTCGCTGGCGGGAATTTCGCTAACGTAACGCCGGGCGAATTCGATTTTCTGGAACTCGTCGTTGCGTCCCCATACCAACCGGGTCGGAACCGCTGCTTCTTTCAAGGCGGGAACGAGGTCGAGCGTGTAGACGCTATCTGCGGCCGCTGCCATCGCCATCCAGGACCGCGACCGGGCCGGGCTCTGCCAGGGCGAGAGGTAATCGTCCAGCTCTTCATCGGTCAATTCCCGGGCGACGGCCTTCCGCGTGGCTTCACGGCGTCCCTGTTGCAGCTGCTCGGCGGTGACCTCCTCCCGTACCGCGGGATCCCGGAACCGTTCGACAGCCGGAACAGGCCAGGAATCGAACATGACTGCGTTCATCAAAACCATCCGGCTGACCCGGCCGCTGTTGGCCACAAGATGCTGGGCTATGCCACCGCCAATGTCGTGGGCAGCTACGGCGAAGTTGTCGAGGCCAAGGGAATCGGCGGCGTCAATGACAGTCTGCGCCAGCGCCGGGACGCTGGCCTGGTCGACGTCGAGCTCGCCTTCGCTGCGGCCGAAACCCGGCAGATCCAAAGCGATGCAACGAACCTGTTCCCCCAGCGCTGGCAGGATGGGTTGCCAGACGCGGCTCCAGAATGTGCCGTGCAGAAGCAGCAGAGGGTCGCCTTGGGGATCCCCACTGCTGAGGTACGAGAGAGTGGTCCCGTTGACCTCGACCTGCTCTCGACGGACGTGGGTATTGTCGACTGTCATTGGCCCTCCTTTAGGAGAGTTCCGGAGCAGCGGGAACGTCGAGTTCCGTGCCGGCGTAGTGGTTGAAGTAGTTGGTGTACAGGTTCACGGCAATGTGTGCGAACGCTTCAGACCGTTCCTCTTCAGACCACCCGGCGTCGAGCATTCCCTGCCAGGTTTCTTCCGACACTGAACCGGTGTTCGAAGCGGTTTCCCGTGCCAGCGCCGTGATGGCGGCGAGTCGGTCATCGAAGTCGATGTTGCCGGCGCGGATGGCCTTGGTTTCTTCCTCGCTGAATCCTGCTGCCTTGCCGGACATGGTGTGGGCTGACTGGCAGTAGTCGCAGCCGTCCTCGTTTCCAACGGCAAGGGCGATGGCTTCCTGCGTACGGGCGTCGAAGGTGCCGTGCTTGGCAATAGCGCCGGCGATTCCGTCATAGGCGGCGATGACCACGGGGGAGTGGGCCATCCCGGCGTGGATGTTCAGCAGCTTGCCGATTTTCCTTTCCATCTTCTCTGCCAGTTCGCGGGACTCCTGCGGAGCGCCGTCGATGGTCTGTGCGGGGATGCGGGGCATGGTTTTCTTCCTTTTGTTGAATTTGTGGTTCCGTCCGGTGTAAGTCCCAGACGGGTCCTGATAATTCCTGCGGGTCCGTGGCCGGTCAGGAAGTTTTGCGTGCTGCTGCCTTGAGGGCATTCGGCTCCAGGATGACAATTCGGCCGCGGGCCTGACGGATAATGTCCTTGGCAGCGAGTTCGGACATGGCTTTGCTGGTCGCCTCGCGGGTGGCACCCAGCAGGCCGGCGAGTTGGTTGTGTGTCAGCTTGATGACCGGTGCGCGGCTGAGTCCGTGGTGTGCCGTTGTGTCGACCAGTTTGAGCAGCGTGTTGGCCACCCGCGCCTCCAGCGGGCGGAGGGCCAGATCGGTGAGCCGTTCCTCCAGCAGGCTGACTTGTTCGCCCAGCAGGCGTGAGATCCGGATGGCGATTCTTGGATCGGAAAGCAGGAAGCGTTCCACGTCTGCCGCGCTCAACCGGCAGATTGTCGAATCATCGATCGCTTCGGCGTAATTGTCATACATCCTTTGGCCCACCAGCAGCATTTCACCGAAGACAGCACCTGGTTCAAGGATTGCCATTGTCAGGGCGCGGCCGTCTTCGGCCAACCGGAAGATGCGTATTCGGCCAGCCTTAAGGATGAACAGGGCGGTGGCCGGGTCGCTCTGGCTGAAAACGAGTTCACCCCGGCGGTACTGTCGCGCCGGCACCATCATTTCCATCGCCTGGATTTCGTCCTGCGTCAGGTCGGCAAACAAGTCCACTGCATTCAGGCAGCTGAACCGGTCCGGATGTTCGGACATGCGCGTGTCGGCCTCTCGTCTCTGCGGCGCCCAGGGACGCGCTTCTGCGCCTCCCTGGATTATGGCGCCGCCCAGATCACAGGCTTCAGTCATGATTTGCTCTGGAATACGCGGACGGCCACCACCGCCAGAATAACGCCATAGATGAGATGTCCCATCAACGACATCAGTGCCATTGCATTAATGGTGAACAGCGGCATCCCCATCATCATCGGCATGATCAGCAGTGGGCCGAGTATCCACCAGAGGAGACCGTATCCCAGTCCAACGAGTGCTCCTTTCCCATAGCTATTGAGCAATGCGGCGAAGGGGACGGCTAAAGCGAGTCCAATCAGGATGGAAATCATCAGATGGACGCCGAACCCCACCCAAGGGGAGGATGAGCCGACCATGGAGGCAATGGTGGCGAGCATGCCCATCATCGCCATGAGCGCTCCGAAGACGAGGCCACCGGCCAGGCCTCCAAGCACTCCGGCGGTGGCGCGCCGTCCGATGCCCGTCGGTACTGCTCCATGGTGTGCGTGAGCTGATGCTGCAGTCATGATGAACCAACCTTTCTTGAGGAGCTTGTGCTTCACCCTAAGACGGTTGGATTGGCGATTCTGTGATCTGGAATACACAACAAAAGATCCTTCACCCTCTAGTGTGGTGATCAGGCTGCCAGGCCCACGGATCGAAAGTGTCCATCGTTGAAGGGATAGCATGCCGTGACATTTACACCTGAGCTGGAACGTGACCTGCGGCCTCTGTCCGAGTCTGAGGCGGAGGTTTATATTGCCTCGACATGCTTCAAGACCGGCCCTCCGGGACCCGTAGGCGTGGAAATTGAACGAATCATCCATGATGCAGCCGATCCACGACGGCCGGTTCCCGTTGCGGAGGTCCGTGCGGCTGCAGCGCCTGCCGGTGATGTGCTCCCGAACGGTGCTGCTATCACTTTTGAACCCGGCGGCCAGCTGGAAATCAGTTCAGCCTGTGGTTCCGACCTTCCGTCTCTGATTGAAGCCATGCGCGCCGATGTGAAAACCATCGACGGGCATTTTTACGACGCGGGTCTGACCTTCAGCCCGCTCGCGCTGGACGCGTTCCGTCCGCCGGTGCGGACGCTGTACGAATCCCGGTACGCGGCCATGGAACAGCATTTTGACCGGTCCGGTTCCGCCGGCCGGACCATGATGTGCTCGACGGCGTCGCTGCAGGTCTGTCTCGACGCCGGTTTTGCCGGCGCAGGTTCGCAAAGTGCCGCGCAACGGTGGGCGAGGTTGCACTATCTCGCTCCCGTACTGACCGCCATGTTTGCAAACTCACCCTTTCGGAACGGCGCTCCCAGCGGGTGGCGCAGCGCCAGGCAGGGGGTCTGGCTGGCCACGGACTCATCCCGGACTGCCCCCGTTCCCGTAACGGAGGACCCGCCGGCGGCGTGGGCGCGTTACGCAATGGATGCCCTTGTCCTCTGCATTCCCTCATCCGATGGCTCCTGGAGCGCGCCGAACGGATTAACCATGAGGGGATGGCTGCGCGGGGAGGGACCGCGACCGGCGACTATGCAGGATGTCGAGTACCATCTCACCACGCTCTTCCCCTTCATCCGTCCCCGCGGTTTCCTCGAGCTCAGGGTGATCGACACCCAGGCAGGCGGCGACTGGGAGACTGCGGCGGCGGTTACGGCCGCACTGGTCGAGGATGAGAAGGCAGCCGATCTTGCCGCCGCGGCCTGCGCCCCCGTTGCGGACCTGCCCCAGCCGATGGCGACGGCGGCCCGCGACGCGATGAGCGACCCGATCATTGCGGAAGCCGCTTTGGCATGCGCGGATGCGGCACTGGATGCTCTGGACAGTTTAGGCGCCGATCCGGCCACCCGGTCGAGGGTCGCGGCTTTCATCGAGCGTTATACCCAGCGGGGCCGCTGCCCGGCCGATGACCGGATTGAGCTGTGGCGGCGTACCGGAAGTTTCTTTGACCAATCCCCAAGTAAGGAAGAAGCGCGATGACCGAGAATCATTTTGCTGGAGGCGATACGGCCTCTTCGAACGCGGTGAAGGCCTCTATCGCAGAGGGACTGGAACGCGCGCGAAGCCGCGTCAATACCTTGACGGACATTGATGAAGGAGAGCTCGTAAAGCAACATTCACCTCTGATGTCTCCACTGGTGTGGGATCTGGCCCACGTCGGCAGCCAGGAGGAGCTCTGGTTGGTGCGCGACGTCGGCGGGCGGGAGCCACTGCGGCCGGACATCGACCGGCTCTACGACGCCTTCGAAAACCCGCGCAGCGCCCGGCCGTCACTACCGCTGCTTCCTCCAACCGAATCCCGCCAGTACATCGCGGAAGTGCGCAGCAAAGCGTTGGACATCCTCGACGGCGCCACGCTGGAAGGTTCGCCGCTGGTGGAGGGCGGCTTCGTGTTCGGAATGATGATCCAGCACGAGCAGCAACACGCCGAAACGATGCTCGCCACGCATCAGCTCAGGTCGGGGGAGCCGGTTCTTCATCCGGTTCGGGCCGCGGAGGCCGTGCCCACTGCTGATATGGAACGGTTGCCCCAGGAGGTCCATGTCCCGGCAGGATCTTTCACCATGGGAACCTCGATCGAGCCCTGGGCGCTGGACAATGAGCGTCCCGCCCACGAGGTGGAACTGCCCGCTTACTGGATCGATACTCTGCCGGTGACCAACGCGGCCTTTGAACGGTTCATCGACGACGGCGGTTACGACGACTCCCGCTGGTGGACGGCGGAAGGGTGGGCACACCGCAATGAAGCAGGCCTGATGGCGCCGAAGTACTGGCAAAGCGACGGCGGACGCTGGATCCGCACCCGGTTCGGCGTCGTCGAGCCGGTCCCCGCCGCCGAGCCGGTCCAGCACGTGAGCTGGTATGAAGCGGACGCCTATGCCCGGTGGGCCGGCCGGCGCCTGCCCACGGAGGCCGAATGGGAAAAGGCGGCACGCTACGACCCCGCCACCGGCCGCTCCCGGCGGTATCCCTGGGGCGACGAGGATCCGACGCCGATGCACGCGAATCTGGGCGGGGACGCCCTGCGTCCCTCGGCTGTCGGCTCGCATCCCGAAGGGGCTTCGCCCCTGGGCGTTCACCAACTGATGGGGGATGTGTGGGAGTGGGTCGCCAGCGACTTCACGCCGTATCCCGGATTCAGCGTGTTCCCGTATGCGGAATACAGCCAAGTGTTCTTCGGCGGCGGCTACAAAGTACTGCGGGGCGGGTCCTGGGCGGTGGACAGGGCGGCGTGCCGTGGGACGTTCCGCAACTGGGACCACCCCATCCGGCGCCAGATCTTCACCGGTTTCCGAACCGCCCGCGACGCGACGACGACGGTGGACTAGAACGTGTGCCGCCATCTCGCTTTTCTGGGCCCTTCGACGTCCTTGGCCGAGCTGCTGCTTGCTCCCGAACACGGTTTACTCAAACAATCCTGGGCGCCGCGGCGGCAACGCTACGGAACGGTTAACGCAGACGGTTTCGGCGCCGGGTGGTACGCCGCCGGAGATCCGGTGCCCGCCCGGTACCGGCGCGCTGTCCCAATGTGGGCAGACCCTTCATTCGCCGACGTCGCACGGGTAACCTCCAGCGCGGCCGTGCTCGCCGCCGTTCGCTCCGCGACACCGGGGACCACTTCCGACGAGTCGGCTGCCGCACCGTACGCCGAGGGCAAGTGGCTCTTCAGCCATAACGGCAGGATCGAGGGCTGGCCACACTCGATGCAATCGCTGGTGGCCACATTGCCGGCGGACCGGCTGCTCGGCCTCGAATCCCGCGTGGATTCGGCGCTGCTATGGGGGCTGATTTCGGCCAAGCTGGCCGCTGGGGAGGCTGCCGCCAATGCACTGGCGACTGTAGTGACTGAGGTGTCCGCGCTGACCACCGGACGGCTCAACTTCCTGCTCACGGACGGCGGCAGCATTACTGCCACCGCAGCGGGCGACACACTCTTCTGGCGTTCTGGCCCATCCGGAACGGTCGTCGCCAGCGAACCCATAGACGACGGTGACTGGCACGAGGTGCCCGACCAGTCGTTGCTCACAGCCACCGCTGACCACGTGGATGTCCGCCCGATCTCCGTCGAACGGAAAGAACGAGTACTGATATGACCGTCTCAGAAGCCCGCCCCGGCATCATCCACCATCTGCCTCCCGACCACCACGGACGCAACCTCCGCGCCGATGTGCGCGCGGGCCTCACCGGATCACCGAAAACGCTTCCGCCCAAATGGTTCTACGACCAAAACGGCAGTGAATTGTTTGAACGGATCACCGAACTGCCCGAGTATTATCCGACCCGGGCTGAGCGCGAAGTTCTGGAAAACAACGCAGATGAAATTGCCGCTGCCGGTCCGGCGGCGACGCTCATCGAACTGGGTTCCGGATCTTCCCGCAAGACTCCGCTGCTGCTCAATGCACTCAAGAAGGCGGGACCGCTGCGCCGCTATGTGGCAGTTGACGTCAGCGACAGCGCCCTGCTGGAAGCCGGCGATGAACTCGCACGCTCATTTCCCGACATCGAAGTGCAAGCCGTGGCCGCCGACTTCGAAACACAATTGCATCTGCTTCCGCACCAGGGATCAACGATGGTGGCGTTTCTCGGTGGAACGATCGGCAATTTGGAACCGGAGGCACGCGCTTGGTTCCTGCACCACATCCGGGAACTGCTTCGTCCCACCGGCGGTTCGCTGCTGTTGGGAACCGGTCTGATCACATCGTCAGACGTACTCATTCCTGCTTATGATGACGCCGCCGGTGTCACAGCCGACTTCAACCGGAACGTCCTGCGCGTCCTGAACGCGGAGCTCGGAGCCAATTTCGACGTTGAAGCCTTCGAGCACGTGGCGGTATGGAATCCCGAGCAGGAGTGGATTGAAATGAGACTCCGCGCCAGCAGACCCATGCAGGTGCACCTGCCCGCCATCAACCTCGACGTCCGGTTCGAGGAAGGCGAAGAACTGCGTACGGAAATCTCAGCGAAGTTCCGCACCAGCGGTATCACAGCTGAGCTGGAAGCGGCCCAGCTGAAGACCGTAGGGCAATGGACCGACGAACAAAACCGATACGCGTTGACCCTGGCAGAAGTACACTGATGCTCCAATAATAAGCTGGCCGTGTACTCGTCGGGCTGCTGGTCATCGCGGGCTACGCCATCACGAGGCTCTTTACCGGCATCGTGCCCGCGCTGCTCTCCCAGCGACACCAGGCTGATACCGGCACCGACCCGCATAAGTGTGACCCCGCCAACCGCAGCCTCAGGAGCAGGTGTTGGGTGGCTGTCGTTCATGGTCCATCTGAGGTTAACCGCGTTGTCAGCTCTGGGTGTTTTTATGAGTGGGAACAAGCCACCACTTCAAGGAGAGACACCGTGCCCGATTCCTTCACCGCGTCCCGTCGTAATTTCCTTGCCGGGTCCGCCGGAGCCGTCGCAATAGCGGCCATGTATGGCTTTTCCGCCGCCCCTGCCTGGGCGGTCCCGCGGTTCCCGCAGAACCCGTTCACTCTGGGTGTTGCCTCGGGTGACCCTACTTCCGACGGCGTGGTGCTTTGGACCCGTTTGGCACCCGACCCCCAGGCACCTGACGGAATGGGTGGGATGCCGCCGCGCAAAGTTCAGGTGAGCTGGCAGGTTGCCGCCGACCCGGAATTCCGCACGGTGGTGAAGGCTGGCAGTCAAAGCGCCGTTCCCGAACTGGCCCACTCTGTGCACGTTGAGGTCGCAGGGTTGCGCTCTTCGGCGGATTACTGGTTCCGGTTCCGCGTTGGTAACGAGGAGAGTCTCGTCGGCCATACCCGGACGGCGCCCGCCGCTGGGTCGGACCCGGGCATGGTTGCCTTCGGCCTGGCCTCCTGCCAGGCCTGGGCCGGTGGTCGTTACGCGGCGTATCGGACGATGGCACAGGAGGATCTTGATTTGGTGGTGCATGTGGGGGACTACACCTATGAGGGCAGAAATCACGAGTCGCTGGCCGACTTCCGCAATAACCATGCGTTGTACAAATCCTCAGTCGATCTGCAGGCCGCCCATGCGCGGTTCCCCTTTGTGGTGACCTTCGACGACCACGAGATCGAGAACAACTGGGCCGCCGGTATCTCCCAGGCCGACAATGAGGCTTCCAATGACCCTGAGCGCTTCCTGCAGCTACGGGCCAACGCTTTCCAGGCCTACTACGAGCACCTTCCGCTGCGCCGCCCGCAGCGTCCTACCGGCCCGGACATGATTCTTCACCGCCGGCTGGACTACGGCAAACTGGCGACCTTCCATGTGCTTGACACGCGCCAGTACCGGTCCGACCAGTTGACCGGAAACTTCCCCGGCGGCCCACAGCACCCTGACGTGTACGACCCCTCGCGGACACTGATGGGAGACGAGCAGGAGCAGTGGCTCTTCAAAGGATTGGACTCCTCCTCCGCCCGGTGGAACGTCATTGCGCAGCAGACGATGATGGCCCAATACGACTACGACACCACCGAAACTCTTTCGGTCAACCACGACCAGTGGGACGGCTACGTGGTCTCACGCAACCGGCTAACCAACTTCATCGACCAGAAAAAGCCAGCCAATCCGGTGGTGCTCTCGGGAGACTGGCATAGCGCCTTCGTCAACGATGTGCTGTTGGACTACGCCGACCCGACCTCCCCGGCAGTGACCACGGAATTCGTGGGAACCTCGATCAGCTCAGGCTGCGGCTGGGCACAAGATATCACGAACGGGCTGCCGGCCAATCCCCATACCCACTACATAAACCCCGACCAGCGCGGCTGGACCCGGTGCACCGTGACTGCCAAAGAGTTCCGTAGCGACTACCTCGTGACGGACTCGGCCGCCGACACCGCCTCGCCCGCGACCATCGACGCCTCATACGTGGTCGAAAGCGGCCGGGTTGGTGCCCTGCGAGCCTAACCCGACGATGGTGGAGCAACCCCGAACAATCGGATGATGCCTGTTTCACGTCCATACGATGAGAGCCGTGCGTATTAGCAGGTTCTTTGTCGGCGTTCCTCGCCAAACGCCGGGGACAGCCGTCGCTGCTCGACACCTTCCGGAGTAAGAGTCGTATTCACCCGTAGTCGGCGGCCGAACAACTACCAAGTATTCGCCTGCCTACCGTCACTTACCCTCAGATTCTAAGCGTCGATGAGACGAAGGGCTCTAGGGGAAGTCCGACGCTCATCGACGCCTACACCAGCTCCACGTTTTCATGCCAGATACGAACATAGGTGGAACCAGTGGGAAGGCCCCCTGCCCGTCATTGGAGAATGACCTAAACGAGGGAGCCAGCACTCCAAGATTAGGCCTCAGAATGCGAGCAGGCAATAGTTTTTGGAGGCATGCCGGGTGCACTTCGCCGGTTCCCGCTGATCTGGCCGCTCGTCAGTGGGTGTGCTCCGGGGTTTGATTTTGGGCGGCCCGGGCAATCGATGGAGCGGTCTGTGACGAAGAACATAGTAGCGGTGGGTCTGTGTGCAATCCGCGCCCCGGAGCGTGGCGAACGAGAAGAAAAAATTCACCCGAAGGGTCCGCCGCGGGAAGGCACCATCATGAACACCAGCGAAAAAGCTCTCAGCATTGCGTTCTTGGCCACACTGGCCAGCGGCGCGACTCTTGGTTCCGCCTCGATTGCAGCCGCTTCAACTCCGGCGGTCAATGCCCCGGCGATGACCCAGGCGGCCGAAGTCACCATCACTATCGATGATTTCTCGTACGCAGCATCCGGACCGGTCACCCCGGGTGCAACGGTTACAGTCGTCAATAACGACGACGTCCCGCACACCGCCACCGACGCCAATGGCGCATTCGATACAGGGATCATTGAAGCAGGAGCGACGGGGACGTTCACAGCGCCGCAGGAGCCAGGAGAATACACCCTGATCTGCACCATCCATCCGAACATGTCCGGTTCGCTGATGGTCGAAGCCGCCGGCGGCTCGATGGGCGGCGGTTCAATGGATGATGAGTCCATGGGCGCTGGTTCCACGGACGACGGTGCCGCGGGATCGATGGATGATGGCGCCGGGATGGAGCAACAGGTCAGCCCGATGCCCGAAGGTGGCGTGGACACCGGTGTGACGCAGCCGGGCAACGCCGCCAACCTCGGCGTCCTTGCCCTCGGCGGTGGCCTGATGCTGGTTGCCGCGGCCGGTGGAACCTATGTGGTACGCCGGAAGGCAGCAGAGCGCTCGTAAGGAGAGAGCCCTCTCTCCGCATCAGCGAATAAAAACGGCCCCCGGGCTTGCTACGGAATCGAATTGGTTCCACGGCAGCCGGGGGTAGTTTTTTTATGCCGGCGGGATGCTGTCGATGGGTCGAACTGTACATCCAGAGGCCAGCCCCGTTGTCCGCTTGTCAATGCCGGCTCTTGTCGCGCTGTCTGCGTTGTATCAGGGTGAAGCCGATGATGGCCAGGATCCCTCCGATACCGCCCGGGGCGGCCATTTGGTAGTTGGCAGCCAACTGCTGTTATCCATTTGCTTATGCTCGCTTCTGTCCAGGTCTTAGTGGTTAATGGAGTCACTGGTAGAAGGCGTGTGGACCGGAGCCACCGTCGAGTGGGACGAGGCGTCCCGCTCCAGCCCACGGTGGGCACATGTGCAGGAGGTTTATCTGCTGCTGTCGGGGTTGAGCCGCTGGATGCGGCTGGCACGTGGGCCTCTTTTTCCCGGTTTGATGTCGAACTGCACCTTCTGGCCCGCATAGAGAAGGCGGTAACCGTGACCGGTGACCGCAGAATAATGCGCGAACACATCTTCACCGCCATGATCGGGGGTGATCAGGCCGTAACCTTTCGACGGGCTGAACCACTTCACAGTTCCGGTCACCATCGCTTTGTCCGCTTCCCGGACCAGCGGGCGCTCCTGCTCTGCGACGTCGTCGGAACAAGCCAGATGGTACGCGGTGATTGGGAGATGGCCGGTTCACGCCGCAGGACCCTGCCGCCCCGGAACTGGGGTGGCAAGGCCCTGCGGCGGTCATTGATACAGGCCGGACCTAGTTTTGGCTGCGGGTGCGGCGAATAACGTAGGCTCCGCCGGCTGCGGCCAGCAGGCCACCGCCGAGGGCGATCATGCCCATCTCGTTGGAACCGTTGCCACCGTTGGTGGAGGCAACAGGGGTAACGCCGGTGTCAGCGCCACCTGCGGGCATCATCTCCAAGGCACCACACAGGGCCGGAGCCGTGGCTGCCAGCGGCAGTTCCGGAACCAGGTTCGAGGGAGCATTGGCGGCTTCTTCGCTCAGGCCGGCAGGGTCAATGCCGTGAATGACGATGACGCCGGTTCCATCAGCGAGGGAGTCTTGGGTGGCATCGTTCAACTCGAAGGTTTCCGAGTAGGTGAATGATCCACCGGACGGGGCAACGCTGATGTCCGTGGCGGCGGCCGGGCTCTTGTCAGCATCGCCGAGGGAGAGGGTGGTGCCGATTTCACCGTAGGAGGGCTGGCCTTCGACGGTGTCGATGATTCCGTCACCGTTGGCATCGGCCTCCATAGTCGGGCAGACACCCTGGGCAGCGATGTGGATGTGCTGTACGTGCGGGAACGGACCCTTACCGAACATTTCAGCCAGTCCGGAAGCCTCAATGTTGACCGTGGCCGTGGAGCCTTCGACATTGACCCAGGCACTGCCGGCCGCGCCGGTCTCATTAATGTCCTGGAACGTGGTCGAGTACGAACCCGAGGCGTGGTCAGCCATCGCCGGAGCGCCGGCCATCGCGGTCAAACCGAGTGCAACGGCGGGGGCCAGCAGGAATACTTTCTTCTTCATCTCGATCTCCTCATCAGGGATGGGGGCCCAAATTTTGGACGCCATACACTCAATTCGGTGTGATCGCCGTCACGGATGGGTTTCAGTGAATCTTCTCCACAGGCTCTTACGCAGCATCATTGTCTGACAGCGGTTCTCGGCGCCTTCCGGGACCCTGGCACCCTTGACCCATGGACCGCGGCGGTGATCGCCTCCCTGCTGACGACCTGGGTGACCTTCGCCCCCTGTTTCCTGTTTATCTTCCTGGGTGCCCCGCATGTCGAACGGCTGCGTGGGAACAAACCACTGTCAGCGGCGCTGACCGGCATCACCGCCGCCGCGATGGTCATGATCTTCAAGCTGCGCTGGAGCATCCTGCGCACCCTCGGCGTCTGCGCCGCCGCCAGGCCTGCTCCTCGGAATCCTGAACTGACTGAACGAGCTCTCGTGTACGAAGAACCGCACGTGCGGATTGAAATGGCCTCAGTGTAGCGCGGTATCCGCTTCGGTGGCGCGGTACCTGAGGAAGCGTACCGTCAGCCCGCCGCGAGTGGGAGAGCAGCAGTACAGTCCAGCTGAAACGTCGACGCTCGGGTCGAAGTGCGCGACGCGCAGCAGCCGGAAGGGTTCGCCGTCCACCTTGGCACGGACGGTGACGGCGTCACCCGCGCGGCTGGTGCGGACCGTCACTTCCCGCCCCGTCCACTCGGGCACCGGGGCCACGGACCAGTCGGAGTTGCCGTGGGTGACGACGGCACCCACCTGCGGCAGCCCGTCGGAGACTTCCACTCCTGCCTTGATCCACTCCGTATTGGACACTCGCAGGAATGCTCCGGCTTGGTCGAACTGCTCGGCGTAGTCAAGGCGGAAGCTCACCTCGATCGCACTTGGTGCCGGCGGGGGCGCGAGCAAGGCGTGCTCGGTGTCGTGGACGAAGCCGTAAGAAGTGTTCCGCCACGCGTCGCTGCCCTCCACGGCGGTGACGTGCAGCTCGTCGTCGACAACGACTGCGGAGGCGGGCGGGGTGGTCCAGGCACCGTCGCGTAGCAGATCGGTGAGGCTCACGCCGTGATTCCCTTCGATGGCAAATGTCGATTCATATTGTTCATGATGTGTGCGGGACGGCCGCCCCCGCAAGCACAGCAGGTCTGACCTCCGTTGCCTCATTTCGCTACCGCGCCGGCAGGACCTCGCTGAGGTCGAACGCGACCGGTTGCTCCAACTGGGTATAGGTGCAGGATTCCGGTTCGCGGTCCGGGCGCCAGCGCACGAACTGGGTGGTGTGCCGGAACCGGGTGCCCTCCATATAGTCGTAGCGCACCTCCACCACGAGCTCGGGCCGCAGCGGCACGAAGCTCAGGTCCTTCCCGGCGTTCCACCGGCTGGTTTCGGACTTCCGAGGCGACCGCGCCCCGGACTCGTTTTCCTGCAGCGAGGTGTCGTCGGTCCACGACCACGGGTGCTCGTTCATGTCCGTCACCAGCGGCTGGAGTTCCTTGAACAGCTCCCGTCGGCGGCTCATTGAGAATGCGCCGATCACGCCCACCGAGGACAGGCTCCCTTCGGCGTCGTACAGGCCAAGCAGCAGCGAACCAATGGCATCATTTCCGCTCTTGTGCACCCGGTAGCCAGCCACCACGCAGTCGGCGGTGCGCTCATGCTTGATCTTGAACATCACCCGCTTGTCCTGCCGGTACTGCAGCTCGCGCGGCTTGGCGATGACGCCGTCGAGCCCGGCTCCCTCATAGCGGGTGAACCAGTCCTGGGCCACGTCGACGTCGTCGGTCGCGGGGGTGATGTAGATGGGCGGGCGCGCGTTGGCCAGCAGTTCTTCCAGCAATTCACGACGGCGGGTCATCGGTTCGTCCGTCAGATCCGTGTCGTCGGTGGCCAGCAGATCGAAGGCAACGAAGCAGGCAGGCGTGCTCTTGCTCAGCAGCTTCACTCGACTGTCGGCCGGATGGATCCGCTGCTGCAGCGCCTCGAAATCCAGGCCCTGGCCCGCGGAATCGACGACGACGATCTCGCCGTCGAGCACGCAGCGTTCGGGAAGATTGGCCTTCAGCGCCTCGACGACCTCGGGGAAGTAGCGCGTCATCGGTTTGCCGTTGCGGCTGCCGATCTCCACCTCGTCGCCGTCGCGGAACACGATGGCACGGAAGCCGTCCCACTTCGGTTCGTAGAGCTGATCCGGCGGGATCTTCTTGACCGGTTTGGCGAGCATCGGCTTGACGGGAGGCATCACAGGTAGCTGCACAACGTCAGCCTAACCCGGGCATGGGCGGAATCACAGGACGGCCCGGTGCTTGTCCAGCCCACTGGGAGCCCATGAAGGTTGGGCACAGACAGACTGGGCCCACTTTTGGATGCCGGGTATTGGGCTGAAGGCCAGCGTTGTCACGGACAAGAACCACGATGCACCCACCTTGGGAACAACGATTACAGTTAAGCAAAGGTTTTCTGTAAGGCGATCCACGCTCTTGCCCCGAAACTTGCAGGCGCCTAGCTTGGAAGTGCTGGCTCCCCTCGCTCCCTGGAACAGTCCACGGAGCCCGGGGAGTCTTCCCAATTAACCCCGCAAAAAGGACCTCGCCTCGACCCTGCCGCTTACGTGGCCAGGTAGCGGCGCTCGGGACGGCCGACCTCGCCATAGCGCAGGCGGACCTCGACTTTGCCGGTGTCGGCCAGATGTTCGAGGTAGCGGCGGGCGCTGACTCTGGCGATTCCGAGCCGCTCGGCTGCTTCGGCCGCGGAGAGGTCTGTGTTCGCATCGCGCAGCACGCGTTCCACCAGCTTCAGGGTTTCGGCGCTGAAGCCTTTGGGGAGCGGTTTGTCCTCGCGGCTGACCCCGAAGACACGGTCCACGTCTGCCTGGTCGGTTTCGCTCTTCGATGAGTCGAGATGCCGGTAGGCGCGCTGATAGTGCTCGAGCCGTTCCCGCAGGTCTTCCTGGGAGAACGGTTTCATCAGATAGTGCACGATTCCCCCGCGCAATGCCCGGCGGACCGTGTCGGCTTCCATCGCAGCGCTGATCACGAGCACATCCAGTTCAGGAACGGTCTCGCGCAGTTGCTGCAGGAGGTCAAGACCGTTGATGTCGGGCAGGTGCACGTCCAGCAGGACCAGATCCGGTTGCAGACGTTGCGCTTCGCTGAGTGCCTGGGCACCGGTATGGGCAATTCCGACGACGGTGAAGCCCTTGGTGCGTTGGACGAACCCGGCGTGGATTTTCGCGACCATGAAGTCGTCGTCGATGATGAGCACTTCGATCATGTTCGCGACCTCCGTTTCGGCAGGCGCGCAGTGAAGACGGCGCCGTCGTCGTTGTGCACGCTGATGTCACCGCCGCGCCGCTGGCAGACCAGGCGGGTGAGCGCGAGTCCGAACCCGCGCCCGCCTTCGCTTGAGGGGGATTTGGTGGTGTAGCCCTGTCGGAAAACGTCCTCCATTTTGTCCTGATCGATTCCCGGCCCGGAGTCGCGTACGGTCACCTGCACTTCGTCTGCTTCCTCCTGCAAATGAATCGAAACCGTAGCATCCGGAATGCTTCGAAGGGCGTCGAGTGCATTGTCCACGAGATTGCCTACGACGGTGGTCAGGTCCCGCGACAGCTCCTCGTTCATCCGGCCCAGCTGCGAGTCCGGGGAGAGGTCCAGCTTGACGCCGCGTTCGGCGGCCAGGCTTGCCTTGGCGATGAGCAGCGCGGCCAGGGACGGATCGCTGACGCGGGTGGTGACGTCGTCGTAAAGCTGGGTGCGGCTGCGGCTGACGCCTTCGACGAATTGCACCACTTCATCATATTCTTCGAGCTGAATCAGCCCCGATATGGTGTGCAGCTGATTGGCGAACTCGTGGGTCTGCGCGCGCAGGGTGTCGGTGGTGGTGCGCGTGGCGCCGAGTTCCTTTTCCAGCGAGGAGAGCTCGGTGCGGTCGCGCAGGGTGGTGACCGAGCCGATCACGCGGCCGTGGGAGCGGATCGGCCTCCGGTTGAAGGCCACCATCCGCTCGCCGACGAGGACCAACCGGTCCGGTCCGGAATGGGTTTCCGTGAGTGCTTCCTTCAGCTGCGCGTCGACGCCGAGAGCGTCAAGGTCGCGTCCGACGCAATCGGTCGGCAGTTCCAGGAGTTGGCGTGCGCTGTCGTTGATGAGCGTGATGCGCTCCTGCGGATCGAGGGCGATGACGCCTTCCTTGAGCCCGTGCAGCATCGCCTCGCGGTGCTCGACCAGACTGGTGATCTCCCTCGGCTCCATCCCAAGCGTCTGGCGTTTCACCCGGCGTGACAGCAGCAGGGATCCGGCGATGCCCAGCGCGCTGGCCACGCCCAGATAGGTGAGGAGGTTCGGCGTGGCCTGGACCAGACGTTCGCCAACGGAAGGATAGTCCCGGCCGACGACGGCGATCCCCACGAACTCGCCGTCGTCGTTAAGTACCGGCACATGGGCGACGACGGCGGTGCTGCCGCCGGCAGAGATGAGCCCGGTCCAGGCGCGCCCCTCCATCACCCGGCTCTCGCCCAGCGGCAGCGGTTCACCCACCAAGGCAGGGTCGGAGGACGTCACCACGGTGCCCTCCTCCGTGGCCAGCGCCACCGAAGACGAACCGGATATTGTCCTGACTGCCTCGGCCACTGACGGCAGCGCCGCTCCAGCTCCGGGTTGGGCCTGGGGGAGCAGCTGGCGCACGGTGGGATTGGACGCAAGCGTCTCGGCCGCGGACAACGCGCGGCGGCCCTCGGTGCGTTGAACGGCCTGGGAGGATTCAGCCACGGAGATCGCGGCGACGGCGACGAGGACCACCAGTATGATCAGAAGCTGGAGTGCGAGGTACTGTCCCGCCAAAGACATCCGACGCCGTCGTCGCCATGGCATTTTCTGTCCTCCTGTGTGCCGCTTCAGCACAGCGCGACCTCCAGATTTTTGCCGGCCGATGATGCAGTTCCGTCCTGGATAATGTTCGCAGGTGCCGTGAACTATACCACCGGAACTGAGCCCGTTTTCCGCGGAATTCCAAGCAAAAACGGCCCTGATTCCGTGACCACAATGAACTTAACGTTCTTTGAGACCACAAGAGTGACCGGCGTCACGGGCGGCCCTACGATCGGATTAGTCCACCAACCGATTGAGAGAAGAACTCCCATGAAACGAAGCAACAAACTACGCCTGACAGCCCTGGCAGCCGGGATCGCCATCGCCGCAACCGGCTGTGGCGTCACCGGAGGCAGTTCGGGATCTGAAGGAAAGGCCGCCGGCCCGATTACCGACATGCGCATCATGGTGCCGAACACGGCAGGCGGCGGTTACGACACCACCGCCCGTGTCGCCGCCAAGGTGATGGAGGATACCGACGTCGCTTCCGGCATCGAAGTATTCAACCTCGCCGGCGCCGGCGGAACCGTTGGCCTGTCCCGCACCGTGAACGAGAAGGGCAACGGCGACCTGTCCATGCTGATGGGACTCGGCGTCGTCGGTGCCAGTTACACCAACGACACGACCGCCAGCCTGAAGGACACCACCCCGCTGGCCCGCCTGATCCAGGAGCCGGGCGCCATCATGGTTCCCAAGAACTCGCCGTACAAGACCATTGACGATCTGGTCGCCGCCTGGAAGAAGAACCCGGCGAAGATGGCCGTCGGCGGCGGCTCCTCCCCGGGAGGCCCCGACCACCTGCTGCCGATGCAGCTGGCCGAGACCGTCGGCATCGACCCCAACAAGGTGAACTACGTTTCCTACGACGGCGGCGGAGACATGCTGCCCGACATCCTTGGCAACCGGCTCGGCTTCGCGGCCTCCGGCGCGGGCGAGTTCCTGGACCAGATCAAGACCGGCGAAATCCGGGTCCTGGCCACCAGCGGCGAGGAGCGCCTCCCCGGCGTGGACGCCCCCACCCTGAAAGAGGAAGGCATCGACCTCGTCTTCACCAACTGGCGCGGACTGGTTGCCCCTCCGGGAATCACCGATGAGCGCAAGGCCGAGCTGATCGCAGCGCTGGAGAAGATGCACGCCACGGATGAATGGCAAGAGGCGCTGAAGCAGAACCAGTGGGAAGACGCCTTCATGACCGGCGACAAGTTCGCTGACTTCATCACCGAACAGGATCAGCGGGTCGAGGACGTGCTGACCAAACTGGGCTTGGCATGAACCAGCTGAAAGCACGGTTGCAGGGCCGCTCCGAGCTGGGCATTGCGCTCCTGCTCGGAGTGGTCGGCGCTGTGGTTCTCTGGGACACAGCGCAGCTGAACGCTCCCTACTCGCAGGCGGACCCGGTAGGTCCCAAGGCCGTTCCCTATATGGTCGCGGCCCTGCTGCTGGCCACCGCCGTCGTACTGACCTGGAATGTCCTGAGGGGAGGGCACGGCGAAGCCGAAGGCGGCGAGGATGTCGACCTGTCACACCCGACCGACTGGGCCACGGTCATACCGCTGATCGTGGTCTTCACCGCCAACATCCTGCTCATCAACTGGGCAGGCTGGGTGATCTCCGGGATGCTCCTGTTCTGGGGCAGCGCATGGGCTCTCGGCAGCCGGCACTACGTGCGTGATCCGCTGATCTCGCTGGGCATGTCGGTCGCCACTTTCTACGGTTTTTACGCAGGCCTGGGAATCCTCCTGCCGGCCGGCCTCCTGGAAGGAGTGCTCTAAATGGACGCACTGTCCTTACTGATGGACGGGTTCGCAACCGCTGCGACCCCCATCAATCTGATGTATGCCGTGCTCGGCGTGCTGCTGGGTACCGCCGTCGGCGTGCTCCCCGGCGTCGGCCCCGCCATGACCGTGGCACTGCTGCTGCCGGTCACCTACGCTTTGGAACCGACAAGCGCCTTCATCATGTTCGCCGGTATCTACTACGGCGGCATGTATGGCGGTTCGACGACGTCGATCCTGCTGAACACCCCGGGCGAATCCTCCACGGTGGTTACCGCCATCGAAGGCCACAAAATGGCCAAGGCCGGCCGCGCCGCACAGGCCCTGGCCACCGCCGCGATTGGCTCGTTCGTTGCCGGCACCATCGGCACGATGCTGCTGGTGCTGATCGCCCCGCTGGTCGTCCAGTTCGCCGTCAGCCTGGGAGCAGCCAGCTACCTGGCCATCATGCTGCTGGCGCTGCTGGCCGTTACCGCCGTGCTCGGAGCATCCCGGGTCCGCGGCTTCGCCTCGCTGGGACTGGGGCTCGCCATCGGTCTGGTCGGCCTCGACCCGGTCACCGGACAGGAACGGCTCATCTTCGGACAGGCGCTGCTGGTCGATGGACTGGACATCGTCGTCGTCGCAGTGGCCATCTTTGCCATCGGTGAAGCGCTCTGGATTGCTGCCCACCTGCGCCGGAACGTCTCGCAGACCATACCGGTCGGACGTCCCTGGATGGGCAAACAGGATTGGAAACGGTCCTGGAAACCATGGCTCCGCGGCACCGCGTACGGCTTCCCGTTCGGCGCCTTGCCCGCCGGCGGCGCCGAGATCCCGACCTTCCTGTCCTACGTGACGGAGAAGCGGCTCTCGAAGCACCCCGAAGAGTTCGGCCACGGCGCCATCGAAGGTGTCGCCGGCCCCGAGGCCGCGAACAACGCCTCGGCCGCGGGAACCCTGACGCCAATGCTGGCGCTGGGCCTGCCAACGAATGCGACGGCGGCTGTCATGCTGGCAGCCTTCGTCCAGTACGGCATCCAGCCAGGACCGCTGCTGTTCGACACCGAACCGCAACTGGTGTGGGCACTGATCGCCAGCCTGTTCATCGGCAACACCCTGCTGCTGCTGATCAACCTGCCGCTCGCGCCATTCTGGGCAAAGCTGCTCCAGCTTCCCCGTCCGTATCTGTACGCAGGCATCCTCTTCTTCGCCACGCTGGGCGCCTACTCGGTCAACCTGCAGGCGTTCGATCTGGTGATCCTGATGGTCCTCGGGCTGCTCGGCTTCGCGATGCGCCGCTACGGTTTGCCCGTCCTGCCCTTGGTGCTCGGTGTCATCCTCGGCCCTCGCGCTGAGGAGCAGTTGCGCACGGCTCTGCAGTTCACCGCCGGCAACCCCGTTGGCCTGATCAACGAAACGGTCGCCGTCGTCGTCTACATCATCATCGCCCTGGTCCTCGCCTGGCCCCTGCTGGTTTCGCTGCGGAAGCGGTTCGGATCAGGAAAGGGAGATTCAGATAAGGGAAATGGGGGACTGGGTGCCGGAGCGCCTGAGCCCGCGGAAGGACCGTCGGATCACGACGACGACGAGAAGGTCGCCGCCGCAGCCGACAGCAACCGCGAGGCCGCGCCCACAACGGACAGCACCCCACCCGCGGACAGCAAGCAGCACCTCGCCGCCACGGGGAACCGCAGTCACCACGAAAGTCAGGAGCACCGATGAGCGTCGTTACCGGGTACATCCCCACCGCCGAAGGCGAGGCGGCCCTTGACCGGGCCATTGAAGAGGCCCAGCGGCTGAACACCGTGCTGGTGGTCATCAACTCCTCTCGTGGTGACGCGTATGTCGACAACCGCTTTATCCAACCAGATGATGCGGCGTCGCTGAAGGAGAAACTGCAAGAGGCGAAGGTCGAACACATCCTGCAGCAGCCGGTCCGCGGCCACGCTGCGGCCGATGAGGTCGTCGACGCCGCTGAGAAACACCGGGCAGACCTGATCGTCATCGGGCTTCGCCGGCGCACACCTGTCGGGAAACTGATCATGGGCAGCACGGCACAGCAGATCCTGCTGGAAGCGCAGTGTCCCGTCCTGGCCGTGAAGGCAGCCTATTCCTGACCGGTTCGCGCCGAGCGTTTAAGTAAAGGTAGGGCGGTTCCGCACTCGTGTGGGACCGCCCTGCCTTTGTTCTTAGTCGTACTTGTCTGCGTCACCTAAGGATGCTGCGGCCGCAAATGTCGAACTCCCACTCAACGCCCTGCGACGCTCGTTTTCCACCGGGATGCTTCCAAGGTTTTTGAAAGGTTCCGGGCAGACACTCAGCGTACTTACATCAGAAGCAGGTGCGTCATGACTCCCATCCATCACAATGGCATTATTGATTTGGACGCAGTGCCGTCCGCGTCCCGCCGTCGCACCGGTGGAACGGGTCGGAGCCGCGCACGCGCTTCCCGGCTGATGGCGGGGGCGACGGCTCTGCTTGTGACGGTATCTTTAGGGTTGCCGGTAGTTGCTGCCAATGCCGAGACGGCTCCGGTCGGTCAGGGATTTACTGTGACCGCCTCGGACTTGGCGTTCATCCTGAAACAGATCAAGATCGCCGAGGCGCACGTTGCCAACACGACGTCGGACACTGGTCCATGCGGGGCCTTGGTCGGCACCGGACCCAACCAGATCGCGACTCCGCTCATTTCCCACGGACTGCGGACGGTGGACGGGTCGTGCAATAACCTGCAAGCAGGACAGGAATCATTTGGTGCGGCGGATCAGGTTTTCCCGCGGCTCTCTTCCCCCTCGTACACCGCGGCTGAGTCCGGCTCGCTTGGCGGGCCCCCGGCACCGAGCAGCTATGCACAGAAATCCGGGAACGTGTTCGATTCCCAGCCCAGGACAATCAGCAACCTGATCGTGGACCAGACCTCCACCAACCCCTCCGCCGTGGCAGCTGCGGGGTTGCCGGTCAGGAGCCAATCCAGCGAGGGCACAGTGCCATGCACCACGGACCCTGATCCGCTGGCCCTTCCGCCGGTGAGCGGTGTTCCCAGCGGCTGCACACCTTCCTTCCAGACCTTGTTCATTCCAAACGTCACCACTGATGTTGGTCTTTCACCGCCATACAATTCACTTTTCACGCTGTTTGGCCAATTTTTCGATCATGGGGTGGACCAGACGGTCAAGGGTGGTGGCACCGTGTTCGTGCCGTTGAAGTCAGACGACCCGCTGGTCGCCGGACCGGACCACAAGTTCGGCACCGCCGACGACCTTGACCGCAACCTGCGTTTCATGGTGCTGACCCGGGGTAAGAATCAGCCGGGCCCCGATGGTGAACTGGGCACCCCGGACGATATCCAGGATGCCCTCAACACGGATTCGCCATGGGTGGACCAAAGCCAGACCTACACCTCCCATGCATCCCACCAGGTCTTTGTGCGTGAGTATGTGAACAACTCCGAGGGCCGGCCCGTCTCCACGGGCAAACTCCTTGGCGGCCCGGCAGGCCCCACCGCCGGCGGGATGGCGACCTGGGCGAGGGTTAAGTCGCAGGCAGCATCGCGGCTGGGTCTGCGCCTGACGGACAGGGACGCGCTGGACGTTCCGATGATTGCCTCGGACGCGTACGGCAAATTCATCCCTGGCCCACTGCGTGGTCTTCCGCAGTACGTGACGGCCACCGGCCTGGTCGAGGGCAACACTGCTTCGCCCGTTCCCGTACCAGCCAACGCCACCCACTTTGAAACACCGTTTTTGACCGATATCGCCAACAACGCGGTACCGAAGCCGGGATTCACCGCGGATCCGGACAACGTGGTCACACCCTCATTGACGCCGTGTGCGCAGCCAGGTTTCCCTGTGGGCTGTGTCAACCAGTACGACAACGAGATCCTGAACATGCATTTCATCGCCGGTGACGGGAGGGTCAATGAAAACATTGGCCTGACCGCGATTCACCAGGTGTTCCACTCCGAACATGACCGGCTTGTCACCGATATCAAGAACACCCTCACCCGGGACACATCAGCGGCCGGACTCAAGGCACTCGCCCAGTGGAAGTCCAGCCAGGGCGCCGGCGGGTGGAACGGTGAGCGGCTGTTCCAGGCTGCCCGCTTCGTCACTGAAATGGAATACCAGCACCTGGTCTTCGAGGAATTCGCACGCAAGATCCAGCCGGGCATCAACCCCTTTGAGCCGTTCGCCTTCACCCAGACCGAGGTAGATCCGGCCGTCACAGCGGAATTCGCCCATGCGGTGTACCGTTTCGGGCACTCCATGCTGACGGAGACAATTTCCCGAAGGAACGAGGACCGGCCCGGAACGGACGGACAGTTCGGTACATCCGACGATATTCCCGGCAGCCAGAACGACATTTCCCTGCTCGATGGCTTCCTGAACCCGCCTGCATACACCGACGGCGGCGAGGCCGGTACGCTGACCTCCAAGGAAGCGGCCGGAAGCATCGTCATGGGAATGTCGGACCAGGTCGGCAATGAGCTCGATGAGTTCGTCACCGATACGCTGCGCAACAACCTGCTGGGCCTGCCCCTGGACCTCGCAACGATCAACATCACCCGCGCCCGTTCCGAAGGCATCCCGCGGCTGAACGTACTGCGCCGAGAGCTGCATGGCGCCACCAACGACGGGCAATTGAAGCCGTACACCAACTGGATCGACTTTGGCGAGAGTATTAAGCACCCTGAATCTCTCGTCAACTTCGTTGCAGCTTACGGACAGCACCCCTCGATCAGGAACGCGGCCACTGTTGAAGGCAAGCGATCTGCAGCGCGGGCCATCGTCAATCCCGATGCCGCAAAAGGAGATGTACCTCCCTCGGACGCAGCGGATTTCATGAACAGCACGGGTGCGTGGGCCAACAACGGCACGGCATCGATCACCGGACTGGACAACGTCGATCTGTGGATCGGGGGACTGGCGGAACAGACAAACGTGTTCGGCGGCCTGCTGGGCAGTACTTTCAACTACGTTTTCGAAAGTCAGTTGACTGATCTGCAAAACGGTGACCGGTTGTACTACCTTGCCCGCACACCAGGGATGAACCTGCGCACCGAGCTCGAGGGCAACTCCTTCGCCGAAATGATCATGCGCAATACCAACGCCAAGGGCCTCAAGGCTGACCCGTTCGCCACCTCGGATTGCAAGTTCGAACTGAAGAACCTGGCCGGAACTCCAGCCGGATTCACTCAATCGGGCAATACAGTCGCCGACGATCCCGGAAGCGAATGTGAAGAGCCCGCACTGCTGATCCGGATGCCCGATGGAACCATCAAATACCGCTCCAGGAACACGGTGGACCCGGCCGGAATTAACGGTCAAAGCGTCTACAACGGCACTGCCGGCGTCGACAGGATCTACGGCGGCAACGACAGCGATACCTTCTGGGGCAACCGGGGTAATGACGTCGTCGAAGGCGGCGACGGTGCCGACGTCGCTATTGCCGGCGAGGGCAATGACATAGTCACCGACCTTGCCGGTGATGATGTGCTCAAGGGCGGCCCGGGGCACGACGCGATCGATTCTGGCCCCGGACTCGATCTCATCATGGGAGCGGACGGCAACGACTTCACCAACGGCGGAGCCAACGCGAACACAACCTTCGGCGGTGGCGGAAACGACTTCATGATCCTTGGCGAAGGCATCGATGCCGGAATCGGTGACGGCGGCGACGACTGGATCGAAGGTGGCGACCAGCCTGATGGTCTGATCGGCGACAGCTCCAACTTGTTCTTCACCGATGACAACAAACCCGGCCATGACATTCTGATCGGCCAGGGCGGTGACGACGACTATGACATGGAAGGCGGCGATGACATCGGTGTCGCCGGACCCGGGATTGAAAAGAACGTTGGCGCTGCCGGCTTCGACTGGTCCATTGGCCAGGCGGATCCCCAGCCGATGGACGCCGACCTTGACTTGCCCGTTCCTCCGCTGGACGTCCTGACCGTGGGTGTCAGGGACAGGTTCAACGAAGTCGAGGCACTCTCCGGATGGAATCTCAATGACACGATTCGAGGAGATAATCTGATCCCCAGCGAGGTTGGCGGAGCGGGCTTTATCGGCTGCGACGTTCTCGACCAGTCGGGTGTGAACCGCATCAAGGGCTTGAGTGCTTTGGTCCCGTCCACGGCGCTTACCACTCCGCTTGCCGACGTCGCCGCAAGATCGGTTGTTGGTCCGGGCGAATGTGCCGAACTCAGCGGCCCCGTGTGGGGCGCTGGAAACATCCTGCTCGGCGGAGGCGGCAGCGACCTGCTGGAGGGACGCGGCGCCAATGACATTATCGACGGCGACGCCCAGCTCAGCGTCCAGCTCAGCGTCCGCACAAATCCGGCGGATCCGGGCACCGAGATCGGGACGACCAGTCTAATGGAGGAGCCCTACCAGGCCGGTAACCCGAACACTCTGCAACAGGACGTGTTTGCCGGCAAAATCAACCCGGGGAACATCGTTCCCGTCAGGGAGATCCGCACTCCAGCCAATGGCGCGTCCATTGATACCGCTGAGTTCTCCGACCTCAAGGCAAACTACGATGTCACCACCGTCGGTGGTACCGGCGAACCGGGTTCGCCTGGCGCCGTCACAACCATAGTCCACGCCCGTGGCACTCAGGCTGATGGCACCGACACACTACGGAACGTTGAGCGCCTCACATTCTCCGACTCGGCCATACCCGGGGCCCCAGTTATCGGGCCGGCAACCGCCCGTAACGCTTCGGCCACCGTGCGCTGGACAGCACCATCCGCTGCCGTCAATGCGTATTCAGTGCGGGTTATCAACGACGCCGGTGCCCAGGTTGGTGCCCTCCGTCCCGCTGCGGGAGGAGCCGTGAGCCTAACGGTAAACGGGCTGACCAACGGTCAGGTATACCGGTTCCAGGTACGGGCAACCAACACTAAGGGAACGGGTCCATTCTCAGCGCAGTCGAACACTGTGACACCGAACGTGGCACCAACGGCCCCGGGAAGCGTTCGCGGTGTCCGCGGCGATGCCAGAGTGAACCTGTCCTGGACGGCTCCGGCAGCCAATGGCGGAACAGCCCTCACTGGATACCAGGTACAGGTACGGACAGGAACCACTATCGTGCGGACAGACACCTTCACCGGTACGGCAACAAAACGGACGGTGACCGGGCTGAAAAATGGAACGGCGTACACCTTCCGTGTCCGCGCAGTCAACGCTGCTGGAGCAGGACAGTTGTCTTTGGCCTCCAATACAGTGACACCGGCCAAGCGCCCAGGAGTGCCTGGGATTCTCGCCCCGGCACGGGGACCCATTGGCGGCACCCTAACAGCGACAGCCAATTGGACGGCCCCGACGTCCAACGGCGGGTCTCCCATCACCGGCTACCGCGTCACCGCACGGAAGATGGCAGCCGACGGTGTGACACAAACCGGCCAGCCCATTACGAGAACAGTCGGGCCGACGATTCGCTCAAGAACATTCACGCTTGCAGCCGGCAGATACCGGTTTGACGTGGCAGCCACCAACGATGTCGGAACCGGGGCAGCATCGGCTCGAACCAGAATTGTCCAGCCACGTTGACAACATCGCTCCACATGTGCGCATAAGAGGTTCCGCCCGTGTAGCCGTCCAACATCCCCGCCGCTCCTCCTGGTGGCGGGGATGTTGGCTGACATACCCCCGGATGTTTCAGCTCGCCAGTGAATCAGGTCCCTTGCCCGGCTCGGCTGGGTTCGTGCTGACGAGGCCGGCGTGCTCGACGGCGTAGCGCTTTGCGTTATGTGCCTGGCGAATTATGAATGGCAGGACGGCGCAGTTTCATCAAGGATCACGCCTTCGGTCGATAACGATGCCTCCTTGTCGAAAGTCGTATCGGAATCCAGTGCAGCGTGGTTACCCTTTGGCCAGTGCGTCGTTGACGAGCTGAACGAGTTCGGACTCTGTCCCGGCCGGTAAATCTGTTCCGATCTTCACGGCTGTCGCGGCCAGGACGCCTTCGGTTCCTGCAACGGACATCAAGGTCTGGGACTTGCCGTTGGGAAGAGTCTGGGTGACGACCGAACCGAAGGAGTTCTCGCCGTCGGTCTGCACGTCCATGGGTTCGATTGTGCTTTTGATCGTTTGCCCGTCGACCTTGGTTGTGAAGCTCGAACACTGGTCCACAGCCTGTTCAGATTGCTGCAGTTCCTCCGCTAGAACTTGCGGGTCCTGAACAGCAATCAGGGTAATGGTGGTGAGGGTTTTCTGCTGCGCCGATTGGCTGGCTCCAGCCGCGTAGGAGCTTCCCGCCGGCACCTGCGTGCTTTCCGTGGCGAAGACGCTGCATGCTTCAGGGGTGATCGTTGCTTTCGCCAGCAGGTTCTCCGTCACGGCAAGAGCCTGATCCAGCTGGTCGGCGGGGACAACAGTGAGATCCTGACCCTGGACATCTTTCATCGTCGAGATCAGCTTCCTGAGCTCGGCGTTGGTGTAGTCCTTGGCTCCCGCTGTGTCCGCAGGCGAGGCCGACGACGACGGCGACCCGGCTTCCGTCGTTGGCTCGGTGGACGTTCCTGGCGTGGATCCGCCTCCACATCCGGCCAGAAATGCCCCGAGGGTCAGCAACATCGCGCAGGTACCGGTATTGCGTCTCATGTGGATCAGTCCCGTCTTTTAAACCGCTGTTCCAGCCGCAAAGAGGCGCCGGTGTGATGAGGAAAACGCTACAGTCATACACGGCGACTTTCCAGAGTCCAGCGGAAACCTCCACCTCCCAGCGTCTACAGTTGCGGCGGCCGTCATGGGAGACTCTGTGGCATGGGTCTGAACCAGCCGGATGGGTATGCCGGGAACCCGCCGTCGGACTCATCGTTGACCCGAGGCCAACGCCTCCTGCTCTACTTCAACAGTCCGCGGCGAAAGACAGTTGCAGTGCTTGCAGCTGTGGCGGGCTGGTTCGCCGTCATTTTCTTCGCGTCTAGAGCGGGCGAAGGACTCTTTCTCAGCAACCTGCCCAACATATATCTCTATACGGCTACTTTTGCGCTGTGGTTTCTTTTTACTCAAGGTGCAATGCGAAGACGTCCCGTTCGTTTGCCGGTCGACGTCATGCGCAAGACTGCAACCCAACGCTTTTCGCAGGAGAAAACTTGGGAATCGGCGAAGACCAGGCAGGAGGCTCTCGACACTTTGCTCACCCAGTTCAATGGCAAAGGAGTGTCCGCGAGATCGGTCAACGACACTGTGTGGGTGGAAATGGGCAAGGAGTGGACGGCAGCAGACTGGCGGCGAAAGGAAGCTGTCGAACACATAAAGATACCTCCATCGGCGCACTTCTTCGTCGAGGAGGCGGAACCCGGAAGCCGCATTACCGCCTTCAGCCACGACAAGAGACTGGCTGGTATGTGGGATGTCATGAAACTTTCCGATGAGATGGCAGACACCGCCGTGAGATTGGCTAGAGAAGCGACGACGAGATGAGTTGGTACACATCGACCGCTGACCGCTCAGGCTCATGATGGAATGGCCACATGGCAAAGGCACGTCAGAGCAACCTTGTCCGTGTGGGTGTCCTGGTCTTCGATGGCGTGAAGCTGCTCGATATTGCCGGCCCGGCGGAAGCTTTCGCAGAGGCGAATCTGCTCGGCGCCGACTACCAACTCGTTTTCCTATCTCCGGAGGGGAACGACGTCGTATCTTCAGTGGGTATGAAGGTGGCGGTTGACGCCGCAGCCAACGAAGCAACGGACTTTCACACCATCCTGGTGGCCGGCGGAGACACCCTGGCCAGATCGCCGGTTCCCGATGACCTGGTCGCTGCGGCCACTTATCTGGCCGGGAGCACTGAACGGATGACCTCGATCTGCACGGGCGCCTTCGTGCTGGCCGCCGCGGGATTGCTCGACGGCCGTCGAGCCACGACACATTGGAAACACACCCAGGAATTGGCTCGACGTTACCCGGCGACGCAGGTGGAACCGGACGCCATCTTTGTCAGTGACGGTCGGATTCACACCTCGGCCGGCGTCACCGCGGGAATCGACCTTGCCCTGGCGCTGATTGAAGACGACCACGGCCCTGAGCTGGCACGTGCTGTTGCACGCTCGCTGGTGGTGTACATGCAAAGGTCCGGCGGTCAGTCCCAATTTTCGGCCCCGCTGCAAGGCGACCCGCCCAGGTCCTCGCCATTGCGCCCCGTGCTCGACGCCATACGGGCCGATCCAGCAGCGGTTCATTCCGTTCCGGTTCTTGCCCGCAACGCCAACCTGAGCGTCCGGCACCTGACGCGGCTCTTCCGGGAGGAACTGCTGACCACGCCCTCCAAATATGTGGAACTCGTCCGCTTCGACACTGCCAAGGCCCTGCTGGATTCCGGCTACAGCGTCACGGCGGCGGCCGAACGGTCCGGGTTCGGTAACTCCGAAGCCCTCCGGCGGACGTTCATCGCAAGGATCGGCGTGCCGCCGTCGAAATACCAGCAACGTTTCCGGTCCACTGCGAGAAGCGGTTGAATCCACCCATTGTCCCGGCCGAATCCGAGGTCACGGCTCCACCCGAGGTCACGGCTCCACCCGGTGCCACGGCCGAATCCGAGGGAAAGCCGTCCTTGGCGAGGGGGCAGACCCCGTGCGCTCTGGGACAGGATGGGAAGAAGGTACATTCCCGTGCCTCCAACACAAGGAGATGTTCATGGCCGAAGTTATTGCAGGCATTACGGTTCCGGACACCCAACTCGTCCGAAACGCCACGGATTTGGTGCGTGAAACCACCGACGACCTATTGTTCGACCATTCCCGGCGGGTGTTCCTCTTCGGTGCGCTTCAGGGCCGGCGCCTCGGACTCAAAGTCGACGACGAGCTGCTCTATGTGGGCGCGCTCTTCCATGACCTGGGCCTGACGGACAGGTACAGCACGGACAAATTGCGCTTCGAGGTTGACGGCGCCAACGCGGCCAAATCGTTCCTCCTGGATCAGGGCCGTTCGGAAGCTGACGCCGCCAAGGTATGGACCGCCATCGCACTTCACACCACTCCAGGCGTACCCGAATTCATGGATCCGGAAATCGCGCTGGTCACTGCCGGCGTAGAGACCGACGTGCTGGGGCTGGGCTATCAGGAACTCGACGAGTCCAACATCGAAGCCGTCACCGCGGCGCACCCGCGGCCCAACTTCAAGGAGCGGATCCTGGAAGCTTTCACGGAGGGCAACAAGCACCGCCCGGAGACCACCTTCGGCAACGTGAATGCCGACGTGCTCGCACACTTTAGTCCCGGTTTCCAACGCACGGATTTCGTGGAGATCATTCAGAACTCCGCCTGGCCTGAATAGCGTTTCCATACAGTCCCTGCCTGGATAATCGGTCCGGCAGGGCGGCTTTTCTGCCGCTGGCGATGTATAGGGCGGCGCTTCAGAATGGCGGCGGTTCTTCTTGTTCGTTCGGGTTGCTGGTTTGGGTTGTTTCCTCTTTTACTGCTGGTGGGTCCCAGGGGTCGAAGTGGTGGCCCTGACTGGTGTTCTTGTAGCGGCCGGCGTCGTCGCGGCTGGTGAGGACGGGTCCTTCGGGTTCGGATCTATAGGTCAGTCCTGCCGGTGAGGTCCATTCGATGACGCCGTCGGGTTTTTGTTTGTCGTCCCATCCGCAGGCGGTTTTGAGCAGGTGGCAGCGTTTGCAGTAGCCCTTGAGGCTGTCGTAGTCGGTGGTGCCGCCTTCGGCCCAAGGCTTGGTGTGGTCGAGTTCGGTGAACCGGGCGGACCGGTTACAACCGGGGGCGCGGCAACATCGGTCGCGGATATTGATCATCCGTTTCAAATCCGCGGGGACCTTATAGGTGGTTCGGCCGAAGGAGATCATCGCCCCGGTTTCGGGATGGGTAAGGATCCGCTTGAATGAGGACGCCCCCGCGCATAGTTTTCGAGCGGTTTCATCGTCCATGGGACCGTAACCTTCCACCTCAGCCGGCTCATCGGACAGTCCCAGCAGAGTCATCACGGGCACGGTGACGAACACCTCGGCCTTAATGTGTTCGAAGTGCGGCATCGGCCGCTCCGGCACTGCGCCGCCGTCCGGGGTCACGCCGGCACCGTCGGCTTCACTGCCGTGAGCGCCGGAACCGGCGTTCATGGTGCCGTTGGGATTGTCGGTGTCGGGGATGAAGCCTGCAGCGAGGAGCAGGTGCGCAGTGACGTCGGCGCGGAGCTGGGTGAGGGGTGCGGGCCTCGTCGGGGCCCTGCAGTGCCCTGGCGGCGGCAGTGACCCGGTTGTACGCGGCGACGGCGGCTTCGGCGGGCAGGTACGCGCCGAACCAGGCCATGCCGTCCTCGGCGGGCTGGAAGTAGGCCCGCCGGTCGGCGACTGCTTTCTGCCGACGGCGCTTACCTGATTCCGGGTGCATCCGTTCCCGCAAACGGCGGGCCCGGCCGTTCAGCTTCGGCCCCGGCAACTGACTCCGGCCGGCCGCCTCGAGCAGCTCCGCTTCGAAGGCTTTACGCCCGTGCTCGGGCACGGATTGGCCCTGGCCGATGATCGCTGCGGCCTGCTGCCGATTCAGCGCCCCGGCCTCGAGCCGGGCCAGCGTCGCGGGAAATTCCTCCACCAGTTGGGTGCTGGCGCCGATCAGCCGTTGTGCCTCGGAGTCGGCGACGGTCAGCGCCCCGCTGATCTCCTCCTCTGCGCACATCTGGGCAAGGCCTTCCTCGCTCCGGTTCGGCCCGGCCGGATCCTGCGCCGGCACCACCGACGGGGCAGTGTTCGAGAGCCGGACAGTGACCTTCGCGGTGAAGGCCTCCAGCCATGAGGCGAGTTGTCCGGCCGCGTGCAGCACCCGGGCCGCCTCCCCGAACGACAACGCGTCCACCTCGACGTCACCGAGCGGGCCGGCCAACGCTGGCAGTGCCGGAGCAGCATAACCCGGCGCGCCGCCATCGGGCCCATCACGGTATGGGCCGTCACCGTGCGAAGCGTTAGCGCCGCCGGGTCCCGAAGCTCCTTCAAATGCCATACCTTCAGTAGACCAGCCGCCACTGACATTTTTCGAACAGGACGACGAGGATAGATAACGAAAGCATAACGAACGTTTAGAGCGTGTGTAGGGCCGAAGAAGCGGCATGAGCGGGTCGGGCGCCCAGCCTCTGACCGAGTTACCTCGACGGCATACACTGTGGCGGCTCGATTGCCGCGATGCTGACCGGGCCGGTACTGCTGACAGCTGCCCGTTGTCCATCGAGCAGATTCTGCGCTTGTGCTGCGATGTAGAGTCCGACCCGCTCACCGGCCGCACCGGGTTCGGTGTCCTCGACTGCATACCGGAGTCGTTCGAGAGTTTCATTGATGACTTTCTTCGAGCGCCCCGTGGGCAACCCCCACATTCCGGCCTCCGCGATGAGGTTATCGCGGGTGATGTCCGGCTGATACACGTTCCCGTTCACCCGCATGGACATGTTCTGGTTGCCGCCCGGCATCATCGCGTGTGTCGAAATATCGTAGAGCGGAGCTAACTCCACCTGCCCATCCTCGTGATGAAGAGTGGAAAAGTTCTTTGCGTGCGCGTCAGTATTACCTACCGCCACATTGAAGGTGGTATAGGCGAGCAGTCCTTCACGGTCGTCCCGGCCGCTATCGAAGACTGTTTTTCGTGCCGGAAGGAGCCGCGCCACGTTACGCAGTTTTGCCCGGCCGTCCACGGCCTCAAATTTCGCGTCAGTGTCCCAGGGCAATCCAAGTGCCTGGGCGGCGTCTTCCTGATGGATTCGGCGTACGGTTCCATCCCGCAGGATCGTCCGGTCGTAGCGCTCGATGACTAGAACCGGACGGCCGCTGAACAATTCAATCCTGCTGTCGAATTCACTTAGATTAAGCTTCCGGGAAAGGGTAAGTGTATATGCCTCCGTGTGAAGGGTTTGTTCCGAACCCGGTGCTATCGGTTTGAGAATGTGTGTCGATGGTGCACCATTGATTCCGGCGTGCCACCTCCCGTTTCGCCATGCCAGGGTGGTTTTGGGCTGGTATCCAGCCAGGGACCCTCCTCCGCCCACCGAGCCCAGGGCGTAATCGTTGACCCTATCCAGCCGTTGGGCGATTTCCTCCTCGCCGAGTTCGTCGTATTCTTCGTTGGCGATCTCATCACCGGCCCCGACCTGGACAGCCCCCGCCACATCGCGGCCGGCATATTCGATGAGGCTGAATACGTCGTACCGGTGGCATCCAGCCTGTTTGGCGAGATTAGTCAACCGGCGGCCCTCGGGAAACAGCCCACCAAAAAAAGCTGTGGCTGCCTGCTGACCAGAGCGGCGTACGCTCAATGGCAGCGAAGCCGAGAGGATGGGTGATGCCAGACCAAACCGCCTAATCGCCGTGTCGTCCGACGCGAAATCCACGGTGTCCGCACCGGCGCGATGCAGATAGCCGACGACGGCGCCGTACAGGTGGACTTCCAACGGATCACTCATCAGCAGTCTCCCGAAAGGACAGCACAATGCCCAGGTCCCGGAGAACATCGAAGAACTTTTCGTTGAGAACCTTCGGTTTGCCGGTTTCCAACTCCGATAAGTATCTTTGGCTTACTCCCAAACGCGCCGCGAGATCGGCCTGGCTGAGACCATGCCTAACGCGGATGGCATGAATAAGGAGTCCAAGATCGGCGCTGCTGCGCATTATGCCGTGTATGGTGCCCTCCTTTGATTACGTGTTCGTAGTAATAGTATAACCATTACGTATTCGTAATAGCCCACGCTTCATTACCTTAACGTAGTAAGGGGGGGGGGTGCTCAGTAGAGTAGGACGAAACAGCCCTAATCTGGATGCGCGGTGCCCAATCCATGGTCTGATTTGTGTCGAGTGGTAACGTGTGCTATGGCCATCGCTGTTTGCGCAGCAAGGGCTCAGAAGGGTGAAGCTTTCGGAAGACCCGGGGGATTAGACCATGTCCTTGTTCAATGAGTACGACGTCGAACCGTTGCCGCCGTTGATAGCTAACCTGAGCATTGACGGTACCGTCGGGCCTCAATCCGTCCTTCAGGGCAATCACTGGCAAACATTTCAACGAGCACTGGGCCGGTCAACATACCGATTCGCAGGCGAAGGTTGGTCCGGACTCGTCGTCGAAACCCCCAGCAGGTTTGGCCCACATTGGTATTTACCGTACGGGCCGCTGGTCGAGGATGCGGCGCAGCTCGATACAGCGATATCGACTCTGGTAGGGGCCGCACGCCGGGAGCGCATCAAGTGGCTCCGCATGGAACCGATCGTCGCCGCCGCCCGGACCTCCGCGACAGGAGGACAGACTCCTGCATGCCTCCCAGGCATCGGCTCAAGCGTGCACCGGAACCGTATCGTTGAAGCTCCGTGCGACATCCAACCACGCCGCAGCCGGTGGATCGACACCCGCCTGAGCCAAGACGACATACTCGCGGGCATGACAGGGACCGATAGGACTTTATGGCGCCAGCACGGGAAGAAGGGCCTGGAAATATCGGCCACCCGGCGCCCGGAAGATATCGAAACGCTCATTGACCTCAACGGTGCCTCCGCCGTGAGAAGCGGATTCACGCCACACGACGCCGATTACTTGCGCCAGGCCGCACAAGTCCTGATGCCAGCAGGCGCCGCCACACTCTATATGGCCCATCATGAGCGGCAGCCGGTTTGCGCCGCTCTGGTCTACGATTCCCCGACAACCCGCATTTTCGCTCATGCGGGAATGAAGGACGGCGTTCGCAAACTCAGACCGAATCAACCGATGATTGTGCAGGCAATTCTCGATGCCTCCCGTCGTGGACAACAAGTCGCCGATTTGTTCGGCATCGCACCCACGGATTCACCCGTGCATCCCTGGGCCGGCTTCACCGCTTTCAAGCGGTCATTCGGCGGCTACGACGTCGACCTCAGCGGCACTTGGGACGTGCCAGTCCGGCATGGACACTACCGGGCCTATCGAGTTCTGCGTTACCTCCGCGACACCCTGAAGACACGCGACCTCCAGTAAATAGTGGGAGGCGGGTACGGCGCCGCCTGCAATGAGCCGCCTTCTGAAAAATGCCATTCAAAGCCAGAAAGGCTGTACCGCCGGCCCGTCACAAACGGAGATTCGCATTTGATGTTATTTTTCTGTGACACGATAATGCTAAGCATGCTTGGTGTGAGTCCGAAGAGGAGGGTTCACATGTGCGGATGGATCGGAGAGGAACTGTATGGATGAGAAAGCAAAACTGACAGCAATCCTGTTTGGTGGGTACCTGCTGGGCCGTACGAAAAAGGCAAAGTTGGCGCTCACCGTCGCTGGCCTTATTGGCGGAAAGCAACTCAGCAGTAGCAAGGGCGGTCTGATGAGCCAGATGAACGAACTGGCCAAGTCATCCCCCGAGGTGAGGAAGCTGAGGGAACAGATCACCGGCAAGCTCGCCGATGCTGCCAAGGGTGCTGCCATGGCCGGCGCAACAAAGGGCATCGAATCCGTCAATGCCAATTTGCAGAACCGCACCCAGCAGTTGAACTCGTCACAGGAGTCTTCGGACCACGACGACGACGGTCAGCAGGCCGTCGATGAGAGTCCCGAGGATGCCGAAATGGCCACGTCCGGCAAAACCACCAACGGCAAGTCGTCGTCCAACTAAGGAGCAGATGTCATGTATAAAGCCAGTTCCGACTCACTCGCGGATAAACTTCCGCTCGACAGTCTCAAAGACACAGCAGCCGACTACGGCAAAACGTTAATCAGCAGCACATTGGGCAAGGCCTCCGGCAAGGTAGATGACCTGACCGGCAAGATGACGGACTACGCCAACGGCAAATCCTCGGATGACGAAGAGGAGGCCTCTGACGAGGACGTCGACGCCGCGGACGCCGATGAGAATGAGGACGAGAATTCCGACAATGACTCTGGTGGTGGGTTCTTCTCCGGTCTCAAGGACAAGGTGAAGGACGCCTTTACCGGTGGCGGCGGCAGCGGCAGCAAGAGCCAGAAGCTCGTCAATATCGTTGAATGGATCGACGTCGGCGTGCCGGTCACCGTCGCCTATAACCAGTGGACTCAGTTTGAAGACTGGTCGGACTTCATGAAGAAGGTCGAGAACGTCGAACATGCCGAGGATGAAGGCAAGGTCACGTTCAAGGGCCAGGTCTTCCTCTCGCACCGCACCTGGGAGTCCACCATCAAGGAGATGGTTCCGGACGACCGCATCATCTGGACATCCACTGGCCAGAAAGGACACCTCGACGGCGGCGTCACCTTCCATGAGTACGGTCCCCGGCTGACGAAGATCTGCATCGTCGTCGAGTACTACCCGCAGGGCCTGTTCGAGAAGACAGCCCAGATCTGGCGGGCCGTCGGTCGCCGGGTGCGGGTGGAGATGAAGCGCTATGTCCGCCACGTGATGACGACGACGATCCTCGACCCGGATGCAGCCGAAGGCTGGCGCGGAGAAATCCGTGATGAGGAGATTGTCCGCACGCACGAGGAGGTCGTCGAAGAAGAGGAAGCCCAGGCCGCCGAAGACGAGGACCAGGAGTACGAGGACGACGGCGAGGGCGAAGAGTACGAGGAAGAAGAACCGGGCGCCGCCGCCGAAGACGAGGCTGACGAGTACGAAGAGGACGCCGACGCCGACGCCGAGACTGCTGAAGAACCGGCCGCTGAAGAAGAGTACGAGGAAACCGAAGACACCGCTGAGCCGGCTGAAGAACCGGCTGAGGAAGTGGAAGAACCGGCTGATGAAGCAGAAGAAGAAGTAGAAGAAGAAGGAGAACCCGAAAAGCCCGCAAGGGAAGACTGACGAGTCAGGAAGTGATCTCCGCGCGGATCCGTTCGGTGAGGTCGTCGCAGAAATCGATGACCTCACCGGCGTCGCGGATATGATCCTCGATGCTCCGGCGTGCCGGGTCGTCCTTGATGCTGACCAGGTTGATCTCCAGCGTGGCCTGGGCGATCGTGGCCGCGGCACGGGCGGCAGCTGCGGCGGCCGCGATATCGCTGAGGATGTTCGGGTTGGCGCAACCGAGCAGCATTTCTCCAAGGCGGGAGATGGTCCGGGCCAGCCCAATCAGCTGCTTCGGAGGCTCGGTGGCCGCCACCAGCGACTCCTGGATTGCCCGCGTCCGTTGGTGCTTCTCCGATTCGGAGATGTGGGGCATGCCGTAAGAGTCGGCGACCTTCGCGAAGGCTGCGGCATCGGCGTCAGCCACTTTCAGGGATTCGGTGATCAGAGGCTTGGTTTCGGCGAGCACCCGCTGGACCAGCGGGGCGTATTGGTCGAATTTGGCGCCCGTAGTAAACCGGGCGGACATGCAGGTCAGCGCCGCAGCCTGGGCCAGCTGAAGTGCGGCGGTGGCACCGCCGCCGGGCGCCGGTGAATCTGAGGCCGTATGGTCCAGATACTCACTGATTCTTTGCTCGCCGATCATCATTCCTCCGGTTCACCTCGTGCGGATGTCGTGCCGATGTTGTAGAGAAATACTGCCATGAACCACAAATTGCAGGAACAAGCGGGACCGAATATACCCGAAAATCAACAGCAGGCTTACTATGGTGCTACCACTACCGAAAGAGACAGACCATGGCAATTGAGAATAGAACCACCGCCGCCGTCCTGGCTGGGTACCTGTTGGGGCGTACTGAAGATTTCGACCTCGCGGTCACCGCTGGCGACGTGATCTCCGTACTCTACGGAGCGGCGGGCCCCAGCGATCTGGGCGAAGGACTGCAGGAGTTCGTTGCAGCCAGCGAGAGGCTGTCCGAACTCTCCGATGATGCCCGGGAACAGTTGTTTGAGGCGGTCAATAACGAAGACGTGCAGGCCATCGTCGAACGTTTCGCAGCGGAGGAGGATTACGAAGACGAGGAGTCAGAGGGGGAGGGCGAAACCGAAGACGAGGAAGAGCCCGCCGACGAAGAGTCCGGCGAGGACGAGGAAGAACCCGAGGACGAAGAGTCCGATGAGGGCGAGGAAGAGGGCGAAGCCGAGGAGGAGCCTGCCGACGACGAATCCGGCGAAGGGGAAGAAGAAGGCGAAGCCGAGGGCGTACCTGAAGACGAGGAAGAGTCCGCCGACGACGAAGAGTCCGGCGACGACGAAGAGCAGACTGAGGAAGAAGCGCCTCGTCGCAAGAAGTCCGCGAGGACGGCGAAGAAGTAGAGATAGTTGCGCAATTCGATGTGAGTGGTACCCCGCAAGATGCAAGACCGCAGTACATAGGGAAAGTAGGGAGACAGCATGGCGATACGGCGTCTGTACACCCGTCAGGACGGCAAGTGGGCGTGGGAGTTGGTGGTCGACGGCAAAGTCGTTGCTACCGACGGCGGCGAAGGCTACGCCGACGAGGCCGAAGCCCGCGAGATCGTAAACCGCATCATCAGGGGCGAATTCTCCGACGCTGAGAAGAGAATTCGCCGTGTGCCGGCTACTGCCCAAAAGGCGCCGCAGGACTCAGCGAATGAGTCAGCGGCGGACAAGACCCAGGAGAAGCAGCCTGCGGCCAAGAAGACACCTGACAAGAAGGCACCTGCCAAGAAAACCGCTGCGAAGAAACCTACCCAAAAGCCCGGTTCGCCGGCGTCCACCTCCGGCCAGTACCAGCCTAAGCGCGGTGGCAGCGAGGTCACCGTCCCCAAGGGGCATCGGCTCCCTCCTGGCCCCCGTAAGGGCGAGAAGTGGGTGAATGTCGATCCGTCGAAGAACAAGTCCGGCAAGAAGGCAGCCGCGAGGAAGGAGACGTCCTCCTCCCGGAACAGCGCGACTTCCACCAGGGCCATCCGCGGAGCGTTTACTACCGCTGATGTGCGCGCGTGGGCGAAGCGCAACGGTTACGTCGTATCGGATCGCGGGAGGGTTCCAAAACACATTTCGGGTGCGTACCGCGCCGCTCACAGGTCCTAATCCAATTTTTGCAATCGGTAGCACATAATTCCCCGGAATCGCCGAATATAACGGTTTGGCGATTCCTTCCGAATACCGGCAATGTAGAAGGCTTGCTCATTTATAGTGACGTTAACGACTCGGAGGGGGAGTGGGCTTGAACTTTTTCGAATTCCTCGTCGCGCGCAGAGAGGACATGCTCGAGCTCGGGCTCGAACACGCCGCCATCGTCGGTGCCTCGGTGCTAACGGCCACTGTGATCGGCGTCCTGTTGGGAATTGCCACCTACCGCAAAGAGAAACCTCGTGAGGCGATCCTCGCCATCACCGGTTCGTTCCTCACGATTCCTTCCTTCGCCCTGTTTATCCTGCTCATTGGTCCCCTCGGTCTGGGTTGGAAGCCCGTGCTGGTGGCGCTGACCATGTACGGGCTGCTGCCGGTTGTGCGGAACACGATAACCGGCCTGCGCGAAGTCGATCCGGCCATCGTCGAATCCGCACTCGGAATGGGCATGAGCCGCAGGCAGCGGCTGCTGCGGATCGAACTGCCAATGGCTTGGCCGGTGATCATCACCGGCGTTCGCGTGACCACCCTGGTGTTGCTCGGCATCGCCGCGATCGGTTCGATTGTCCTCGGCCCCGGCTATGGCGAACTGATCTTCACAGGCCTGGCCAGAGTCGGCACCCCCGTAGCCGTCAACATGGTCCTCGCCGGCGCCCTCGGCGTAATGATCCTCGCCGTTCTTTTCGACATTGCCTTCTACCTGCTGCGCAAGATCTCGACCTCCCAAGGAATCCGATGACCAGTGCCACTAATGCGAACCCCCGAAACAACTCAGGTGGCCGGGTGATGATCCGGCTCGAAGAGCTGTCCAAGAAGTTCCCCGGGCAGAAGAAGAACGCTGTCGACAGCCTGACCCTGGACATCCCGGAAGGCAATATCGTCGTCTTGGTCGGACCTTCCGGCTGCGGCAAAACCACCACCATGAAGATGATCAACCGCATCATCGAGCCCACCTCGGGACGGATTATTCTCGACGGCGAAGACGTCACCTCGAGCGACCCGGACAAGCTCCGCCGTCGTATTGGCTACGTCATCCAGCAGGTCGGCCTCTTCCCGCATCAAACCATCGGCGAGAACGTCGGGACGGTGCCGAAGCTGCTCGGCTGGGACCAGAAAAAGATCTCGTCCCGCGTGGATGAGTTGCTGGAGATGGTGAACATGGAACCCTCGCAGTTCCGCAATCGGTACCCCAAGCAGCTCTCCGGCGGGCAGAAACAGCGCGTCGGCGTCGCCCGTGCTCTGGGTGCGGATCCGGCGGTAATGCTGATGGATGAGCCGTTCGGTGCCATCGACCCGATCACCCGCGACCGGCTGCAGAACGAATTCCTCCGTCTGCAGTCCGAGGTCCGTAAGACCATTGTGTTCGTCACGCACGACATCGACGAGGCCATCAAGATGGGGGACAAGATTGCGATCCTGCAAGACGCCTCCCATATCGCCCAGTACGACACCCCGGAGCAGATCCTGACTGCCCCGGCCAACGACTTCGTCGCAGACTTTATCGGCCGCGGCGCCTCACTGAAGCGGCTCAACCTCAGCCGGGTTGCCGACATCGAACTGAAGCAGTGGCCCACCGTACAGTTGTGGGCCAGCCACGAAGAAGTGCTGGCGGCACTGCGGCAGTCGGAACTCAGTGCAGTGTTGGTGCTCGACGGCGAAGGCAAGCCCCGCCGCTGGGTCGGCGCCGAAGACCTGCAGCGCGGAGAGGGCCGCCCGCTGGATGAGATCGGCATGGCCCCGGAAGCCACCGTGGAGGCCCGCGCCACCCTCAGCGACGCGCTCAACGAGCTGATCGCCGCCCGGTACAGCGTCACCGTCGTCGTGGATTCGCACGGCGTGTACCAGGGGATCGTGGATATCGACCAGATCAACGACGCCGTCCGCACCATGCGCAGCTCCGCCGTCGCCAAAGCCCGCGAGAGTCTCGCCAACGATTCGATGGCGGAGTAGGGAGCCCGCGATGACTGCTGCCACCCAAGACCACAAACACGACCGGGACCTCGTTGTCCAGACACCGGCGCGGACCACGCACCGTACGCTGACCGGTTACCTGGCCATGCCGGTTATCCTGGCGCTCGTGTGCCTGGGCCTGTACCTCTACGCCTCCTCGATCGAGCTGGACAGCATCGAGCAACGTTCCCTCAACGCCGCGTCACTGACGAAGGCCACTTGGGAACACATCCAGCTCACGGCCGTCTCCACCGTGATCACCCTGCTCATCGCGATACCCGCAGGCATCCTCCTCACCCGCCCGTTCACGCAACGCGTACGCCCTTACCTACTGAGCATCCTCAATCTCGGCCAGGCCGTGCCGACCATCGCCATCCTGGTGCTGCTGGCGGTGGCATGGTTCTTCCTGGGGTTCCAGGCGGCCATCGTCGGTCTGGTGCTGTACGCCATCGTTCCCGTCCTGCTGAACACCATGGTGGGCCTCGAGCAGGTGGACGACTCCGTCCTGGAGGCAGCCCGCGGCATGGGGTACTCCAAGTTCGGCGCCCTGCGCAAGATCGAGCTGCCGCTGTCCGTGCCGATCATCTTGGCCGGGGTGCGCACGGCGCTGGTGATCAACGTGGGTACCGCGACCCTCGCCGCTTACATAAACTCCGGTGGCCTGGGTGAGATTATCGTGGCCGGGCTCTCCACCAACCGCCTGTCGGTCCAGATTATCGGTGCGGCGCTGACGGCGGTTTTGGCGCTGACCATTGACTACATTGCCGGCCTGGCTGAAGACCGGCTCCGTCCCAAAGGATTGTGAGCCAACCACCCCAAGGCCCGACGACGACGGCGGGCCCGGACCCGAAAGAGGAACAGTGAAAACTACTCACCGTAGAGCAAAAACGATTACCACCCTGGGCGCAGTCCTGGCCCTCGCCCTCACCGGCTGCGGCGGCGGCTCGGGCGACGACGGCGGCGGGGGAGGCGGCGAAGGCGAGCTTTCCGGCGCTTCGCTGGCGGTGGGCTCGAAGGAGTTTACCGAATCCATCCTGCTGGCCAATATCACCATGGTCGCGCTGGAAGACGCCGGCGCCGAGGTGACGGACAGGACCGGCATCTCCGGCAGCGCCACAGTACGCGAGGCGCTCGAAGCCGGCGAAATCGACATGTACTGGGACTACACCGGCACCGGCTGGGTCAACATTCTCGGCAACACCACCGAGGACGTCCCAGAGGACCTGTACACGGCCGTCAAGGAGGCCGACGCGAAGAACAACATCGTCTGGCTGGAGCCGGCTCCGTTCGAGAACACCTACCGCATAGCCGTCCCCGAGGCGTTCGGCGAGGAGAACGGCCTGACCAACATGACGGAGGCTGCCGCCTACATCAACGAGAACCCGGACCAGGGTGCGGTCTGCGCAGCCAGTGAGTTCATTAACCGCGACGACGGCCTGCCCGGCCTTGAAGAGTTCTACGGGTTCGAGTTCTCCGAGGTAGTCGAGCTGGACCTGAACCTGATCTATACGCAGGTCGGCGAGGAGTGCAATTTCGGTGAGGTTTTCTCCACCGATGCCCGGGTCGTTGCCAATGAGCTGCGCGTGCTCGAAGACGACAAGGGCTTCTTTGTCGAGTACCAGGGCGCGCTGACCCTGCGTCAGGAAACACTCGACAAGAACCCGGCCATCGCCGACATTATGGCGCCCATCAGCGCGGCACTCACCGACGAAGTGATCACCGAGCTCAACGGCAAGGTGGACCTGGAAGGTCAGCAGCCGAGGGACGTCGCCGAGGAGTGGCTCGAAGAAGAAGGCTTGCTCGAGTAGGCACTGGTCCGTACAAGAAAAAGCCGGCCGGTCTGCATCAGCAGGCCGGTCGGCTTTTTTCAGGCGCGCGGTACGGCCAGACGGACCTCACATCGGAGACCACCGGTGTGGGCGAGTCGGGCATCGGCGGTGACCAAGGGGCAGCCATAAGTTTCGGCGGCGGCAACGTAGGCTGCGTCGTAGCCAGTAACGTTGTCGCGGAGCTGCCACATTCGGGGCAGCAGGGGAGTGACGGAGAGCAGCTCAATTGTCGAGGTAGCCAGCGCGTCCAGGGCATCCAGTGCGCGCTGTCTGCTGATCTTGTTTCCGAGGTGTCGGCCCCGCACCGCGGAGAACGTCTCGACCACGAGGTGCTCAGGAGCGGACCAGTGTGCATCTCTGGCCAGTTCGGCCCGGCTCACTTGGCCGACTGGGCCGTCGTCGGTAAATGCATTGGCCAACGTGGACGCGTCGAGAATGATCAAGCCAGATCTTCTCCCGGCGCGGCCCGCGTCTCAAACCGGGAGTTTCGGTCGGCGCGCGCACGGTCTAATACGTCTGTTGCCTCGGCGGGCGACAGACGGGATCCGTCCTCCCGGCCGCCGAAGCGATCCAGTAGCGCCAGGTTGGTTGAGCGTCGGGCCTCATCCTCCACCAGGGACAACAGGAAGGCTTGAAGTGACTGCCCGCGGGCGCGGGCACGCTCGGCCAGCGTCTGGCGCACATCATCAGGGACATCGCGAATCTGTAAAGCAACCATGCATGCATTCTACATGCAAGGGGTTTGGGTTTGACCGGAAATAAGCCAGCTGCTGACGCGCCCCACGGATACAAAGGCTAGCGCCGTGCGATACCGCATCTTCCACTCGGGGCGAGTGCGGTTTTCCGCGCCCGGCGCAGTTGTTTGGCCAAGTCGCGACCCGATGGAAGTGAAGTCTTGTGCGCGCTGGCGCGGAGGCGCCATACCAGCACTCCGGTGATGAGAGCACAGACAAGGAGCCCAGCCGATCCGAGAGTGATGCCGCCAAGCCGGCGGTCCGCTCCTGGGTCTGCCTCCCCGCTGTGGGTCAGCTCCCGTGCTTTTTCTCCTGTCGCCGTCACTACACCGAGGACCTGCTCCCGGGTTGAGTCCGCTGCATCCGCTGCGCGGGCCTTATATGCGTCGGCCTTCCGTTTTGCCTGTGCCTTCACATCGAGTCGTTCGGAGAGTTGTTCAACGGTCTGGCCGAGTTCGGTACGTGTGGTGTCAATGTCAGCCTGAATGTCGCTGATATTGGCATCTTTGCCTGGTTCTGGGGAATGCGGGGTTGTGTTTGTGCTCATCGGTGACCGTGCTCCTTTACTTCGTTGACATCACGTTTGACGCTATCCACGGCTGTCTCCGGCGCGGGCGGCACGGCTTTCTTGATCTGCTTTTTGCCCACGAGGGCTGCGATACCGGCGATGATGAACAGTGCCACGGTGACGATCAGGGCACTGAGCCAAGCCGGCAACAGCAGGGCCAGCGCCAGGATGATGGTGGTGATCAGTGTGGCGCCGCCGAAAAAGGCGACCAGCCCCGCACCACCGAACAGTCCCGCCCCGGTACCGGCGTGCTTCCCCTTCTCTTTCAGCTCGGCTTGTGCAAGCCGCATTTCGTCGCGCACCAAACGTGATGTTTGCTCTGACAATTGCGTTACCAACTCCGATACCGTTGGCTCTGGGGCGTTCGACGGTTCGGGATGGCGCTCAGCGTGACTCATAATTGCTCCTTCGACTGTCAGCATTTGTCATCGAATGTGCCGTTCGGGCCGTGATCTTCACGCAGTTCGCGTCCCTGCCGGACCTCCTCGTTTTCCTTGTCCCTCAGCTTTTTGCTCTGGCGCGTGTCACGCGGCGGCAACTGGATGGTTTCTTCTGCCGCGAAACCAGCCTGCAATTGACGCCCGCGCTCCATCTCCGCATCGAGCTCCGCGCCGAAGAGCAGAGACAGGTTCGCCAGCCAAAACCACAGCAGGGCAACGATCACGCCGCCGATGGCGCCGTAGGTAGCGTTATAGCTGCCGAAGTTGCTGACGTAGAGGTAGAAGCCCAACGACGCGACTGCCAGCACAACCAACGCGAACAATGCGCCAAGGCTCATCCACTTGAATTTGGGTTGCTTCACGTTCGGGGTGGCGTAGTACAGGATGGCGACCATCAGGACCGCAAAGAAGAGCAGCACCGGCCATTTGGCGATGCTCCAGATCAGTACCGCCACGGAGCCGAGCCCGACGGCGCCACCGATTGTTTCGGCGATGGGTCCGGATACGACCAAAAGAGTGGCGACCAAAACGACCATCAGTAAAAGCACCAGTGTGATCAACAGCATCACCGGCTTGAGCTTCCAGAAGGGCCGGCCTTCATCGATCTCATACACTTTGTTCATTGCCCGGCCGAATGCGCCGACGTATCCGGAAGCCGACCAGATGGCCGCAGCGAGACCGATAATCAAAGTCAGTCCAGCGGCCTGGGAGCTGACGAGGTTTGTAATCACCGGTTCCACGCTGTCGGTGGTGCCCGGGGCCACCCCTTCAACGAGCGAGAGCATAGCGTCAGTCGTCGTTTGCGCCTGCCCAACGACGCCCAGCAACGAGACCAGCGCGAGCAATGCCGGGAAAATCGATAGCACCGCGTAATAGGTCAAAGCCGCGGCGAGGTCGGTGCACTGATCGGCGGTGAACTCCCGGATGGTCTTCTTCAGAATGTACTTCCGGGCGGGCTTGCTGATCTTGGCGGGGCTGTCAGGTTTTCGGTCATCCTCCGGATGCGGGGCCGACCCGGCCTTGCCTGCGGCATCTCCATGACTGGTTGACATGTTCACTTCCTCAGGACGACGACTTCTAGGGACTCCGGAAACCGGTTACCGGGTCAACTGTTGCCGACTCTCCGTCGCCTGAGGATCTCACAGCGTCGGATACCTTGTCCGTGGCTTTATGCGCGGCTTCAGCACTTTTTTCTTTGAGTAACGGAGCTTTCTCTTTCGCGGTGTCGCCTGCCTGGCTCACGGTTCGCTGTACCTTGGGATTGCTCCAAAGGCGCTCCGCCTGTGCGCGGATCTGCTCGTACCGCTCACGTCCGGCCCTCGCACCGAGCACATAGCCCACACCCATTGCCCCGAACGTTACTATTTTTCCCATCATCGCTTACTCCATTCAGTAGGTCGGTCCATCAACTTTGGACGGACCGCGAACTAACACCTCCTCATGCTAAGCCTACTTAGTTATATTTGTATACTTCATGTTCGTGCCCGAAAAACCCGAGCGCCAGTGGCCAGCGCTCAGGCCTCGACGAACCGTCCCACATTCGTCTGCGCATTCACACCCGGCAGCGCCTCCGTGAACATCCGGTAGTAGGCCAGCTCCTCACGCGTGCGCAGCGGCGGATCGAGGACATCCTGTTCAAGCTCGAGGTCCTCCGCACTGACCGTTTCGCCGAAGTGCGCCCGCAACACATCATTCATGCCGGTGCCCTGGCCGAACTGCTCTTTCGGACGCCACAGCACCTCGTCCGGCAGCCAGCCGTCGAAGGCGCGGCGCAGCAGATACTTGGCAATCCGCTCGTCGCTGATCAGCTTCCACGACGGCGGCAGTGCCAGCGCGAGTTCGACCAGTTCGAGGTCCAGGAACGGCAGTCGCGGTTCCAACCCGTGCGCGGCGGTCACCCGGTCCACGCGCTGCAGCCCGCCAATGTGCAGCCCTTCGATTGTCCCGATCAGATCCTCATGGAGCGCCTCGCCGGTCTCGTGCTGTCCGTAGTGCGAGTAGCCGGCAAACAGTTCGTCGGCGCCTTCGCCCACCAGGACTATCTTCACTTGCGTGCTCGCGAGCTTTGCCACCATGTAGTTCGGTACCGCGCTGTGTACGAGCGTCGGGTCGAATGACTCCAGGGACGCGATAACTTCCGGCACGAGCTCTATGGCGTCCTCGGGCGTGTATATTAGTTCCCGGTGCTCGCTGCCAACGTGTTCGGCCACCAACCGCGCCGCCGCCAGGTCGGCGCTGCCTTCCAGACCCGCCGCGAAGGTTTTCAGCCTCGTTCCCCGCTCTTTCGCCACCTTTGCGGCGATAGCGGTGACAACACTTGAGTCCACACCGCCGGAGAGCAGAATTCCGGCCGGAACATCGGCCTCCATCGCCCCCTCGACGGCACGCACAAGCGTTTCCCGAATGGCGTCGAACACCCATCGCGGCGGTTCCTCGTCCGGATGGCGGCTCTGCAGCAGCACGGGCGCTGCCGCGGGGAAAGCCGGCCCTGGTTTCAGTCCCTCATCGGACGTCCACACCTGCCCGGGCGGAAACGGCAAGACGTCGGCACGCCAGTCAGCGTCGAAAGCTTTCAGTTCCGAAGCAAACACCACGGTGCCATCGCGGCGTGCCCAGTAGAGGGGAACGATACCGAGCGGATCCCGCACAGCGGCGAAGCGGCCGTCCTCGCCGGCAATTACCAGGGCGAAGGTGCCCCACAGCTCCTCGAAAGCAGTGACGCCGTCTTGCTCGAACAGCAGCAACGCGGCCTCGAGGTCCGAGCGCGTTGAGAACAGGTCTGCTCCCAGGTGGTTCCGGATCCGTTCGTGGTTGTAGACCTCGCCGTCACCGACCAGCCACATGCTCTCGCTGCCGTTGCCCAAAGGCTGCGCGCTGCGTCCCGGTCCAACAATCTCCAGGTGCCGGCTGCCCAGCCAGGAATCCCCAATTGCGCGGGTGCCCTCTCCATCCGGGCCCCGATGCGAAAGCCGCTGAAGCATCCGCTCACCCATGGTCGGATCGAACGATCCGTGTGCCGCAACTATCCCTGACATCAGCTACTCCTACTTGGTCGGATTTCCAGTCTAAGCCGAACGAGGTGACGACGCCGACGGGCACAAGGTTGGCACAAGATCACCTTGCTACATTGGTGTTAGACGGCGGGGGATCACAGCCGTTCGGTAGCAGATTTCTTGGGGAAGAGGTGCTTCTGCTATGTTTGGCCATCAAATTTCTGACAGACTCCAGATTGTGTCCAGCAGCCTTGGGACGAACGATCGAACCGTTCACTTGGCCGGCCACCGAAATTGGTTCAGGAACACCCACAGACAGAAGGCAAAAGCCGGAACCGGTGCTTTACCAGAAGCTGCCCATCCGGTCCGGCGTCCCACCGTTTCAGTACTGATTCCTACAGCCAGACCCGGACGCCTGGAGCATATTTACCAGACCGTAGCGAGGCAGCAGGATGTCCAGGTCCAGTTGGTGATTCTCACCCGTGGATTCTGCCCGGCAGATGCGTACTGGCGGCGCCTGGCTCATGACCATGGAATAGACGACGTCGTCTATTTGTACCTGCCGGAAGATGTGCCATTGGGGGAGTGCTACAACTACTGTGTCCGATCTGCTGATGGCGACGTTGTGGTCATGATTGATGACGAAGATTACTGTGGGCCGCACTTTCTCAGCGACCAGCTCCATAGCCTGGAGCATCCGGGCGCGGATCTCGTCGGCCTGCGGAACATTACTTGTATCTCGAGGAGCTAGCCGAAGCCCTTGGCTACGAGGGCATCGACGGTCTCCTCGGCCAGCACCTCGTGCCCGGCGTCGTTCGGGTGGAGGCCATCCTCCGCGATCAGTTCCGGGCGGCCCTCCAACGGTTGCCCAATGTCGACGTAGGTTCCCCCTGCTGCCTTGACTGCTGACTTTACCGTCGCCCCGAACATTGGGGCGCCAAATGGTTTGTCGTTAGCCGCCCAGACAGGATTGGTGGCGACGATCTTAGCCTCCGGCAGTTCTTTGCGGAGATTCATGTACAGGTCATTGATCTTGGCTTCGAGGACGAAACCGGCGGTTCCGGTGTCATTCCTGCCGCCGGAGACGAAAACGATGTCCGGCTCCGCTTCAGCCACCTTGTCCACCATCTCGGAATAGCTGGGGCAGTAGTCCAGGCCGCACGCCAATTCGGCGTTGTCCGTGACGGCCGAAACATAACCGCTTCCACCCCGGGCGAAGTTCATTTCAACCCAGCCCAGCTGTTCGCTTAGCAGAGTGGTCCAGCGGTTCTCCTCAGCGCTTGCACCCTGCCCCTCGGCATAGGAATCGCCGATGAAAGCAACCACCGGAGGGGTTTTCCCGGACAGGGTCGGACTGGGGGAGTCAGCGGGGGTGCCTGAGCGCTCCTCAGGGGATGCGGCAGGCGATGGACGGTTCACTAAACCCACGACGACGGCGATTGTCGCGACCGCCAACAGAGCCATCCCGATGTACAGCAATGTCTTGCTAAGACCATTACGTTTACTCACGGCTAACCGCCCTCAGGCAGATTCACATCACCGGCATTGACGCATTCCTCGTCCTGCGGAATCTGGGAGACGGCGGCGCCTAGATCAACGAGTACGGTGCTCGACGCAACCTTGTCGGGATCGATCAGAATTTCGGTCGCCGGCTCCCGCCCGTAGGTGGTCATCGTCCAGGCGCCCTTGCCTTCCTCGATTACCCAATCGACGCCGTTGACGCCGACGCACTTATCCGTTGTCGGTCCCGGCTCGGGGACACCACAGCGGAGGACCACGAGCGACGGATCCCCCCACGCGGAGGTCGCCTGACTATTCGTTTCGCGCTGTTCCTCGCCGGCGACAAGGTCCGGAAGTGCCACCATGATTTCTGCGCACTCGGGATTGGCGGCATTAGCCGCAGGTTCAACATCGACAACGGGAGAGCATCCGGTAAGCGCCAGTCCACCGGCCAAAAGACTGATGACGACGGCGGTATGGCGGTCGCGCGGGAAAAGCATTGCTCCAGCCTATCGGGGCAAAGCTTCGCTCCGCATATTCATGCGTTCTCGCCGGACTCCGATGGATCCGCTAAAGGGCGGAGGTAGGCTTCGATGGCCCTGGCGGGAATGCGAAACGAGCGGCCGAAGTGCAGGGATGGCAGCTCACCCGCGTGGACTTTCCGGTACACGGTCATTTTGGATACGCGCAACGTTGCAGCAACCTCGTCGACCGTGAGCAACTCAATATCCTGAAATTGTCCGTCCATCATCGGACCCCAGGTCGTATTAGACGTTCGGTTCTAGCTCGATACCCCACGTGGCACCTCATGTAAGAGACCTCCGCCACGGGCACTTCTTACCCGGCGGACTTGCCTATATCTTATTCACGCATCCACGGTCGTGGGACTGTCCGGCGGTCACATTCAGAGAACGAATGCAACGACTCCCACCTCAGGGTTTACGCAAGGTATCCAGACCACAATCGCGGCATGGCACTACTCGATAAGCGTCTGACGGATAGAGGTAACACCATGGACGACAGTGACATCAGCCCCATGCTTCGTGATCTCCCGGTTGGATCCTATTTGGAAACCGACGAGATGACATTTGTCGTGGGGCCAAAGAGCATAACCGTTATTCCCGAGGACCCATACAGTGAGCGGTACGAGGTTAGTCGCCGTTAGGGCGTGTCGAGCGGCGTTGTCTGTTCCAACCGATGCGGCTCCCGTCGCTGCGTGGCATAAGTACTGCGCGTGGTAGAGGAAGCAGTGTATTTTTTAGGGTAATTCCAGCGACTGGCTGCGGGGCGTTGCCGCCTGTCGGCTTACCTCGGCGACTCATCGTGTCTCGAATAAGTCGCGTCGCGCGCTCATTACATTCGTTGTCGTCTTCGGTACACTTTCCGCTGTGGCTGTCCGTGCCGTCAATGCCGGCCAGGCAGTCTACGGATTGACTGCCAGCACAAGCGTCTCGCCTACTCTGAGCGAGCAGCGGGCGAAGCTGCGGGAAAAATCGAGTCATCCAAGCAGCAATACGTCGACGCCGGGACCTACATCTCGGAGTTGCCAAGGGCGGAAGGGCTGATTATTAGGAAAGCCATAGCCAGCGGCATCCAGTCCCTCGGCTAGGTCTCGAGCAAGGTTACGGCCGCTTATACTCTGACAGCTATGACCGCATTCGACACACATGGTTGGCACAAAGAATCAGCCGGCCTAGGGCAAGGCGCCAACTTCAATGAGCTCTCCGTCCTCAGCAACAGTGGATATGCTTCGCGCTCTGCCCGGGCCCGGCACGTCGTCTGCTCAAGGTCCGCTAAGCACAGCAGCATCGCTGTCCCCGCGGGCGCAGCGCGACGACGTCGCTCTCCAGGTCGATACTCTTGTGGAGGCAACCTTCTCGACGAGGTACTGACTGAGTTGCTGCGGTCATTTCGGACAGCAGAACTTGTAGAAGCCTTCGATATAGCTCATGACGTTCCGTTTCGCTCTGGTTTTCGGGGCATAGATGGTGCTGCGGACGCCCTCGCTTTTCAGGGCTGAGAGGAAGCTTTCGGCCATGCTGTTATCTCAGCAGACACCGGTCCGGTCCTACCCATCGATGAGCGCGTGCCCAGGTCGGCAACAAGGGTCCGGAATCCGACGAAGGTGTATCGACTTCCGCGGTCGGAGTGCCAGATCGCGCTCTCAGCGATGCGAGTGGTCGCTGCGGCGTTCTTCAAAGCAGTAGCACAGAGCTCAGTGCACAGATGATCAGCGATGGATGAACCAACGGGACCTCCTCGATAGCAGTCAGTACCCGTGTCCAGCTAGACGAACCCCTCAGGTGTGAAAGGCAATATCGGCCACGGACTTGGTTCCAGGCGGTTTCGCAGTGAAGTCCCGGAGCGGGTCTGGTGGACGCGGCACCGCGTCGACCTCAACGGGCGGGCCTGGCAAGGGATGAGGCCCTCATTGCGCATAGTCGGCTGGACTAGCTCCGGCTATGGATGGCCCCTACACGCTGGTCTGACGCAGATCACGCATAAACTGTGCCGGGACCCCACCGACCAGCGTGTCATTCGGCACGTCCTTGGTGACCACGGAGCCGGCGGCAATGACGCTTCCTCGACCGATGGTCACACCGCCGAGTATAGTTACTGATGCACCAACCCAGGTTCCATCGCCGATAAGTATCGGTTGGATTTGATTTGCCCCCGCCCTTTTGTCTGGCCCGGAAAGTGTATGACTATCCGTGATGAGCCGAGCGAATGGGCCGATGAATACATTGTTGCCTATGGTAGTCTCGGCCCGGATATAACCGTCTCGGTTAATGAGGCACCCCCCGCCTATGGTGACGGGGCCGTTGATCTCAGTGTTCCGGTAAATACTCGTTCGGTCGCCTATTATGATGCGCTTATCTTCACGGCAAAGGAGAGTGACGCCGCCTGCGATCCTAACTTCTTCACCCAGGGTCGCATGCGGAGGTATCCAGGCATTCTCGCGGGGTTGCAGGGCTTTCACGGCAGCAGTCAATTCGAGCACTTGGCGTCGTAAATCTGCTAGTTGGCTTTCCGTGGACGACATAGGAAGCCACGTTACCTTAGGGCAGCGTGAAACGAGTTATGTTCTGCTGATGCCCGCCTCGGACAGGTTCGCATCATCGCCGTTGACGCATTCCTTGTCCTGCGGTAAATGCGACAGCGCACCGCCACGGTCAACGAGTACCGTGTTTGAGCCGACCTTGTCGGGACCGATCAGGATCGCGGTAGCCGGCTCCCACCCGTACGTCGTCATCGTCAGGCATCCCTACCTTCTTGCAGCATCCAATCGGCACCGTATACGCCAATACACTTGCCCGTGGTCGGGCCGGGCTCGGGGACTCGGCATCGCAGCATTACGAGCGATGGGTCGCCCAAGGCGGAGGCTGCCTGCTGTAAGTTTCGCGCTTTGAGCACCTTCCACCAGGTCCGGCAATGCCACCAAGATTCCGCGCAGTGAGGATTGGCCGCTTTCACAGCTCCTTCAACATCTACAACGGGTGAGCCTGCGGCTTATGCCAGCCCACCGAGGTCGTTCATTGAAACTGACGAGGCAATCCTCGTCGTGGGGCCACTAATCCATAGCCGTCGTACCAGAGGGCCCATATAGCGAGCAAGACGAGGTCAAGCGCTGCTAGTCAAGACTTCTGGCGGTTCCAAGCCTGACGGAAATGGCCACCCTGCCCAGATTTTCTCGCTAGGTACGAGAAAGCCTCATACACATGATCACTTCGTTCTTGGCCGGATCATCCACGGTGCTACGCCGTTACCGTGAGGAGAGAAGCGCGGGAAGTCCACTTCGCCCACTCTTCCGGTGAATGCGCCATAGATCTAAACGAAGCAGGACACTAGAAGCTCTACACGTTGGCGCGCTGATCCCTACGTATCTTTCATCCTTAACCGCGTGAACGAATGCTATCTTTGTGTCGACGATGACACGCAACAACGATTTTCTAGAGGATGCCTGCCATGCAAAAAATTAACCACGGCTATTTACATATAGGGACAGAAAAAACGGGAACCACGACGGTTCAAGCATTTTTTGCCAAGAACAGAAACCGTTTGTCGGAAAGGCGCACACTTTACTCCCGGTCTTTAGCGCGCCCCTGGAATACAAATCACATACGGTTGGCAACTTACGCCGGTGGTGATGATCGTATTAAGGACCTTAGAAAACCATTGGGTTTGCTGGACGCAGAAGCGATTTCTGCTCACCGACGGGAAGTTGAAACTGATCTCAAGGATGAATTACTGTCCCTTCCGGAAACGGAAGCGTTAGTGTTAAGTAACGAACACTGCCATAGTCAGTTGGTGCATCATGAGGAAGTTCGACGTGTGCATGATTTATTGAAGATGTTCTGTCAAAATGTAACTGTTATAGTTTATATACGTCCACAACACGAGCTTGCCTTGAGCAAGTATAGTACACACATCAAACTTGGTGGCCAAAATAGACAACCTTTTCCTGATGTAAATTCCAACGCCACGTATTATAATTACGATCATCTAATAAGGCGATGGGAGGAGGTGTTCGGGCGAAAAAATATGGTTGTTCGGGTCTTTGAGAAAGAAGCAATGGTCGAGGGAGATATTGTACACGATTTTGCAGTTCAGCTAGGTTTAGATATCCGCTCATGTTCTCTGCCGGAGCGAAAAAATCAGTCCTTAAACCCGACTGGAATCGAATTTTTACGTAGAATGAACCCTCACTTCCCCCGCTTCATCAACAATGCGCACAATCCCTCCCGCAGTGAGCTCGTAAGCCTTGTGGAGAGAACGTTTCCTGGTCACGGTCCCCAAGTTTCACAACAGAAGGCGCTCGATTTCTATAGCAAATTTGCGGAATCGAATGAGGCAGTTAGGCGTCGGTATTTTCCTGACCGAAGCACCTTATTCACTCCGAATTTCGACAGCATCGACGATGCTGGTGCAAAGGTCCCCACTACAGAAGCCGAGTGGTTCAAACTATTCGCTGACTTCTGGCGTCAAGGACGAACTCGTTAGTCCCGACCAGGAGTGCGTTCTGACAACCATGAGCCGGAGCACTCTAGATGAGTCATTCCTATAGCCGTGGGTCGCACGTCTGTTTTTAAAGTTAGGCAGAGAGTGAGTTGCTGCGGAGATTTCGGCCAGCGGTTTTAATGGTTTTTCATACGCTGCCATGGCTGGCTGTTGGTAACTGTAGTGGACTTCGGTTTGGCCGGCGGTAATCGAGCCCGGAGTTCCGGCGGCGGCTGTTTTAGAAGCCTTCGATATAGTCCATGACGTCCCGTTTTGGCCTAGTTATTGTGGCATAGATGGTGCGGTGGACGTGTTCGTTTTTCAGGGCTGAGAAGAAGCTTTCGGCCATGCTGTTATCCCAGGAGACACCGGTCCTGCCCATCGGTGAGCGCATCCCCAGTTCAGCAACAGCGACCTGATTTCGGCGTAGGTGTATTGGCTGCCGCGGTCCGAGGCCAGATCGCATCCGGTGCAATGTAAGTGGTGGTGTCGACGTTTCGCAACGCGGTGGCGACCAGCTCGGTGCGCATGCGATCGGCGATGGAGAAACCGAGGACTTTCTTTGAGTAGCAGTCAATGACCGTGGCCAGGTAGACGAACCCTTCCCAGGTATGGATATAGGTGATGTCACCGACGAACTTGGTTCCCGGCGCCGCCGCGGTGAAATCCCGGTTGAGCAGGTCCGGGATGGCAGCGGTAGCCTACGCGTCGGCCTCCGTTGTGATTCTGAACGGTCGCGGCTGGCACGGCACGAGGTCCTCGTCGCGCATGATCTGCCGGACCAACTCCCGAGAGCATTCGGTGCCCTCGGCGTTCAGGTCGGCGTGGATCCTCCACTACCCGTAGGTGCGTCGGAGTCGTCGAAAAATTCCGGATACGGACCGCGAGGGCCGGGCGGCGGTGGCGGACTGGTGCCGGGACAGCCAGTTATAGAAACCGGACGTTGACACGGCCAGCCACAGACACATTTTCCAGACCGGGTTAGTCTCTACGGGATCGTTTTTCGGGGAGTCGATGTACTCGTATTTGCTCACTACCGCTGCTCCCTCGCGAAGTAAGCGCTGGCCTTTTTAGGAACGCCGTCTCAGCCCGCAGCTCCTGATTCTCCCGTTCCAACTCCTTCAACCGGGCCCGCTCCCGGCAGACTCAACTCCTCCTGCCCGCCGCCGTTGTCCTCCCGGTATTTGATGAACCAGCGGCGCAGACTCTCGGCTCCGACGCCATAAGACTTGGCAACCTCCGCGATGGGCCTCGGTGTATCGATAACTTCCCGGCACAACGCGTCCTTAAAATCCTGGCTGAACCGGCGACGTGCTGCAGACATACCTCAGATCGCACTTTCAGTAGCAACCTCAGTTTAAGAGGCCCACTGTCCGAAATCTCTAGGCTCGTCATTAATCATTTAGGGCCACCGCGTAGTCAACCTTAGTTCCGTGTCATCGCATAACAGAAGCGCAAGCCGCAAATTTGTTCTAGCTTCCGGGTGTGGCTTTTGTACAGAAGCTAGCGTTGCGTACAGTCCTCAGAGAGTTCAGTCTGGGGCAGGGCACCGCCGTCCTTTTATTCGTGCATCTCAACCATGGCTGTCCAAGTGGGGGAGCGGTTTCCATAACTCTTCGGGGAAGGTATCTAGGACGGTTGCGATATCGAGCTGCGGGATATCCATTCCTCCCATCCGGATAGCATCTTTGTTGGAAGGAGCAATCAAAGCCCCGCTGCGTCCTGTGCCCAATAAGTAGTCGCGATATTTGAAGGTTGGCTCCGCTTGCGACTCAACCAAGCGCGCAGGTATGCCCAACGACTCTGCCACGACAATGGCATGAAGGGAAGAACCAACAACGAGATCACTTGATGCTATAATCCGAAGGCAATGCTGGAGCGGGGAGGTTGGATCGACAACCAGGGGATCTCCGGTCCACGCTCTAAAGTCGTTAAAGTTTGGAAATACGGAAACACTCCGCCGCAGCTGATTGCATTCCAACATTCGCCGAGGCCACAGCGTCCCTAGCAGCAGGCCTGGATCGCCGTACCTTGGCGGCACGTCGAATCCACGTTTTATAAGGTGGTTTCTCGTTAGCGGTCCCCGAACACCTCGGATGTCCAAACGCCGAGCCGAGATTCGCTTTCCAAGGGCTTTACCGTTGACGCCCGTCCCCCACACGACGTCGCCGTCGGACGCATAGTGCATTACCGATCCGACCGACAGGAGGCGAACTGGTCCAGTTTTCGACTCCTCGGAAAGACCTCTTTGTTGCAATATCCTTCGTACGATTAGGGGACCCAACAAGTCGCCGAAGTTGTTAACCCGTCGGCCCGGCAGGTAAAGTCCAGGACTGGAGGGTACGGGCGGACGCTGGGGATTCCACTGGAACAGTTCAACTTCCGGCATAGTGGCCACCCGAGTCCCTCGTCGTCATGCAAGCATTATTGCGCAACGTTACAGTGGTTGCAGTCCCTTTATTGCGCCGGTTGAGTTGGCTGGCCCCTTCGCAACGCTACAAGGCCGCAACTGTTTTTAGGAGAGTCGTTTGAAGCTTACGCTCAAGGGTTTTCGGCACGGCAAGGAGTCTCCGGTTGCAGAGGCAAGGGCCGCACTAGAAATGGTGGGATCGTCTACGATCGGAAAACCTATTCTCGTTGGATATACACCGGTTGGCCGCACAAACCCCTATCAAGCGTTGCTCTACAAGCAATTTGCACCCGCCGGCCTTGCGGCTTCTCCCGTGATCAAGAGTTGGGACTTTCTTCGCCTTCTAGAAGCGCGTGAAAATGCCCGCGCTGTAGTGTTACACATACATTGGACATCTTTTGTCTTAAATGAAATCAAATCGTACGTCACTGCTAAGAAAAAAGTGTCAGATTTCAGACACGAATTGGACGCCTTCATTAAAGGCGGCGGAAAGGTCGTTTGGACGCTTCATAACGTTATTCCGCATGACTCATTGTACCCAGCACTCGAAATGCAGATCCAACAGTATCTGGCTGACAGGGCCGACGTTATTCATATTCTCTCGCAAGCGTCCGCGGATATCATGCGAGAGCACATAAGTTTTGAAAATTCAAAGCTACTTCTGTCCCCGCATGCGAACTACAGGGGTACTTACGAAGACTTTATTCCAAAAGAAGAAGCGCGCTTGTCACTCGGCATCAGGCCGGATGAGCGCGTATACGTCCTACTAGGAGCGCTCAAAGCTTACAAAGGGCTCAAGAACTTGTATGAGTCCTTCGAGGAATTCTGCCGGGGTAGTTCGCAACCACGGAGGCTGCTTGTCGGCGGCATGCCCGACGAAAGCGTCGAAGTCGCGGAATTTGTCAAACTCTGCGAGCGAAGCCCAAATGTGTTAATTGAGGCCAAAAAGATTCCAGCCAATTTCGTTCAGTACTACATGCGTGCGGCGGATATAGGTCTCGCACCTTACGCTCGGATGTTGAATAGTGGCGCCATTCTCCTATATCAAACGTTTGACCTGCCGGTAATAACGTCTGATGTTAAGGCAGTGTGGGAAAACCTGACTCATGATATTGCTGAGAAAGTAGACAGTCCGGGCGACAGGGAGAAACTCGTCGACTCATTCAGGCGTGCTGAACGATTTTTTGATGACGATGTGTCTTGGAGGATCCGATCCTTTACCAACAATTACGAGGCAGATGCCTTGTCGCGAGCATTCGCGAGTGACTTGCGCTCTCGGCTGATGTCTTGATCCAAAAACCGTCCTCGGGAGTGACATGAATATTGAAAATGTGAGTAGTGATAGCTCGAATAAAGCACGGTCACCTTATCGTGGCAATGAAGCCAGGTCTTTTTGGAGGCGTGCTGTTTCAGGCCTCGAAGTCATCGACCTTGAGGGTCTGTACCGGAAGAAGTACGACATCAAGCCGGATGATGCAATTGCTACTGCTGGCAGTTGCTTCGCACAGCATATCGCTCAGCACCTTCGGGTTAATGGCTTCAGGGTTATGGACACCGAGCCAGCACCTGCCGACCTGAATGAGGAAACCGCCAAAAAATATGGGTTCAGAACTTACTCTGCACGATATGGCAACATTTATTATGTGCGGCAGTTGCTTCAGCTCGCACAAGAGTCCTTGGGTCGCTGGACACCCTCAGACGCTGTTTGGGCGAAGGGCGACAGGTACTTTGACGCACTCCGGCCTTCTGTTGAACCAAACGGCCATAGGACGGCGCGCATGGTGATGCTCCACAGGGAGCAGCATCTGAGGCGCGTACGGAAGCTGCTTACGGAGGCGGATGTGATCGTATACACTCTGGGTCTGACTGAAGGTTGGCGACACAAGCGAAGTGGAACCGTTTTCCCTACCGCGCCTGGGACTATAGCAGGGGACTACGATCCAGATAAATATGAATTCATAAACTTTAAATACCATGAGTTATATGAGGACTTTGAAGAATTTAGATCGCTCGTTCATACCGTGAATCCGAATGCGCGCTTCATTTTAACTGTGAGCCCTGTTCCACTAGCCGCTACGGCGTCTGGAGAACATGTATTGAGCGCGACGACTTATTCGAAATCGGTTTTGCGGGCTGTTGCTGGAGATTTGTCCGAAGGACGTGAAGATACAGATTACTTTCCCTCGTATGAAATTATTACGGGGGGCCCTGCGCGAGGAATGTTCTTTGACGAGACCCTTCGCAATGTGACACCGCAAGGAGTCCAAACGGTTATGTCGCACTTTTTTCGTGAACACGGAACTGTTGCAGATGACAGCAACAGCGTGCAGTTGCCAGTTCAAGGTGAGGAAAGTGACGTCTTGTGTGAAGAAGTCCTATTGGAGGCGTTCGGGCGATGAAGATATGCTTTGTCGGTGACTCACACTTGGGGCACGTCAAGTCGGCGTGGGAGCTAATTCGAACGGATTATCCGAACGTGTCAGCTGGCTTCAAGGTCGAGAGAACATACGGAGATCTACCGCTGACAATCAAAGGGGTGAAGCAACAACCTGTCGTCCACAATGATATTGGGCTCACACATTCACCAGATATCGATGTGAACGAGTGGGATATGTTTGTCGTTTTAGGCATGCACTATTCATTCTCGACGTTAGCAAAAAGCTATACTAAGTTTCGTAGAGACGACCATGGGTGGGATCGTAGCGTCTACATGGTATCCCCGGACGTATACGATGAGTCCGTCCTGGATATGTTTCGGAAAACCAAAGCAGCACGGGTTATGGAATCTCTTCGTGCATTTACAAGCAAGCCCATTATCTATTCTCAACAACCTCGACCGCTCGAATGGGTGACTCATCGGGACGAACCCGAGTTTCGGCACTTCCGCGCTATACAAAAAGGTGGCGACATTAGTTCTCTTGCCGAAACGTACGAGAAACTTATGCATGATCTTGTAGATCGTAGTTTCCATGTCTCATATCAACCATCTCAGACCATTTCAAATGACGTTTTTTCGAAAACCGAGTTCGGCCTGGCGAATCCCGATGACTTATCTTCGGATTCGCTCTATACTAGAGGCGATTTTTATCATATGAATGAGAAGTATGGCGTTCTGGCACTTAGGGAACTGCTCGAGAATAATGTCCCGAGCGTCGTACACGATTCTGTAACGGATTCGAATGGGGGGGCGTCTGATGCCACCGAGTAAGTCAGTTGGGTTCGAGTTTAAATTCGATTTTGTTCACGAGCAAACTACTATCGATTTCTTAGTTCATACTGAGGTGTCCATTGCTCACAAGGAGTTTGTTTTCTTGGTTGCTGGTGTGGATGATATTGACGCTAAAGACAAGGTCGTAAATTGGGGGTTTTCGGCTTCGCTTGACAGCCACTATCTGTATAACCCTCCTGTCAGCGGAGGAGGATCTGTGCGCTTAGTTCCCTTATCCATTAAGCCCGGCTTTCGGCGCTTGCAGCTTCGAGTCTTATGCTGGGGCGGAACCGATACCGAACGTTTGAAGTCATTAGGGGAAATTTGGGCCTCATCACCGGTGTTCGGCTATGCCGAAAGAGGTACTGAAGGCTCACAACTTGTCCTTGGCGAAAGGACGGTACTATGAGCGGCGTGCCAGCCGAATCTATGATTGTGATAATTGGAGTGGAGGCTGACTCCGAACCGGAAGAAGTGAATAGGTCCTTGAGGTCTATCGGCGCCGCCTCCGCGAATACACAGGCACATGTGCGTGTATCAGTGGCTGTTCCTGACAGCTTCCTAACGGAGCAGCTGGAGAGTACTTATGAAGCGGCACCGGTCGAATTAGTTAAATATGGTGCGGACGGCGGAGGCTTAGCCCAGTGTGTGAATGGGGCGTTCAGGCAGTCCAGCGAAGACGTAGTGATTGTCCTGGTACCGGGAGTAATGATCGGGGTCGCGACCCTGTCATCGATCTTGGCTGAACTGCACTCAACCGATTCGGGAGTCCTCCGATTTGGTATGGCTGAGATCAGGTCTACCGAAAGGCCAACCCAGGACGAACTCAATGATGTGGCTGTTTATGGCGTCAAGCACCGAGCAAACGTCGCAGGCTTGCCTAGAGGCGAGTCAACCGGTTTTATCGCGGCCCGTCGCCAGGCATTCCACATACTCCGCGGGTTTGACGAAGAGCTTGTTTCCATCGACTCTGCCGTGCGGGACTTTGCTTGCAGGGCCCAGCGACTCGGAGTTCATGAGAAGTGGATTAACGATCGAAATTGCGTCGTTTTCAGGTGCGCAGTGAGGATGAACTCCCGGCGGGGAACGCGACCCAGCGTGTCGCCCGAGCGCCACGCGCCAGCGAGAGCGCCAATCTTTAGAAATCTGAATTCTTGGGGCGCCTCTTCACCTCCTGACGGACCGCTTGTCAGTATTGTGATTTCTACATTCAACCGTGCGGAGTATCTCCCAGATTGCATAAATTCCATTCTGGGCCAGACGTTTGAAGATTTTGAGGTCATTATAGTTGATGACGGTTCCACGGATAACACCCAGGAAGTCGTAGAATCTTTTGCTGAACCGCGGATCAAATATTTCAGACGGGCAAACAGCGGCATTTCTGCGTCAAGGAACTTCGGAACTCAAGTTGCTCGTGGGTACTTTATCGCCGTCCACGATGACGACGACATTATGCTGCCATGGCGCTTGGAGTTTCAACTGACTTCCTTCGCCGCTGGCGACCATGGAAGCTTCGGCGTCTCGATTCATTTCGACAACGACTCCGGTGAAATGCATCGTCTGACACATCGTCGATTTAATATGCAGACGGCCCTTCGCTATGGTCAGAACCCCACACATCCCACCTGGCTAGTGCGAAGGGATGTCATGGCGAGTTTTGAATACGATGAGACGTTGAAAAGCGGTGTCGACAACAACCTTGCTCTGCGTATGGTGCGTTCGGGCATTGTATTTAGACATTGCGGTGAGAGTCTAATATTGCGGCGGGTGCACGGGGGTCAAATAACGCGAACGGCCGGAGAGATTCAGAATTCATCCGCTAAAATGTCACGTCAACTGTTGAATTTTACAAACGGTCTGGCGGAAAATCCATACACAAAGAGCACGGAAGGGGAGTGGCTACCAAGCACGACCACCGAGAAGCCGTACGAACAATCGGTGATTCCCTATCTTCCGGACCATCTGGTAACCCGCCGTGTAGCGATCGAGTCGTTCGATTCTGAAGTGGATATTGGAGACGTGGCGTCCAGCATCGGGGAATGTGATTCTCTGTTTACTGTCGATGACCGGTCAGGGTGGCCGTCCAACAAGGTAGCCGAGGTTTTTGACGTATCGCTGTCGGGACTAGCCCGGTTGCGACTCCTCGGACTGGACTTTCGAGTGTCTGCGACTAGCAAAACGGCTGTGCATTCGAAGTTGGAACCAGCGGAATCGTTGTTTGAATGGATCTACTCCAATTACGTTCCCCTTCAACCTGATCAATTCCGAGTTGTAGCCGTGGCCACTGGCAAGGATCAAAACGGGTTGGCTGAAGTCGCCAAAACGGTACAAGGTGCTTTCTGCACAGCGAGAAACGGTGAGTGGTCCGGAGCGGCATTCATCTCTGGGCACTTGACGGCTGAAGCCGCCGTGGAACTGCAAAGAAATCTTTCGAACACTAAAGAAAGCCTTACGAACGTGTTCATGTTGGCGGCCGGGCCAGAACCTTTCTCCCCGCAGTTAGTAGCTGCTTTGGATAAGGAAGAGAGGACTCTATGAAATTCAAATGGGAACCGAACTCCTTCGGCCGCTCCGGCATATTAGCTACAGTTGAGGAAGGCGACACCTACCCTGTCGCCTCAGAGTTTTGGTTGGATCTCAACCTGTCAAAGTATCATGACGATCGATTTGCTGCTGCGTCGGCTCTGTTATTTGGCCACGTAACTGGCGCGAGACTAGCATTCACCGGTCGTGTTTCCATCAGCGTCGCACGATCCATCGAAGCAATCTTCCCGGAGACCGTCAGGGTCGACCCAGTACTTTACTCCGATCGTGAGATGCCCCGAGGGGAGTCAACACTTATAGTTTGCAACGGTCGTAAGGGGGTCGCTCCAGATAACGGGCTACACAAGCAGAGGGAATTTGTGTTGGAAATAGTACGTTCAGACGTCTATTCCGGTGGCTTGTTGGAGATGGACGCACTCACCTTATCTAGCAATGCTTGGTTGCATTCTGAGACACAGTCAGGGAAGTTGGGGCGTTGGTATCCGTTTCTAGCCGCGGGTATATTGTTGGCCGAGGAGACATCGGCATCGGCCATTTTTATCGACGCGCCAGACATTATCGAGGAGCCCGACTTTCCGTTACTATCCGATCTATGTTCGTCGGTCGGTCTAAATCTCTTGACTGGCGGACCGGTAACACGATAGAGATGACTGGTCACATCCGTGTCTTAGCGCTGGCGCGAATCGGTATATCCAGGCCATATGGGCGCAACGTGGTGAGTAACTGTTGCTGAGTTTTGTAAGGCGTGACAGGCGGACCCTGTAAATGTTTCCCGCAGCGTGGCGGCGTACGACGTAGCCGTTCTTCTGCTTGACGTGGCATTGTCGTTGGAGTGGTAGTGTGCCGACGTCGGGATAATCCGAGTCGATACCGATGATCGGGATTGGGAACACGGCCGTAACCTGTTCGAGGGCTTCGAAGACCCATTTGGCGGCCTTAATTCTTTACCGACCGCCAGAGATAACCAGTTCCCCGTCGCGCCGCAGCAGTGGCACCAGGATCGGCAGCATCGGCGCCAACAGTTTGCCGGCCGGCGCCCGCAGGACCGCCCAACACGTCACCAGCGGGCCCAGCAGATCCGGCCCATAGACCGGCGCCTGGCCGGGCCTGGCCCGACAATTTTCAGGACCAGGGCCTCCCACAGGGCCGTGCGGGCATAATCACGGTGCCAACCAGTCAATTCGACCAGCTCGTCCAGGATCCGGGACTTCCCTGCACGATCGGCGCTTCTATAAGCGAGGGCTTTCTTCTTCGTCACAGCTTGCCCCTGGGCCATCGTTAGCTCCATAGAAACGGCATAACCGGCAACCGGCGCCCGCAACATCAACCACGCCGCTACGCGAACGTTTTCAAATGAGGCAACGTATCCGGCTACGCGGAGGTTTTCTATGAGTCAACGCGGTGGGTGGACTTTGTCGAGGGATGCACCTATTCTTGTAACGGTTACGTTGGGGGGACCACATTGAAGAATTGGCTTTTTTCGGCACAAGTTACTGCCGTTTGTTCTCTAGTCGCTTGTTTCTCATTAGGTGTTGTTGCTCCCGCACATGCGACAGAAAGTCCTGGTATTCCAGATTCTGGAGTAGCGTATATCGGAATCCAGACGCCTGAGCTAAGCACGCCGGCGCCCGGCGGGCGGACAATTTTTGTGGATGACGACGGTACAGACATCATACCTGTCCACCAATCGTGGGGTTATGTGGAATATGACCGCACGACATGCCTTGAGAAGGGCGTATGGTCGACTCATCTTCCTGATTGCCCCGAACCCGACATGGATAATCCTCTTGCAACGATCCAAGCAGGCGTACTCATCGCAAAACCCGGTGACGTCATCGTGGTTCGCGGTGGGGTATATGACGAAAAAGTGGGTTGGGGGGCGCGGCCAGGCACGCCTGAGGCGCCGATATACTTGCAGGCATACCCGGGAGAACGGGTTCAGCTAAATGGATATCTTTCATTAAGGGACGCCGACTACTGGACGGTCCAAGGCATACGGTTCGGATTCAGTGAGACGAATACGACAGGTGAATCGATTGTGTACTTCTTCGGCGGTACCGGTTGGTCCTTCATCAACAACGAAGTAGCTGGCACACGGGGCGTCTCTAATGTTCTGATTCGAGAAAGCGTAGCAACCTCCAACTCGGATGCCGATAGAGTCGCGGCAGCGCCGCATGACTACCTGGTCGGTGGGAACTGCATCAAAAACGCGTCGCGTACAGGTACGCATGGCGAGATGCATAATATCTACCTTATGCCGTCGATTTATTCGAGTGGAGGAGTTATCGAGAGGAATATCGTTGCGGGGAGTCCTCTTGGCGCCAACATCAAGGCTTCTGGGAGTCGGGACCCAGTCGGTAGCCCACGGCACGTCTCGATTAGGAAGAACACGTTATTGTATGCATCCACTGGTATCTCGATAGGTCAACTCGCAGAGCGGATCAACACGCAAGGGAACCTGATTGCAAAAAGCTCTAATTCAGGTGAGTACGACGGCGGAGTGAAAACGTACGACTTAGTAGCACCCGACAGGAACGCTGTTAAAGATTCGCTCATCAGTAGTTATAGTCCTCCAATTAGGGAGGAGTGGGGAGCGACACATGAGCTGTTCAAGGCGCGAAACATAACTCCAAGAGATGTTGCGTTGACGGGGTCTGTAGAAAATTGCACCGTAAAAGCGGACTCATCGTCGATTCGAAGTTCGTATGGGCACCTATCACGATGACTGCTCGCCCCTTGTCGCCAATCATGGCGGCCCCCGGCGGTCGTAAACGAGCACCTACTCGACAGAGGACGATTCGCCCAGCCGAAAGACGAAACTGAATACACCCACTAACCTGGAGTTGGGTGCCGGTTCCTGCGGTCTCCGTTTCATCATCAGTCTTGCTTTGGCCTAGTATCCGGACGGCCTGCGCGGCACTTAGAAGACAGCTTTGAGGCGGGTCACGCCCCAACGGCATGTCCGTGGGTGGTCCGCTGCTAGGAAAGGCGACGATGTGCTGTAGAATCGGGCGTTGTCTCAAACCATAGGAGCATTCCTCAGTGAGTCATATGTTTGACGAGCCTCGGCATCACGAAGATGAACGACCCCGCAATCGGCATACAGTCCGCAATGTGCTGTTCGTATTCCTTGGCCTTTTCCTGGTCGCCGCAGTCGTGGCCGGCGGGTACCTCTACAACCTTGCCAATACTTTCAACAACAGCACTCAGAAGATCGAATCGGCGTTTCCTGAGGAATCGACACGCCCCTCCAAGGAAGGAGGGAACCCAGGGCCTGAAGCAATCAATATCCTGATAATGGGCAGTGACACCAGGAACAACATGGGGAATTTGGAATCTTCCACGCCCACGGGCCAACGCTCCGACACTATGATGCTGATGCATATTCCGCCTGACAGGGACGATATCTACGTAATGTCAATCATGCGCGATCTCTGGACTGAGATTCCAGGGCAGGGGATGCACAAAATCAATGCCGCGCTCTCAATGGGCGGGATTCCACTGACTGTTCAAACCATCGAGGGAATGTTCGACGACCGTATTGATCACGTCGCTGTCATTGACTTCGCAGGGTTCAAAGCATTGACTAACGCTCTGGGTGGCGTGACAGTAGACGTTCCCTACTCTTTCAAATCGTCGGGATCGATGGGGGAGGCCTTTACTGCGGGGCCGATGACCCTAGACGGTGAATCCGCTTTAAAGTTCGTCAGAGAACGCTCGGCGTTCTCTGACGGAGATTACCAGCGGGTGGCCAACCAGCAGATATTCGTGAAAGCAGTAATGTCGGAATTCTTGAACGCCGACACGCTAACCAACCCAGGTAAGATCAGCGATGTAGTCAGCAAATTTGCGCCTTTTGTGAGCGTCGACGATGGACTCGACGCCGGCAAAGTCGGAAATTTGGCCTTCTCCCTTCGCTCAGTGCGGAGTAACGACGTCCACATGTTCACATTGCCGACTAACGGGACGGGAACGTCCGCGGACGGTCAATCCATCGTTGTGAAGGACGAGGCTGCGATTGAGGCTATTTCCGAAGCCATGGACAATGGCACACTGGGGCAATTTCTAGAGTCAAACGGGCTCTGACGGCGAGGGACCGCGGGAATCAGGATCTGAGGGGAACGGATGGAGGCTTTAGCCGCCGTTTTCACGGGCTTGGTTAGCCCCAGGGGCACATTTGTGTTCGACTGGAGCCGAGCGGACCGTCCGAGCTGGACAATCGCAGCTAGACTGGGTTGCGGCAACCATAGGCACGGGAACTATCACGGGGGTGTTTGATGTGCGAATTTTACTTATGACGCACTCTTACAACCCGGAAAACAGTCCTCCTCAGCGGCGTTGGAATGCATTCATCAAACACTTTCGATCGTCGGAGTGGGACGTCGATGTGGTAACTCCGGTAGCGCATTTTCCATTCGGTCGCAGACAGCTTTCCAGCGAAGATGCCGGGCGGCCACTCCGACGCCAATACGGTGAGCATGGTGAACGAATATTCCGAGTGCCTTACCTCCGCCACGGCACGTCGCGTATTGGCCGCTTGGCCGATCAGTTAGTGTCCGCGGCCTTTTCCATTCCGGCTGCCCTAGCCGCGCCGAAGCCTGACGTTGTCATAGCCACAGCACCCAGTTTGGCCTCCCTCGGCGCAGGGTACGTTGTGGCAAAGGTCCGAAGGGTCCCGTTCGTAGTAGAGATGCGTGATGCTTGGCCCGATTTGGCTATCGATTCACGCGTAGTTGCGGGTGGAATCAAGGACGTAGTCAACCGCGTAATCCTTGCTATACAAGAACGCGCGCAATTGGTTGTCACCGTGACCGATGGATTTGCCGCGACGCTGCGACAGCGGGGCATCGAACGTGTACTCAATGTCAGTAATGGCGTGGATACAAAAAGCATCACCGAATTGGACCCGCCTTCCACTAACACTTCACGTCTCGAGGTTCTCTATTTAGGAAATCACGGCGAGAGTCAACGCCTAGAAACGATCATCCGCGCCAGCGCCATTGTTGGAGAGCGGATGCGACTGACGATGGTCGGACATGGAACCCGGCGTCCGGCTTTGATGGAGCTCGCTCTTGCACTGGATGCGCCGGTGGAATTCCACCAATCTGTTCCTGGACGTCAGGTGATGGAGTACTATCGCCGATCCGATAGTTGCGTTATCTCGCTGCGTGACGACTGGAAGTCGTTTGAGACAACGGTGCCGTCAAAGACATATGAAGTCCTAGCGACTGGTCGACACATTACCGGAATCGTGCGGGGCGAGGCCGCAGCCATGTTGTTGGCAGCACGATCTGGGGATGTGGTTGCGGCCGACCCTCAAGAAATAGCAAAGCTTTGGACAGAGCTGGCCGTTGATCGAGAACGATTGAACACGAAGAGCAGCGGCCGGCAGTGGACTCAGCAGCATGCAGATTTGAACGTGCTTGCCGGTGAGTATCAAGTAGCGATTGTGAACTTACTAACGGGAAAAAGACCCGGATCTCAGGTTTGTACTAAGTGATTCAAGTGTTGCGGAACATTCGTCTGGCGATCTCGACCCTCATTGTGCATCTGGGCGACGACCCGGTAGTGCTGCTACTCCAGATTTCGCGACGACTGCCTAGCAGGGCGAGGCAACGTGTGGCTGACGTTCTGTTTGTGTTGACTCGCCGTCGTCGCGACTCGGTTTCTGGTGTTTTTGCCGCCTACATTTCTGGTCACGTCCAGGAGGTTACGGCACTTCTGAAGTCTGCTCTGGCTAACGGCGTGACCGGCCAAGGGGCGCGCCGACTGTCGGATCTCGCGCTGAGTGCCGGAGAGGCTCAGCTCGCCGGGGATCTGTTGGAACGGGTAGACGACAGCGTTCGGGGCCGTGCTACCACGGTTGCGCGCTGCAAATGGTATGCAGGTGACATGTCGGGTGCAGTTGCGGCGCTCGAGGACGAACGGGGTCCAGGTCGACGGCAACGGGGACGACTGGCGGCGGAAGTCAAAGTCTTTCAAGGAGGCTGGACGCCTAGGGTCCCTCCCGCACATATCGAACCCGTGAAGAACCGCGTACTGCATATCCTGACCAACTCCCTGCCGCATACTGGTAGCGGCTATGCACAACGCTCGCACTCCATACTCATCGCCCAAGAGGCAATAGGATGGGACGCCAGAGCCGTTACGCGCCTAGGCTATCCCGTTCAGATAGGGGCGCTTCTCGCTCGAAGCAGCGACGTTGTCGACGGCGTCGAGTATGAGCGTCTTATCCCCGGTAAGTTGGCGGACGGTTTGGATGGCAGATTGCAGCAGCAGACAGAGGCGTTGTCGAAAATCGTGAGGTCATACAGGCCTTCAGTTCTTCATACGACTACTCATTTTGTTAATGGGCTGGTGGTCAGGGAGGTTGCTAGGGCCCACGGAATTCCCTGGGTGTATGAAGTACGGGGGCAGTTAGCGGATACGTGGGCGTCGAGCAGGGGCGAGGGCGCGTATTACAGTGAGCGTTATAAACTGTTCCGAGCCCGGGAAGCGGAGTTGATGCGAAGCGCCGACCTCGTCATAACCCTGGGCGAAGCTATGCAGAGTGAAATTCAACGCGAAGGAGTTCTGATGGAGAACATCGTCATTGCTCCGAATGCCGTGGGGGAGCAGTATCTGGCAGATCCTCTTTCTTCCGCCGAGGCACGTGCGGACCTTGGCCTGCCGGGGTCCGGGGTATGGATCGGCACCGTAAGCAGCTTGGTCGATTATGAAGGGTTGGACGATCTCCTGTCAGCGGCGGCGGAACTTGCGCCTGCTTATCCGAGTCTCCGCGTCCTCATAGTTGGCGACGGCACTTCTGCACCGGCCTTGAGGCGCCAAGCGAATACCTTGGGGATAAGTGACAAGGTGGTATTTGCTGGTCGTGTGCCCCGGGCTCAGTCGGCCCTCTACCACCAAGCCGTCGACATATTTGTCGTACCCCGCAAAGACTCCGCTGTAACCCGTGCCGTGACCCCGTTGAAGCCTGTAGAAGCCATGGCTTGCGCTCGACCAGTGGTTGCCAGCAATTTGCCTGCTCTCGCAGAAGCCGTCCGTCACGGAGAAAATGGCTTACTGGTTAACCCCGAAAGTCCCGCGGAGCTGGCGGAGGCGCTAAAGGAACTTTTGATCGAGGAGCCGCTCCGCACGGCTTTTGGCCTGGCCGGACGTAGGTTCGTGCTAGCTGAGCGGACCTGGGCGAAAAACGCTGCCGCATATGACGAGGCTTATACCCGCATCGGGGTAACTTCCTGATGGTGCAGCAGGCAAGACCGTCCATAGTACAAAAGCCGAATCGACGCGTATCGATTGATATGCGCGATTTGAGGCGGGTCGGTGCTCGCCCCCCATTTCTGGATTACCTCGTTGCGCTATGGGACTATCGGCAGTTCATTGCTTATGACGCACGTGCCCGGGTTCAGAGCGGTCATCAAAATGATCGTCTCGGAAGCGCATGGTTGATCCTCACTCCGTTGTTCAACGGCGCTGTATTCTTCCTTATCTTTGGTCTGCTGCTGAACACTTCCAGGGGGATTGAGAACTTTATTGCCTATCTGGTAATCGGTGTGTTCCTGTTCCAAATAAGTTCCCGCTCCATCAATGGGGCCGCGAGGGCCATTCAGGGCAACCGCAATGTGATTCAGGCGTTCAAATTCCCACGGGCAACGTTGCCGGTTGCGGTCAATGTGCGGGAAGTGTTTGCCAACGTGCCGGTGATTCTCACCATGCTGTTGATAGTGATTGTAGTTCCACCGGTGGAAGTGATCTCATGGCGATGGTTGCTACTGATCCCTATCCTGGCCCTTCAATTCGTTTTCAATCTCGGAGTCGGATTGATCTTGGCCAGATTGTGCAACGACGTCCACGACGTCATAAACGTTATTCCATTTTTCATGCGGCTATGGCTCTACGCATCAGCTGTCTTCTTCTCCATTGACCGTTTCGTCGATCAGCCGGTCATTGTCGACATCATGAAGGCCAACCCTTTGTATCGAGTGCTTGATATGGCGAGGGATTGCCTTATCTACGATTCAGTTCCGTCCTGGGACTCTTGGATCATTCTGGCGCTTTGGGCCTTGGCAGCGGTGGCCTTTGGTTTTGTATATTTCTGGCGCGCGGAGGAGACATATGGTCGCGAGCAGTGAGCTTGAGTTCCATGAAGGCTCCCCGACGGTGGTCCTACGCGATATTAGCGTCCGATATCGAGTCCATTCGACGGAATCGTCCGCACAGGAAGAAACTCAAAAGGCAGGAAATCGCTTCAAGCGTGCACTGCAACGCACATCATTGGTTGAAGTTGCAGCCCTAAACCGCATGTCGCTTGTAGTAAACCATGGCGAATCTGTAGGTGTAGTAGGGAGGAACGGGTCGGGCAAGAGTACATTAATGCGCATCATTGCTGGGCAGGAGCCGCCAACAACTGGTACCGTATTCGCTTCCGGAACACCCGTACTACTGGGGGTGAACGCCGCGCTGGTGCCGGACCTGTCGGGCGACCAGAACATAGTACTTGGCTGTTTGGCGATGGGGATGTCGAACCGACAGGTCCGGGAAAAATATGATCAGATTGTTGAGCTTTCAGGGCTAGGCAAGCAGATTCACCTGCCAATGAAGTCTTTTTCATCCGGTATGGGGTCGAGATTGCGTTTCGCGATTGCTGCGGCCGTCGATCCGGAGATTCTGCTCATTGATGAAGCGTTGAACACGGGCGATGAACAATTCAAGGGAAGAACTAAAAAGCGTATGGACGCGTTGCGCGCCAACGCCGGTTCTGTTTTCCTTGTCAGCCATAGCAATGGGACGATCAGGCAAATGTGTGACCGAGTGATTTGGCTGGACGAAGGCGATCTGTTGATGGATGGATCCCCAGGCGTAGTGCTCAAGAGGTATCAAGCGTTTATGAAGGCACTGGCGTCGGATGATCGTCATGCACCCGCACAGATGCGGCGACGACTAGTGAAAGAGTACGGATCCGTCGAAATTGAAGAGCGGTCGGTCGGCCGGCGAAAGGCTACCTCCTAATGCTCAACGGACTTGAACATCTACGTCGAACTCTTTGGCACTTCAGGCGGGGTGGCCGGGATCAGGTTAGGGAGTGGCGGCGCAGGTCTGTTGCCATGCAGCCTAACGGGCATCGAACGGTCGAGAATGCCGTCGCACGAGTACGACGCAGGATCATCGGCTCCCGGAGGATCAGTTTTCCTCCGATGGAGGTGCCTGATTCAAAGCCGGTCCTCGACCACATTCGTGCCGGCGTCATACTGGATGACTTTTCCACTTTGGCGTTTCAATATGAATGGACACAGATGGCTCTATCTCCTGAGACTTGGGAGGGACAACTTGCCGAAAGATCGATCGACTTGCTTTTCGTCGAGTCGGCTTGGGCGGGTAACGGTGGTCTATGGCGCTACAAGTTGACGGGTTCGAGGGGACCAAGTCCTGAAGTGCGCGACTTGGTGAAATACTGTCGCGCACATGGGATACCGACTGTCTTTTGGAATAAGGAAGACCCTGTGCACTATGGCGATTTTCTTCAGACCGCGGCGTTATTTGACTGGGTTTGGACCACAGATTCTGATCGCATCCCGGCATATCGGCGGGATCTCGGTCACGATCAAATTGGGACACTGACCTTCGCAGCCCAGCCGGTTGTTCACAACCCGATTCGAGGCCGTCTCGCAGAGCCTCGACGGGATGTGGCATTCGCCGGTATGTTCTTCACGCACAAGTACCCCGAACGCCGGGCACAGATGGAAATCTTGCTCGGTGGGGCGATGGACGTCAGCCCCAAGATGCGGTATGGATTGGAAATATTCTCACGGCAGCTCGGCGGTGACGAGCGATACCAGTTCCCCGAGCCGTTCTCAGCGCGTGTAGTAGGAAAACTGGAATACCGCCAAATGCTCAACGCCTACAAGGCGTACAAAGCATTTCTCAACGTGAACTCAGTAGTTGAATCGCCGACCATGTGCGCACGTCGGGTATTCGAGATAACTGCAGCGGGATCCGCCGTCGTCTCCACTCCCAGCAAGGCACTTAGCAACACGTTCGACGACGACGAGATTCCGTTGGTTCACGACAGGGACGAAGCCGGACACGTCGTGCGGGCGCTGGTCCAAAGCACCGAACTACGGGATCGAATGGTTCACAAAGCGCAACGAAAAATCTGGACCCAGCACACTTACGCTCACCGGGTTGCGACCGTTTTATCCACCGTGTTACCTGAACACACGCAAGCCGCAGGCTCTCCGACGGTCTCCATGTGCGTCTCTTCAAATAGACCGGAACAGCTGCGTCACGTCTTCGCGACAGCTGCCCGCCAGGAAGGTGTCGACATTCAGCTGGTCTTATTGACTCATGGTTTCGAGATTGGTCCAGCTGAAATACGGAAGCTCCAATCGGAATTTGGAGTTATAGACGCGAAAGTTCTTTCAGCGAGTGCTGCGACACCGCTCGGCAACTGTCTCAACCTGTGCTTTGGTGCTGCCGAGGGACATCTTGCGGCGAAAATGGACGATGACGATTACTACGGTCCGAACTATTTGCTCGACCAGGCAAACAGCCTCATGTTTTCGGGCGCGGACTTAGTCGGAAAGCAGTGTCACTATATGTACTTTCGGTCAAACGAGGCCACCGTCATACGATTCCCGGAGAGGGAGCATACGTTCACCTCAATGGTGATGGGGCCTACCCTTGTTGCTCCCCGCCAGATGTTCATTGACTATCCATTCGAACCTGTCGCCCGCGGAGAAGATACAGGGTTCCTGCGGCGGCTGGTCAATGAAGGACGGGGAATTTACTCCACTGATCGCTTCAACTATTGGCAAATGCGATCAGGAGGAGCCCATACCTGGCAAGCAGCTGATCGTGAGCTCCTAGCCTCAGGAGAGGTACGGTTTTACGGGGATCCGACGGCTCATGTGCGGGTGTAACGGCTTGAACCGGCAGTACCGCGGACAACACACAACAGCGTAGGACAGGCGATACTTTGAGACACAATGACGAGCGGCGCGTTGGTTCGACACTGGAAGAGGCGCGACAGGACGAGCTTCTTTCGGACCCGACGTCCCTGGTCACCAGGTATCAGGGTATGGCTGTGCGGGACAAGACGCAGCAGGGGAGAATCTCCCAGCTTGAGGCGCAGTTACAGAAGGCCACTGCCGAACTATCGACGCTTCGCAACGCTGTCGAGCAAAAGGGTGAACAGAATGCCCGTCTTAAGCACGAGTTGGCTGAGGTCAGCCAAACGCTGTATAACCTGAGGCGGTCCTGGCGGGTCCGGGCGGGAAAGGCGCTAACAGAACCCATCCGGTTAGTGTGGACAGTGGTACGGCACTTGAGGGCAGTGAAGTCAAGGACTGGAAGCCGCAGATCGGCCATGGCTCCTGAACGGAATGACGTCGGGAACGGGCGTACAAGCACCGGTGGCGGTTTCACTGAGACTCAGGCGGATTCACCTGCAACTAAATACGCACGTCTACTGGAATCTGTATCCGTAGACACACGCGCGGCAAACGTCATAAGCCTTATCCAGCACAGCTACTTCACCATGGGCAACATCCGGGAACCCGCCGCGTTGGCAGAGCAGCACGAGGCTTTGCTTGAAGCTACGGACTCTAAGGTTGCCAACCTCATAGCTACTGTACGGGGCTTGGACAGCCTGTATGGGAAGGAACTTTATTTGCCTCCCCGACAGGCCAATGCTGGATATTTAGCGGAGCCTGGACGGGTCATGTATTGCGTGCATAGCACCGCTGCCTATAACAGTAATGGATACTCGACCAGAACCTCCGGGCTCAGTACGGCCATTGCGGAATTAGGGGAGGACCTCGTCGTTATGGCGCGTCCAGGATATCCATGGGATGTCCAGATCGATAGGGCTGCACCTCCGAGCAAACGGTTTGAGGCAGAGGCTAACGGCATCAGCTACATCTATACGCCAGGGCCATCATTACGTGATGACCGGATTGATCACTACATCGAACAGGCAGCTGACGCGTATGTCCGTGAGGCGATGAAGAATCGTGTCTCGGCTATCCATGCAGCCTCAAACTATCTGACAGCGTACCCGGCGCTTGTCGCGGCGCGTCGACTGGGAGTTCCGTTCATTTATGAGGTCAGAGGCCTCTGGGAGATAACTGAGGCTTCCGGGAAGCCAGGCTGGGAATCGACCGAGCGGTTCGCGTTTGCCGTCCAGATGGAAAATGCTGTCGTAGACAAGGCTGATGGCATATTGGCTATAACCGACCAGGTGGCAGGGGAATTGGTTGAGCGCGGCGCGATCAGGGATAAAATCCGCGTAGTTCCTAACGCTGTCGATCCAGAAATATTCGCCCCACTTCTTCCGCATCAAGCGACGCGTGAACGCCTCGGCATACCAGACGAGTCCATGGTGGTGGGGTATGCAGGAAGCCTGACGGCCTATGAAGGCATTGCCGACCTGCTCGACGCCATGTCGATCGTCCGCGAACACCAAGCAGATTTCCGGCTCGTGATTGTCGGGGACGGTCCCGTTCTAGCCGATCTGAAAAAGCGGTCAAGGGAATTGAACATTTCAGATCAAGTGATTTTCGCCGGTCGAGTGAAACCGCAGGAGGTTGCGAAATATATCAGTATTTTTGACATCATGCCCTGCCCGCGTAGATCAGTGCGGATAACCGAGCTGGTTCCGCCGCTCAAACCAATGGAAGCCATGGCGTGCAGTAAGGCCGTGATCCTCTCGAACTTGGCCCCGTTGCGTGATCTTGCCGGGCGAAACGAAGAAAAGGCGATCATCTTTGGAGCGGGAGACGTCGAAAGCCTGGCCGCGACGCTTGTCAGACTCGCGGAAGACTCGCAGTTGCGATCGGATCTGGGCCGACGAGCGCGTCGTTGGATACTCGAGGAGCGGACCTGGACCGCGGTAGGGCAGATAGTTCGAGAGGAGTACGCCCGGGTACTTAAGAGGGTGGAGACTAAAGCCTCGCCCGGCCGCCCGCTCAAAGACCTGAGGATTGCCCTTATTGCAGACGAGTTCACTACCGCAGGACTTCGTGCTGAAACGAACATCGTCGAACTAGCGCCCGATCAGTGGGAGGGTCAGTTGGCTGACGCCCCGATTGACGCCCTAATAGTCGAATCTGCTTGGGAAGGGAAATCAGGGGAGTGGCGCCGAAAAGTCGGCTACTACGATGAGCAGTCATTTGACACACTGCGTTCCATTCTGGAGAGATGCCAAAATGCAGGAATACCAACAATCTTTTGGAATAAAGAGGACCCTGTTCATTTTGAGCGCTTCGTGAAGTCATCAACTTTTTTTGAGCACATCTTCACTACTGACGCTAATTCGATTATCAATTATTTGAGGAACGCTGGCTCCATCCAAAAGACGGTGTCGTCGCTTCCTTTTTATGCACAACCGCACTTGCATAATCCCCTGCCCAGCAATCGGAAATACGAACACACTGTCGCGTATGCTGGCTCGTTTTATGGGGACCGCTATGCCCGACGATCGGAGCAGTTGGTGAGATTGCTAACTGCCGCTACTTCGAAGGGGCTTACGATCTATGATCGCCAACACCTCAATCCGCAAAGTCCTTACAAATTCCCGGACGACCTTGGTCGTTTTGTAGCTGGGGGACTTTCGTATGCAGAGGTGGTGCAGGCATACAAGGCGCACCCAGTACACATCAATGTCAATTCTGTAGAAGATTCGCCTACCATGTTTTCCCGAAGGGTTGTGGAGGCGGCCGCTAGTGGAACCATGGTCGTAAGCGGACCGGGCGCGGGTGTGGAGGACGTTTTTGACGGTCGCATTCCAGTTGTTTCAACATCCAGCGACGCTCAGATCCTAATCGACCGACTCATGACGCGTGAGGGAACTCGGAAGAACGATGCATGGTTAGGCATGCGTACGGTCTATCGCGCGCATACTGCAGGACATCGGCTAACATACATGCTTAGGACCGCAGGAGTGAGTGTGGACGCACCTACACTGCCCACATATGCCGTCGTGGTCGAGGATCTGACCGATTCGCTCTTGACAACACTTCAGAGGCAAAGTGTCCTTCCGTCAAGAATTTTATACTTCGGCTCCGATAGCACGTCGAAGCCCCCGACAATTGACGCACGACCATACTCCGCCAGGGAATTGGCGGCTCTGGAGAATAGCGGCATAGTTTGGGTCGGTCAGCTACCGGAATATCCCGTTGACAGAGTGTACTTCGAAGACCTGCTCGCAGGTACCCTATACGGATCATGGAGTGGCGTCACAAGAGATCGTGACGGGTGGGAACAGCGAGGCTATGGGCTTGCTCACCGCGCTACGATCGATTCGAATAGTCCGGGCCTGAAACAGGTCGGTATCCTCGCCACCACAGGAACGAACCTACTCGGCGTATGGCAAGGGCGTTCGCAAACCGAAGGGGAGGCTCTCCGCCTAATCTATAGGCAACCAGCTCCGGGGCAGAGGGAGGACGTCTCGATACCTTCTCCCAAACGGCGTAGGAAAAAGGTAGTAGTCGCCGGTCATGACCTCAAGTTTGCAACGAAAATCATCGAGGACCTTGAGGAGCGGGGTCATACGGTAGTGATTGATGAGTGGCAGAGCCATTCAGAGCACGATCCGAAGTTTAGCGGGGAGTGTCTCAGGGAGGCTGACGCCATTTTCTGTGAATGGGCATTGGGCGCTGCTGTCTGGTACTCACAGAATAAGGCTCGTGATCAGAGATTGACAGTGCGATTTCATTCGCAGGAGTTGTTCACAGTCTTTCCAGAACGAATAGAAGCGGACGCCGTGGATGAGTTCATATTTGTCGGACCTCACATACGCGACATGGCGATTAGGGACTCAGAATTTGATCCGGCAAAATGCCAAGTCATTCCGAATTACGTAGACAACGATTCCCTTCATAAGCCAAAAACTTCCTCTGCGAGATTTAATCTGGGAATGGTCGGTATCGTGCCACAAGGTAAGCGGCTGGACCGCGCCCTTGATGTACTGGAAAGGTTGCGAACCCAAGACAAGAGATTCAAGTTATACATCAAGGGAAAGACCCCTGACGATTATCCGTGGATGGCAAACCGCCCAAATGAACTTGCGTTCTATGAAGCTCAATACGACCGTATAGCGGATGAACCCTTGTTGAAGGGAGCCGTTACCTTCGACGGATTTTCCTCGGACATGGGATCTTGGTATCAAAAAATCGGTGTTGCACTATCTGTGAGTGATTTCGAGTCTTTCCATTTGACCTTAGCGGATGGAGCCGCGTCTGGGGCTTTGCCAGCAGCCTTGGCATGGTCTGGAGCCGACCGTATTTATCCTCTCTCTTGGTCCCGGAGTGACATTGCGGAATTGACTTCCTACATTGCTGATACCTGCCTGGTCGAGGAGGTGTGGCGGGAAGAGGCTGGCGCCTCACAGCAGTACGCGCAGCAATTGTTTTCCTCTAAAGACATCGTTGCTCAACTATCTGATGCCATTGAAGGGCACTCGTCATAGTCCTGGTCCGCTACTAGTTGTACCGTAAAATAACCGAAGTATCAGGATGAATATTGGAGATGTGCCGATGACATTTATAAAGCAATATGGACTGGAACGTAGTGGTACAAACGCCATTCGCGGTTTGGTCGAAGTAAATTTCGACCGTTGTACCGTGCTCTCCAACACTCTCGGACATAAGCATCTTGAGGCAAATTGGGAGACCATTCAAGAATCTTTACAAAAGTTGGAAAGGAATGACCTTCAGGACTTGGGATTGAATCTCAAAAACGTTGACTGTGCCGTTAGGACTAAGACGCTCGGTTTCATTTTTAGCATAAAGGATCCGGTCTCTTGGCTGTGGAGCTACTATAGATACGCCCGGGCGAAGGCGCTGCGAAGGGACAGGCATGCATCTTATGTCCTTACTGAAGACCTCGGTTCCCGCTTCCTGAATTCGTGGGGAAAGCGGATGAATTCTTGGTTGGAGTTCGTCAATGAGAACGAGGAGTCTACATTTACTGTCCAACATGAGGAGCTACTTCGTAGTCCGCTCCAAGTACTGGACAACCTGAAAGGTCAGCTAGACCTATCGTGGAGTGGTGGAACCCGTGAGCTCTTCCTCGACGGCTACGCTAAGCGCGGTATCGAGAGTGAGCGTGGTGCTGAGTTGATTGATAGTAGTAAGAAATTCGACCGTGACTATCATCTGAACGGACAGTGGATGGAAGAAATGCCGAAGAAGGCGTTTCTGCAGGCCGAAAACTACATGGACGAATTCTTTAGAAAAAATGACAAATTCGCCAAATACTTCGATTTAACTCATCTCGGCTGAGTGGAGTATCTTGCCTAAGGTATACCGCTCATCGAAACCGTGCGTGCCCCAACTACCGTTACCTACCGGATTATTTGTACCCTAGGTCTTTGCGTAGGCTTGACAGTCGGTTCCTCGCCAGTTGTGCATGGCTTTCGTCTATTGGAATTGTTTCTCCCGCGTACTTCTTGGTCGAATCGCCAGCTCTGGTGATGTGTTCTACCTGCTGAATGAGTGTATCCAAGCGAATACCCTCATTCTCGAGTAACTGGAATAAGACTTCCGCTGCGACTTGGGGCCTCGCCAAGACATCCTCGAATCGTAGGACGTGCGCGTACCGCTTTTGCAAGGCCGCCTCATAGAAGAGGATTGTCTGATTGATGTTGTGGTCCAAGTAGTCAAGATCATCGGCATTCGTGTTCCCCAAATAGTCGCGATACTCCTGTTTCCGGAAGGTTCGCGAGAGCACAAGATCGACGGGATCACGGATGATCAATAGTGAGCGGTGCTTGCGGGACCAGTCCACGTAGTTCTTGAGCGTCGCTACATGGGCAGTATTAATAATCACCGACCTGGAAAATAAATGTTCTGGGGAGGTTGTGTGAAGTAGGTTATAACCCTCTATGAAAAGGCGGCGTTCTCGAAGGCGAAGCTGCTTCACTTCTCCAACAATGCGCTTGGGGATATACAACTCGCCAACGGGATTAGCGGGAAGGCAGGCAGCAATGATTTGCTGTACCAAGTGGGAGCCCGATGAGCCAAAATTTGGAAGGTAGACTGTGCACTGCTCACCTGCGACGCGCCACTCCGCCGCCCCACTGACAAGCTGGGCCAAATCTTCATTCGACCAGCCAAAGTACTTCTTGATACGCTGCTTTCGTCGTTCAGTTTTCGTCAACTGTCGACTGTTCACGCCCCAATAGCGGGCAGGATCAAGAATAAAGCTGGAAAGTAGATCACTCATCTTTCTCCAATGTTTTGATCTGCATAAGTTGGCGGTCCGGGCACGAAGCCGCGCTAAACAGTTACTCGGTAGGTGGTAAAGGCTTCAGTGACATTCGCGGTAACGTTACGAAGAAACACCCGGACGCGGTATGTTCCTTTAGGCATTTGTTCAGAGATGAAATTCGTTTGGGGAGTATAACCCATTTCCTCTACAACTTCGCGCCCTTGGTATAGACGGTATGCGAGGTGAAGTTCACCAGTTGTGTAGATTTTCAGGTTGACTCGGTCTTTCGAATCCACAGCTAATGAGTATGGTGGAACCGTCCCGCCGCCCCCGTGTATCTGTTCGTTCAGATTTGCCCTGAGGAAGTTTCGGAACAATTCACTTCTCTCTTCATGGCCGAAGCCGGGCACGGTGGTGAGTGTGGGGACGGGATGGTGCTTCCAATCATCGTTGCGGAGATGCTCCAGCAAAGGCATCACGTGTTCGGGAAGAAAATGATCTGCCTCTCCTGCAACAATTGAGATCTTCGTTGATGGTGGCCGATCGGCAACTGCCTCCATGACGGCCCGGTCCATGTAATCTATGTCCTCCTGGGATGTTCCTCCCGCCATAAATTCGAGGACTTTAGGACGATGGAGGCCGACGAAGGATCCGATTTTCGTTTGCGGCGAACCCACCATGATGTTGCCTGCGGGAAGGGACGAACCATGAATTAGGGCCGCGGCTCCGCCCTCCTCTGAGCCGGCCATGGCTATTTCGCTGTACGGCACTCCCAGGTCCTGAGCAATTTTCTTGATCAGGTTTTGCACACTTTGAAAAATGTGCGTGGACCGGTGGTCCGTGAGATAGTAGGCACCTTGAATCCCAAAATCGTCGAGCAGGTAAAGAACGTTTACGTCAACTTCGTCGAGGGTCTCCTTGTAGTTGTGGTTGAAGTCTCCCGGAGCGCCCATGGCGCTAAAGAGGACGACCAGTTTCCGACTTGCATCCTCCGTCGCACGGCATAGCAGGTAGTTGACCGGTACGACGTCCCGGTGCCTCTTCCAACGCGTTCCTTGTGCCACGAGACCACGATCCTGATACGTAAAGTCGGCCAACCGAATGTTGGTTTTCAGAATTGGATTTCGACCCGAGAATTTGATCGAAACCACACCCGCAGGTACAGCTTCGCCGAACTTCGGAAATTTCCAACCGAGCGGAGTCGGTTTTTTGCGGCCCCTTGTGATCGAGAGTGAGGTTGCAACGTTTGCTTGTATATGGAGATCAAGGATTTTCTCGCCGCGATGGAACAGCTCGAAGCCCTGTCCATGTAACACTGGCCGTACTTCTGTTCCGAGGTTCCACAAAAGTTCATAGCGATGGTCGTTGGCTCCCTTGATAACGTCGGTGAGCTCGAATGCGGGCAACCCAGACGCATCGTTTATCATCACCGTACGTTCATGGACTACATCGTCGTAGCGGCCGTTTGTCCCGACCACAATAAAGCCGTCGCCTCGTTGTTCAACGGTCTTTAAAGTAACCCTATCTTTTCGTGAGTCCGTTCTGGGGAGACTGCGCCCATCCACTACCAGCGAATTGTGACCATATTGTGAGTATGCATATTTAGTCAATGGATCTTGGTAATCGTACCCAAAGGGACCAGCCTCAGTCAGAAGATCGATGCCTTTGCTGCGAATAAATAAACTGAGATCGTCGCTATGCTTATGGTAGTTACTATTATATGCGGCTGTAAACAATGCAAAGGTCGAATTCGCGGCACCCCATTGACTTCGATAAATGGCGTATCCGGACTCCGGCAATATGAGCATGCGGTCTTTGGGCGCAACACCGTTTTGGCCTCTGCTACTGGCATAGGCGAATTCCGGGCTGGTGAAGAATTTCGTGGCCGACGATCGGCCAATATCGAGCTGCTGGGTATCGCTGAGCGGTGGGAATACGCCATTCGGCATAAGTATGTGGGTCGCGTACCGTTCAGCGTTTGCGATTAGATCTGCATAGATCGTCGCGTCCTCGTGACCTGCCCTATCTGCGATCCTTCGCACATTCTCGACTTGTCGCGTTACAAGGAGATGATAGGTAGGTGTGTTCTCAATATGCACGCCTTCCGACGTAAAACAGGTACTGAAATAGTCACGCAAACGTCGCATGGCCAGCTTAAAATATCTCTCACCCTTCAGCTCCCGTTTGGTGTCAGCAATGACCGAATAATAGAGCAACGCCAAGTCTTGATACATGCCATGGTTATTCCCAGGCGAGTGGAATTCGTCGTCGCTCAGAAGGGACGCAGTTTCTTCCATCAAGGTTTCCACGGGCTCCACCGATCCAGAAAACCCGTTTGTGGCGAGCGCATACTTGAGTGAGATGAGCGAGATTAGTCGTTGTGCGGTTGTCTCGTCGTGGTACGCCATGCCGGTGGAGTTTCTGTCTCCCCGATGCATCTGCGCCCATTTGGCAACAACCTCAACGGCTTCTCGTCCAGCTAGTTCTGTCGTTCTGGTGTCAGCTAGCGTGGTGCCTGTCCAATCGACTAAGAACAACAACCCGTGCAGATATCGTCCGTGGCTACGCGAGCGCGGGCCCTTCCATGCGGCTCCGTCGTTAAAAGGCACGTCAGGATATACAGACGAGCAGATCAGGCGATCATTCAGATACTTAGTGGCGCGTTCACGAGCGGCCTGATTATTGGCGAAAGGGAGTTGGGAGGTCACTATGGACCTAAGGTCCGACAGCGGGAGTCTGTTCACTCAGCTAACCCTGACCAGTCCAATTTGTGCTGCGCCGGCCTTCCAATGACTGGGTGCGCAGAACGAGGGCTTCGTTCCAGCTGGTACTTGATTTGAGCCGAGCAGGATCATTTTGCATTTTGTTTGTCGTGCTGCCGTACCGGCCAGATCCCGCGTGTGTCGATGAGGGTCTTGCCGTCCAAGCTTCTGACATCGAAACTCTTGAATTCTTCATGATCGACCAGGACCAGAACAAGGTCAGCCTCCTCAACTGCCACATCCAGCGGGGTTAAGCGGACAGATTCTAGTGCCTCCAGTTCGGGGGGGAGCGCCTCAATATGTGGTTCCACAGCTGAAATCTGTGCCTGCGGAAGTACATCAGCCAGTCGGGTAACGATTTTTCTAGCCGGCGACCCACGGAGGTCATCGATATCTGCCTTGAAGGTTAGCCCGAGGGCCGCTATTCGCGGCGCATCCAACATGGCTGCGGCTTCGACGACTTTCGATATGACATGCTCAGGCTTGGCGTCGTTTGTCAGACGCGCCTGACGAATCAACTTCGATTCTTCAGGGGCCGAGGAAACAATGAACCAAGGGTCCACGGCGATGCAGTGTCCTCCCACTCCAGGCCCAGGCTGCAGGATGTTCACCCGTGGATGGTGATTGGCCAACGAAATCAGCTCCCACACATCGATGTTGAGCTTCTCGGAAATAACAGACAGCTCATTTGCGAAGGCAATGTTGACGTCGCGGTAAGAGTTCTCTACGAGTTTCGCCATCTCGGCAGTGACTGCGTTTGTGATGTGGATGTCGCCCTGGCAGAAAGTCTTATACAGGTCGCGCGCGCGCTCAGCGGCCTCTATGGTCAGACCGCCAACTATTCTGTCATTAGTCACCATTTCGACCATGACACGGCCGGGCAGAACCCGCTCGGGGCAGTGAGCGATATGGATAGTCTCTGCAGTTCCCGGCTCAAGGGTGAGGTCCGGGCGGACTTCGATGATCTGATCCGCCATACGCTGTGTAGCATTCGGCGGCGACGTCGATTCGAGGATGATCAACTCGTCACCCTTCAACTGTGGAGCAATACCGCGTGCCGCCGCCTCAATAAACGAAAGATCGGCAGTGTAATCGTCATTGAACGGCGTTGGGACAGCCACAATATATGCGTCTGCCGGTGGCGTTTCGATGGCAGCGGACAGACGGCCATGGCTAACGGCGCCAGCGACGGCGTATTCGAGATCAGGTTCCACGAAAGGAACTTTGCCCCGATTAACTGAATCGACGGTACTCTGCTTCACGTCTACGCCAATTACTTCCAATCCATGTGTCGCAAAGATAGTTGCGGTCGGTAAACCGATGTAACCAAGGCCGATGACGGCAATGCGGTCGGGGAGTGTCTCGTCAGCTCGGGAAGTCGGCACGTTTCAAATTCCTATCCAATGTCGGTGGTGATCTCCGAAAAGGAGCCCGTACTGTAACCCGCTGGCCAGAGACTCCAAGTCGTTAGCTTGTGGGAGGCGGGGCGAACTCCGGTACGCGGTCGCATAAGCCAAAAAAGTGAGCGATGGCGGCCACCGATCGCACGGCAGCCTTGCCATCACCGTATGGATTCACCGCGTTGGCCATCGACTCAAAATGTTCTTGATCGTTCAAGAGTCGGTCGACTTCGCTGAAGATACGTTCTTCATCCGTACCGATCAAGGACACAGTGCCGGCGTCGACGGCTTCCGGGCGCTCCGTGTTTTCACGCATGACCAGCACCGGTTTGCCGAGGCTGGGAGCTTCTTCTTGGACTCCGCCCGAGTCGGTGAGGACGATGTGTGCAAGCGAAATCATCCGTGTGAACTCGCCGTACGCTAAAGGCTCTGTGACGATGACATTCGGTTTCCCGGCGAGTCGGGGAAGGACAGCGTCACGGACGACGGGATTCTTGTGGACTGGAAGAACGATTGTCACTTCCGGCGCAGCCTCAGCGATCCTGGCCAACGCGCGTCCAATGCCACGCATGGTATCGCCCTGATTCTCCCGACGGTGAGTGGTGGTCAACAATACCCTTCGGCCGCTTGACGCTAAGTCCTCAAGCACCGGATCTGTGAAAGGAATGTTCTTCTCGACCGTTTCGAGGAGCGCGTCGATTACCGAGTTACCAGTGACGAAGATGTCTTCGGCCGGCACGTTCTCGTTTACTAGATTCTGTCTGCTCACCGATGTGGGAGCCAAGTGAAGGCTGGAAATCTGGCTCGTGATCTTCCTGTTGCCCTCCTCGGGGAACGGCGAGAAAAGATCGTGGCTACGCAGCCCGGCTTCCACATGCACTACCGGGATGCCGTGGTAAAAGCCGGCAATGGCGGCTGCTGTCGACGTCGTCGTATCCCCTTGGACGATCAAGGCGTCTGGTTTATTGACCTGAAAGAGTTTATCCAAGCCGTCGATGGTCTTCGTCATGATTGTGCTGAGGGATTGCCCTGGTTCCAGAATTGACAGATCATGGTCCGGAACGATGCCGAAAAGCTGATTTACCTGGTCGAGCATCGCACGGTGCTGGCCAGTGACTGTGACGAAGCAGTCGAAATATTCGGATTCTTCAATGGCCTCAATAATCGGCGCCATTTTAATGGCCTCGGGTCGTGTGCCATATACAGGCATCAACGTGTGCACAAAGCAACCCCTGGGATTGTTGGGTGGCTGCAGTTGAACCGAACAGAGTGTGGACAGACCTTCACAGTTAATATCGGCAACCAGTCAGCATTGGTCTAACCCGCCAACATTAGCATTAGGACCAAGGTAGGGATAGCAAGAATGACGAGTATGGTGATCAACATCGCTACCGATCGTTTAGTCTTGAGCGACGCTTGTTTGCTGCCTGTCGGTTTAAAAGAATAGGTAGTGCTATTCTTCGGCTTTAGCCTTTCGTGTCTGTAGTGGGACGACGGCGGCCGCGCCTTTGAGCGGGGCGCCGTGGCTCGAAGCCATATCGAAGGTTTCCTGAGGTGCCGCGCAGTCGGCATAATCTTCTCCGCGTCTTTAACCACGCGTACTCCTCTCTTCACCTCACTCATCCCTCCACTATAAGCCGAGGACAATTCTACGAACTCAACGGGAGCTTACCCTGCGGTTCTACCGCACCAGGGAGGAAATCTTACATCGGAATGACAGCCCCGGCGTATCGGTTCGCGCCTAGGGGATTGCCTGACGTACGATCGCACCGGAAGGTGCATAGTCATGCGAACTTCTGGAACTACACATGCCGACTTACCACCGGTGATTGGCCAAAGGATGCTTGGAAGAATCTCAGAAGGGGGAATGATGACGTTAAAGTTGACTGTGATCGGCACTGGATATTTAGGAGCGACGCACGCAGCCTCTATGGCCGAACTCGGCTTTGACGTGTTGGGGGTCGACGTGGACAAAGAAAAGATCGACCGCCTCAATATGGGCGAATTACCTTTTCACGAACCTGGGCTGCCCGAGCTTCTGCGCAAGCATACTTCGTCAGGACGCCTTCGCTTCACAACATCGTTCGAAGAGGCAGGAAACTTCGGTGACGTCCACTTTATAGCTGTTGGAACTCCCCAAAGGCCCGGTGAACATGCGGCGGATATGACCTATGTTGACGCGTCGGTGGCTGCCATAGCGGAGTCGATCACCAAAGATGCTCTGATAGTTGGGAAGTCGACGGTCCCTGTCGGTTCAGCCCGCAGATTAAAGTCACTCGTGGCGGAGAAGTCGATGCCCGGCCTGCAAATAGGGCTGGCCTGGAACCCAGAGTTTCTACGAGAAGGGCTTGCCGTTCAAGATACCCTCCGCCCCGACCGTCTGGTTGTGGGTACCGATTCCGCCGATGCAGATGCCACGATGCGTACCGTTTATGCTGATGCCCTTTCACGCGACACGCCTTATATCTCAACAGACTTTGAAACCGCGGAACTCGTCAAAGTTGCAGCCAACGCCTTCCTTGCGACGAAGATATCGTTCATCAATGCCTTTTCCGAAGTCACGGAAACAGTCGGGGGAGATATTCGCACCCTTGCCGATGCTATAGGCCACGACAAGAGAATCGGCCGTATGTTTCTCAATGCTGGACTGGGTTTTGGCGGAGGTTGTCTACCGAAGGACATACGGGCTCTGCAGGCCCGCGTCTCCGAACTCGGACTGGATAGCACGATGCGCTTCTTGAACGAGATTGACGAGGTAAACCTTCGGCGTCGCGACCGCATAGTGTGGTTGGTCGAAAACCTCCTCGGGGACTTGAAAGGAAAATCCATCGCGATTCTCGGTACGGCGTTCAAACCGAACAGCGATGATGTTCGTGATTCTCCCGCTCTTGATATCGCCGGCCGTTTGTTCAACAGTGGCGCCGATGTAAAGGTGTACGATCCTGAGGCGAATGCAAATGCAGCTATTAGGTTCCCCCGCCTGGACTACCGTGCTTCACTTGTCGAAGCAGTAAAGGACGTTGACGTTGTACTCCTTCTCACCGAATGGCAAGAGTTCGTTGATATGTCACCCGATGACATCGGGGATTATGTGGCGCACAAGCATTTGATCGACGGACGCAACGTGCTCGATTCCCGATCCTGGATAAGTCGCGGATGGACGTTCCAAGCCTTGGGACGAAAGAGCGACATCAAAGAGCACGGGTAGGGGAAGAGGTCTCTATATTGTATTACGCTTGAACTTCGCCAGCGTTCGCCGCTAACAAATAGGATTCCAGTACGCTTGGGCGAGCCCGCCGAATTCGATGACGAACCGGCTGAGCCATTCTGATAAGCCTAATTCAGATTCCGAGACCACCATTTGGATATCCACCGTCGAACACTGGCTCAACAACGTATGGGCACGCGTCGCATGGTATTGCGAGGTCACCACCGTGACCCGATTCCAATCACGCTCTTCGATCACCTGTGACAGGGCGCGGATTTCGTCGCGGGTATTTCCTTGACTGGGGGAATAACATGCGATCTGGGCCATAGTCCCTCGTGCTCGGCAAAGCCTATCCGCACTTGCGTTACCTGATGTGTTGGTCGTGCCTATAGCCAAAACTGGCGCGACGGACTCATCCATGAGCTGCTTGGCGACAGGCAGTCTCTCATCGCTGTTTCCTGCCAGGACGACTACAGCATCCGACGGCTGCGGATTTTCGGTCGAACGTGGGACGACAAAAAGTGCATAACCAACGAGGAGAATGCAGAGCACCCCGCAAACCAACGCTCCGAGACTCCATTTCAAGACTCGAAGAATGGTTGGGTTGCAAGACACTAGTTCATTCTACCGACTCGTCATATCCGCTCTTGGTGAACTTGCTTACTAACTGCCGGCTAGCCGATAGGTTGAATTCTGTGGAGACAAACATGGGGAGTTCTAATCCGTTTACCCCCAAGCCCGCCGGAGTATCTGTCAACGAATTGAGCGAAGGCGAACTTCTCAGCAAGATATTTCCGCTACTGCACATGTCTGACTCAGTACTGCTAGGTCCCGGCGATGATGCGGCAGTTGTCGCCGCTCCGGACGAACGCACGGTAGTCACTGTCGACACACAGGTGCAGGACCAGGACTTCCGGCTGATCTGGCCGAACGGTTACGAAACTTCCGGCTTCGACGTCGGTTGGAAGGCTGCGGCGCAGAACCTCTCGGACATCAACGCCATGGGTGCCGAGGGCACGTCGATGGTGGTTAGTCTGACGCTTCCAGGCCAAACGCCTGTCGAATGGGTGGAAGACGTGGCGCGTGGCCTCAGTTCCGCGATCAAGGAGCTCGGAGCGGAGGACTGCTCGGTGGCCGGGGGAGACCTGGGTCGTGGACGCGAAATCGTGGTCACCGTGACGGTGCTCGGAAACCTTGATGGCCGGGAGCCGGTGCTGCGCTCGGCAGCGAAGCCGGGGGACGTCGTCGTACTGGCGGGAACTGCTGGCAGGGCCGCAGCAGGGCTGGCGTTGTTGGAGAGCGAGCACGGGATGGAGACTCTGGACGAGGAGCAGCTCGCCCTGGTGAAAAACCAGTGCCGGCCTTTGCCACCGCTGCAGGCTGGGCCGGCCGCATCGATCGCCGGGGCGCATGCCATGATCGACCTGTCCGACGGCCTTGTCCGGGACGCGGGACGCGTGGCCACGGCCAGCGGCGTCGTCGTCGATCTGGATCCTGTCGCCGTCGAAAAGCTTTCCGAACCACTGCAGTCAACCGCCGAGTTGCTGGGCGCGAGCGCCGTCGACTGGGTGCTGGGCGGGGGAGAGGACCACGGATTGTTGGCGACATTCGCCAGTGGCACTAAACTGCCTGAGGGCTTCATTGCGATAGGCTCGATACACGCTGGAGAATCAGGCGTCACGCTGGGGGGCACCCCGGTAAAGACTGTGGGATGGGATCACTTTGCACACTAAAATTGCCGCCAATGTTGCCGGAGTCCGGCGATGGCTGAGCAAGTCGGAAGAGTGCCTGGGCAATCACAGCGACCGCCTGAACGCGATCAATATCTTCCCGGTTGCCGACGGCGACACCGGAACCAACCTGTACCTGACGATCCGCTCGGCCTCCACCGCCGCGGCCGTGGTTGAGTCGCAGGATCTGGGCGAGCTGCTGGAGATTGCTGCGCAGGCGGCGATGGAGGATGCCCGCGGGAACTCCGGGACGCTTTTTGGCGTCATGCTTTCGGCGATGGCCGAGCCGCTGCACGGCAGCAACCGGCTGACCGGGCCGCTGCTGGCTGCTGGGCTGCATCGGGCGCAGATCCGGTCATGGTCCGCGCTGTCCGATCCGGTGCCGGGGACGATGCTGTCGGTGCTGGAGAGCTGCGCGGACGCCGCCGCGATGGCGGTGCAGACGCACGCCGACGACAGCAATGCCGCACTGACCGAGACGCTGAACGCCGTCGTCGAAGCCGCGCGTGAAGCGGTGGTGGACACCGAGAGCCAGCTGTCCCAACTGACCGAGGCGCATGTGGTCGATGCAGGTGGCGTCGGGCTGCTGCTTATCTTCGACACGTTGCGTGCAGTGGTGCTGGGCGAAGAGCTGCAGGAGGACCTGCTGGACGGGTTGTCCGGCTACTCCGTCCAGTCCCCGCACATCCACACGGAGATCCCAGCCGGCGATGGCGTCGAAGTGATGTGCACGGTGAATCTTTCCCCACTCGATGCGGCCGGGCTGCGCGCGCGGCTGGACGAGCTGGGCGACTCGGTGATCATGAGCGCGGTGACCGAGGTGGAGGAGGGCTACCGGTGGCGGCTGCACGTGCACGTGGCCGAGGCCGAGCCGGTGCTCGAAGTCATCCGGCTGCTGGCCGATCCGCAGAATGTCAGCGTGACGTCGCTGTCCGCCAGCTCGGCGTAGGTTTGCCGTGGTGGGACAGGCGGTAAACCTCAGCGACACCAGGGCGGCGCCGCACGGGCCGACGGAGTACTCCTTCCCGCTGGAACGGCGGATCGGGAAAAAGTCCGCCAACGTGCTGGAGAAGCACCTTGGCCTGCGCACGGTCGGCGACCTGCTGGACTACTACCCCCGCGCCTACATGAAGCGCGGCGAGCTGACCCCCATTGCCGACGTTCCCCGGGATGAGGATGTCACCCTGGTGGCGCGGATCCACACCAACACGCAGCGGCGGATGCAGACCCGCAAGGGCTCGATCACGGAGATCACCATTACCGACGGCTCCGGCGGCCTCGGCTACATGCATGTCACCTTCTTCAACGGGTACGTCGCGCACAAGGAACTGACCGTCGGGATGCAGGCGATGTTCTCCGGCAAGGTCACCTCCTACAAGGGGCAGCTGACGCTGACCAACCCCGTTTACACGCTGCTGGCCGACGACGACGGCACGGAGAGTGAGACGCTGGCGAAACGGCCGATCCCGGTATACCCGGCGACGGGAAAACTGACCAGCTGGAAAATCAAGGATGCCGTCGGGATTCTGCTCGACTCGGTGAACTTCGAGCGGCTGCCGGATCCCGTGCCGTACGAGATGGCCCGGCGGGAGGGGTTGCTGTCGCTGCGGGAGGCTTACGAGCAGCTGCACCGGCCCGACACCATGGACGAGATCGCGGAGGCGGAGCGGCGGATCCGGTTCCAGGAGGCGGTGGTGCTGCAGACGGCACTGGCCAAGCGGCGGGCCGAACATGCGCGGCAGGATGCCACCGCCCGGCCTTCCCGTCCCGGCGGGCTGCTGGACCGATTCGATGAGCGGCTGCCGTTCACGCTGACCGACGGGCAACGGGAGATTGGCGAGGACCTCAACGGCGAGCTGGCCCGTTCCCATCCGATGAACCGACTGCTGCAGGGCGAGGTCGGCTCCGGCAAGACCATTGTGGCGCTGCGCGCAATGCTGCAGGTGATCGACGCCGGGGGACAGGCAGCGTTGTTGGCCCCGACCGAGGTGCTCGCGGCCCAGCACTACTACTCCATCACCGCGGCGCTCGGACCGTTGGCGGAGGCCGGCATGCTGGGCGGGGACATCGACGGTACGCAGGTGCGGTTGCTGACCGGTTCGCAGTCCACGGCGGAGCGGAAGCGCGCGATGCTGGCCGTCGCCGACGGCTCCGCGGGGATCGTCATCGGCACCCATGCGCTGTTGTCCGAAAATGTGAGCTTTTTCGACCTGGGGCTGATCGTCGTCGATGAGCAGCACCGCTTCGGCGTCGAACAGCGCGACGTGCTGCGGACCAAGGCGCTGAAGCCGCCGCACCTGCTGGTGATGACCGCGACGCCAATACCCCGGACGGTGGCGATGACCGTGTTCGGCGACCTGGACACCTCGAGCCTGACCGAGCTTCCGGCCGGACGATCGCCGATCAGCACCCATGTGGTGCCGCTGGCGGAGAACCCGAACTGGAAAGACCGGATCTGGGCGCGGGCGCGTGAGGAGATCGACGCCGGGCGGCAGGTGTATTTGGTCTGCCCCAAGATTGGCGACGACGACGCGGGGCCGGGGGACGCGCTGGACCTGGTGGATTATGACGACGACGGGTCGCGGGTTGGCGACGGCAGTGGCAGTAACGGGACCGGGAAGCCGAAGGGGCCGCCGCTGGCCGCGGTGGTAAAACTGGCGCGGCTCACTGCCGAGGTGCCCGCGCTGGCCGGGACGCGCATCGGGATTCTGCACGGACGGCTCGATGCTGAGGAGAAGACCACCACGATGGCCGCCTTCAATGCCGGCGAAATCGATATGCTGATCTCCACGACGGTGATCGAAGTCGGCGTCGACGTCCCCAACGCCACCCTGATGATCATCCTGGACGCGGACCGCTTCGGGATCTCGCAACTGCACCAGCTGCGCGGACGTGTAGGCAGAGGTGGCCACGCCGGTACCTGCCTGCTGGTCACCAATCTGGAAAAGGGGCACCCCAGCCGCACGCGGCTTGACGCTACGGCCGCCACCACGGACGGGTTCGAGCTGGCCCAACTGGACCTGCAGCTGCGCCGCGAAGGCGACGTGCTGGGCTCCAGCCAGTCGGGCGGGAAGTCGACCCTCAAGAAGCTGCGCGTGGTCCACGGCGAAGACCAGGCCATCATCGAGAAGTCGCGGGCCGAGGCCCAGACGATTATTGACGCCGACCCTGACCTGACGCAGCATCAAGACTTGGCCCGCGCCATCGAGCAATACCTGAATCCGGAAGAGGAAGCCTTCCTCGAGCGGGGGTAAGGAAGTGTGACTCGGGCTGACCTATGCCGGCGAGTCACCCTTCGGAACCATCCGCGTGCCAACGCTCCATGTGGTGCGAGTGCGTCGGGAGGTAGGCGCCGGGCTGGTAGTGCGTATCGTAGAATTCGGTGTCGAGGTGCACGGCCTGGACGAAACCCGTGAGCACCATGGTCGTGAAGGTGTTGGGGAACTTGCCATAGGTGTCATAGACGTATTGGGCGACCTCGCTCAGGCAGTCGATGAACTCTTCGGAGTAGTGCGTGACGTCCTGCTTGATCGCCTTGGCGTTCGCCCAGGCTCCAGGCGTGCTGGGGTCATAGGCCCCCTCGGGCCCGAACTTGCGCTCCACGAAGATGTTCACGGCCTCGCGCATGTCCGACACGTAAGGCGGGCACAGGCCCTCGAAACGGCCGTCGAGCCCGACGGGGTTGGGCAGAGTCCAGCGGGAGTCGCGCACGAAGCGGAACCCAAGCCCCTCGATCCCACGCTCGTCGAACGCGCCCAGGATGCTCCACCGGTTGAGTCCGTTGAGGTACAGGCCGCCCAGCCCCATTGCCTGCAGGGTGAGCACAATGTTGTGGCCCACGAAAGCGAGCTCCGCGACGTTTGCCTCGTAGGCCATCTGCTGAAGCACTGTCAGCGGGATGCGCTTGTCCTCCTGCAGGAGGCCGCTGCGGATGTAGGGGTTCGGGTCGCCGGCCGGGCGCCCGGCCAAGTCGTCCATGAGCACATTTCCGTTAGCCAGGGCCATGGCCATCAAACTGAGCACCTGCTCGCTGGCATCGGCCACCGGCATGAAGAGGGTTGAGCCCGGTACGTTCGCCATCCAGAGGTTTGGTTCCAGCATGTGCGGCGGGGCCGCGGGGAGATCGAGTCGGCGTTCGGACAGCTGCTCGGTGTGGGTGCGGACCAAGTCGACCATGGCATCCAGGGCACCGTCACGGTCCTCAACGTCAAGAGCGTGGTCCGGAAGAAGATCACGCGTGTTCGTGAGATAGGTTCCCGAGTCGTCGGTCGCGAACAGCACCGGCGTACCGATGCCAGCGGCGGTCGGCGCAGTACGGCCCGTGAACCTCTGCGTGTAGTGGGCATGCTCCCCGGGCCGGTCGGGGCCGAAGGGCACCCCGAAGGACCAGCCGGTGACCCCGGTTCCGGCGGCGACGAGGATCGAGCGTTCAAACTCCGACAGGCTCAGCGGCTCAGCCCCGGAACTGTATGCGAGAGGCCCGGACGGGATCTCCATGCCCAGCCCGAAACGTCGGGAACGGCGCCCGACGATGGCCTCGAAAAGGGGAAAATCGGTCAGCCCGGTCTGCATCGTGGCTCCAGCCTGAGATGCGCCAAACACACACCTCATATTGACTGTACGCCCCGCATGAGAGGCCGGTCCAGACTTCCACCATGGCGGCTCCCGCCCATGAGTGACGGCCGCCATTCCCCGGTCGCGGCTGCCACAGCAGGCTTTGGGATGAGCATCTCATCTGCCGGAACCTTACCGAGTCCGGCTAAGCGTAAAGGCCGGCGATCAGCTCGATGAGGGAGGTTCGCTCAATCGGAGGGTTGGAGCGGGTCCAGGCGGCGTACACCGGCACGGGAGGGGCGTCGCGCACCAGCCGATAGACGAGTCCCGATCTGCGGTACTGATCTGCGGTGGATTCGGCCGTGACGCCGCGGGCACGGCCGCTGCCGATCAAGGTCAGCCAGTCGTCGACGTCGTCGATTGGAATGGTGGCGACAGGCCGCTGGTGCGGCGGCCAGAGCTCAGGGCCGGTACTTCCGGTACGGAAGTCGATCGCGACTGGACGGTCGGTAATTTGGGCCAGGGTCACCGAGCGCCGTCGGGCAAGGTCATCGTCCGAAGCCATTGCACAGTAGCGATTCTCGACGCCGACGAGCACCACATCGAAGGTGGCGGTGTCGGGCGGGCGGCGCAGGATTGCCATATCGGTCCGCCCTTCGGCGAGGCCGGCTGTGGGACTGTTGGTGTGCACCAGCCTCAGTTCGGTTTCCGGGTGCGCCGCTGCCCATCGCCGTTGGAACTCGATTGTGTGCTTTCCCAGTGCGGACCAGGCGTAGCCGACCCGAAGGATGCTTTCGCCTGCTCTTGCTTCCTGCTCCAGGTCTTCGAGCGCTGAGAGGATGCGCCGGGCATGGCGCTGGGCACGCTCTCCGGCCGGCGTCAGCTGGACCGATCGTGTTGTGCGTTCGACCATCCGGACGCCTAGGGAGGCCTCCAATGCCGCAAGATTCCGCGAAACCGCCGCCTGGGAGATGCCAAGTTCGATGGCCGCATCGGTGAAGCTTTCACACTCGGCTACGGCCAGCAGGCAGCGCAGTTGCCTCAGTTCAACACTCATACGCTAAGTGTATAAGCCAAGCCGTCTATGCATTATTGGAATGACGTTTTGACCGGCACGCTGGTGCCATGGAAACGAGAACACCGCGGCTCTCCCGGCGACGCGCCGGAGTGCTGACATTGCTGGGAAGCGCACTGTCGAACCAGACGGGCGCCGCCATCGGCTCTTTGGCTTTTCCGCTGATCGGACCGGTGGCGGTCGTTGCCGTGCGCCAAGTTATCGCCGCGGCGATTCTGCTTCCGGTGGCCGGGCCCCGGATCTGGAAGTTCACCTGGGGGCAGTGGTGGCCGGTCCTGCTGCTTGCCGCCGTCTTCGGAATCATGAACCTGACCCTTTACCTCTCGATCGAGCGCATCGGGCTTGGCCTGGCGGTCACGCTGGAATTCCTGGGTCCGCTGTTCGTGGCGATTCTGGGTACGCGCAGTGTCCGCGGCGGCATCTGCGCGGCCGGGGCGGCACTGGGAGTTGTCGCGATCACCCGTCCGGAGCCGTCGACCGACTATGTCGGTCTGGGCCTTGGGCTGATCGCGGCCGGCTGCTGGGCGGCCTATATTCTGCTGAACCGCACCATTGGCCGACGGGTTCCCGGGGTAACAGGCGCCGCCGCAGCTGTTACGGTCTCCGCGGTATTGTTCCTGCCTGTTGGAATAGCGCTCTTCGTCCGCAATCCGCCGAGCACCTTCGCTGTGCTCTGCGCAGTCGGCGCCGGCGTGCTCGCCTCCGCAGTGCCCTACATCGCTGACCTGTTGGCTTTGCGCCGGGTGCCGGCCAATCTGTTCGGCATGCTCATGAGCGTCAACCCGATGTTCGCTGCGGCGATCGGATTTTTCCTGCTGGGCGAGGGGCTCGGGATGCTGGAATGGGCCGGAATCGCGCTGATCGTCGGCGCGAACGCGATCACACTGGCGCACCCCGCTCCAGCGCCGTCTGCGCTCGCCTCAGCGATCCAAGACGGACACGGCCGTCCTGCTGCTTCCGTCAGTCGTGGGAGGTCAACTGACGATGATCTGGGTCGAGACGACTTTTAGCATGGCGTTGGCCCAACGCATCTGCCGGAGCGTATCCGGATGGCACTCTTTGGTGACGTCGAGGAGATCTTTCTGTTTCATCCCCTGCGCGGCCTGGGCAAGAATCTCCCAGTCTGCCGATACCCCGGAGGCCTTCATGTAGATTTTCCGCAGGTCGCGGATGACCAATAGCGACGCGTCGCCGCGCCGGCCGATCAGGTCGCTGCCCGTTTCCCGCATCCTTTCGACGAGACCAAACTCATCCTTCGGCTTTGGATTGAGGTTCTGCCCATAGCGGTGGCCGATCTCCGCGATTTCCTCTACATGGCGCTGGGACCAACGGGCCAGGTCGCGGCCAATATGGTAAATCTCGTGGTCGACCTTATGCCGCTCCGAGACCTGCAGCAGCTCGTGCGCCAGATCGTTCTCTGAGCGGTGCATCTCATGCAAAACCAGCCCGATCTTCATCGTTTTCCCTCCACATTCAGTTCTTCGTCGACTCCGGCTGTTGCGTCACCACGGGTGGGACGGATGCCGTCCGAAACCGGCGCCGATGCGGTGGTGGTTGGAGCGGCGGATGGCTTGCCGCGGCGTGCACGCTTCACGAGCTTCACCCGGGCGGCGGCGGTCTTGAAGATGGGCTGTTTCGAAGCGGCGTCCCAATCGGTGATGGTCAGCTCATTGGCGGCACGGCCTGAACCGCCCGGTTTATGGCCCTTCTTGGTGTCCCAGTAACCGTAGTGAAAGGGAAGGAAGAGCACCCCGGGACGGATACCGCTGATCCGCACCTTGCCGCGTACCGATCCGCGCGGTGTGGAAACCTCAACGAGATCGCCTTCATTGATGCCTTGGTCGCCAGCGTCCTGCGCGGACATTTCCACCCACACCTCCGGGGCGGCCGCCTGCAGCTGCGGCGCGCGGCCGGTTTTGGTCCTGGTGTGGAAGTGATAGACGGTCCGGCCGGTCGTGAGCTGGAATGGAAAATCTTCGCTGGTGATCTCGTGCGGTGGCATGTAGCCGGCCGCCTTGATCACGGCCTTGCCGGACGGATTCATCGCCTTGTACTCGGTCGGCTCCAGCGGCGCTCCGGTGACCAGATCCTTACCGTAGCTTTCGCAATACTCGGGATCGCTCCAGAACTTTCCGTCAACGTAGATGCGTTCTGTTCCTTCTGGATTCTCCTCGTTGCAGGGCCACTGGATCCCCGAGCCGCCCCGGAGCTTCTCGTACGACATGCCGGTGTAGTCGCAGGGCCTGCCGCGGCTGCATTCCTTCCAGGCCTCGAAGGCGGATTCGGGGTCGTGCCACTTCACCAGAGGTCCGCCGTCCTTGTCCTTGAAGTCCATCCGGCGGGCGTAGTCGAGGAAAATGTCCAGGTCGGAGCGGGCTTCGCCCGGGGGATCGATGGCCTTCTCAGAAAGATGGACGGTGCGGTCGACATTGGTGAAGGTACCCGTCTTCTCGCCCCAGGTGGCGGCCGGAAGGACGACGTCGGCCAGTTGAGCGGTCTCGGACAGGAAGATGTCCTGCACCACCAGGAAAAGACGCTTCTGGGTCAGGATCGAACGGATGCGCCGCAGCTCGGGCAGGGACACTGCCGGATTCGTGGCGCTCACCCACAGCATCCGGATGGAACCCTCCTCCGCGTAACGCATCATCTGCATGACATGCGTGGGCGGGGAGTAGTGCGGTATCTCCATTGTCTCCACGTTCCATACCCGGGCCAGGTCGGCGATATGGGCGTCGTTGGACCAATTGCGGAAGCCGGGGAAATCGCCGTCGCCCCCGGCTTCCCGGGTGTTTTGCGCGGTGGGCTGGCCATTCATCTGCAGAACGCCGCAGCCGGGCTTGCCGAGCATGCCGCGGATAATGTTGACGTTGTTGACCTGCACGGACGCCGCCGTCGCCTGATTGGACTGGTAGAAGCCCTGCAGGACGGTCGAAAGCAGGCGCTCGGCTTCGCCGATGATCTTTGCTGCCTCGCGGATCTGTTCGGCGGGAACATCACAGATTTCGGCGACGACTTCCGGCGAATACTCGCTGACCCGTTTCTCCAGCTCATCGAAGCCCACCGCATGCGCTTCAACGTAGTCGTGGTCAACCCAGTCCTTGGCGATGATCTCGTGGAGCAGGCCATTCATCAACGCGACATTCGTGCCCAGCCGGGGTGCCAGATGTACTGTCGCGGCGCGGGCAACCCGGGTCATTCGCGGGTCGACGCAAATGATCTTCGGCGGATTTGGTCCCTCCAGCCGGTCCAGGACGCGCTCCCAAAGCACCACCTGCGTCTCGGCCATGTTGTGCCCGTAGAGGGCAATCACATCAGCGTGATCAACATCTGTGTAGGAGCCCGGTTGGCCGTCGCTGGCGAATGACTCCTTCAGCGCCGCGGCGGCCGTTGCCGTGCAGAGCCGGGTATTGCCGTCGACATGGTTGGTCCCGACGCCGGCATGGGCCATGATGCCGAGGGTGTAGTACTCCTCGAGAAACAGCTGGCCGGTCGTGTAGAAACCGACCGCGCTCGGCCCCTGCTCTTCCAGCAGGTCCTTGGTCCGGCCGACCACCCGGTCCATCGCCGTGTCCCAGTCCGTCTCCACCAGCTTCCCGCCCTCGCGGATCAACGGTTTGGTCAGACGGTCGGGGGAGGAGTTCGCCTGCCAGCCGTACAAATCCTTCGGCCCGAGCCGACCATGATTGACCCGGTCCGACGCCCGGCCACGGACACCTGCGATGCGGTCATCCTTGACGGCGATGTCCAAGGCGTCACCATTCGAGTGCATGATCGACGCCGTCTGTACCCAGCGGTCGACGTCCTCCGGTTTCAACCCCTCCTCGAGGTGTGTATCCACGCGGACCGGCCACTTCTCGCCGGATCCGTATGGCGTCCGCGTTCCCCAAGGATCAGCGATCCTGTCCTGTCGTGTCATGAGTCGCTCCCAATTCCCGCGTTCGCCCGCGGCTTGTGGTTCGCCGGGCAAAGCAGGCCGGGTCAGAGCCAATACCTGCCGCCCTAAGCACTACTGGATTGCCGTTTCGGCACATGAGGAAAGACTATAGTAAGCATGCTGGTAATTCACCCCGTTCCCGGGTGCAAATGTTCCCAGTGGGTGGATGGAAGTCCTAAGCAAACTTACTGTTTCGCGTGTAAAGTCGCCCCTGTAAGGCGCGGTTGGTGCCTGCGGGCGCCTGCCCCAAGATCGACGCAGTCCCGTGGAGTCTTAAGATGCCAGAAAACAATCCGAAAAATCCCATTCCCGGCGCACCGTCCAGCTCGACGCCTCAGGTGCCTGAACCTACCGAGCCGCAGGGGCCATTGCCGCCCAAACCGGACCAGCAGCCGCCCGGACCCTACTCGCCGACGGGCAGGAAACAGGAAGCGGAGCAGGACCATCCGCGGGCCCAAACCGGTGAGTACCTCACCACCGCTCAGGGCCTGCGGGTCAACGACCGCGATCATTCGCTCAAGGCCGGCGCGCGGGGTCCGACCCTGCTGCAGGACCATCAACTCCGCGAGAAGATCACGCATTTTGATCATGAACGGATTCCCGAACGCGTGGTGCACGCCCGGGGTGCTGCCGCCTACGGTGTCTTCCGCGCAAATGGGGCTGCCGCTTCAGTGAGTAAGGCCGGTTTCCTGGCCAAAGACGCCGAAACGCCGGTTTTTACGCGCTTCTCCACGGTGGTGGGCTCCAGAGGTTCAGCGGACACCGTCCGGGACACCCGCGGCTTCGCCACCAAGTTCTACACCGATGAGGGCGTCTTCGATCTGGTCGGTAACAACATCCCGGTGTTTTTCATTCAAGACGGACTCAAGTTTCCCGACGTCGTCCATGCGGCCAAGCCGCACCCGGACCGCGAGATTCCGCAGGCCCAAAGTGCCCACGATACGTTCTGGGATTTCGTGTCCCTGCATACCGAGGCGCAGGCCCACACTATCTGGTTCATGGCCGACCGCGGTACGCCACGCTCCTTCCGAATGATGGAAGGCTTCGGCGTGCACACCTTCCGCCTCGTCAACGCTGAAGGTGCGACGACGCTGGTCAAGTTCCACTGGAAGCCAAGGCTTGGCGTGCATTCGCTGGTCTGGGAAGAAGCGCAGCTGGTCCAGGGAATGGACCCGGACTTCCACCGGCGCGACCTGGCGGATGCGATCGAAGCCGGGGCCTATCCCGAGTGGGATCTGGGGATCCAGACGTTCCCGGACACCGACGATGAAATGTTCGAGGGCATCGACCTGCTGGATCCGACCAAGATTGTGCCCGAGGAACTCGCGCCGGTGCAGCTCATCGGCACCTTGACGCTGAATGCGAACCCCACCAATTACTTTGCCGAAACCGAGCAGGTGGCGTTCCACCCGGGACACCTCGTTCCCGGGATCGACGTCACCAATGATCCGCTGCTGCAGGCGAGGCTGTTTTCCTACCTGGATACGCAGATCAGCCGGCTTGGTGGACCGAACTTCGCACAGATTCCGATCAACCGTCCGCACGCACCTGTCAATGACATGCACCGCGACGGTATGCACCAAAGCGCGGTACCCACCGGCGTTGCGCCCTATAAGCCCAACTCGCTCGACGGCGGGTGTCCATTCACCGCCGGCGAGGACATGGGCGCGTACGTCGAAGTCCCGCAGGAAATTAAGGACGCGATGAAAGTCCGCAAGGCACCGGCGTCGTTCGACGACCACACGAGCCAGGCGCGCCTGTTCTACCGCAGCCTGACGCCGGTCGAGCGGGATCACGTGATCGCCGCCTATACCTTCGAGCTCGGCAAATGCTACGAACAGGCCGTCAAGGAGCGGCAGCTTCAGGCGCTGGCCAACATCGACGGCGAACTCTGCTCCGGCGTCGCAGGCGGGTTGGGGCTACCGGTACCGGAACCGACCGAAGAGCTGACCGAAGTCCAGCCCAGTGCCGCGTTGTCGCAAATAGGCAAACAATGGCCACTCGATGGGCGGATCATCGGAATTGTGGCTGACATGGACAGTGACTTGGACAGCGTACGTGCGGTCCAAAGCGCAGTGTTCGACGCCGGCATGGTGCCTTTGATCGTCGCTCCCACGGGCGGGAAACTCGGCGAAGGAGAGAACGCCCTGACCGTGCAGCGCAGTTTCGCCACGACACGTTCAGTCGAATTCGATGCCATCCTGCTGGCCGGTGCACCAACGCCCGGTCCGGACGCTGCGGATGGTCTGGACGCCAAAGCAGGGGACCCTCGGGCCAGTGGATCCATCGATCCTCGCGTGACCTTGATGCTCTCCGAGGCGTTCAGGCACGCGAAAGCAATCGGTGGCTGGGGACAGGCCGAAACCGCCTTCACGGCAGCCGGCGTCGATGCCAATGCCCCCGGGGTGGTGGTTGGATCAAGCGGCACGGAGGTGCTCGGCGGGATAACGGATCTGTTGCCCAGTCACAGGGTCTGGGAGAGGTTCCCCGCAGCAACCGGATAACCGAGTGTCTTCAAAGAGGGCTTCCTATGCACGGAGGGTCTCGAATTCTCCGTTATGCCGTGCGTAGTATGGGCTTGTGGCCCGCAGCAGGTCCGGGCGGGCACAGCCAATTGAAGGAAGGAATCCACTATGGGTGCTGACGACAAGGCTAAGAATGCCGCTGAGCGAGTGGGCGGCAAAGGTAAAGAGACAGCCGGCGAGGCCACGGGCGATGAGGATCTGAAGGCCGAAGGTCAGGCTGATCAGTCCAAGGCGGACCTCAAGGACGCCGGCGAGAAAGCGAAAGATGCTTTCAAGAAGTAGATAGAACTCTTGATCCTGCGGCGGATGCGGCCCTGATGGGCGGCATCCGCCGCAGATGTTTAACGCACGGTCTCACATCTTCCCGTATCTGGTGCGGGCAGAACCTGTCGAATTAGACACTGACCCTCATTTCCACCTGGCGGACGGGCGACTGCAGCGACGATTTTACTGGGCCGGGTTGAAGTCAGTACGCTGGCCAATCAACCTCGGATTAAGCCCATGTCCGACCAGCGCTGGATTGATGAACTGTGAAGGCCCCCCGGCCCCCTTATCGTCAACTCCCTATTTCACTGACTATGGTCTCTAGACCGCTGCCATATTTCCGGTACTACTGACCAGCTCCTTTGACATGTTGGCAATGCAAGGTTTCGACGGCGCTGTGCTGCGCCCTGCTGAAAACAACACCCCTTTATACGGAAGGACGACTCTAAAAAACATGACCAACAATCCAATAGACCGTGCGGTTCGCCACTGCCCGGACCTATTTCGCCGCACCGGGAGGCCTGAATGATCACTAAGATCGTGGGCCTGCTGGCAGATCCCGAACTACCCACCGAAATGGCCGAACAGATCTCTGACGCGCTGCCCGACCTGCTCGGGACGGCGGTCAGTGCGAAGGTCAACTGGGAGGTCCGGGTCCTGTCCCGGCAGCTGCCCCTGGATGAAAATGGCCAGATCGTTGTCTGGAAACACGGCGACGAGATTATCTCCGAACAGGGCTGGGACTATATGGTCTGCCTCACCGAATTGACCCGTCGCCTCGACAGCAGGTTCGTCATTTCAGACGTGAACCGCGCCCACAAAGCGGGCCTGGTATCGCTTCCCGCCCTCGGGCCGGTCCGGTTGCGTCACCATGTCAGCAATGCCGTTGTCCGTGTGCTCAGGGCCCTTCTGGAGGAGAGTCTCCAGCCTGAGCGCACTTCGGGTGGTGAAGGGAGGGCCTTGCGCCGCCTGACCGTCAACGTCCGTTCACCCCACCGGAGTGAAACAACGGACGGGAACGGTGACACAATCTCCTGTCTACCGCTAAGGGGTCTCCGCGGCCGGATTCGATTGCTGTCCGGGATGGTGCGGATCAACCGGCCGTGGCGGCTTATTCCCAGTCTCTCCAGCGCCTTCGCTGCCGCGGCGGCAACTGCAGCCTTCGGTGTCTTTTTCTCAAGCATCTGGAGCCTGGCCGATTCTCTGACCCCTCTGCGGCTGATCATCATTAACCTCATGTCCGTCGCCGCGATGATCATCTGGCTCGTTGCCTACAACGGACTATGGGAGAAGCCTGGCAGGCAGAAACAGCGCCGGGACGCAGCCATGTATAACTGGGCGACGGCTTTCACCTTGGCCATCGGAGTCACATGCTTCTACTCGCTGCTGTTCGCGGTCACTGCGCTCGGTGCAGCGGTGGTTATACCTGCCCCCTACCTGGGGTCGAGTTTAGGTCACTCGGTGATCTGGCTTGACTACCTCTCACTTGCCTGGCTCGCCGCCTCCATGGGAACCATAGCCGGCGCCTTGGGCTCCAGTTTCGAAGATGACTCCGCCATCCGCCGTGCCACCTACGGCCGCCGCGAGGTCGAGCGCTACGCCAAAACCCATGACGACGACTGACCGGCTCAGGTCTTTGTCTAGTACATCCGCGGTTGTGGGCCAGCCCGGTAGGATTGCTCAGTGAAGAAGTTCCTCTGCCGGGTCTGCGGCGCTGCCCTCTACTTCGAAAACTCCGGCTGTATCCATTGCGGAACCGATCTGGGCTATTCGCGCCGAGAGCAGACGATTGTGCCCTTGAACAGCGAGGGGGCATATTTCGATTCGTCCGGAAAAACCTGGCACAGATGCGCCAATCTTTACCTATCCGGCTGTACCTGGCTGGCGGCGGACAAGGGAGACCAATGCTTCAGTTGCTGCCTGACCCGGACACGTCCCAACGATGACGACGCCAAAGGCCTCGTTCAATTTCTGGATGCCGAGCGCGCCAAACGCCACCTGATTGCTGAACTGGACAGGCTTGGCCTGCCAATTGTCACCCGTGCCGAGGATCCACGTATGGGCTTGGCCTTCGACCTGCTTTCCAGCGTCAACGCCGACGTCGTCATCGGCCATCGAAACGGAGTCATCACCATCGATCTGGCAGAAAGTGAGGACGCGCACCGGGAGAAGGTACGCGCCAAGCTGGATGAACCATACCGGACGATGCTCGGCCATTTCCGCCACGAAGTGGGGCACTACTTTGAAGGCGCCCTTGTCTTCAGTGACCAGGAGCGCACGAGGCAGGCCAGGGAAATTTTCGGCGACGACACGAGGAACTACCAAGACGAGCTCGACCGTCATTACGCCGAAGGAGCTCCCGGCGGGTGGGAGTCGGAGTACATATCCAAGTACGCAACTATGCATCCCTATGAAGACTTCGCGGAGACATTCGCGCATTATCTCCACATCAATGACACGCTGGACACCGCATACGAGTTCGGGCTGGCCCGCCTGGCGCCACACGAATCCACAACATTCCGCGACGTCGTCGAGGATGCCTGGTTGCCCCTATCCATCGCGTTGAATCAGATCAACCGAAGCATGGGGCACGAGGGTCTATATCCGTTCGTCATTCCGGATACCGTGATCGATAAGCTCACGTTCGTTTCCACCCTGCGGACGACTTAGGACATCCTGAGATCAATGGTTAAAGGAAGAACCGCCGCTGACGCCTGTGGCGTCAGCGGCGGTTCTGTCTAACCCGGGTGGATCACTGGGGGTCAGTGATCCTGTTGCGGGATGGTGCTTAGCGTCCGGCGACCATGCGGCGGCGCAGGGCGTAGGCGCCACCGGCTGCGGCCAGCAGGCCACCGCCGAGGGCGATCATGCCCATCTCGTTTCCGCCGTTGCCACCATTGTTGGAAGCTGCGGCGGTAACGCCGGTGTCAGCTCCACCTGCGGGCATCATTTCCAAGGAACCACACAGGGCCGGAGCCGTTGCTGCCAGGGGCAGTTCCGGAACCAGGTTGGACTTGGCGTTGGCGGCTGCGTCGCTCAGGCCGGCCGGGTCAATGCCGTGGACGACGATGACGCCGGTTCCTTCAGCGAGGGAGTCCTGGGTGGCATCGCTCAGCTCGAAGGTCTCTTCGTAGGTGAACGATCCACCGGAGGGGGCAACGCTGATGTCGGTGGCGGCTGCCGGGCTCTTATCGGCGTCGCCGAGGGAGAGGGTGGTGCCGATTTCACCGTAGGAGGGCAGGCCCTCGACGGTGTCGACGATTCCGTCGCCATTGGCGTCGTCAGCAGCGATGGTCGGGCAGGTTCCCTGCGCGGCGATGTGGATGTGCTGCACGTGGGGGAATGCGCCCTCGCCGAACATCTCGGCCAGGCCGGCAGCCTCAACCGTGACGGTCGCGGTGGAGCCCTCAACGTTGATCCAGGCGCCACCACTGGCACCGGTCTCGTTGATGTCCTGGAACGTGGTCGAGTAGGACCCCGAAGCGTGGTCAGCCATAGCGGGCGCACCGGCCATAGCAGTCAAGCCCAAAGCAACGGCGGGGGCCAGCAGAAGTACTTTTTTCTTCAACACAGTTTTCTCCTCATGAGGTTCATACGGCCCAAACTTTGCACCGCACGTACAGGTAATTCGCTGTGGCCACCATCACGGATTGGTCTAAGGGGAACCAATTTATGAAATAACACACGCATCACCTGTTTCAGACACTGTCACGCCTCCACCGATTCCACAGCCTGCTTGGTACTGATTGTTATCTGGCCGTTATGAGAATGCGTGTGCCTCTGTGCCTTTGTGCCCAAAATGCCGGTAAGCAGAGCAGGAAAGTAAGAACCAATCTTTTTTCTGCCTACCGGCACCGGCCCGGGAAGAAATACCAGGCCATGGTCCTGCATGAGGTGCTGATGATCATACACTCCCCGCCTCGGATACAGTCGGCCGGAACATTGTGCGGGTGAACATGAACGGGATAATGTTGGCGCAGCCGCCCCCAATGAACAATCAGGCGGAAACGGATCGGCTTAACCGGGAAGTATCGAAAGGGGCGCCGGCCTTCGCGCAGACGTATGCCAGCCGGGCGGGCGGATCCCGGGACTATTGATAGGAAGATTTCATATGGGCTCAAGGAAGTTGTTCGGCGCTATTGCCATCGCTTCGCTGCTGATGACCGGCTGCGCGGCCACCGCCTCCGATGCACCGGAAAGCCCCAGCCCGCAGGCTTCCCACACCATGGCCGACGGAACCACAATGTCGGGGGCCGAGCATGGGGAACATCAGCCCGAACACCAGAATGTTCACGGGCCCTCGGAAGCCGCCAGGATGATCTGCAGCGGCCAGGTGGTGCAAAGCGTTGGTGACGTCCTTGGGCTGGAAGGTGAACTGACCCCGTCGTCATCGTGGGATAAGCCCATGTTCACCTGCACGTACGAAATCGACGGCAAGCCATTAGTGCTTTCCGTTCACGACGCCACGAACGAGGCCGAGGGGAAAAAGCACTTCACTGAACTCCAAAAGAGCACAGACAATGCGAAGACCATCAAGGGGATGCTGGGATTGGGATTGCCGTCCTTTTCCACCGGCGACGGAGTAGTCGCCTTTTTGAGGGACGGTAAGACGCTGCTCGTGGACGCCACGGCGCTTCCGGACGGACTTGGCCCCAATGGCTCCAAGACGCAGGATGATGCGGCATATGCTCTTGCGTCGGCAGTTCTGGTGTGCTGGATCGATCACACCTAAGCAATCGATCACATCTAATTATGGGTGTGGCACCCGTCCCTGACCGGGATGGGTGCCACACAGTTCCTTGAGGGGCTGGTTAGAGCAGTCCGCCCAGCAGGCCCTCGTTGTCGGAGCTACCGTCCGTGGTGCTGTCGGCCGAGGTGTCAGCGTCGACGTTGCTGCCGGCGTCTGAATCGGCGTCGACGTTGCTGTCCACGTCAGGGTTGGCAGTCACGTCAGCGTCGTTTCCGCTGGCGATGCCGTTGAGGTTGTCGGAGACGTCGGCGTCGATTCCGCTGAGCACGTTGTTGTTGCTCGCGATGTCACCGGTGTCGACTACATCGTTGAGGATGTTGCCTACCGAGAGGTTTCCGCTGTCGTCGACGCGGTTGTCGGAGACCTCGGTGGTGGCGCCTTCGAGGTTGGTATCGGTGGTGTCGGCGCTGGCCATGCCTGCGCCTCCGACGAGCATCAGACCGCTGACGGCGGTGACGGCGAGGGACTTGGTGAAGATGTTGTTCTGCATAATGTTGCCTCCATAATTTCCTGTTGGGGGTGAAGGACATTAGTGCTTCGGGACGGGCCCCGTTACCGGATTGGTATGGAATTGAATCTTTTTCGAGACAATTCATCCACCCCGCCAATGCAGGGGTTGAAGTGCAGGTTGTGGCGGCACCCTGCACCCGGAATCGGGAGTTTGCTATCGTAAGGTTGATCAGCGTACTTAGTAATTGTTGCCATATGGAGGTATCGCATGACGGAAGTTACAGCGCACCACGGTCTGTTCAAAGATACGGATCTGCATGTCGACGACACTGGCGGTCCGGGCCGGCCGGTGGTTCTCATCCATGGCTGGCCACTGTCCGGAGAGGCGTGGAAAGACCAGGTGCCGGCACTGCAACAGGCTGGCTACCGCGTCATAACCTACGACCGGCGAGGGTTCGGCCGCAGCGACAAGCCGAAGTCCGGATTCAACTACGAAGCCCTCACCCAAGATCTGCACACGCTGCTGACAGATCTGGACCTCAACGACGTCACCCTTGTCGGTTTCTCGATGGGTGGCGGAGAAGTGGCCCGCTACTTCTCGATCTACGGGACGGAACGTCTGCGCAGCGTCGTTTTCGCCTCGGCGATCCCGCCGTTCATGATGCGGACCGAGGATAATCCGGATGGTCCATTAACGGAGGACGCGGCTGCTGAAATGAGCGCAGACCTCACCAGCGACGAGGACTCCTTCTATGACAGCTTCACCACGCAGTTCTTCTCAGCGAACGGAGAGCTGAAGGTCACGGAACAACAGCGGCAGGAAGCCATTGCGTTGTGCAGGCAAGCTGACAAGAAGGCGGCTCTCGCCTGCATGGAGGCCTTCGGCACCACCGATTTCCGGCGCGACCTGCCCAAGGTCAGCGTGCCAACACTAATCCTGCACGGCGACAGCGATGGCATCGTTCCCATCGAAGGATCCGGCCAGCGCACCCAGACAGCTATACCCGGAAGCCAACTCCACGTGATATCCGGGGCACCGCATGGTTGCAATGTCAGCCACGCTGACGAGTGGAACAGCGCCGTGCTCGAGTTTCTGAAGAAGTAAATCCGGAACTGGCAGAAAAACGTACCGGCGCCGCACCCCAAACGGGGTGCGGCGCCAGTTACGTCACGCTGTCTCTCGCGCCTGACATTCACTGCGATGAAGTCGTAGGTGCCGCTTACGCTTGGGAAACAGCCGAGGCGAGGTTTTCCAATGAGGACTCAAGGTCGTGCTTGGGGATTGCGGGAAAGCTGACCTTTTTGAGTACCTCTTTGTCCGTTACATCGCTCCAGTCATAGGTGATGGATACTTCAGTGGAGTCCGGACCCTGTGGCCGGAGCTCCCAGATCCACTGCCAGCCGGGAGGCTCCTCGCCCTGCGTCGCAGTTTTCCAGGCCAGCAGCTTATTCTCGTCGAAGCCTATGACGTAATTTTCCGTTTTGTAGCCGCCGCCCATCTTGTCCCAGTCCATGTTCATGGTGAACGTTTGACCCACGCCGGTAATGCGGTCGGTTTTTTCGTCGGACTGAACCAACCCCGATCCGTCGATCTGCGCGTGCCTCTCCGGATTGGATAGGACGTTGAAAATTGCGTCTGCTGGGGCGTCGATGGTTCTTGTTGCTGTGATCCGTTGCTCTGTCATGTGTGCTCCTCACTCTAGGGGTGAAAACTTGCAGTCGCCGGTAAGGATCCGGAGTTCAATTCGCTGCTGTCAGCCATCCTATTATAAGTACGCTTATCAATGTTGGCTCTTGCTCAGTGAAACGGTTTCGTGCACATCCGGGGGAGCGCGACTTACAGCACTATCGTTTTGTTATTCCGGTTGCTGCTGGAGACGTCGAGCAGTATTGCCAGGCGTTCCAACGGCGTCTCGAGGGCTGTTTCCAGATCCGATGCCGTGTGTGTGCAGATGTAGTCGACGACTTCGCGGATATCGGTGCGGTCGCTGACGGTGGCATGGACCGTCAGTTCGGGGGAGGAGGCGGTTCCGCGCAGCACGGCGCCGCTGCGGACGACGCCGGGGAAAGCCTCGACCTGTTGGTTGATCGCTTCGGCCAGTACCTGCGGGTGGCATGTCGTCAGTCCGTCCGCGCCGTCGGCATGCAGACGGAGTGGGCGAGCTTCATTCTTGCGCGGTATCTGCTTGACCAGCCAGAGGAGGGCAAGGAGAGCTAGGATGACCCCCGCCGTCGCTATAACCGCAGGGGTGGCGGGTGACTCGAACAGTGACTGCACTCCTGGCGTCACGACGGATTGTGTTGGGGCTGCAAGGGCGCCGGGAACGCCGAGTGCCTGTCCGACCTTGTTGGCCAGTCCTCCCGCCAGTAGCAATCCGCCTGTGCCAAGGAGCAGCGCGAGTATTCCGAGAATGGCCAGCCAGGTGCGGTTGAACGGTCCTACTCCCTGCCGCATGATCGGCTCCTTCCATGAGATGTTGTGGGTCAGCGGCGCCGGCGTCGTTTAGTCCTCGGTGGACCGGACATTGACGCCGATTTTGGGATTCGTCACCGGCGCGGTTGATTGGAGCCGTTCGCTCACCGAATCGGCAACGCGCCGGCGTAGATCCCCGGGTTGACGCAGTGGCGAGGTGACCCGCAGCCGCACACGTTTGCCTTTTGAAGTGGCTCTGCTGGAGGTGACTCCGTCCATCCGGTCGGCGTGAGCGGTGGCGAGACGGGTGAGGGCCCGGTTACTGAGCAGGACCTCAGTTGACGTGTCCCGGTCCTCGTGGCCGGATTGCAGCCGTATCCCATTAAACTTCCCGGGGATCAGCGCGCTGAGCAACAGGATTACCCCGATCACGGCAAGTACGATTGCGGTGGCCCACAGCCCGATGCTGTTCCAGGACAGCGAGGTCAGCCACTGGGTGGCCGGACTCAAATACCCTGGCCAGTTACCGGTGCTCAAGCGCACGATGCTGACCGAGGCGGCGGCTGCGCCAACGGCGAGCAGTACGATGGCGACGATGGAAGCCGCCAAGGCCCGGCTTGGCCGCCGCCGCAGACTCTTGGAGCGGGAAGTTTTGCTCATTCCAGCCTCCTCGTCCGTTGACCGGCCTCTCCGGCCAACAGCCATGAGATGTCGACGTCGACCTGCCGGACATCGATGCCCGTCAACTCGCTTACCTGCGAGCGGACGCGCCGGCGCAATTCTTCGCCCGTACGCCGCAGGGGAGCCGGGTACCGCACGCCCACCGTCAATTCGATAGTCGCCACCTGGCCGCTCAACTGCACGCTGGCCTTCGGGCGGACGGACAGCTCCGCGCGGTCTCCGATCCCCAGGAAGCCGCCGGAAGAACCTCCCACCACTTCCAGTTCTCCGGCAGCGCGGCTGGCGATCTTCTCGATCACTTTCCCTGCTATTTCCAAGCGTCCACGGGACTCGACGTCAGTATCGAACTGACGTCGTCCGGAGCGTTTTTCCATGTCGCCCATGGTTTCACCGCCGGTCGTTTGAACGGCCGAACAGCGCTCCGACGTCGAGCTTGCCTTCAATAATCCGGCCGATGACCAATCCGGCGGCACCCAGCAATGCCACGATGAGGAAAGCGTCAAATCCACCGAACACGGCCACCAGACCAAGTATCAGCCCGGCCAGCAAACCCATTGCTGTTGCACTCATGGTTTGCTCCTTTCACTCGGGACTGCCCACCGCCCGGTGAGCAGTCCGTGATTACTCGAGGCGGTCACGGTCGGCGCTGTCGTCGTCGTTGTCGTCGGGCAGATGGACATCCGTGACGCTGATGTTCACTTCAAGAACCTCCAGGCCGGTGGCATGTTCCACGGACTGGATGACGTTGCGGCGGATCATTTTGCTGACGTCGACAATGGAGACACCGTTCTCGACGACGATGCTGACGTCGATGGCAGTCTGCCGTTCGCCCTTCTCGACGCTGACCCCGCCACTGGCGTTGGTCTGCGAGCCCGGGATACGTTCGGTGAGGCCGCTGAAGGCCCGGCGGGCCGCGCTTCCCATCGCATAGACTCCCGGCACTTCCCGTGTCGCGATACCGGCCAGTTTCTGCACGACGGTCTCTGCGATGGTGGTATCGCCCTGCTCGGTCTGGAGTGGGCCTACCTTCTTGGGCTTTTCTTCGGGGGTATTGCGCTGCAGTTCTTCGCCGGTGGCAGGTACGGCCGAGCGGCGTGAGGTATCGTTTTGGTCCACCATGAAAATCTTCTCCTCAATGGGATATTGTTTCGGACACAGTTAAAGACGTGGCCGGGAAGGAATCCTCACGCAGCATTTTGATTCTTTTTTACTGAGGCCGTGGCGGGGCCAATGAGTTCGCCGCCCGAGGGCGCGGAGCGGGAAGTGGGTGAGCCGGTGGCAGGTACTGGTGACGGATCCGTGCAACCGTTGGCTGGACTGGACGAAATTACGGTAATCTCACGTGCCCAGGACGGCGACTTACATGCTTTCGAGCACCTCGTCGATATCTACCAGGGACGGATCTTCCGCCTTGCCTACCGGATGGTCAACCATAGACCGGACGCCGAAGACATTGTTCAGGAGACGATGATCGCCGCCTGGCGGCAGCTCCCGGTACTGGTGACGCCCGCAGCGTTCAGCGGATGGATTTACCGCGTCTGCACGAACAAGTGCCTGGACCTTCTTCGCCGGCGCAGTTCCCACCAGGAAACATCATTGGGCGAAGGGGAACAGGAGCCGCGGGCAACAGCAACGCGGAGCAGCCCGGCGCCCGCGGTTGCTGCCGGGGATCCGGCGGCGACGGCGGAGATATCTGCGCAGATGGATGAATTGGCGGGCGTGCTGGCAACGATAACCCCGGAGCAACGGGCCTGTTGGCTGCTGCGGGAAATGCATGGACACTCCTATGGACGAATTGCTGAAATGCTTGAAATCAGCGAAGCGTCCGTGCGCGGCCGGATAGCCCGCGCCAGGAACCAACTGGCCGAAGGGATGAACTCATGGCGCTAGAAGACGAAAGCCCCCGGCTCGGATGCGGGCGGCGTATTGACGATCTGTGGGAGGTGATAGATCAGCCTGCCAATAACCATGAGAAGACCTGCAGCGACTGCCAACAGGCCCGGATCGCTCTCTACAACCTTGCCAGCGTCACCGAGGCAATGCGGCAACAAGACCCGGAACAGGCGGCTCTTCAACCGTCGGGCCGCGTGAAGGAAACCATCATGATGGTGGCCCGTGCCGAGGTCCGCCGTGGCCGCAGGATACAGCTGGCAAGGACAGAGGCGGGAACCATCCACATCAGCGCCCATGCCCTCGCCGCTCTCGCCCGCTTCGCGGCCGACACGCTGACGGGCGTGCGGGCCCGCAGGTGCAGCATCGACCCCTTTTCCCCCGGTTCCCGCACTGGCGACGCGGTGGTGGAGTCGTCCGACATCCGGATCACCTTGAAGGTGGCGGTCTCATCGGCACTGAGCATTCCCCCGACCATGGAGGCACTCCGTGAACGGGTCATCGCCGTCGTAAGTGCACAAGTGGCTTTGAAGTCAAGGCAAGTCGATGTAATCGTGGAGGATTTGTACGATGTCTGAACAGCCCACGACCGGAAGGCCGGTCGATCATGAGACATTGGCGGAAATGCTTGAACGATCCCTTTCGGAAATCCCCGGTGTGATTCGCCTGGAGCCCACCCTCAAGAGCACGATGACCCGGATGCGGTCGGTTTCGCGGCGGGGCATGCCGAAGTGGGCCAGCGCCGAGGGGCAGACCGCTTCCACCGGCCGGGACGGTATTCATATACGCATCGACAACCGGCTGACGAACCTGACGATTGAGCTCGCCACGGACATTTCCCACAGCTCAGTCGAGACCGCCAAAGCAGCACAACAGGTCGCTGTCGAGACCATCAAGCGTGCAGGCCTGTTACCCGGTTCGGTCGACGTATCGATTCTGTCGATTGAGGGCCGGGCACAGTAGCGCGGAGAGTCTGCGCTGGCGCTATTTCCTGAAGGCGTCTTTGGTTTTCTCGCCCGCGTCCTTGAGGTCTGCCTTGGACTGGTCGTTCTTTCCTTCGGCCTTCAGATCCTCGTCACCCTTCGCCTTGCCGGCTGCCTCTTTGGCCTTGCCGCCGGCTCTCTGCGCGGCGTTCTTGATCTTGTCATCAGTGCCCATGGTGTTTTGCTCCCTTGAGATGGCTGTGCCCCGCTGAACCTGCGGTGGGTGCAGTCATTCTACGCTCGACGGAACTACTCCTGCCGACGTCGGTGAATCAGGTGCAGCCGCGAGGCGATAACCACAGCTTCGAGCTGGGAGTGGGCGCCCAATTTGGAGAGAATCGATTTGACGTAACCTCGACACGTGTTCGGGGATAGGCCGAGGGTTTTAGCGATTATCCGCACGTCCTTGCCGTCACCCATGAGTTCGAGAACTGCTGCCTCGCGGGGTGTGAGCGGCGGGATACGGGTGTGCTGATCCTGCGTCCGATGCCTGAAAGTGGCTTGTGCAGACAGGAGGCCGGGGGCAACAACCATGCTCCCGGACTGGGCATGCCTGATGGTCTGGAGCATGGTGGCGAGCGACCCGTCCTTAGGGAGAAACGCGCAGGCGCCGGTCTTGGCAGCCTGTTCGAAGATCTCTGCCGTAGCGTGTGCCGTCAGGACAATCACCCGGGTCCGGGGATATTTTTGCAGGATCGTTGAGGCGGCAATTAACCCGTCGCCGTCGGAAAGCCGGACATCCATGATGACCAGGTCGGGGCGCAGTTCGCCGCACATCCTGATGGCGTCGGCAGCGCCGGTCGCATGGCCAACACTGACTAGATCCGATTCCTGGTCGAGGGCGCCAGCGAGCAATTCCGCGAAGGTCAAATGGTCATCCACGACCAGAATCCGCATTCGTGGCACAGGGCTGTCACCGTTCACTATGTCCTGCCGTGCACGACAATAGGCGGTTCATGGGATCCCCCCCATAATACGGCCGTAGGGCAGCTACATTACCCGACGACTTCCTAAACAGTATTCGTGCGGAGCGCCCGGTTGGATTGGTCAATATCCACGATCAGGAACTATTCAGGTCCCATGGCCCTAGACGGCGTTCCTGGATGGGCGCAGTATCAGAAGGTTATGGACCACGATCACAACTGAAGAAGAATCCTCATGGCCACGCAGACCCCGGCACAGATTCCGGCCGACCCACCGGGACGCCCCGATTCTCAACCGAAGCAGAAGAGCATGTCCAGAAGGAAGATTGCCGTCACAGTAGGCATTCTGTTTTTTGCTCAGATGGCCACCGCCATGGTGGGAACGTCGCTGATCCAGGCATTTTTGGACGGTGATACGGCAAGGGCACCGTTGACCGGCGGCGTGTTGCTCATGGTGTGTTCCGGCATCGCCGTAGTTGGCATCGGGGTGCTGATGTACCAAATCTTGAAGACCGTCAACCAAAGAGTTGCGCTCTGGTATCCGGTGCTCAGAGTAGTTGAGTTCGCCGTCTCCACCGGATGCGGTGTCTATCTCCTTTACCAGTTGGAGGTAGTCCCCAACTACCTGCTCTGGGTATACATTCCGACGGGCATTGGCGGTTTGGTTCTCAACTACCTGCTCTTCATCTCGCGATTGGTTCCCCGGTCTATCTCCATACTCGGTTTGGTCGGATACGCCCTGTTCACGCTGGGCGTGCCGTTGGACTTTCTTGGCGTTCTGAACATGAATGAAGGGTTGGGGATGGCGATACTCATTCCTGGATTCTTGTTTGAATTCGTGGTCCTGCCGATTTGGTTGATCGCCAAGGGATTTCGGCCGGCATCGTACGGAAAGAAGTTCGGTTCGACCGCTCTGGCCCCGACGATTTGACCGGGCTTCATAATCCAAAGGAACGCTAACGATGGCGACACCAGCGGCAATTCAAACAGCGTGGACTGCATCCCGCATGCCGAACCTTGCAGGCAAGACGATCATCATCACGGGCGGCAACAGCGGCATCGGTTTTGAGGCGGCCCGCGCCTTCGCCGCCCACGACGCACACGTTGTCCTCGCCGTCCGCGACGAATTGAGAGGACGTGAAGCCTCCGCCGCGATCAGCGGATCGACCGAGGTCCGCCACCTTGACCTTGCCGACCTTGCTTCCATACGTGCGTTCGCTGCTGGTTGGCGCGGCGACGTCCATGCTTTGATCAACAACGCCGGCGTTCTCACACCACCCTTTGGGCGCACAAAGGACGGGTTTGAACTTCAGTTCGGCACGAACCACCTTGGACACTTCGCCCTGACGAACCTGCTGCTGCCGCAGATCACCGGTCGCGTCGTGACAGTCGCAAGCGGGGCCCACCGGACGGGCACGATCGACTTCGACGATCTCAACTGGACCCATCGCCGCTACCGCCGCGGGGCCGCCTACAGCCAATCAAAACTTGCCAACCTGCTCTTCACCTTCGAACTGCAGCGACGCCTTGAGGCATCGGGATCCGCCGTCGTCGCAAGCAGTGCACACCCCGGCATGGCAGCGACCAATCTGGGCTCCAGCTCAAAGAGTATTCCGCTCAACACTCTCGCCTGGATCGCCAATACCTTCTTCGCACAGGATGCCGCAGCTGGCGCTGCTCCAACCTTGTATGCGGCGACGGAACGGATACCAGGAGGAAGCTACGTGGGTCCGGGCAACCGCCACGAGATGGTCGGACCGCCCAAGCTGGTGAACCCTTCCGATGCAGTCTCCAATCCCGTGACAGCCACCAGGCTTTGGGTTGTATCGGAAACCTTGACCGGCACCGTCTACCTGCTCTAGACGATCATGGCTGCACCGCTGCTTGAGTCCAAGCTGCAGGTTCCACGGCGGCGATCTGGTCTTGTCGCGCGACCGGGACTGAACGAGCGCTTAAGCCGTGGGGTTCAGTCGTCGCTGACACTTGTGTCCGCGCCGGCCGGATTTGGCAAGACAACCCAGCTGGTGGAGTGGCTGGCTGCCGCCCAGGAGGGGTGGGGAACTGCGTGGCTCTCGCTCGACCGGCGCGATAACGATGCAACATTGTTCTGGAGGTACGTTGTCGCCGCGCTCAATACGGCTTCACCCGGCATTGGTGTCGATGCGCTCGCACTCCTGCAGTCTTCCCAGCCGCCCATGGAAGCCGTCCTTACCACTCTGCTTAATGACCTCCAAGCCATCCCGGTCGATATCGTGCTGGTGCTCGACGACTACCATGTCATCGATGCTCGTGATGTGCAGGACGGGGTGATGTTTCTGCTTGAGCACCTGCCTCCACAGATACATCTGGTGATCGCCACCCGTGCCGATCCATCGCTGCCACTGGCGCGGCTGCGGGGCCGCGGCGACCTCGCCGAGATCCGCGCAGCCGATCTGCGCTTTTCAACGGACGAGACGGAAGCGTACCTCAATGGAATGATGCGCTTGGCGCTGACTTCCCGCGATGCCGCCGCACTCGAAGCCCAGACTGAAGGATGGATCGCCGCCCTCCAACTGGTGGCGCTTTCGCTGCAGGGGCGGGACGATACCGCCCGGTTCGTTGCCGATTTCGCCGGGGACGATCGGTACATCGTCGACTACCTGGTCGAAGAGGTCTTGCAGAGCCAGCCGGGGGATGTCCAAAACTTTCTGTTGCAGACTTCCATCCTGGAGCGACTGAGCGGCTCACTGTGTGATGCCGTCACCGGTCAAGACAATGGCCAGGCCCGGCTGGCCGCCCTGGACCGGGGAAACCTGTTTGTGGTCCCGCTTGATGCCCGCCGCCACTGGTATCGCTATCATCAGCTCTTTGCAGACGTCCTGCAGGCGCGATTGCTGGACGAGCAGGGTGGGGCTGTGCCGGATCTGCACCGGCGCGCAAGCTTCTGGTACGAGCAGAACGGCGGGCCATCGGAGGCGATCGGTCACGCGCTGGCCGCGCGGGATTTCGAGCGCGCGGCGGACCTTGTTGAACTGGAAATTCCTGCGATGCGGAGGGACAGGCAGGAGGCAACGCTGTACGGCTGGCTGAAGATGTTTCCTGAGGAGGTGGTCCGTGTCCGGCCGGTGCTCGGCGTGGGGTTCATCGGTGCCTTGGTGGTGAGGGGTGAGCTCGAGGGGGTGGACGCGCGACTGCGGGAGGTAGAGGGATGGCTGGAGAAGGCAAAGGACGGCAGTCGGGGAATCAACCCTCATTCATCGGAGATGGTGGTCGTCGACGCCGGGGGATTCCGCCGCCTTCCCTCGACGGTCGAGGTGTACCGTGCCGCACTGGCGCTGGCTCAGGGGGATGTACCGGGGACGGTGAGGCACGCGCAAATCGCGCTCGAACTTGCCCCCGCCGAGGATGACCTGCAGCGCGCCGCGGCAGCCGGCTTTCTTGGACTGGCGTCATGGACGAACGGCGCGCTCGAGGCAGGACATCAGGCATACGCCGACTGTATGGCGGGTCTTCGCCGCGCGGGACATCTCACCGACACCTTTGGATGTGCGATTGCGCTCGCCGACATCCGGCTTGGTCAAGCTCGTCTCGATGACGCAATGCGCACCTACGAGCAAGCATTGCAGCTGGCCTCTGAACAGGACGGGCCGGTTCTGCGGGGAACTGCGGACATGTATGTGGGCTTGAGCGATCTGCACCGCGAACGTGGCGATCTGGAGTCCGCAACGCAGGATTTACTGCGGAGTCGGGAGTTAGGTGAGCACTCCGGGCTGGCGCAGAACCCGTATCGTTGGCGGGTTGCGATGGCCCGGATACGCGAGGCCGAAGGAGACTTGGAAGCCGCCCTCGAGCTGTTCAATGAGGCAGAGCGATTGTACGTCAGCGATTTTTTCCCCAATGTCCGCCCGGTGCCGGCGTCGAAGGCACGGGTGCTGATCGCGCTCGGCCGTCTCGCTGAGGCCTCGCGCTGGGCAGCTGAGCAAGGTCTATCGGTCGACGACGACCTCAGCTACCTGCATGAGTTCGAGCACTGCATCCTCGCCAGGCTTCTCCTGGCCCGGTTTGGGAGGGAAGGCGCACACGAAGACCTGAAAGATGCGGCCCGGCTCTTGGAACGCCTGCTCGGAGCGGCGGAAACGGGCGCGAGGACGGGAAGCGTCATCGAGATTCTGGTGCTGCAGTCGCTGGCCCGGCAAGCTGCAGGCGACCTTAACGCTGCCTTGGACTCACTGCATCGTGCGCTGAGGCTTGCCGAGCCGGAGGGTTACATCCGGACCTTTGTGGATGAGGGCCCACCTATGGCCGCGCTGCTCCGCGCGGCCACCAAAACGGGGGTTACCGCCGGCTATGCCCGCCAACTCGTGGCTGCCATGGACAAGCCCACGGACAACGTACCCGTCACCCAAGGCCATATCGAGCCACTGAGCGAACGGGAACTCGACGTGCTCCGACTGCTCGGCTCGGATCTGGAGGGGCCGCATATCGCACGCGAGCTCTGCGTGTCCCTGAACACCCTGCGGACTCATACCAGTCACATCTACGCAAAGCTGGGCGTCAACAGCCGCCGGGCGACGGTCCGCCGTGGCGAGGAACTCGACCTGTTGTCGCTCCACCATCGTCAGTCCCGGCACTAGTCGTTCAGGACCGGCGGGCACCGGGCATCGGCGTCGAAATCATCAGGCTAATCACCACATGTAGTGATGCCGGCTCATCACATCTCCTTCTAGCTTTGGATCATGAGTGAAAAATCCACCGGTCGCCACGACGCCTGCCGACGGTACGAGATCCGCGTCAAGGGGCACTTGGATTCCCGATGGGCCGCATGGTTCGGCGGGATGAGTCTCACCAACGAGGAGGACGGCACCACAACCATCGCCGGACCTATAACCGATCAGGCAGACCTTCATGGGCTGCTTCAAAAAGTGCGCGACGTCGGCCTGCCGCTTGTCTCGGTCATTGCAGTCGCCCCGGACCAACCAGAATTACCCACCCCGAAACTTCGTTAGTTTCCTAATACACGAAAGAGACCCTCACCATGTCCACCGTCCAAACCGCAAAAGGCGAAAGAGCTCCGATGAGCTCCTTGAGGAAAACCGCGCTCGTCGCGGGAGTCCTGTACCTGATTACCTTCGTCTCGATCCCGACACTTGTTCTCTACGCTCCGGTGCTCGATCCGGCCTACATAGCCGGCCCCGGCCCGGACAATCCCGTGATCCTCGGGGGAATCCTGGAGGTCATCGTGGCCCTGGCCTGCATCGGCACCGGCGTCGCACTGTATCCGGTACTGAAGAGGCAGAACGAAGGCGTTGCCCTGGGTTTCGTCGGCGCACGGATCCTGGAAGCCGCCACAATCTTCACCGGCGTCGTGATTGTCCTGTCGCTTGTGACGTTGCGACAAGCCGGAGCCGGGGAAGATGCGGTGGTTACCGGCCAGGCACTGGTCGCCCTGCGTGAGTGGACAACCCTTCTCGGGCAAGGCTTCCTTCCTGCCATAAACGCGCTGTTGCTGGGATCCCTGATGTACCAGTCTCGGCTGGTGCCCCGTGTCCTTCCGCTGCTGGGATTCATCGGAGCGCCACTGCTCGTCGCCGCCGACATCGGCGTGCTGTTCGGTTTCTGGGAGCCAGTGTCCCTGTTGCCGGGGATCGCTGCACTCACGCTCGCGCTGTGGGAGTTTTCCTTGGGGGTCTGGCTGATCGTCAAAGGCTTCAAGCCTTCGCCCATCACAGCGGCACTGGCCGCCCCCGGCACTCCGGCGGTGTACCGCGCCGTCGACGCCTAACAGCCGAAACCACTCCGTCCGCCCTCCTCAAAGAGAAGAGAACGTCAGATGTCATCGAAAATAGCCCCGAAGTTCCTACCCGAAGTACTCATCAAGATATATGCCATTGCCGGACTTCTTTCGGCAGCTATCTTGATCGTGAACGCCGCTAAGCGAGCGGGAGTAATTCCCACCTCAAATTTCACCCAGCTCGCAGCGCCTGTCGCTCAAGTCGCAGCCATCGGTTTCGTGATTGGCGTATACATGGTGATTTCCAGGAAAGCAGGCGTGCTGGGGGCCGCGGGCGCTGTCCTCTCAGTAACCTCACTGTCTGGCCTCGTGGGAGTCGAATTTGTCCTCAACCTTGTCTTTCCTTACCTCGACGCCGGTACGATCACAGCGTTGACTGAGGGTCCACTGGGGATCGCTCTGACGGTAGTTTCGATGCTGTTCCTCCTCGGTACCGTCGCCCTCATGTCGTCTCTGTGGCTTACCTCGGGGGCACCTAAGGCCGCAGTGGCCCTCTACGCCGCGGGCGCGATTCCCATCGCCCTGCGTGCTGTTTTTCCGGAAACTGTGCTGCAGTTGGCCCTCATCGGCCTCGCCGTTGCAGTGACCTGGTTGGCCATATGGCTGTTTCGGAACGCATCCTCACAGACGCCCCAAGGGACATCGATTGGGATGCCGGCAACGAGGATGACTGGTAACTAGCTGTCGCACCTGCAGATGGTACTGCGGTCGGTGCTCTTGACCCCTGATGTAAAGGCTGCTTTACTCTATACTGTGAGTCAAGGTTGCTTTACATCAAGGGTTTCGGGCACGTCGGTCGGCATCCTCACCGACCCAGTATCATCACGGCGAGCCTTAGGGAAAGAAGAACAATCATGGTGAACTATCGCGAGCGACTGCCCGGCCGGAAGCCAGCGCCAGCATCGCATTATGTGCTCGCCTTTACCTTCGGCGGCATCCTCACGATCGCGCTCTCCCTGCTCGTGGGTCTAATGAATCCCGGCGATTTCTGGCTCGCTGCTGGAATTACCGCTCTGTGCGTGGTCTACCCGTCGGTCTCCGTCGGGATGAAGACATTCGTATCGCGCCACACCGTCACGCTCGATGCTCACGGGGAAGAGAGCGTGGAGTTGCGCTGGATGCAGCAGGCCGGCGCTGGAGCCTTTCTCGACCTGCTGGTGGCGACGACCATCGCGACGGCGGTGCTGCTGATAACCAATCTGGAATTTACGGCCTCCGCTGCCCTTCTCGCTCTCCTCCTGCTCGGAGTGGTCGACGTCGGAGCGCGGTATTTCCTCGTGAGGCACCGGGCACTGAAGTGAACAACGACGTCGCGTCCCGTCGACTTGAGCGCGGTTGGTCTCAGGCTGAACTGGCTGCCGCGCTAGGTGTCTCGCGCCAGACGATCATTTCAATCGAACGGGGCCGATACGACCCTTCCCTGCCGTTAGCGTTCCGCTTGGCGGGGAAGTTCGAGTGCAGGATTGAGGACATGTTCACGCCCTGAGTATCTGTGAAGTGGTCCTTCGGCTTTCAGATCCTCGTCACCCTTCGCCTTGCCGATGGCAGAGGGTTTGACTAATGCTTCGGATGCGGAAGAATTGCAAGCAGGCTTACTGTTGTCATCCAAGGGAGAGCATGTGGGAAATGTCGTAGTTTTCGCCCCGTCGCCGGTCCTGTCCGTGACAGTGGAGGATCACGACGGCGAGGCGGAGGTCCACGTGCATGCCGCCGGCCAGGGAGTGTGGCAGACCCGCATGCTCAGGGCGCTCGGCGCAGAGGTGACGATGTGCTCGGTGCTGGCCGGTGAGACCGGTGGGCTGCTGCAACACCTGCTCGAGGACGAAGGCATCAACATCCTCACCGTGGACGGAAGCGCACGGAGCGGCGCCTATGTCCACGACCGGCGAGGCGGTGACCGCGTCGCCATCGCCGAGAGCGGCGGCGATCCGCTGGCGCGGCATGATCTCGACCGGCTGTACGGCATCACCCTCAAGGCTGGCATGGAAGCAGGAACGGTCATCCTCAGTGGCGCCGCCAGCGAACGCGTGGTGACCGCCGACGTCTACCGGCGGCTCGCCTCCGACCTGAACACCGTGGGCTGCAGGGTGATTGCGGATCTGTCCGGGGACCGGCTGTCGGCGGCGCTCGCGGGAGGGCTGACCGTGGTCAAAGTTGCCGACGACGAGCTGGAGGATGACGGTCGGGTGAAGTCGACCGATAGCAACGAGCTGATCAACGCGATGCACCAGCTCGCCTCGGAAGGTGCGGAGTACGTCGTCGTTACCCGCGCTGAGGCGCCCTCCCTGCTGTTGGCGGACGGCAAGGTCAGCGAGATCCATATGCCGTCGCTGGAAGTCGTCGACCACCACGGCGCCGGCGACTCGCTCACCGCTGGAGTGGCCGCCACCCTGGCCGATGGCGGTTCCATCACCGACGCGGTCACACTCGGCGCCGCCGCCGGGGCGCTGAACGTCACGAGGCACGGGCTCGGCTCCGGTGATGCCGAAGCCGTGCAGAAACTGCGGGAACTGGTGGAGATCAAGCCCGTGAAGTCGAATGGAGGGCACAATGAGAAATGAGTCCGACGGCGGTTCTCTCACCGCATTAATCACCAACGACGACGGTATCCACTCCCCGGGTTTGCTGCACCTTGCCCAGGCCGCCCTCGAGGCGGGACTGAACGTCGTCGTCGCCGCTCCGGCGTCGGAGTTCAGCGGCAGCAGTGCCTCCATTACGGCGACGGAAGAAGACGGGCGGATCCTGTTCGAGCGGCGCACCCTTGACGGCCTGGGGGATATTCCGGTCTACGCTGTCCAGTCGGCGCCGGCCCTGATTGCACTTCTGGCCGCACACGGCACCTTTGGGACAGCGCCCGACCTGGTGCTCTCCGGGGTCAACCGCGGGGCCAACATCGGCCGGGCGATACTGCACTCCGGCACGGTCGGGGCCGCCCTCACAGGTGGAGTCAACGGCGCCAAGGGCATGGCGGTTTCACTCGACGTCCCGCTGGGAACAGAACCGGACGGTTGGACGGCCGCCGGCACCTTGGCCGGAAGATTGATTCCTTTCCTGATCGATCAGCCCATCGGAACAGTGCTGAACCTCAACCTGCCCGCCGGCGTCAGTGATCAAGTCCCCGAGTGCCGCGTTGCGACGCTGGCCGATTTCGGCGTCGTCCAGACCACCATGACGGAGCCGGACGAGGACCAAGTGCGGCTGAACGTTTCCGAGGAGAGGGAACCCCAACATCCCGACAGCGATGCGTCCCTGCTCGCCGAAGGGTTTGCCACTCTTACGGCGATCCGCTCTGTGGGCGAGGACACGTCGCTGCCGCTGGATGCCGCCGTCGTCAATTAATAGCGTTGGGCCGGGGCGGGGTTGCTAAGCTTAGACTGTGGAACCGGGAACGTCGCCAACGCAATCCGGCTTCGCGGCTCCAGCAGCGGGGCTCACGCCGGCGGACGCGTCCGTCGAATCCATGTCTGTGAGGGCCCAACCAGTGGCAAACGACCTCCCCCTCGATGAACTGTCTGTTGTTTTCGCCCGGATCCGCGGCCTGCTCCTGACCGAAGAGACGGTGAACGACGCCGTCGCAGTCCTGGCGGGTGCCGCCAAGGAATCCATTCCCAATACGCTCGGCGCGGGAATAACACTGATCGATGCTGCGGGGGCGAAGACCAGCACCGGCTCTACCGACGGCATTGTGCGGCGTCTCGATGAAGCCCAGTACGAAATCGGTGAAGGGCCGTGCCTTACCGCCCGGGAGGCGATGCGCACCATACGGATCGACGACACGTTGACGGACGAGCGCTGGCCGCGCTGGACCTCCGCCGTTGCGGACCTGCCCGTCCGTTCGACGCTGAGCACCCCGCTGCTGCACGCCGGCGCGGCCATCGGCGCCATCAAGCTCTACTCCTCCATCCCGGGTGCCTTCACCGATGAGACGCAACGGCTGCTGGAGATGTTCGCCGTGCCCGCGGCCGCGCTGCTGGGAAATGTCCAGACCGACGAACTCCCGAAGCGCCTCAGCGATGATCTCCGGACCTCACTGCAGACGCGCGATACGGTGGCGGTGGCAAAGGGGATCCTGATGGAACGGCACGGGATGACCGAGGACGAAGCCACGGCCTTTTTGATCAGTACATCGCGCAGCTCGGGAAACACCCTGCACGCGGGGGCCCAGGACCTTGTTGCGGAAGCCTCCGCTTTGGACGGTTAGAGGACGAGTATGGGTTTTGAGCCGTCGGATGAAGGGCAGGAACAGCGTCGCTTGCTGCTGATTGCAGTAAGGCATTCCGGAATCAGCGTCGGTCAGCTGTGGCTGCGCTACTTCGGCATCGGGGGAGACGCCGGCGAATACGAAGTTGACGCGTACCTGCACGGCTCCTACAACCTGCCGGCCCTGCAGCGCGATTTGCTGGCCCATGCCGTAAACGAAATGATTGACGAACTGCCGGCTCCGCCGCGCGCTCCTTACAGTTCCGACGACGACACCGGTACGGACTCTGACGGCGGGCACGATGACGTTGGCGCCGAATCGGATGGTGGTTCAATGTCTGCAGCCGAGGATCATCCGCGGGAAGACCCGGACTCGACATAAACTCGGGAAAGAAAAAGCGATTCTCCGGCCGCCATGAAGTTGTGGTTCGGAAATACTTGGGCAGAGTGCCCTCAGCATGGAAGCAGGAGAGAAATGGAAGACGCAACGACGGCTGAGCCGGACCTGAACAGTACCCTGCTCGACATGGTGATGGAAAGCGGGGACGTGGGGGAGTTCCTCAACGGCCTGACCCGCCTTGCGGCCTCCAGACTGTATTCCGAATCCGGCGGCGAGGTGCTGTGTGCCGTTACGCTGCTGCGTCCCCGCACGATGGCGACGATGGCGAGCAGCAGTGAGTACGCCGCCAAAATGGACAAGATTCAGTACGCGTTCGACGACGGTCCGTGCCTGCGTGCCGCGCGTGAGGGCTATACCGTGCATGTGAAGGATATGTCCCAGGACAACAGGTTCCCCGAGTACCGCGACGCCGTCGCCGAACACGGCATCCACTCGGCGCTCGGTGTTCCCGTTCCGTTGGACGGGGTTGCCAAGGCGGGACTGAATTTCTATTCAACGGATGTCAATGCGTTCGACGACGATGCGGTAGCTGCGGCAGAGGCTCTCGCCGAGGAGACATCAACTTCGTTGCGCTTGGCGGTGCGGATGGCTCATCTGAGTGACACCAGCAAGCACCTCGAAGCGGCTATGGAGTCACGCACAAACATTGACCTCGCTGTCGGCATCATCATGGCGCAAAACCGTTGCTCACAGGACGAAGCGGTCAGGATCCTCAAAGCCGCCTCAAGCGCGCGGAACGTGAAGCTGCGCGACATTGCAGCCGACATTGTTGCCGCCACCGGCCAAGCTCCGGCGGAAACGCACTTCGAGTCTTAGCCTTGGGGCGCTGCCGATGATCCAGAAAGCGTGGACTATGCTCGGCCTTTGAGGATCAGCTTCCAATAGACCTGAGGAAGGATGTACCGCTCAAGCACCCACGTGGAACGTCTTTCCCTGGCCATTGCGTTCCATTTGGGGACTGTAGGTTTAGGGCGGTACTCGTCGTCAAATTCGGAAAACACGACGGACGACCGGGACACGGTGAAAGGGCAGGCGGAGTAGCTGTCATATTTGGCGCTGGGACGTCTGCTGTTGAGCACTGCCCTGATATTCTTCGCCACCACGAGGGTTTGTTTACGCAGCGCTGCCCCGGATTTCGAGTTCCTTGTCCCGGCAGCATCGCCAAGTGACCAAACATTCGGGTAACGGTTATGCCTCAGCGTTTCGGGATCCACGTCGACGAAGCCATCCACGTCGGCACTCGGGGAAAGGTCAGTTGACTTGAGCCAGTCAGGGGCCGACTGCGGGGGCACTGCATGGAGGATGTCGTAAGAGATTTTTTCCCTTGCGCCCGTGACCCTGTTCTGGACGACGACGGCCCGGCCTCCGGCGTCGACCTCTGCCAGTTCGCTGTTGCAGTGCAACTCCACTCCGTATTCTGCAATCTTGCGGTTAAGCTCCTGATCGATCAAAGGCATCCCGAAGATGGTTGGGGTTGGGACGACCATCACCACGCGGATGTCCTGAAGGACGCCTTTCCTGCGCCAGTAGTCACAGGCTAGGTACATCGGCTTTTGCGCGGCCCCGGCGCACGACGCTGCGCCGGCGGGCTGGTTGAAAACAACCGTTCCTTGCGTATGCGTGCGCAATAGCGTCCAAGCCTTAGCCGCAAGGTCAAATTCGTAGTTTGATGCACCATAGGGGGAGTCCATTGCCTCGGTCAGGCCCGGCACCGCTTCCCAGTTCTTTTGGATGCCCGGACAGACTACTAGATGGCCATAACTCAGCCGCCGTCCGGATTCGAGGACCACAGTATTGGACACCGGAAGGATATCGACGACTCGGTCCTGAATCCACCTGATTCCACTCGGAATCACGGAACTCTGGGGGCGGACGGCCAGCTTAGGGTCGGCAGTTCCACCGGCGATGTGCGACAACAGCGGCTGGTATAGATGCTCTTCGCTGGGTTCAACTATGGCGACGTCGGAAACCTTATAGCGACGCAACCGGCCAGCGAGGGAGATACCGGCATTACCGCCCCCGATGATCACCACGTTGTGGTGCTCGCTTCCGTGCTGTCCTCCGGTGATGCTCACCGCATGCTCCTGATGCCTGGTTTCATGGCTCGACCTTACAGTTGGCCGGTCGACAATGTACATGCCGCCTCGGCACGGCTCGGTCGAGTGGCATTTATCCGATAATGCTAAGTATCCTTACAGTTTTTCCGGTATTGTGGATGGAGGTTCGCGTGGTCCTCCTTGAACTCGCGGGACGCGTCCCGGTCAATGGATGAGAACAGCAGAAAGGACACCAAATATGACGGAGACAGAAGAAGTTCAGAAGGTAGTCGATCTGATCAACGACGCCAAGATTGCAATGGTCACCACCATGGATGGGACCGGTAAGCTGGTCAGCCGTCCGTTGGCTGTACAGAACGTTGAGGCCGACGGTGACATGTGGTTCTTTACTCACCGGGACACTTCCCAAGTAACACATGTGCAAGGAAACCCGACAGTCAACGTTTCGTTCAGCCAGAAGGGCTCCTGGATATCTGTCAGTGGTCAAGGACAGGTCGTCGAAGACAGGGCCAAAGCCAAGGAGCTTTGGTCCGCCGAGGTTGAAGCCTGGTTCCCCGATGGGCCGGAAACGCCTGGACTTGTCTTTCTTCGAATCGATGCGGATTCAGCTGGATACTGGGACACTCCAGGTGGTGCCGTCACGTCCGCGGTCCAGTTCATCAAATCCAAGACCACCGGCGGCAAAACCGATGTGGGTGAAAACAAAACTGTCGAACTCTAAGCACCGGGCGCGAACGGTCCGGATACCGGAAACCGCTTAGACGGCGGCAAGTGAAAGGAAGGCACTAATGGTCAAGAAACTCTCAGAACTTGGACTCAGGAGCGAGCACGCCTACACGGCGGCGTTTGTTTCAATCGCATTGTCGTTTTTGTCCTGGGTCGCAAGTTTGAACAAGGAAAGCAAAGGCATCGACCGAGCCGATCGCTGGGGCATCTTTGTCGGCGAGTGGGCCCCGACCTTTTTCGGACTTGGCTTGGCTCTGCGCGGCTACGAAAAGAAGTAGACCGAGGCGTAAATCACATAGCGGTAGGCGCGTGCATCTGCAGGCAGAGCCGGGCTACGGCAGTGGGATCTGTGTACATTACCGCATGTGGTTCGCCGGCAACGCGGTCTATGCGGCCGTCTATGCAGGAACCGGCTAATTTCTGGAGCCAGCGTTCCGGAGCCACCGGATCCCTCGCTCCGGCCACCAGCAACAGCGGCATCCCGAGGGCTGCGATATTCTCTTCGGTCGGGTACGACAGCAGCGCCGGCATCGTGTTGGCGAACCACTGTGGACCGCAGCGGAGGTAGTCAAAGGCCACGACGAGTTGCGACTTAAGTGATGCGCGGGCGGAATTACGCATCAAACGTAAAGCTTGAGCACCAAGGGTGCGCTCGCCTTCTTCGGCTGTGGGGCCTAACAGTACAACGGCGGCCGCGGCATCATGTTGCTGCCGTGCCATTTCGGCAGTCACCTGTGCGCCCATGGAATGGCCGACAAGTATCGCGGGCCCTATTTGTAGAGCTTTCAAGGCCTTGACGGCAACACTGGCGAAATCTGCGATATCGAAGGCCCGGTTCGGTGTGGGAGTACTCCCAAAGCCGGGAAGATCCAGAATGTGTACCGTTCCCTTCTTCGCAAGCATGCGCGCCAAGGGCAGAAAGTACCGGTGCGAGGCACCTATTCCATGCACCAGCACGAAAGCCGGTCCTTTCGTCCCACCGGAATGGATATTCATCCGTACGCCATCAACGTCAATGGATCGTTTGGTGAATTTCGATTTCAGCATAGTCTCCTTGTTGGTTGTCTGCTGCAGCGATGAATTGATCAATGAGCAGTGGCTCCCTGGGTTCGTGGCCGTACGGTGACCAGTATCCGTTGCAGGGTCATGGCGATGGTGGCTGCGGCGCTCATGGAGGCGGGGCCGGCGGTGCGGTGTTCGTCGATTCCGTTGAAGAGCGCTTCGATGCTGGTCTCTGCCCGGTCGGTGGGCTCCTGTCCTTCGTCCTTGTTCTCCCAGATCGTCAGCATGTCCGCCACCGCAAGGATGGCCTCGCTCAGAGGTGGACACAACTCGGTGGGAAGCTCCACTGGGAACGGTTTGCCCCAGACTGCTCCGGCGAGGACTTCGGTCAGGTCGCGGATGTGGAAGGTTACATTCTCGAGGGCAGCCAGATCCGCATAGTCTGCGTCCAGGTCCCTGTTGTGGATGCGTGCGCGCGGGTTGCCTTTCCGGCTGTCGTCGGCGATGTGGATGGTTTCCCGGACTTCCGCCGCCGTGCCCGCGAGAGCCTCGTTCTGGGTTGCCCAGTCCTCCCGCTCCGGCGGCCAGTTCTCGGTCAACGCTGTGCCGACGTCGTTAAGGTGGCGGGCGAGGCTCCTGCGGAAATGTGAGAACTTTTGGACCGCTGAATCGAATGTCAGGGGAGGCAGGACGAGGAGGTTGATCAGCAGCCCCACGGCGACACCGACGGTCATCTGCACGAGGTAGCCGATCGAATACTGGCTGGCGTCCTGCCCGCCGACGATCAGCACAAACAGGGCTGCGATCGGCAGGTATTCCTGGCCGGGAGCACCGAGCCACCGCATCCCGCCGATCAGGACGCCGGCGGCCACCACGAGTGAGATGGTCAGGAAGTTTGGTGCCCCGAAGGCCAGCACGATCGCAGCGAGCAGGATTCCGATGGCGAGTCCGCCGAGGATCTGCAGGCCGTACTTGGCCGAGCCTTTGAGTGTCGAATGCATGCTGAGCAGTGCACCGAGGGGGGCGTAGTAGGGATAGTCGTCGGCGACGCCCGGCATGTAGGGTGCAACCACCCAGGCGATGCCGACTGCGAGCGCGGCCTTGAAAGCCAACAATAGTTTGTGGCTCATCATGGGTGGCTTTAACGAAATGGCGATGCGCTGCCATAGGCGGTTCGCGGCGATGTGAGATGGCTCCGGTTCGTCCAGTGCAGGTTAGGACCGGGGCTTGATCCGCTTCGTAAGCCTACTTGCTGTTTCCGCGCGGTGCGAAATCGGGCCTGCCGTCAAGCAGATCGATAATGACGTCCAGGCCTTCAGTGAGCTGAAGATCGCTGGGAGCACCGTAACCGATGACCAGACCGTTCTCAGGCTCGCGGTCGGCGTAATAGGCGTCCAGTGTGGCCATTCGGATTCCCCGGCGAAGAGCCTCATCGGCCAGCTGAACGGCGTCCCTCCCGCGAAAACGCAGGATCGCGTGAAGTCCACCGTCGAGGGCGCCGAGGCGAAGGTCTGAACCGCCACCCAGGCGTTCCAGAAGGAGCGCCCTGCGGTGTGCGTACTCGCGCCGCGCCCGGGCGATGTGCCGTGAAAGACCTCCGGCCTGGATGTAGTGGGCAAGGGCCGACTGCATGATCCCGGGAACCGGTGTATCCAGTCCTTCACGCATGGCTTTCAGCGCGCGCCCTGATTCCCCGCCGACCACGAGGTAGCCGCACCGCAGCCAAGGACTGAGGGACTTGGAGAAGGAACCCAACAGCGCAACATCAGCCTTGGATGGAAGTGAAGCAACGGCGGGCAAGGGCATCCTGTGATGGCGGAATTCGCTGTCATAGTCGTCTTCGAGGACGAGCACGCCATGTTCGGTTGCCCAGTTCAGAAGATCCAGCCGCTCCTGGACAGGCATCCTGCCGCCGAGCGGGTACTGGTGGCTCGGGGTGATCAGCACGGCGTCCGGCATCCGTTCAAGGGTGGCCAGCTGGGAGGCTCTCAGCCCGTCTTCATCGACAGGCACTGTTTCCAACATGGCACCGGCCGCGGTCATCACCCGCCTTGCCGTTGGATAGCCAGGGTCCTCGACGAGTATCCGGGGGTGCTCTCTGCGGCGCCGGAGGGTGGCAACGGCCAGCTGCAAGGCGTCGCTTGTTCCGGCCGTAATGATGACATCATCCGGTCCGACGGCGAGTCCCCTGGACACGGCCAAATGTCCGGCGACTGCCTGGCGCAGGGAATCGGTGCCAAGGGGTGGAGGCAGCTGCGTGGGTCTTTGTTCGGAAACCGCCTTGCGCCAGGCGGCATGCCACTCGCGGTTCTTGAACGGCCTGCCCGACGGACGTCCCGGTGTGAGATCGATGATCGGCCCGCTGTCCTGGATGTGCGGGACAGGATGTTCCTTGAGGGCAGGATGTTGAACGTCCGGGCGGATCACCACCCTGGTCCCGCCGGCCCCGTGACTCTCCAGGAATCCCTCGCCGGCCAATTGCTCAAACGCGCGGACCACAACGCCGCGTGAAATACCGAGCTCAGCGGCCATCCTGCGTGTTGCCGGAAGCGTGTGGTCCGGCTGGAGCACCCCGCCGAGGATGGCCTTGCGAAGCTGGTCAGCCAGTTGAGCGGCCAGTGGAGCCGGGCCATCCCTGTCCAGTGTGACCGGAAGCTCGATCTCGCCCAAATGGACCTCCCAATGTGATCATTCTTGGACCTAGTGTAGGACCAAGAACCCTGCCAACATAAAAACCGGAATCAAATGCCATGCAGCTGCTCCGCCTTATGCGGCCTGCAGCCGGATGAAAGAAGGGTTTATGTTCGACGGACTCTGTGCCTTTCCCCTTACGCCAATAGACGACGACCGTGTCGATTTGAAGGCCGTTGCTTCGTTGGTTTCGCGGGCTGCGGGAGCTGGCGTGAACTCCCTTGGCGTGCTCGGCTCCACCGGGAACTATGCCTACTTGTCCCGCGAAGAACGCCATGCCGTGCTGGAAGCCGCTGTCGATGCCGCTGACGGGGTCCCGGTCATTGCCGGCGTGGGTGCCGTGCGCACGCGCGATGTCCTTGCGCATGTTGAAGATGCCCAGGCAGCAGGGGCTGCCGGCTTGCTGCTGGCACCGGTGTCGTACCAACAATTGACAGAGGCAGAAGTGTTCAGCCTCTACGAGGGCGTCTCGGCGGCATCCTCCGTACCGATCGTCGTCTACGACAACCCGGGTACCACCGGGTTCACATTTTCGGATGAACTGTATTCGCGCGTTGCCGGCATTCCGGCGATCGCCTCCATCAAAATCCCGCCGCCCCAGCCGGGACAGGTTTCCGCACGCGTGAGGGAGCTGCGCTCCCTGTTGCCGGAACGTACTTCGATAGGGATCAGCGGCGACTCTGCAGCAGCTGAAGCGCTGCTTGCCGGCTGCGGCGTTTGGTACTCGGTGGTCGCAGGGGTGCTTCCCGGGCCGGCCAAGGTGATTGCTGATCATGCGTTGGCGGGCCGCGGTGATCTGGCACTGGAAGCGTCGACGAATCTGGAGCCGGTATGGTCGCTTTTCGGTATGTATGGGAGCTTGCGTGTAACCGCAGCAATTGCGGAGGAACTGGGTCTGACCCCCTTGCAAAGCCTGCCGCTGCCCCTTCAGGGATTGGACAGCGAGGGCCGCAGGAAAGTCGCGGATGCCATTCGCCGGTGCGGATTAGAGGGGTGAACCGTGCGCGGCGGGCTTGCCCGTTATGTCGTCGCAGCCACCTTGGCCCGCAGTGCGGACGGGGGAGCGGTGGTTGCCATCGTTCTGCTTGTGACGACGAGTGGGTCGCCCGGATGGCTGGCCGGCGTTCTTGGTGCGTGCATCACCGCTCCCCATCTGCTTGGACCCTTCATTGCCAGACGCCTTGATACCGCCCGCGACGGCCGGTCCGTGATTGCACTGGCCTGTATGGCCCACGGGGCGACGCTTGCGGCAGCTGTACTGCTGTTTCCGGTGACGTGGCCCGTCATCTCGGGCTTGGTGCTGATTGCTTCCGGGCTGGTTGGTCCACTGCTGACCGGTGGTATCAGCAGCCGGCTTCCGGCCATAGCGGGGCCGGGAAGATCGAGCCAGCGCCGGGCACAGGGCTGGGACGTCGCAACGTACGGTATTGGCGGCACGATCGGACCCTCACTTGTTGCCGCGGTTTCGGCCTGGTCCAGCCCGGCGGTGGCAGCGCTGATCCTGGCTGCGGCCACGTTTGCCGCAGCAGGAGTAATCAGGCTCCTGCCATATTCGCCGCCTGCTGCTGCCGCCTCGAAGGTTCCTCAGCCAGGACGCACACTGATAATGATGATCTCGACGGGTTCCTTGCGCAGGACACTTTATCTGACGGTTATTGTCGCCCTGTCGGTGGCGGTGCTGCCCATCACGGCCGTAGCCTCCACGGGCGGGTTCGCCGTCGAACCTGCTGCAGCAGGTGTCCTTGTCGCGGCCTACGGATTGGGTGGCCTGGCAGGTTCGGCAGGAGTGATGCTCCGGCCGATGCGGGCCGACGCCGACCGCCTGATGACGTGGCTTGCGACTGGAGTAGGGATAGGCCTGGCCGGAGCGGCATTTGCGGGAAGTTTCCCGGTCGCAGTGGCGGCCTACTCCCTGACGGGGATCATGAATTCGTATTTCTTCGCGGCAACCCTGGCTGCACGCAGCGAATATGCTCCGCCGGAGGCCCGGGGCCAAGTGTTCGTGTGGGTCGGAGCCCTGAAGATCACTGCCGGCTCGGCGGGGACCGCTTTGGCCGGTGCCGTCGTCCTGCAGGCCACCGAATTGCCCCTGTTTTTGGCAGTGGCCATCATTACTGCCGCCGTGGTTGCCTCGGTCCTCGACCGCCGGGTCGAGACTAAGGTACCGATCGGTGTTCAATAGAGGAATGACCCTCTCGTCCTACTTGGCTTTCTGCGGTTTGTGCGTCGTCCTGGCGGTGACGCCCGGTCCCGAGAGCCTGCTGGCCCTCCGGTACAGCCTCCGCCGGGTAACAGCAGGCCTGGCTGCATCCTGCGGTTCGGCTCTGGGCAATCTGATGTGGGCGGCTTTGGTCGGTATTGGGCTGGCGTCGCTGATTGAACAGTCTGCCGTTGCCTACCGGGTGCTGAAAATACTCGGTGGCTTGTATCTGATCTATCTCGGCATCCAGGCCTTCCGCGGGCCACGACCGGACAAGCTGCCGGCCGATGCCGGCAAGGAGGCGATCAGAAGTGCGGGTCTGCCGGCGTTTGGGGCCGGATTGCTCTCCTGCATGATGAATCCCAAGGTCGGGCTGTTTTACATCGCCATCGTGCCCCAGTTCCTGCCCCGGAACGGTTCGGTATTCGCCACCACCATGCTGCTCGGTGCGACGCTGGGCGCCATTATCCTGATCTACCTTGTCGTGCTGTGCCTGGTCGCGGCGAAGGCGAACGCCTGGCTTAACCGGCCCCGCGTGACCAGGAACCTGGAGCGTAGCTCTGGGGCGATTCTGGCGGCACTCGGCGTCGGAACGGCAGCGTCCGCCGTCGTCGAAACTTAGAACGCAGTCAGTGGTCAACGGTGCATTCGGGGCTTTCGACTGGGAGCCGAAAAAGCATACTTTTGTGATTGCTGGTAAAGATGTTTCAGATGTTACCGGAGTGGCGCATGGTGACAAGATGCACATTTGTGATGTACTGTCAGTTTTGCGTCGATTTCATCACAATCGATGTCCTTGATCAGAATGCCTAACTCTGCCACTAGATCAAGGTCCGTTCGCACTTCGTCCGGCAGGGGCGGGGAAACCGTAGGGACTCGCTACAAGTCCCAGGGGTGAAGACACGTCAGGCCACCATGGATTTTCACGGTGGAACCAACTGTGTCCGGGTGACTCCCATCCGAATCCGACAGCTAACCCCGCAGGCACAGGGAGAGGCTACATCTGTGTCCAAGCACGCACGCCACCGCGCGCCGGTGCGCATTAATACCGCCAAAGCACTTTCGTCGGCCGTGGCTTCCAACGCCGGCGCTGTCGGCCGACCTGCGGCCGTTCTCGCTGCATCATCGGGAATGCTGCTGACCATGGGCGCCACCGCCAACGCGGCCACCCACACCGTTGAGCGTGGCGATACGCTCAGCAAGATCGCCAACCAGCATGGTGTCAGCCTGAGCAACATCTTTTCGCTGAACGGTATGGGCTGGAATGACACCGTCATTTACCCGGGCGATCGCATCCAGTACTCGAAGAGCTCGCAGTCCGCGCCGTCGAGCAGCGTCTCCAACGGGGGCAGCACCGCGGCGAACAACACCTCAAGCGTTTCCGCCAAGACCCACACCGTTCAGTCCGGCGACAGCCTGGGCCGGATCGCGTCACGGTACGGCATCAGCCTGCAGACCGTGTTCCAGCTGAACAACATGGGCTGGGACACTGTCATCTACCCGGGCGATGTGATCCGGGTTTCCGGCAGCGCGCCCGCCTCCAACGGGGGAGCGGCGCAGTCGAACAATGACCGCCGCGTCAGCAACGTGTCCAACGATGTGCAGAAGCTGCCGTCCGCCTCCGGCCTGGCCGCCACGGCGCGGGCCTTCCAGGGTGTTCCCTATGTGTGGGCCGGCACGTCTCCGGCCGGCTGGGACTGCTCCGGCTTTGTGCAGTACGTCTACGCCCAGAACGGGATCGACCTGCCGCGCATCTACCAGTGGCACGCCATGGAGCGCACGTTCAATCCGAAGCCGGGCGACGTCGTCGTACAAAACGGCGGCGGCCACGTAGGCATCTACCTGGGTAATGGCAAGATGATCAGCGCCCTGAACCCGAGCCAGGGAACGATGATCCACAACGTCAATGCGATGCCGGTCGTCGGTTTCTACACCATGTAAAGACCCAGGCGCGGTCTGCTGGGGCCGTTCCTGACGATACAAGTGCGCCGCCGGAGATTCTCCAGCGGCGCACTTGTTTCACGGTGACTTGAGTAGTGGACATGGTTAAAAAGTGGGCGAGTGACGGGCGGTAGAGTGGATTTATCAAGATGATCAGGCAATGATCATTAATGTGTTCGACCAGCTGAACGCGGACTACTACGAGCAGGGTTCGGAGGCAACGCAAGATGCCGAAAGTCACTAAGGTGAACATCGCGGCTGCGCGGGCACAGCGGGACATACTCCGCCGAAGTGGGAAAGAAGTTCCGGAACGAGTCGAACACCTCGCTTCTTTATCGTACGTCCAGACACAGAAGGCGGAAGCGGGAGAAAAGGCGTCCGCCGATTCCGGTGGTGGTAGACGAGCCGGCACCACAAAGGGACGTACCGCCCAACGAGCGACCGCGGGCAGGCGCGCCGGAAGAACTTCCTCCACACGTTTTTAAATAGCCAAGTCCTCATAAGCGGGCAGTCGGATCTTCCCTCATCTGCAAACAACAAGTGCGCCGCCGGAGAGTCTCCAGCGGCGCACTTGTTTTATAGCTGTTGTCGGCTGCGGTGCAATGTAGCCGGCTGGTTTAGCCTTCGCAGTCCTTGCAGTAGACCATTCCGTCTTTTTCACGGGCGATCTGCGAGCGGTGGCGGACCAGGAAGCAGGACATGCAGGTGAACTCGTCCTTCTGGGCCGGAACAACCCGGACCAGCAGTTCTTCGCCGGACAGGTCTGCGCCGGGAAGCTCGAATTCTTCGGCTTCCTTGGCTTCATCGACGTCGACGGCGGAGGACTGGTTATCGCTCCGGTGTGCCTTCAGCTCCTCGAGGGACTGTGAGGCGGTGTCGTCGTCGGTCTGACGCGGTGCGTCGTAATCTGTTGCCATTTATATGGACACTCCAATTTCTTTATTTCTGAAGTAGTTCTGAGTGAACAACCGCAGCCTACGGTTTATTCGTTCCTGCGTCTTCCGCGGCTTGCCGTATGTCCAGTTCCTCGGCCAGCTCGTGAAAGCGTCCGTGGGTTTCGGGGTGTGGCCCTCCGCGGTAGATGTATTCCATGTCCATTTGCCGGGACACACGGCTGTTGAGGATGTGCAGATCATCGGTTGCCATCCCGGACAGATCCAGGGGGAAGGCCTCGCCGGGCTGCAGGTACGTACCTGAAGCGTCGGAACCTGATGGGACAAGCGCCTCCTCCATGGGGTTGTTGGCAGCACCGGCCCCGGCGGGCTGCGGACCTGCCGAGGGGGCGGAGCTCATCTGATCACTCATGCCGGAACCCCTTGCGGAGCCATAACAAGAACGACAGATTTGCCGGAAAAAAGTAGTGGGCCGGTGTCCATACGGACAGCCGTCTGCAGCGTAAGTTCCACGGGTTTACTCCCTTAGAAGTTTCCATGGCCACTGCTCAACCGCCAACAGAGTACATAAGGAATGCGCGCATGTAAAACGCGTGGCATGACAACGGGTGATCGTGTCGCCCAGCGCCCCGGGACAGCGTCCGGGGCACAGCAGGTTCAACCGTTGTTTCTGCGGCCGAAATACTTTCTCAAGGACCGGGAGGTGGGTCCGTCGGCCTTGAAACCAAGCAGGACGGTCCAGGCAATGCCGGCGGTGATGATCAGCAGCGCCACAACTCCAACCAGGGCAATTGAGAAGGTCATGGAAACCACTAGTGCGACTAAACCGATAACGACAGTGAGCAGTCCGAGCAGGACATGCTTGGTCGACCGGTTCGGGTTATCCCCGGAAGAGAGAGAGGCCGCGAACCGCGGATCCTCCTCCGCCAGGCGTTGTTCGAGTTCGGCGAGTTCCCGCCGCTCGCGCTCAGTCAGGGACATCAGCCTCGCCCCCGGTGGAACTGATAGGTGCTCATCGTCAACTCCGAAGAAGAAACTCATGGCCGACTGCTCGACCTCTAACTCTGATTATATGCGGCGCCGCGGGGTCCGCAAGGTTTGGCGGCCAGGATCACAACCGGCTCCCGGCGCTTGTCATGGAAGACATGCCGGAAGTCTGAATCCCCCTTCCTGTGGGCGGATGTTCAATCTCAAGGAACTTCCGGATCCCCGCGGCAACGTCCTCTGGCGCGGTGTGCTGAACACCATGGGCGTGGCCCGGTATTTCGAGCAAGCGGCCGTTCTTTGCACCATCGGCCAGCCGCTGGGACCATAACGGCAGAGCCACCGGATCGTACTCGCCTCTCACGACGAGCACCGGTTGGTCCACTTCTGAAAGCCGGTCTTCGAGAGGGTAGGTCATTACCACCGGCAGTTCGCGGTGAAACCAGCGGGGCCCGCACCGCATGAGGTCCAGCAATTGCCGTCCGGTCAGCGATGGGGATTCCATCAGGGCGTTGTAAAACAGTGCCAGAGCCTGTTCGGAAGCCGACCGGCGCGCGGAGTCGACGGCCGGGCCGATCAGGATGAGGTGCGAAGCCAGCTCCGGCTGCTCAATGGCAAGCTCGACGACGGGTTGGGCGCCCATGGAATGCCCCACGAGGACGGCGTTGCTCACTCCGAGTCCATAAAGAACCTTCGCGAGCAGGCCGGCGTAGTCTGACATCGAGAGACGAGAGTCCGGTGTACGGGTGCTTCCGAATCCTGGCAGATCGATCGAGTACGTGTCGCCGACGTCGGCAAGGACATTGTGCAATCTGTGCAGGTACCGGTGTGACATGCCCATGCCGTGGATCAGGACAAAGGCAGGGAGCCCTTCGGTCCTAGGTGGACTGGCGCTGGAGTGAATGTGGCATTCCAGACCGGCCACTTCCATGCTTTGAAACGACGCCTTGTTTTGCAGCGGTGCGTTCCTGATGTTCATACCTGCAATTCGCTGCCATCGGTGCCATGGATTGCCAGATAGGATGCACTGGTGACTTGGATACTCCCTTCCCGCCCAAAACGCAGTGTCAGCGCAACAGACCGGACTGAACTAAGAAACCTCAGGAACGACCAGGAATACGCTCTCCTGCTTGAGACAATTCGGGAAGCTGGATCCGGCAAGAGAATTTTCTACGTGCCGAATATCGGCAATTGGGGCGATGGCCTCATACATGAGGGAACGGTTCAGTTCCTTCAAGAACATGGCATTGAATACACCCAGATTGACCGGCCGAAAATTGCGCAGATACGAAAGGCATTGGAAGGGACAGGTCTCGGCCTTTCAGATACTCTCCTTATCGCAGGCGGTGGAGGTGCCTGGTGCGAGGCGTGGTCCAGCACCCGGAATTTTCTAACGGCGAACGCTTCGCTCTTCGACCACGTAGTGCTATTACCTACAACCTTCGAACTGCCTCCCCTGGAGAACGTCGACCCTGACCGGATCACCTACTTCGCCCGCGATCGTCACACGAGTCAAGCGGTAAACTCGGCGAGCATGTTTTGCCATGATATGGCGTTCTATCTGGACTTAACGGTCCCGGTGGGGGAGCCCATGATTGAGCGGGGCAACTTCTTCCGGGACGATAAAGAGAAGCACCCTGACGCCAAGATGCCCGCAGACAACCTCGACCTCAGCCTGCAGGCTAAGCATCTGCAACCTGCTCTGCCTTTCTTCCAAATTCTGGCTCCATACCGGAAGATCTATACCGATCGGATGCACATAGCGATTGCAGGATCCATGCTGGGCCGGGAGGTAGCGCTTTATCCGGGCAACTACTTCAAATCCACTGATGTCTTTCGCAGCAGTATCGAACCCAACTACCCGGCTACCGCACTGGAAGTTTGGACATAGCCGACGGCTCGAAGGCGCAATGTTTCAGCCCGGCCTGAACTCGAGGGGACTAAAAAACAGCCTCTATGACACGCCGGGCCGCGTGCCCGTCGTCGTACGGTAAAAATCTCCTGATAAACGCATCGTAGGCGGCTGTCCGGTGTGAAGCGGGGTCAGCCCGCATCTCTATGGCAGCGGCAAGCTCGTTCGTTGAGTTGACCAAGGGGCCAGGGGCGATGGTTTCCAGATCCAGATATAGGCCGCGGCTCCCTTCCCTGACGGAATCGAGATCGGGAACCAGGAAATAGATGGGTTTTGCCGTATTGCAGAAGTCGAACATCGCTGAAGAGTAGTCGGTCACCAGAATGTCGGCAGCCAGATAAAGCTCATTGATGTCCGGGTATGACGTTACGTCCACCCCGATATCCAGGGACGAATTCCGCGGTCCTGTCATATCCGGATGACTCCGGTGCAATACCACGTAGTCGTTTCCCAGGGCGCTTTGAAGAACGCCGCAATCCATGAAATCGACCTGCCCATGCGGTTTCCCGATATCACTCACATCGTCGCGCCAGGTGGGGGCATAAAGAATAGCCTTTTTATGGTCCGCGATTCCAAGCAGTTCCCTGACCTGCCGGCGCCGGCCATCCTCGGCACCGGACAACGTGTCGTTTCGCGGGTAGCCAGTGACCAAGGATTCACCGTTGTAGCCGAGGGCTTTAGGCAGCACGTCCGCAGCAAAGTCGTTCTGGGCCAGCAGGATGTCCCAATCCTCAGCCTCGCGTTTTAAGGCTGCAAGTTCAGGCAGCTCCAAATGTGCAGTTGGGCCGTCGTGGCCTGTCCTCTTCAACGGGGTGCCATGCCAGGTCTGAATGTATTTCTGCCTGGAGTTTTTACGGAAGTAGTGGGGGAACAAGCCGTTATTCACGAGGAGCCCAGCGGATCCGAGCAACTCATACCACCGCCGCGAGTGACGTATCACGGGCACAGCACCGGCCGGCACGGGGATGGACCGATCCTTGACCGACCAATATTTGGTTCGTGTATCGCCCAGCCGGACCAGTTCGCGGTGGAGTTCCAACCCGCTGTCTGAGACAGCGCGGCCTCCGTACGATTCAAAAAGGATCGACTCCTCTATTCCAGGCCGGTGCACCGTCGAATGCAGGCTGGTTATGAGCCCGGTTTGCTGGAACTTTCCTGATTCATCAGCCTTTAGTGGTGCAGCAAAAGAGATGTAAAGATTCGCCGCGACGGCACTGCGTGTAACGCGAATTGTTGTGCTGTTCGTATCGAACTCGAGCGGAAGCGATGACTCAAGTCCCGCAGTCACCGGAACAGTGCCTTGGAATGGTTCGTCCCCGTCTTCCTTGGTGAGATACAGCAAAGAATAATTTCCGGGTTGAGGAGCTGCGACAATCCTTCCCCAGATTTTTTGGGCCAGCGGAAACTCCACGTCAAAGATGCCGTCGTCGTCGATGGTGAAGCGGGAAGCCTCCATATTGCGCTCGGCGGAAGCGAGGATCATTTTCTGGACTCCAGGGCGGAATCCGGTCGTGGATCCAGCAGTTACGCGGCCCTTGATAGCCAACGTTGCTTTTTCGCTGTCCAGGGTTACTGTTTCGGCGAAGATGGCCAGGGCGGATTCTCTTAGCTCCAGCTGGCCGAGTCCGTCTACGCTCGGCCGTAAAGGCAGGCCTTCAGGATACTGATGGCGTAGTTCAGCAGAAGAGCCGGGCCAGGTGAGGCGATGCAGGGCCCCGGAACTGGACCGTCCCCGTATTTGCCACACCTGCGGTTTCGAAGGACTTTCCCCTGGTGCTGGGGCGGTCAATTCCGGCAGGGCTACGAGGAATTCCGCTTTTCCGGTGGTTGAGTTTCGTGGTGCCGCGGTTAGGGATATTTTCCGGCCCCGTGCCTGCAGCACCAGACTTTCCGCCGTTTCGCCGTCCGGCGTCGCTATGTCCAGTTCAAGATTGCGGCCATTCAGCCGGACGGCCGGAACCTTCCACGTGACAGGGACGACTTGGAGGATCAATCCCTTGCCGTCGTCAAACCGGGCAACGCACCTGCTGGCTTCACCTGCCGCCACCAGGGGCAGGGTTGCAGCGGGACCCGAACGATCGCGCCCGGAGAACGGACCGGAGACAGCCACGTCAGCGACCCGTAACGTCATCTCCAGTTGCCACTCCGCCGCGTCAGTACTGCCAGGTGCGGCGTTGGCGTTTTCCAGGGAGCGGGGATCGATGGTTGTTTTGAATGCCGCTCCGACGTGGCTGGTCCATGCGTCATTCGAGGATTGGTCTATTGCATCGTCCCGAAACCGGCTGACGGGCAGCTTGATGGGAGCTCTTCCATCGTCTGCCTTGAGCCATAGGGTCAATTCCGAAGGGTTTGACGCCAAATCCAATCCAGGAACGTATGCGGCTCCTTCGACGTCGAGCTTTCCTTCCGCGCCGGCGCGGACGGCGGTCAGCCGGCTCCGGAGTTGGAGATAACGCGGATCAATGAGCAACAGGCGCTCTTCGATGGGATGTTGCAGGCTGGTCAGGAACGACGGCTCGGCTGACAGCACACCCCCACGGTTCACAAGCGGGAATGCAGAGCCATATTGGGCCAAGTGCAGTAGAACGGTCTCAAGATCGGAGCGGTGTCCGGCTGCCACCAGGTGCACCAGCAACCGTTCATGCACCCTCATCCGCTGCCAGACAGCGTCGTCGGCCCTGGCCAACAACTTCCGCACCCCGATCTGGAGAACAGTCCAATACCCATCGGAGACTCGAGGGATCTGCCGGTAATATTGCCCCAGGTCGTGGCCGAGTATCCTGGCGAACCAGTCCCGCCATACCTCTTCATCCGCCTCTGCCTGCACGAGAGTGGACGTACGGTCAACGACCGCAAGCCTGTCTTCAAGGTTGCCCATACTGGTTTTTTGCTGGGTGATTGAGGAACGATCGAGGCGGATCCGCCACTCATAAACTACGTCCGTCAGAATGTCGAAGGATTCCGCGCGGAGGAACGCCTTGGCTGATGGCTCCTGGTCTTCATAACGGAGTCCTTCGGGAAATCCGCCGACTTGCGCATCCCAAAAGGAACGGCGGAACATCTTGTTCCAGGCAAACACGTCCCGAAGGGCCTCCGGGAAATCCGTAATGCTGATTCCTATCCGCTGGCGACTATGAACGCCCCCGGCCGATCCAAAGGGTTTGCGACGGTCCCCGGCCAGTCTCCGCACAGATCCGACGGCGAAGTCCGAGCCTGATCTCTTGAGCGTGTCCACCATCAATTGATACGCGCCCGCCGGGACGACGTCGTCGGAATCAGCGAACGTCAGGTACCGGCCATAGGAGTGGGCAATTCCGGTGTTCCTTGCAGCGCCCAAACCAGCGTTAGGCTGCCTGACAATCGTGAAGCGCGAATCGCTGGCTGCATACCGCTCGGCGATCGCCAACGACCCATCGGTGGAACCGTCGTCGACGATAATGATTTCCATCCGGGTGATGGGTTGAGCAACCAGACTCGACAAACATTCGTCCAGGTACTGCTCTACGTTGTAGACAGGTACGACAACGGAGAGTATCGGGGCGGGCGGGGGAGCTGTCTGACTGGGCGCTTTGGTATCTGTTGCCAGAATCCGCCGCACAACCGGTTTGAGCCGGCCTTTGAGCGTGGGGGGCAGCAACCGCCACGAGGCCCGCAGAATGTCTGTATTGCGATTCTTCAAGGAATGCATTCACTACTTTCACTTCAAGGTCACGCCAGGGGCGCACGATGCAAAATCTCCGACTGGCCGTCCGCGGTACCGTCTTACGATACCAACGTGCAGAACGGCGCACCTCGTTTACTTCTAAACGCAGGCGGCGCAGCGTTTGGGATGCTTTCTAAGCATGCTTATGATGACGTTGGTATCCGGAAAGGGCGCCGTGCAGCCTGTCTTCCTGGCAATCGCTGGCATTCGCCAGAGGTCGACCAAGGGGTAGCTGACCGAAGAGGAGTGGAGATACAGACATGGGAAAAGTTCAACAGATAAGTCCATGGCGCGACAGCATGGGCCGCAGCAGCACCAGGGCGGCGCAGACATTACTGCTGCTCGCATTGGCGACGGTGCTGGTCTACGCCCTGATCCAGGTTTCGCTGGTCGTTATCCCGCTGCTGTTGGCGTTGATTCTCGCCGCCGCGATTGCGCCGTTCGTTAACTGGCTGCGCCGCAAAGGATGGCCGAGCGCAGCGGCCACCGGTTTCTCCTTCGTGATGCTGCTGCTCGTGTTCGGAGGAATCATTACAGGCATTGTCTTCGCGGTGATGAGTCAAGCCAGCGAACTAGCCCGCCGCGCCACCGAAGGCTTCAACCAGGTCTATAACTTTATTCGGAATGCTCCTTTACCAATCAGCGACCAGCAGATCGAACAGGCGAGGAACGCCGTCGTCGATTTTGCCACCAGCAGTGCTGTGGGAGCAGGAGCACTGTCCGGGCTTAGCGCCGTGACAAGCTTCATCACTGGCGCCTTGCTGATGGCAGTCATCCTGTTCTTCTTCCTCAAGGACGGCGAGCGGATCTGGGCGTTCATCCTGCGCGCATTCAAGGGCAAGCGACTGGTGAAGGCCCGCCGCGTGGGTTACAGCAGTCTGGCAGTGCTCGGCGGCTACGTACGCGGGACGGCGATTGTCGCCCTTGTCGACGCATTCTTTATAGGTATCTCGCTCTTTTTCCTGGGGGTCCCGCTCGCGCTGCCGCTGGCCGTCATCGTATTTATAGGCGCTTTCATCCCGTTGGTGGGCGCTACCCTGGCCGGTGTGCTGGCCGCCCTCATCGCACTGGTGGCCAATGGACCGTTTACGGCGCTGATGGTGATCATCGTGGTAGTTGTGGTCAACCAGCTTGAGGGAAACTTCCTGCAGCCGGTCGTGATGGGCCGGACCCTCAGCGTGCACGCCCTGGTGATCCTGCTCGCGCTGACTGCCGGAACCATCCTGGCCGGAATTGTCGGCGCCATCCTGTCCGTCCCGGTGGCCGCCGTCGGCTGGGCCGCGATCAAGGCATGGAACGCGGAAGATGACGATGCGATCACCCAGGAGGATGTCGAGGAGGCTGAACGCGCCACTGCACTGGACGAGACCGGACGGGGTCTTAGCGCAAGTCCCAAGAGCAAGCGGGGACAGAAAAAAGCTCAGGCTGACGCCGCCGTCGACGTTGCTGACACCCGTCCTGTTTCAGCCGCCCGGCCCGTCGATACGGGCGACGAGGCGAAGGATTCCGGCAAAGACGACGACGGTCAGGGAAAGAACGGCGGGCCTGCAGGGTTTTGACGTAATCGGGGACGCTTCTGCGCGCTCTTGTTAGTGGCCGATACCTTCTTCGCTTGTTTGCTCAGCGCTCATATCTGCGACGGCGATAATTTCGGAGGGTTCCAGGCCGGACGCCTTGGCAATGTCCTCCACGCTCTGGCCATGTTCAAGGGCTTCGGCCACGCGCGAATCAAGATTCAGGGTTGCGTGATCGCGTTCGAACTCGGCCGATTCGAGATCCGCTGCTGCGATCCAGACATTCTTGACGTCGTCTTCATTCATCTTGCTCGTCTCCAGCCAATCGATTCTTACCGGCACTGCGACAGTGCCGATGGGGGAGTGAAACGCCGTACTCGCAGTATGGCAGACCTCCCGCGCTTCGGAAGGGTCACGATTGCGCCGCCTCAGTCACGATCGCGTTAAAGTCGTTGTTCCGTTCGAATCAGCCTGCCTAGCGTTGAATGTGGGGACTCTTGAGCTCGCAACCTATGGAGGGCAACGCGATGAAAGCCGACGAGAAGCTGGAACCACCGGTGCGGTGCGGGGCGGAAGAAAACTGGCCGGCGTCGCATAAGGCCTGCGGTGCTGTGGCGAACCTGATGCGGTTCGCGGCAGTGGTGAGCCTCTTCGCCGCGATCGCGTGGATGGGCAGGGGAGAGATTGCATTGTTCGCGATCGTGTTCCTTGCGCTGCTGGTGCCCCGGATGACCTTGATTCCCCGCCCGTTCGACGCCGTTTTCTGCGCAACCCTGCTGTTCGCTACCTGGGCCGCCGTCGAAGCCTGGTACCAGCAGATCCACTGGCTGGACGACGTCGTGCATTTCACCACCAATGGAGCCGTGGCGGGCACCGTCTACCTGGTCCTCGCCCGGATCAACCTTGTCCGTGGATCCGGCGGCATGGGTCTGCAGCGCAGCTTGGCCGCGCCCGTGATCCTGACGACTTTGATGGGGCTGGCCATCGGGGTGATGTGGGAATTCTCGGAGCGCGTGGACACGATCCTCAATCCCAACACCATGCACAGCTACGCAGATACCGTCGGGGACATGGCAGGCGGAGGACTCGGCTCCTTCCTGGCCGGACTGGCTGTCCTGTGGCTGCTCACCGCCGAGCGGGATTCGACGGAGGCCTCCGACGTCGAGAGTCCGGTTCTTCCATCTAGGCTTGGCATGTGCGGGTGACCCGATTGATCAAAACCATGGAACGTCGACAGGTTGCCTTGTACCTGCTGGCCATCGTCACCGGAGCGGTTTTGGCTGGCTGGTTCCTGCCGCGTCCGTAACACTGGAGCAGGCAATTAACCCTGTCCTGGGGTTGCTGCTCTTTGCGACGTTCCTGGGAATCCCTTTTGCCTCGATCGGTAAAGCGTTACGGGATTTCCGGTTCATGACGACTGTTCTCGTCCTGAATTTCGTGGTCGTACCGGCTGTTGTCTTTGGTCTGTCGCGATTCATCGCGGATGAGAGGGCCCTGCTGATCGGGGTACTGATGGTGCTGCTGACGCCATGTATCGATTATGTGATCGTGTTCTCGGGGCTCGCAGGCGGCTCAAGCGATCGACTTCTTGCCGCCGCACCGCTGCTGATGCTGACGCAGATGCTGTTGTTGCCCGTATACCTACTGGTCTTTGCCGGACCCGGACTGGTTTCCGCGATTGAACCGGGCCCCTTCATCGAGGCGCTTGTCCTGCTGATCATCGTCCCGCTTGTGCTGGCCGCAGTCACGCAACAATGGGCAAAGCGGGCCACCACCGGCCGGTCCGTAATGGCGGTCATGGAAGCGATGATGGTTCCTTTGATGATACTGACGCTGGCCGTCGTCGTGGGATCACAGATTGTCGGCGTCGGCAACGAGATCGGATCCCTGCTGTCGGTGATCCCCATATATGTTGCCTTCCTCGTGGTGATGGTCCCGCTGGGCGTGGCAGCATCCCGGTTGGGGCAGCTTGACGCCGGCAGTACGAAGGCCGTGATTTTCAGCGGAGCGACGCGTAACTCTTTGGTTGTGCTCCCGCTGGCTCTGGCCCTTCCGCAGCCGCTCGCCTTGGTACCCCTCGTCGTCGTCACCCAGACGTTAGTGGAACTTATCGGGATGGTGGCCTACGTCAAAATCCTCCCGCGGATCATCAGGACGGACCGGAACCTTCAACCCGGATAGGCGCATGCTGCAGGCAGTGGCCTAGTCGAAGATCCCTCCTCCGGTGGGGTTGATGTGGTGAGCCCGTACCTGTGTCACGGCGAGGTCCAAGAACGGTGTATCGACATCCAGGGTTCGTGCGCGGGCCGCGAGGGAGCCGAGAAGGTGCTCCGCTTCGACTGCTTGCCCGCTTTGCAGATCGCGGTAAAGCGAAGAGGTGAACGTAGACCCCGGAGCAGCCAGCAAACTCAGGCTCTGCTGGTGCCCTGGATCGCTCACCGGGTAGCCGGCCGCTGCGGCAACGTTTTCGGTTTCGGCGATTGCTTGAAGGATCTGTGGTTCCCCTCCTGCTTCGAGGATTGCTCCCACGTTGTTGCGGAGCAGACAGGTGATTGCTCCTGCTGCGCTGATGAATGCCCACTTTTCCCAGAGCTGCTGCATCACCATGTCCGTGACGGTGAGGTCGATGCCGGTAACGTCCAGGGTTTTCTCGAGGGAGTCAGGAAGCGGACCGCCCGTCAAAGCACCGATGGTCATCGTGGCCATGGGTGTCATCTGCCGGATGGCGCCCGTTTCGTCGATCATGGCGAGGATTTTCACGAGACCGCCGATAACCTGTCCTGGATATACGTCTCCGAGCAGATCCATATGGTCCAGCCCGTTGAGGAAAGGCAAAATCAGCGTCTCGTTGCCGATTGCCGGGCGGACAGTGTCGAGGACCGCTTTGAGTGCGGGTGCCTTCACCGCAATCACCACCAAGTCGTAATGATCGCCCTCAGAGATGCTGGTGACTGCTGTAACGGCATGCTTCCGTTCGCCGTCCGGGGCCACGAAGCGCAGACCATCCCGTTGCAGGAGCCGCTGACGTTCCGGACGAACAAGGTACGTGACGTCCTTGCCGGCTTCCTGCAGTCGGGTTCCAAAGGCGCCTCCGGTGGCTCCCGCCCCAACAATCAATACCCGCATACGTGCTTCCTTCCAATCGTCCCCGGCAACTAAGGTGCCCGGAGGGCATGGTTCTGATCGTTTCCAGTCTCTCAGCCAGTAGGCGCCGAGGGTATTTCGCGGGCACTTTAACTGAGTCTTGTTGTCCGCTGGCGATGCGCGCGTGGGCCGAGTATTCTGATGAGGATCGGACTAGTTGGCACCCCTTTGTGGAGAACCTCATGCCCAGCACCAAAATGGGCGCGTGCCCGCTCCGCGCCCACGTCGATCCGCGACTCTTGCGATTCAGCGCCGGGGCCACCGCCGGTGTGCTCGCCGTTGTGCTGCTCATCGTTGACGTTGTTCGACCGTTGGGTCTCGGCCTCCTCGCGTCTCAGGTCGCCGTGTTTGGGTTCACCGGGTTCGTGAGTTTTCAGTGGTCGTTGTGGGCGCAGATCTTCGCCCGTTTCATTTGGCCGCGGATCGGAGAACCAACCGGGTTGGAGGATGCCCGTCCGGCGAGATTCGCCCAGTGCGTCGGCTTCGTGTTCACCACACTGGCGCTGATCAGCTTCGTCGTCGGCGTCGATGTCGCCGGCTACGGCTTCACCGCGCTCGCCTTCGGTGTGGCAGCCCTCGACGCATCCACCGGCGTGTGTTTGGGCTGCAAGGCCTACCTGCTGATCCACCGCCGGCAACCGGCCTGAGTCCGATCGAGCACGAACCACACGTGTTCCACCGAATTCAGCCCATCGAATCCGGGCCGATCATTCGCGACTGTGGTGCATCTGGCTCCTTTGCCGAGCCGGGGCGTTTTGCCTTCAGGATTTGGGTAGCAGGCTGAATTGTTCGGTCTTTTTGGTGGGCCCCGCGACGATGATGGTGTCGTCGTCGTAAAGCACTGTTTGAGCGGTCGTGTAGTCCCACTCTCCGCCAGCCCTTTTTACCGCCACAATGGTGATGCCGTATTTACGGCGTATTTCGGTCACCCCGAGCGGCCGGTCCTGGGAAACGAGCGGAGGGCTGGTTTTGACCATCGCGAAGTTGTCTTCGAACTCGACGTAGTCGAGCAGCGCTCCCCGCACCAGGTGGGCGACCCGGCGGCCCATGTCCTGCTCGGGAAATATGATGTTGGTGATCCCGAGCTGTTCAAGGATCTGGCCATGCGTATCACTGGTGGCTTTGGCCCAGATCGTTGGGTTCTTGAATTTGAGCAGGTTCGATGTGGTGAGAATGCTCGCTTCCAGATTAGTTCCGATGCCGACGACGACCCGGTCGAAATCGGGCACAGAAAGCTGGCGCAGGACGTCTTCCTGGCTAGAGTCGCCGCGGACGACATGGGTCAAATGCCCGTTTAGGGATTGGACTATCGCCTCGTCAGCGTCGATTCCCAGCACTTCGGTTCCGGCCTCCTCAAGCTCCAGCGCCAGAGCTTTGCCGAAGCGGCCCAGACCGATGACGACGACGGAATCCGCCTCCGCCAGTCGTTCCGGTGTGCGGCGGGTGAATACGGGTGATCTGCTAGCCAATGATCGGCCTTTCCTTGGGATACTCGTAGAGCCGCGGTCGATGTCGCAATGCCAGCGCTGTGGCGAAGGTGATCGGTCCGAGACGTCCAACGAACATCAGCATGACGAGGATCAGTTGGCCGCTGCCGGGGATGGCGGCGGTGATCCCGGTGGACAGTCCCACGGTTGCGAAGGCTGAGACGACCTCGAAGAGGACCCGGTCGAGACGGAATTCAGTGATCAGCATCAGGACCATTGTTGAAAGGGCCAGCAGCCCCACGGAGAGCAAGACAAGAGTGAGCGCTTGGCGGTGTACGGCCCGGGAGAGCCGCTTACCGAACACGTTGACCGCTGTTTCACCGCGGATCTCGGCGTACATGATGAAGAACAGTACGCCGAAGGTGGTGATTTTCAACCCACCGGCGGTACCGGCCGGGCCACCGCCGATGAACATGAGAATGTCCATCCCCAGCCAGGTAACCGGGTGCATCGCGGTGATGTCGAGGCTGTTGAAGCCGGCCGTGCGGGTCAGCACCGATTGGAAGAAGCCGGCCAGGACTTTGTCGTGGGTTGGGAGGCGGCCCATCGTGGCAGGGTTGGACCACTCAATCATCGTGATGAAGATGGTGCCGATAAACAAGAGTGCAACGGTCCCACTGATCACCAGTTTGGTGTTCATGGACCAGTGCCGGGGGACCCGGTACCGGCGGCGCAGCTCGAACAGCACAGGGAACCCGAGTCCGCCGAGAATCACGGCCGCGGCGATCGGTAGACAGATCCATGCATCACCGACGAAGCGCATGAGGCTGTCGCTGTAGAGGGCGAAACCGGCGTTGTTGAATGCCGACACGGAGTGGAAGATACCCAGCCACAGCGCATCTCCCAACGTTTCTTCATACCGGGTGTAGAAGCGTATGGTCAGGGCGGCCGCTGTGAGGGATTCAATGACCAGGCTGATCTTCAGGACTCCGAGGACCACCTGTTTCACATCTCCGAAACCGACACTCTTGGTTTCGGCCGCCGTCGATACGCGGGATACCAGGCCCAGTTTCCGCGACAACAGCACGCCTAGCAGAGAGGCGAAAGTCATGATTCCGAAACCACCGACAGCGATCATGACGAGAATGATGCCGTGGCCGAAAGGGGTCCAGTAAACGGGTGTATCGACGACGATCAGTCCCGTGACGCAGACGGCGGACGTGGCGGTAAACAATGCTTCGATAAACGTAGCGCCCCCGTTCCCTGCTTTTGAGAAGGGAAGCAGCAGCAGTGCCGTTCCAGCGGCGATGGCTCCCGCGAACCCGAGAACGATGACCTGAGCGGGGTGACGGGGTTCGAGCCGCTTGAAGAACCGGCTCAACAACAAGCTCACGGATTGCATTTGAAGTACTACCAACGATCATCTGTCCGCAGGGCCGCGATAGCGCCAATCCCACAACAGGCTGCCAACAGGAAAGCCAACACCACGATCCATCCGGACAACTCCAGGACCAGACCGGCTATGCCGAGGGCAAGAAAGGCGCACACCAGAACTGCCAGCACAATTCCCAGCAGCCGCATTTCCTCCGAAGATCTCACCGTTGACACCTCACATTTTCGGAATGGACCTTTGTTCTAAATGTTCCTCTCCGCATCACCGGTTTTGGCCGGTATTGATGGAATCCTGACGCCGCTGGTGTGGTTCCTGACGGATCCCGGACGGGGCGGATCCACCAATGGAGCATCTTCAGTGGTTCGATGGAGGCATCGGGAACAGAGAGTGAGGCGATGGTGGACGTGCACCGTGGAAGCCTGCGGGTATATCTGGGAGCAGCACCCGGAGTCGGGAAAACCTACGCCATGCTGGGTGAAGGTCATCGGCGGCGTGAACGCGGCAACGACATTGTCATAGGCTTCATCGAAACCCATGGCCGGACCCCCATCGAAGCACTGCTCGACGGACTGGAAGTGGTGGCCCCACGGATTGGGACCGCCGACGGTCTCGAACCCAGGGAGATGGACGTCGAGGCGGTGATCGCCCGTGCGCCATCGGTGGACGAGTTGGCCCACACCAATGTCCCGGGTTCCCGCAATTTCAAGCGGTGGCAGGACATCGAAGAGATCCTCGCAGCCGGCATCGATGTTGTCACCACCATGAATGTGCAGCATCTGGAATCACTCAACGACGTCGTCGAATCCATCACGGGCATCCGGCAGCAGGAGACAGTCCCGGATGCGGTGGTGCGCCGCGCCGACCAGATCGAGCTTGTCGATATGAGCCCGGAGGCGCTGCGGCGTCGGCTGGCCCACGGCAATGTGTACTCGGCAGAGAAGATCGACGCGGCGTTGACCAATTACTTCCGGCTCGGCAATCTGAACGCGCTGCGGGAACTGGCTCTGCTGTGGGTAGCTGACCGGGTCGATGATGCACTGGAGAAATACCGCATCGAGCATGACATCGATTCGCCTTGGCCTGCGCGGGAACGCGTCCTCGTCGCCCTGACCGGTGGACCTGAGGGAGACGCGCTGATCCGCCGTGGTGCGAGGATCGCCCAACGTGCCCAAGGCGGACAACTGTTGGCACTGCACGTATCCCGCAGCGATGGCATGGCTGATGCGCTGCCAACTATACTCGCCCAACAGCGCGCCCTCGTGGAGTCGCTGTCGGGTACCTGGCACACCGTCGTCGGCGATGACATCACCTCAGCGATACTGACCTTCGCACGAGGCATCAACGCCAGCCAGATTGTCCTCGGTGCCAGCAGGCGCAGCAGGCTCTCGGCGGCGATCTCCCCAGGGGTTGGTCGGGAAGTGGTCCGCGATTGCGGGGACATTGACGTGCATATCGTCACCCATGAACACGCCGGCCGTGGAAAGAGACGGTCACCTGCGCGGGGACTTCTCTCCAGAGCCCGGCTGACTTCCGGGTGGATACTCGCCGTTGCAGGACCACCGTTGCTGGCCGCGCTCCTGTATTTTCACCAGGGCCAGCAAGGCTTACCGAACGTATTGATGCTCTTCCTTGCGTTGACGGTTGGCATAGCCCTGGTAGGTGGACTGTGGCCAGCGATCTTTGCGGCATCTGTCAGTGGACTGCTGGCGAATTACTGGTTCACGGATCCGCTCCATACCTGGTCCATCAACGAGCCTGCCAACGTTCTGGCGATCATCGTCCTCGTCAGCGTCGCCGCGGCGGTTTCGGCTGTGGTGGATCTTGCGGCGCGCCGGTCACGGCAAGCTGCCCATGCCAGGACCGAGGCCGATACCCTTGCCACGCTCGCCGGATCAGTTCTGCAGAGCGACAACGCTGCGTCGGCCCTCCTCGAACAAGTTCGGGAGATGTTTAACTTCTCCTCGGCTGCGCTGCTCGAACATCTGGCCAACGGATCATGGGCGGCACGCGGTCACGCCGGATCCAACCCACCTCCAAGTCCCGGGGAGGCGGACACAACAATCCCGGTTGGCACTGGAATGGTGCTGGCTTTGCGCGGCCGCCCGATTTCAGCACAAGACTTGCGCATCGCGACCGCCATGGCGTCCCAAACTGGGGCTCTGATCGAACGGGACCGGTTGCGTGCCGAGTCCCGGAATAATCGGCAGGAGCGGGAGAGGACGGCTATCCGCGCCAGCCTGCTCGCAGCGGTATCGCACGATCTACGCACTCCACTGGCCGGAGTCAAGGCCAGTGTCAGCAGCCTGAGGTCCGATCTGTACGAACTCACACCGGCCGACCAGGCCGATCTACTTGCCGGCATCGAGGATTCCGCCGATCAGCTGAAAGCGTTGATCGATAATCTGTTGGATATGAGCCGCCTCGACGCCGGCGCCGTCGTTCCCCGGCTCGCCCCGGTTGCTTTGGATGAAGTCGTTCCCAGGGCGCTGTCGGCAATTCCCGCTGGACGTGTTGTCATCGATGTCCCCGAGACCTTGCCTCTGGTTAATGCGGATGCGGGGTTACTTGAACGGGCCGTTGCCAACGTCGTCGAAAACGCCGTCCGCCATGCCCCGGAGGAAGAACCCGTGCTGGTCGCGGCCGGATACGCCGGAAATTCGCTGGTACTTCGCGTGGCCGACCGGGGTCCCGGCGTTCCTGAGAATAAGCGGGAAGATATCTTCCATGCGTTCCAGCGGCTGGGCGACGCCCCCGATGGACATGGCCTGGGTCTTGGCCTCGCGGTCGCGCGTGGATTTACCGAAGCGAACGGCGGAACCCTTGAAGCCGAGGACACTCCCGGCGGAGGCCTCACCATGGTCTTCAATCTCAAGATCGTCTCCGAGGAGTGGCCGTGACCCGCGTCCTTATCGTGGAAGATGAACCTGCCCTCGCCCGGGCGCTGGCAATCACTCTTCGTGCCCGCCATTACGACGCCGATGTCGCCTTGAGTGGGTCTGCTGCCTTGGAGTTGGCGGCGAAGGGGCATCACGACGTCGTCATTCTCGACTTGGGTCTTCCGGATCTGGACGGACTCGATGTGCTGCGGGCGCTGCGTGGCTGGTCGCAAGTTCCCGTCGTCGTTTTGTCCGCCCGGCAGACCAGCGACGACAAAGTCGAGGCCCTTGATGCCGGCGCCGACGACTATGTCAGCAAGCCGTTCGGCATGGACGAACTGCTGGCCCGGTTGCGCGCCGCTGAACGACGTGGCCAGCCTGTCACCACGGCGCCGGTCGTGGAGACGGCTTCGTTCACCGTGGACCTTGCCCGCCGCCGCGTCAGCCGCAACGGAACGGAGGTCCGGCTCACTCCGACGGAATGGCAGCTTCTCGAGATCCTCGCCCGCCATCCAGGCGACGTCGTCGGCCGCCGCGAGATGCTGCTGGAACTACGGGGACCTCACCTGGACCGCGAAACCCACTACCTCCGCGTGTACATCGCCCAGCTGCGACGGAAATTGGAACCAAATCCCGCCAACCCAAGGCACCTCATTACCGAACCCGGTGTCGGCTACCGTCTGGTCCCATAGCTGTCGCTCATAAAATCCTGGCCCGGTCCGGCGTCGCGGTAGCCGTCGCAGGAAAAGCGTGCGCGACGGCGGATTGCCGGCTACTGATTGTTGGCTTCGTCTTCGAAGAAGGCGGCAATTTCCTCGTCGGTCGGTTCAGCCACGACGATTTTATGGACAGGTTCTTCGCCGAGTTCAATGAGGTAGTCGTTGATGGATAACTGCCCATCCAATTCGGCCGACGGCTCGTCCGCAGACTCTTGTTCATTGTCCATGTTCCGAGCCTATGCCGACCGCTGCGGCGATATCCGGCGGGACACGCTGCATTCGACCTGGCGTCCCACGATCGGAGACAGATGTGGCCCTTGACACTTGTTTTGGGGTTGGACAGTCTTGATTCTGGAGGAACTGGTTACGACCGGCGTGCCACCCACGGGCGGCTGATTCCGGTGATCCTTTCATCCGTCTGGGGGGCCAGACGCCAACCGGGCATCGGCAGCGTCTGCGACTGGAAAGTTACTCTCAGACGGGAACTGCAAAATGAAGAAAACTGTTACAGCAATGTCGACGGCGGCCATTGGCGCCTTGGCGCTGACCGGATTCGGCGGCGGGATGAACATCCAGGGGATGACCTCTGAGGCAGGACTGGATGTACAGCCGGCAGCACTCGCCAACGCACCGCTCGACCGCGGCGACCGCGGCGACAATCGTGGCAGGGACGGCCGGGGTAACGGGAAGCATGGCTTCGAAGCCGAGAACGTGATCCTGCTCGTCGCCGACGGCATGGGAACCGCCCAGCGCAACGCCATCCGGCTGTCCCACGTGGGCCTGAGCGGGGAACTAGCGATGGATTCGCTTCCGTACTCGGGCCAGGTCCACACCAACTCCGCCGATCCGGAAACCTTCGTCACCGACTCGGCCGCTGCGGCAACCGCCATGGCGTCCGGCATCAAGACCTATAACGGAGCCATTGGCGTCGACCTGGACCAGGAACCCGTCACTACGGCGCTGGAGGTGGCCGAGGAGCTGGGCAAAGACACCGGTTTGGTGACGACGAGCCAGGTCACTGACGCCACCCCGGCTGCGTTCGGCTCCCACGTGCTGGACCGGGATGCGCAGAGCAAGATCGCGGAGCAGTTCCTGAACAGCAGCCATCCGGAGGTCATTCTCGGCGGCGGCGAAGACTACTGGTACCCCGAAGGCAATCCCGGTAAGCACCCGGACAATCCCGCCGAAGATCCGTCCGAGGAAAGCGCCGGCACCGAGGGGAACCTTGTGGAACAGGCACAGGAGGAGGGCTATGAATATGTCTGGGATCTCGAAATGCTGCAAGCAGCCGACGGACCCATGCTGTTGGGCCTTTTCGCCAATGAAGAGATGTTCCAGTACGGCGACGACGTCGAGGAGGTGTACGAGCCCGCCGTCCCGCTGACAGAGATGACGAAGAAGGCTCTCGAGATTCTTTCCAGTGATGACGATGACGACCGCGGCGACCGGGATGATGATGACGACGACCGCGATGACCGTGGCGAGCGCAGCGACCGGGGCGACCGGGATGATGACGACGACGACCGCGATGACCGTGGTGACGATGAGGGCTTCTTCCTGATGGTTGAGGAAGAAGGAACCGACGCTATGAGCCACGTCAACAATGCGGAGCTGACCATCAAGGCGGGCATCGAGTTCGACAAGTCTGTTGCACTGGCGAAGGCTTTTGCCGAACAGGACGGTGAAACGCTCGTGATCGTCGTCGGCGACCACCAGACCGGCGGCATGACCATCGAGGCCCCGGATTCCGCGGAGAATCCGGATGAATCAGGAGAGGGCCTCTCCGCCGAGGATGGGCCGTTGCCGGTTGGAAATTCCGATCAGGAGTTCATGGTGGACTGGACGACCGGCGGGCATGCCGCCGTCGACGTTCCCTTGACCGCGATGGGACCAGGATCATCGCTGCTGACCGGTGTCTACGAGAACACCCACATCCATGACGTGATGGTTCAGGTCATGCGCGCCGGGGACTAGGAGGGACTGGCGGCCCACTCCAAAGGTGGGCCGCTTCGCTTAATGTTGTGGGAGCTTCCTTTGCCGGCCGGGTCACGGCCGGCCGGGGGTGTATGACTGCCGAGTATTAGGAGCAAACATGACGACGGCGATGGGTTTCCAGGTGCGGCACCGTGGCTGAATCCGGACTAAAGGGTTGGCAGAAAGCGTCGGGGATCATTGCGGACCTCGTCCGGTTTGCGGGGCTATTGAGTATCGTCGCGGCGGTGGTCTGGATGGATCCCAGCGACATCGTCCGGTTTTCCATTGCGTTTCTCGGACTGCTCGTGCCGCGGATCTTCCATCTGCCGCGGCCGTTTGATGCGGCCTACTGTACTACCGTGCTGCTGGCCACCTGGAGCGGCGCGGCAGGATGGTATGAGGCCATACCGTGGTGGGATTGGGTGGTCCACTTAATCACAAACGGGGCGGTCGCTGCCGCGGTGTATTTGGTCCTTGCCCGTGTTCGGGTGGTGCACGATATGCATGACCATACTTTGAGGCACAGCCGGGTGGCATTGGTGGTTTTGACCGCCGCCTTTGGGCTTGCCTTCGGTGCGTTATGGGAATTTATCGAATGGATCGGTGAACAGTACATGCCGCAGTCCATTCACATCGGCTATGTCGATACGATCGGCGACATGTCGGCTGGCGGCCTGGGCTCGGTGATCGCCGGCGTCGCACTCGTCATCTGGGCCGCTGCTGGTGGCGGAACCCGCCGCGAGAAGCGGGAGGGCACGACCGGGCAGGATGGCCACCGGTCAAATTCGGGCGCATAATAAACATCGAGGTGACACCCATGACAAGCTACACCTTTGATATCTTCAGCACACTGGACGGCTACGGCTCCCACGACGGCGATTGGGGCGGTTATTGGGGCAAGCAGGGCCCCGAGCTGCTCGACCACCGGGCGCGTCTCTACGCCGAGGACCAGCTTATGGTCTTCGGTCCCGCCACGTACCGCCAGTTCGCCGGCTTCGCGCTTGAGGGTGTTGAATTCGACGCGTGGGCGGCCAGGATGAGTGACTTGCCGAAGGTCATCGTGTCGAAATCCATGTCCCTGGACGAGCCGTTGCCATGGCCGAATGCAACCCTTATGCGCGGCGACGCTGTCGACGTCGTCTCCCGGCTCAAGCAGGAATCCGAAGTTCCGCTTCGATCGATTGGGAGCCTGTCGATGAACCGCGCTCTGATGGCCGCGGGTCTCGTTGACCGGGTCCAGGTGACGATCTTCCCCGTTATAACGGGAATCACCGGCTTGGAACCGATCTTCCAAGGCGCCGCAGATTTCGATCTCGAACTGGTTGATTCCCGAATCCTGGATGGACACATCCAGGAGCTGACCTACGCTCCGACCGTGCACCCTGCGAGTCCCGCGGTCGAACCAGCCTGACGCCGTAGAGGAGCAACGAAGCACCGACATGCGTACCAACGGATGTGGCGATGCCAACTGCGCTCAGCTGTTCTCCGGCTTTACCGGGGTGCCCTCGTCTTTTTCCTCTTCCAGTACGGAGTCTTCGTCCTCATCCCGCTGTTGCCGGAAAGCCTCGCTGCCAGGGCTGGATTTCTCCGTTGTCTCCTCGGAATCATCCTCCAGCTTGCGGTTGACTGCCTCGTGGAAGTCCTTGTCCGCCTTTTGCTCTCGTTCATTCATGCTTTACTCCTGCCTCTCAACGTGCACCAAAGCTGGCTCTTAACTAAGGCTACTTGGCAAGAGTACGATGACGACAACAGAACCGGCACACACGGAAGGTCACTTGTCCTCAATGTCGCAACCACGAGGCGGATATGTCGACCGTCCGCAATCAAGTTCGTTGGCCGACGTCGTCGAGGTGATCCTGGACAAGGGACTGGTGATTGACGCTTACGTCGGCGTTTCGCTAATCGGCATCCAGATGCTCACAATCGATGCTCGTGTGGTGATTTCCAGCGTGGATACGTATTTGCGTTTCGCCGAAGCCACAAACCGCCTGGACCTGACGCAAACAGGTGGTACGGCCCCGATGGATCTGAAGGACGAGGTTATCCACAGCGGTGCCAAGGGCGCGGTGAGCGGAGCAATCGCCGGTATCAAGGAGGGGCTGACTGGATAAACGATGCCGGCGAAAGGCGCGTCATCTGTCAGATTGGCCGGTGCGCAGCCCGTCCAGCAAACTCACAGGAAACTCCCGGGGCAGATCTGCCCCTAGCGTTATTCATCTGTGACACGCTAGATTCTAAGCATGCTTGGTGTATCCGTAGAGGAGGGATGCACCGAAACAACCTATTGGGAGGGCATCTCATGGACGACAAGGCAAAATTCGCAGCAATCCTCTTGGGCGGATACCTGCTCGGACGCACGAAGAAGGCGAAACTCGCACTGACACTGGCGAGCGCGATTGCAGGTAAGCAACTCAGCAGCAATAAGGGCGAACTGATGGGGCAGGTTAGCGAGCTCGTCAAGTCATCGCCGGAGGCGAAGAAATTGATGGACCAGCTCACCGGCCAGCTCGTTGAAGCCGCAAGGGGCGCTGCCATTGCCGGTGCAACACGGGGTATCCAGTCCGTTAACACGAACCTGCAGAACCGCACCCAGAAGCTGACCGACCTGCAGGGCAGCGTCCCGGATCTCGGCCAGAAGAAGTCCTCGGATGAAGAGGACGAAGAAGCTGGCGATGAGGCTCCCGAGGATCAGGCTGAAGAAACCGTAGGGGACACCACCGATACGGCCGAGGAAACCGCCGGCGACGTCGAAGACACGGCTGAAGAAGCGACCGGCGAGGCTGACGACACCGCGGACGAAGCAACTGATGAAGCCGAGGAGACTGCGGGCAAGGCCACATCCACTGCAGCACGCGCCACCGGCTCCAAGCGGACTGGTGGCACTTCACGTGCGACCAAAACCGCCAAGGCAGGCACCTCCACCGGCCGCAAGGCATCGGCACCGGCGAAGTCGGCCGGCAAAGCTGGCGTGAAGACGACGAGCGGCGCGGCAAAGAAGACCGCCGGCGCGGCGAAGAAGAGCGCGGGGGCCGCGAGCTCAAAGACCAGCTCCACCGGTAAGTCCACCACCCGCAAGTCGTCGTCCAAGTAAGGAGCAGATGTCATGGCCGATAAATCCACTTCCGGCTCACTTGCGGATAAGCTTCCGCTCGACAGCCTCAAAGACACAGCAGCCAGCTATGGCAAGTCTCTGATCAGCAGCACGCTGGGCAAGGCCTCCGACAAGGTCGGGGACCTGACCGGCAAGATTACCGACTTCACCGAAAATGGCGGGTCGCTGAAGGGCCAGGCCGCCTCCGGTGGCGCAAAGGCTCTTGCGAAAGGTGAAAGCCCCGCTAAGGGTGCCATAGGCGGCGTATTCTCCGGCCTCAAAGACAAGGTGAAAGACGTCTTCACCGGCGGTGGAGGCAGCGGCAGCAAGCAACAGAAGCTGGTCAATCTCGTCGAATGGATCGACGTCGGTGTTCCGGTCACGGTTGCCTATAACCAGTGGACGCAGTTTGAAGACTGGTCGGGCTTCATGAAGAAGGTCGAAAATGTCGAACATTCGGAGGAGGAGGGCACGGTCAAGTTCAAGGGTCAGGTGTTCCTTTCCCACCGGACCTGGGATGCGACCATTAAGGAGATGGTTCCGGATGACCGCATCATCTGGACATCGACTGGCCAGAAGGGACATCTCGACGGCGGCGTCACCTTCCATGAGTACGGTCCCCGGCTGACGAAGATCTGCATCGTCGTCGAGTACTACCCGCAGGGCCTGTTTGAGAAGACGGCGCAGATCTGGCGGGCCGTCGGTCGACGGGTGCGGGTGGAGATGAAGCGCTATGTCCGCCATGTGATGACGACGACGATCCTCGACCCCGATGCCGCCGAAGGCTGGCGCGGCGAGATCCGTGATGAGGAGATTGTCCGTACGCACGAGGAGGTCGTCGAGGAGGAAGAGGCCCAGGCCGCCGAAGACGAGGACCAGGAGTACGAGGACGAAGGCGAAGAATACGAAGACGAAGAACCGGACGCCGACGCCGAGGAGGTGGAGGATGAAGAGTACGAAGAAGAGCCGGACACCGCGGAGGACACTGCGGAAGCTGACGAGGGCGAATACGAGGAAGAACCGGAAGCCGGGGAAGCTGTCGCTGACGAGGCGGAGGGCGACGAGTACGAAGAGGACGCCGACGCCGAAACTGCTGAAGAACCGGCCGCTGAAGAAGAGTACGAGGAAGCCGAAGACACTGCTGAGCCGGCTGAAGAACCGGCTGAGGAAGTAGAAGAGGAAGTGGAAGAAGAACCAGAACCAGAACCCGCACCGAAAAGGACAGGCCGGAAGAGGAAGTAGGTAGCAACAATGACCACCATGAGCCAATCCCGCGGTGGCTACGTCGACAGGCCGCAATCAAGTTCGCTGGCCGACGTCGTCGAAGTCATCCTCGACAAGGGACTCGTGATTGACGCGTACGTCCGCGTCTCCCTGGTCGGCATTGAAGTACTGACCATCGACGCACGGATCGTGATTGCCAGCGTTGACACGTATCTGCGGTTTGCGGAAGCCACAAACCGGCTGGATCTCACTCAGCAGGGTGGCAAAGATCTGCCGGAACTGATGGAGTCCATGAGCTCTGGCGGCGCAAAGAGCAAGACCAGCGGCGCCATTTCGGGAGCCAAGGACGCGTTGACCGGGAACAAGCGCGACGATGATGACGACGACAACGAACGGTCACACCGCCCGCGCCGGAAGGTGGCAAGTAAGTCCGAATGAGCGTGGAAGAAGCAAATCTGGTCGGTGACCAGTACGTTTACGGCATAGTCCCTGCGGAAGCCGAACTGCCGCAGGGACTTACCGGCGTTAAAGACGAGCCGGTGGAGAAGCTTGTCTCCGGTGGTTTTGCGGCGCTGGTAACTCCGGTGCAGGAGCCCGACTCCGTTGGGACCCCGGACGACTTGCTGGCGCACAGCACCGTGCTGGACAAGATCTCCGCTGACGGGCCGGTGCTGCCGATGACGTTCGGGACGATCGTTCCGGATGCGGACACCATTACCTCCGTGGTGATGCCTTCGATGCAGGACACCTATGCCGACAGCATGCGGCGGGTGGACGGGGCCGCGCAGTACACCGTGCGTGCCCGGTATGTACGGGAGCAGGTCATCGGGGAAATGGTCGCGGAGAATGGTGAGATCGCTGCGCTGCGCGAGTCCACGTCATCGCAGAGCGAGGACGCTTCGCACTACGACCGGATCCGTCTCGGTCAGTTGGTGGTTGAAGGATTCCAGCGCAAAGCCGCAGCGGACTCCGGAGACATCGTCGACGCCCTGGCGCCGCTGGCCCGCGAAACATCGGTGCGCGAAACCACGCAGGCCGACGACGTCGTCGAACTGGCGCTGCTGGTGGACCGGGGATCTGCGGAAGGATTCGAGCAGGCCGTTGAAAAGCTGGCGGAGGAAACCCTCGGCCGGATCAGCTTCCGGCTGCTCGGACCACAGGCTCCCTACGATTTCGTGGGGGAGGTCTAGGCCATGGGCCTGTTCTCCTCCATCCTGGGACTGCCGTTCGCGCCGGTCCGCGGGACCATCTGGGTTGCAGAGAAAGTGAAGGAAGAAGCCGAACGACAGTACTACGATCCCGGCCTTATCCGCCGGAAACTCGAGGAAGTCGCCGACGCGAAAGAAGCCGGGACTATCACTGAAGAGGAAGCCGCCGACCTTGAAAAAGAGCTTGTCGGCCGCCTCATCGAAGCCAACCGGCGTCCACGCCAGAAGGGATAACCATGGCCAACGACGACGAAACAGCCACCACGGAACGTACGGAGAGCGCTGAGGAGACCGGGCGTACTGAGCGGTCCGCAAACACTGACAGTTCCGGCGCTTCTGAGCGTTCCGCGCAGCCTCCCCGGGATGGAGATGCGCCGAAGAAGCGCGTCCGCAAGACTAGTTCATCCGGAACGGCGCAGAAGCCAGCCACAAAGAAGCCAGCCGCGAAGAAGCCGGCTGCGAAGGAGCAGTCCAGTTCGTCCTCAGCGGAGCGTCCACGCCAGGACTCCTCTGCTGGAGAGGACAGCTCGAATAGTTCAGAGGAAAACTCCTCCAGGCAAAACCCAAGTGACGAGGGCGAGGAACGTTCGCAGTCGCCGTCGAAGCCCTCCGGCCCCCGGATGAACGCAGCCAGGGCCGCCCGTGAGGCGATGAGCCAGCTTGAATTGCTCACCAACCGGGATGCCGAAGGCGTCGTTGGGATCAAGAAGAACGACGACGGCACCTGGACCGTCACAGTGGAAGTCTGCGAAAGCCGGCGCATTCCCGACACTGCCGACGTTCTGGCCGAGTACGCTGTCACCATCGATTCCGACGGCGACCTGACGGCATACTCGCGTGAATCGCGCTATGTGCGCGGTCGCACGAACCGGGGGGAGTAGATTCGCTTCATGACAGTAGTGGCACTGGGATGTTCTGGCGACCTACACGAGGCGGATTTATAGATGAGTACGAATAACCCCGAAGGGAAAGCCACTCCGGCACGCAGCGGTCCGGCAGGTAGTGATTCCACGGGCGGCAATCCTGCCCGCAGCGGCGGCAATAATCCCGCGCGGACGGGCAGCGGCATGTCCGGCGTCGCCCGGGATACGCCGGCGGCCGGCAACGCCATGCAGCCATCGCGCGACGGCGCGGGCACACTCACCCACGTTATTGAGACACTCCTGGACAAGGGTTTGGTCATCAATGCCGACATCATGGTCTCTGTCGCCGGAGTCGAACTCTTGGGGATCCGGATCCGCGCCGCGCTTGCATCCTTTGAAACCGCGGCGCGCTACGGGCTCGAGTTCCCGGCCGGTACCGACAGGGACACCGTTGCATGGAACAAAGCGATCGAGCAGAAGGAAACCTGCCCGGAATGCGGCAAACGCGCGCCGATCGAGCAGTTGCTGAACGAGTTCTGTCCCTGGTGCGGGTGGAAGAGCGCGCAGGCGCTGGAGGCCGGCCGGGACCGGACCCCGAAACAGACGGACAAGTAAATGGCTGAGGCGATGCAGCCCACCCGTGATGTGCAGGCAACGCTGCCGGAACTGGTGGATGTGCTGCTCAACAAGGGCGTCTACCTCGACCTCGACCTGATTATCACCGTCGCTGACATCCCCCTGATCGGCGTCAACCTCAAGGCGACTATCGCCGGCATGGAGACAATGCTCGAGTACGGGATGATGAAGAACTGGGACGAGCGGACCCGCGCCTGGATCCGGCATTCCGTCTCCCGCCAGGTGCCGCTGCGCCCGGGCGAACAAGTGATCGCCAAGATGGCCGGCGGGCACTACTGGCAGGATCCGAACGGCACATTCGACACCTGGCGGCCCGGCAGTATCTTCCTCACGACACACCGGATCATTGCCTTCCGCCGCGACCCCCAGGAAATCCTCTGGCAGGCGAACCTGTATGACATCGAACAGGTCGTGCTGCAGAGCGAAACCAGTGTCGGCGGCGAGAAGCGCAGCAGGCTGCTGGTGGAGAAGCACGACGGCGGCACAGCGCTGCTGTCCGCGGCGCAGCCACACCGGATGCGCGATCTGGTGCGCCAGGCACAGGCCGGAACGGTGGAAATCGAAGCCAGCGCCGGCGGACCCGCCACCCGGAGCCAGGCCGAACGCGACGGCAAGGAAGACGCCCCGGATACGCTGCTGTTTGAAGGCGATGTCTGGTTCCAGGAGCAGCGCGCCGGAAGTCCCACGTGGCGGGGCGGCACCGCCAAATACGACTCGGAAGAAGGCTTTAGTTGGAAGGCGGCGCTGGACCGGCGGCCGGCAGTCCGGTTGAAGGCGGAAGAGATGACTGCTGTCCGGGCGGAAAACGGACATACGCCGGTGGGGAATTCATCTATCCTGATTCTGGAGTCGGAAGCGGAAACGTACCGGTTCGCGAGCGACCGGGTGGAACAATGGGCGCTGCTGCTGCATGGCGTCAGCCAACAGGAGCGGGAGGTGGACGATGACACTGAAAGTCAATGAGGACAACCTGAAGAACGGCGTCCTGACGCTGGTCGTCACGCTCGTTGAGGTCATCCAGGAAGCGATGGAAACCCAGGCCGTTCGGCGGCTGGAAGGCGGCGACCTGACCGAGGAGGAACAGAACCGGCTCGGAGATGCGCTGCTGGAACTGGACGAGGCGATGGAGCAGATCAAGAACGATCACGGCATCACCGGCTCCGTGGCAGAACTGCATGCCGGACTGGACGACGTCGTCGACGAAGTCGTCAATAAACTCATCAACCCCGAGCGCTGGTCCGATGAGTCCGACAAGCCAAAGTCCTTCAGGGACCGTAAATGAGGGAACCCGCCGACGGCGGAATGCCCGCCGGAACTGGAGAGCCCGAAGCTGAAAATCCGGCTGAAAACAAAAAACCGGGCGAAGACGGCAAGCCAACCGGACCGGGACTGTACGTGTACGCCATCGTCCCCTCCACGCTGTCCCCGGACGATCTCGGGGCGGGTATCAATGCCGCACAGCTGAAACTGGTCGCGGTCGCGGAGGGTCTTGCCGCCGTCGTCCATCAACACGAAGCTGAACCTTTCGATGGTGCAGATGCCGACGTCGAACGCTGGATCCTGGAACACGGTGGCGTCGTCGAGCGGTGCTGGGAAGCCGCGGGAACGGTCCTGCCGATGAGTTTCAATGTCATTGTTGCGGCCGGTGACGGTTCGACGGCGGAGCAGCGGCTGGCCGGTTGGCTGGGGGAGTCCGCGCGGGAACTCACGGAGCGGCTGAAGGCGCTTCAGGAGCGGGTGGAGCTGCGGATCGAGATTTCGCTGGATCAGCATGCCACCGCGGAAGCCAGTTCAGAGGCGGCCGATCTGCGGGAGGAAATGCGGCAAAGGCCGGCCGGTGTGCAGAGGTTGCTGCAGAAACGGCTGGACAAGACGGAACGCGACATTGCCGAGCGGCTGGCCGACGGGCTCTATCCGGAATACCGGCGCCGGCTCGCGGCGCTGTCCGAGGATCTGACGGAGAACCGCCGCGCGCACCGCCCGCCGGGCACCGTTTCAGTGTTGAGCGTCGCCGTGCTGGCGCACCGGGACGATGTGGAGAAAATCGGGCTGGAGCTGACCTCCATCGGCGATGAGCAGCCGGCCGCACAGATCCGGTTCCTGGGACCATGGCCGCCGTACTCATTCGCCGAGGTTCCGGAACTCGGCGCCGGCTAGCACCCTTGCTTTCCTCGGGGCCGGCTGGTTAGACCTCCTGCCAGCCTCCGGTCTGGGTGTATTTTGCCACCAGCTCGCCGTCACCTTGCGCCGTCGAATTGGTCGGATCCTCATAGAGAGCCGCCTTGGTGGACTTGCTGTGCGTGATGATTTCCTCGGCGGCTTCCTTGGCCTCCTCCAGCGAGGCACCGAACACACCACTGCGGGCGGACAGCTGTTCGACGTCGACAATCTCCGCGTCCGTCTCCGTCAAGGGAACGGTGTAGCCGGATTCCTTCTCGTTGACCGGAATTTCATAGTGATCGTCATCCTCAGGGTCCGGGATGGTGTATTCCACGTAGTAAGCCATCGGCCAGCCTTTCAAAAATAAGACAGTTTGCTTTCCATCTCCAGCTTTCTCCCTGTATCCGATTACCGCAAGCCGGAACTAGGCTGACTGGAACAACGACCGGAAGCACCCATCGTGTGGAGGAAAACATGATCGAGAGAGTCAGCAGGGCGGCCGGATATGGATTCGCGGCGATCTTTGCCGTCTTGAAGGTATTCCGCCACAAACGGCCAATTCATCCACAAGGCGTCTCGCTAACCGGGACGATCGAGCGTTTTGGCGCCGCCGACAGCGGGCTTTCCTGGGTCGACGCCCCTGGCGTCTCGCCGCTGCACGGCCGCTTGTCGAGGTCCGTGGGTCTGCCTAAGTCCTTGCCGGATATCATCGGCCTTGGTCTGCGGATTTCCGACGACGGTGGTTCCTCCGACGTCCTGCTCGCCTCGACAGGCATGTCCCGGGTGGCGCGGTTCCTGCTCTTGCCGCACAAGATGGCGTCGTCGGCGCGGATGACGAGTTTGATGCCATACCGCGGCGATCATGGGCCGGTGTTGCTCGCGGCCCGCACGCTGGAACCCGCCGACCCGCTTCCCTCAGGTCCGGAGGCGTTCCGCTCGGCGCTCGGCGCCCGGGATTGGCAGTTGGCGTTGTACTTCGCGTCTCCCTCGGGGGAGTGGAACCGGTTTGGCACGCTCTTCTTGAGACCCGATGCGGGACCCGTGGATACGGATCTCCGGTTCGATCCGGTACTCAACCCGTTGCCCGGTGCCGGAATTTACGGATGGACCAGCCGCCTCCGCGTCCCTTCCTACGCCACAGCACGCGGACGGAAAGGACACGGATCAGGAGTATGACTCCATCCTGAAGCGTCCAACGGCTGGAGTTTGCTCACACGTTTACTTGTTGGTTCTGCAGGAACTTGTCCAACGTAAGCAGGAAGCGGTTCTCGCCCAGCGGTACGAGCATCACGTGCTTCACCGTCATCCCGCGCGGATCGACGGTCTCCACGTAGGGCTTGGTGACGCCGGCGTGCTTCATCCAAGGCGTGTCGCTGGCAATTCCGCCGATGATAATATCGAGCTTGTCGTGTTTGATTTGCTCTGCGAGCTCGTGCTCGGCGCCTTGAATCCACTCGATTTCGGCGTCGCGGGCGTCGGCGAATTTGCGTACAAGATCGGGCTCAGTGCCCTGCGGTTCCTGCCCCGGCTCCAGCTGTACCCAAGGTTCGAATTCGGTAACGCCGACGCGCAGTGTTCCGCCGGTAATCTCCTCCAGCGTGCCATTCGGATCGCTGGGGATGGTGACCGCGCCGCACCCGGTCAGTACCAGAAGCAGCGAGGCGAAAAGCACCGCCAACGACGTCGTACGATTCTTGGTATTCACCGGTCACCTCCGGATTGACGGTCGCGGGATGCTCAATTCGAACTCTAGCACCCGATCAGTGCACCTTCTTTTTTGGCCACGATGGCGGCGGGGGATCGGATCACGATCCAATTAAGTCCCTTGGGTGCAGTTCTAAGCCTGCTTATGATTGACGGACGGTGTAATTGAAAGAACAACTGGCGGCGGAGGTCCGGCACGTCGCCGGCGCCGCCGTGCAGAAAGGACGAGTCATGGATACCCGCAACAAGGACATCTGGCTACGCAAGACCGCGGCGGCTGTGATCCTGCCCTTTGCCGCGCTTGGACTCGCCGGCTGCGGTGGCGGTGAGGACACTGCCGGTCCCGAGGTAAGCGCCGACGTCCAGGACGTCACGGAGGACATCAATTCCTATGTCAGTGAAACGCTCACCCTGTCGGCCAAGGTGAACGACGACATCACTCCGATGTTCTTCTCCATCGCCGGAACAGATGACACCGATGTGGAACCGTTGCTGGTGATGCACGGGGAAGACACGATGGATGTCCAGGACGGTCTGACGGTCAAAGTCACCGGAACGCTCCACAAGGCGCTGGATATCGCGGCCCTTGAGGAGAACATGGGCGTCGACCTGAATGAGAGCGCCCTGGAGAATTGGAACGGTGAACCCTACGTGGAGGCTGAAAAGATCAGCGTTCTGGACGATAACTAAACCGCCCGATAGCGGTGGGGATCGTCGTCGTCGACTGGATCATCCGCTGGAATCAGAAGTACTTGGACAATGCAGCGCGGCTGACGGCGGCATTGCAATGATTTACGTGGTTCCATGGAGAAAGGAATGTTCGGCCGAACAAGAAACGGGTGGTAAGCATGGCAGGCGGTAGCACCAAGGCGGTCATTACGGCGTTATTCGCGAACATCAGCATCGCCGTGATGAAGTTCGTGGCCTTCCTCTTGACCGGATCTTCATCCATGCTGGCCGAGTCCGTCCACTCTGTCGCGGACTCCGGCAACCAGGGCCTGTTATTGCTCGGAGGTAAACGCGCGAAGCGGGACGCAAGTCCGGAGCACCCCTTTGGCTATGGCCGCGAGCGGTATGTCTACTCCTTCCTGGTGGCAATCGTGCTTTTCAGCGTCGGAGGCCTTTTCGCGCTCTACGAGGCGTTCCAGAAGTGGCAGCATCCGCATCCGATTGAGGGTTTCTGGTGGTGGCTGCCGCTGGTGGTGTTGATTGGGGCCATCATTGCCGAAGGCTTCGCCCTCAAGACGGCAATTGTTGAATCAAACCGTGTGCGGGGCAAGCAGAGCTGGGCCGAGTTTGTCCGCAAAGCCAAGTCGCCCGAACTGCCGGTGATCCTGCTTGAGGACACCGGTGCCATTACCGGGCTGGTCTTCGCGTTGCTCGGGGTCAGCCTGACCCTCATTACCGGCGACAGTATCTGGGATGCCCTCGGCACGGGCATGATTGGTCTGCTGCTGGTGATCATTGCCATCATCCTTGCCATTGAGATGAAGTCCCTGTTGCTGGGTGAATCTGCCAGCCGGTCGAATATTGAGTCGATCAAGAAGGCCATTACGGCTGAGGGCGGGACCAGAATAATTCACCTGAAGACATTGCACCTCGGCCCTGAAGAACTCCTGGTAGCCGCCAAAATCGCGATTGAACGCTCTGACTCCGGCCAGGATGTCGCAGAGGAAATCGATGGTGCCGAGCGCAGGATCCGTGAAGCAGTTTCCATCACCTGCGTGATTTACCTCGAACCCGACATCTACTCAGCCAAGGCGGCGGCCACCAACGACGGCGCGTGAGGGCGTTTGTCATCGAATACGGGAGAATGGGCCTATGCGCTTAATTCTCGTACGCCACGGCCAAACTTCTTCCAATGTAGGTGGACTCCTCGACACCGCCGAACCCGGTGCGGATCTGACCAATCTCGGCCGCGAGCAGTCAAAAGCACTGCTGGATGTGCTCGCGGACGAGCCGATAGAGGCCATTTACGCGTCGACGTTAGTGCGCACCCAGCAGACAGCCGGACCGTTGGCGGAGTCCCTCGGGCTGGACGTTCTCGTCCGGGACGGAGTCCGGGAAATCAGCGCCGGAGACCTGGAGATGCTCAGCGACGTGGCGTCCATCCAGACCTACCTCGAGACCATCTTCCACTGGAGCGATGGAGACTTGGAGATGCTGATGCCCGGTGGCGAGAACGGAACCGAAGTCTACGCCCGCTTCGACAAGGTGGTGGCCGAAGTTGCAGGATCCGGTGTGAACACCGCGGTCATCTTCAGCCACGGAGCCGTTATCCGCACCTGGACGGCGGCGCGGGCGGACAACATCACCACCGACTTCGCAGCGCATAGCGCAGTCACCAACACCGGCGCCGTCGTGCTCGAAGGCAGCCCGGGGGAGGGCTGGACGGCCCTGACTTGGGAAGGACACGCCCTGGGCGGCCCCGAGGTCGACACCCCGCGCACCGACGGGCCGGCCGGCGAGCCTGTCGACATAGACGAATGACAGCGGGCGGAAGACCTTCGTCGCCTTGCCGGCTCATGGTGCCAGTCGCGCCCTGCCGGCGCATGGTGCCAGTCGCCCCCGCCTGCGTGAGGCGCCTGGTCGGCAGTGAGCCTTGTAAGTTGGATGTATGAGTGAAATTTCCGGCATCGCCGCTGATGGTCAGCCTGTAGCTGCTGTTGTTTACAATCCCGTAAAGGTGGATCTTGACGCCATCAAAGCGGCCGTAGCGGTGGAAGAACCGCGTGCCGGATGGGGAACGACACTTTGGTTTGAAACCACCGAAGACGATCCGGGACAGGGGCCCGCGCGCCAGGCACTGGAGGCGGGCGTCTCGATGGTCATCGCGGCCGGTGGAGATGGAACCGTGCGGGCCGTTTGCGAGGAGTTGAAAGGCAGCGGGATTCCGCTCGCCCTGCTGCCCTCAGGGACTGGCAATTTGCTGGCCCGGAACCTGGATCTCACGCTCGACGACCTCGAGCACTCGATTAACGCTGCCTACACTGGTGAGAACCGGAAAATCGACCTCGGTATGGTTGCCATCCGACGGGAGGATGACTCAGTGACCGACCACGCCTACGTGGTGATGGCCGGGCTGGGACTCGATGCGAAGATGCTCGCCAACACCGATTCTGACTTGAAGTCCAAAATCGGGTGGCTGGCCTACGTCCACGCGATTGGCAAGGTCCTCGGGGACAAGAACCGGCTCCGGATGCGGTACAAGCTCGATGAGCACCAAACCCGGTCGGTGCGGGCGCACACCATCATCATCGGCAACTGCGGGTCACTGCAGGCGAACGTGATGCTGCTGCCCGAGGCCGCCGTCGACGATGGGCTGCTGGACATCATCATCCTTCGCCCGGAAGGCTTCATGGGCTGGGTGCAGGTGCTGGTGAAAATCGTTTGGGAAAATGGCGTCCTGCGGCGCTCCAAGCTTGGCCGGGCGATGATGACCAAGGAGGTTCAGGCGCTGAACTACGTCAAGGGCCGTGAACTGATCGTCCGGCTCAGCCGGCCTGAAGGCGTGGAACTCGACGGCGACACCTTCGGGGAAGCCGTGGCATTGAAGACGTGGGTGGAACCGGCAGGACTCACCATCCGTGTTCCCGGGGAGACAACACCCGAAGCCTGAACCTCACCCTCAGACTGGAGTAGCGCCCTGGCCGGCGGCCGTTGTCTCGATCCGGAGCCGGACGGTGGAGAATATGCGCTGCAGGGCCATGGCGATGGTGGCCGCGGCGCTCATGGAGGCGGGGCCGGCGGTGCGGTGTTCGTCGATTCCGTTGAAGAGCGATTCGATACTGGCCTCTGCCCGTCGGATTGGTTCCTGCACTTCAGCCTCGTCCTCCCAGGTCGTCAGCATGTCCGCCACCGCAAGGATGGCCTCGCTCAGAGGTGGACACAACTCGGTGGGAAGCTCCACGGGGAACGGCTTGCCCCAGACGGCTCCGGCGAGGACCTCGGTCAGGTCGCGGATGTGGAAGGTTACATTCTCGAGGGCTGCCAGGTCGTCGTAGTCCCCTTCCAGGTTCCGCTTGTGGATGCGTGCGCGCGGGTTGCCTTTCCGGCTGTCGTCGGCGAGGTGGATGGTTTCCCGGACTTCCGCCGCCGTGCCCGAAAGTGCCTGGTTCTGGGTTGCCCAGTCCTCCCGCTCCGGCGGCCAGTTCTCGGTCAACGCTGTGCCGACGTCGTTAAGGTGGCGGGCGAGGCTCCTGCGGAAATGTGAGAACTTTTGGACCGCTGAATCGAATGTCAGGGGAGGCAGGACGAGGAGGTTGATCAGCAGCCCCACGGCGACACCGACGGTCATCTGCACGAGGTAGCCGATCGAATACTGGCTGGCGTCCTGCCCGCCGACGATCAGCACAAACAGGGCTGCGATCGGCAGGTATTCCTGGCCGGGAGCGCCGAGCCAGCGCATGCTGCCGATCAGGACACCGGCGGCTACCACGAGTGAGATGGTCAGGAAGTTTGGTGCGCCGAAGGCGAGCACGATCGCGGCGAGAAGGATTCCGATGGCCAGACCGCCGAGAATCTGCAGTCCGTACTTGGCCGAGCCTTTGAGCGTCGAATGCATGCTGAGCAGTGCACCGAGCGGCGCGTAGTAGGGATACTCATCGGCGACGCCGGGCATGAAGGGTGCAACCACCCAGGCAATGCCGACGGCGAGCGCGGCTTTGAAGGCGAGTAACAGCTTGTGGCTCATCATGGATGGCGTGAAAAATGTGGCAATGCGCCGCCAACTGCGGTGAGTGTCCATGGGGTATGGCTCCGGTTCGTCCAGTACAGGATGGGACCGGGGCTTGATCCGCATGCTTCATCGAACATACCGACTCTGCAGGGTCTGCGTAAAATCTGGAAGGGTGGGAGCGGAACCAACTCCAGCACTGCGGACTATTTTAAGCACCGGCGGTGTTGCCGCCCTTGTACCGCCCAAACGATAAGGAGACTGATTATGGCCAACGTGCCAAACGTGTCATTGAATAACGGTGTCAACATTCCCCAGATCGGCTATGGCGTGTTCCAGGTGCCGCCGGCCGAAACCCAGGAGTCGGTGGAGGCTGCCCTGACGGCGGGATACCGCCACATCGACACTGCTGCCGCCTACCGGAACGAGTCCGGCGTCGGCGCTGCCATCGCCGCCTCGGGTCTCTCACGCGACGAAATCTTCATCACCACCAAACTGCGTAACGGTGAACAGGACAAGCCGCTTGAGGCGTTCGACAACAGCCTGCGGGCACTCGGCGTCGACCAGGTTGACCTGTACCTGATTCACTGGCCCGCCCCGGATCAGGGATTGTTCGTCGAGGCATGGAAGGCGTTCGAGAAGATCTACGCCGAGGGCGGCGCGCGTGCCATCGGCGTCTCGAACTTCCTGCCGGAGCATCTGGACACTCTGCGGGAGGCCACCGAGATTGTCCCGGCCGTGAACCAGATTGAACTGCACCCGACCCTGCAGCAGACGGCTGCGGCGGAAAAGAGCCGCTCGCTCGGCATAGCGGTTGAAGCCTACAGCCCCCTGGGCCAGGGCTCTGATCTGACCGACCCGGTTGTACGGGATATTGCGACCAAGCACAACGCCACGGCCGGACAGATTGTACTGGCGTGGAACCTGCATCAGGGCAACATCGTCATTCCCAAGACGGTCCAACCGGCACGGATGAAGGAGAATCTGGAGGCGGCGGATATTCAGCTCAGCCCGGAGGAAATCGAAGCTGTTGGCCAGCTGGAATCCGGTAACCGGGTGACGGCCGATCCGGCTACGGCGAACTTTACGCAAATGTAGAAGTGGGGTTAACCCGTGCGTGAGTGGAGATTGTCCTTTTGCGCGTACGAGTCCCTCCGCGGCGGCTGGACGGAGGATTCCCCCCGTACCGGCCGCCCGGAGGGCTCGCGTTTGGGTTGCTGCACAGAAGGTTGCCGCACCGGCGGCTGCGGATCCCTTTGGGAAGGGGCAGCTGTGTTTGGCGGAGAATTTTCGCGCATCCGCGGTTGAGCTGAAGGTGAAAGAACAGTGCGCTGGAAGTACTGCTGCTCCGCGGCTTCCTGCCGGCGACGCCGGCGGAGTCTGCGCATAATGTCGATGATCGCCAGGGCAGCGGCCACGATTGAAAGTGCGACGGCTGCAAGCATCACGTAAAGCCATATCAACACGGTCAACGCTGGTTCAGGAGAATGGAGCACACGTAGCCCGCCCAGAATGCCCACGACCCAAAACACACAGACGCCAAACAGTACAATGGCTGCTGGTAAGTATTCCCGACCGCCATAGCCGGGACGGGGTCCACCGACTCGATCCTTCATAGCAAGAGTCTGCTGCCCAGAGTCACTTAAGACACCCCCGACACGCGGAGAAAATCCTATCGTCACCGGATCGTAAGATTTGCCTGCCCGCCCGGTCCTCAGCGGCTACGGCCCCACCATCAAGGGCAGCCGTGTCGCCTGAGACGGGAAATGCATGCATTGCGCAATAAATACCTTCAACATGCTTGATACGCGCAATGGCATAGTCCATGCTGGGAACTGTCCGGACGACGCTGCCCGGGCCTCGTTCCTTTGAGAAGGGGAATCCCCGCCGTGGATATACAACTCTTGCTGGCACTGGTTCTGGGCATCACGACAATCATTGTCCTCGTGCTGCGGACCCGTCTGGACGCCTTCGTGGCGTTGCTCATTGCCGCGCTGGTCACAGGCGCAGTCGCCGGACAGCCGGCACTCGAAATTGTCGGTTCCATCACCACCGGATTCGGCAACACGCTCGCCTCTATCGGAATCGTCATCGGTCTGGGCGTCGGAATCGGTAAGATCCTCGAAGTCTCCGGCGCGGCCAACGCCCTGGCGCTCGCGTTCCTGAAGGCCTTCGGCAAGGGACGCGAGCCGTGGGCGATGGGCAGCGTTGGCGCTCTGGTATCGATCCCGGTGTTCTGCGACTCCGGGTATGTGATCATGAACCCGCTGGCCCGCTCGATCGCGCGGGTGAAGAAGGCAGGATACGTCACCCTCGCGCTGGCGCTGGGCTGCGGTATGACCCTGACGCACCACCTTGTGCCCCCGACACCCGGTCCGCTCGCTGTCGCTGGTATTCTCGGTGCCGACCTGGGCGCATTGATCCTCGCCGGCCTCGCCTTCACCGTGATCTTGCTTCCCATCGTCGTGTTCTATGCCAAGTGGATGGGACCGAAACTGGAATCGTCTGTCTCTGAAGAAATCCGCGAGGCCGTATACGGGAGCGCCGCGCTGGCCGGCCGCCATGGCTCCGGTTCGGGGACAGCCGGCACCACCTTCGCCGACGACGACGATGTGGTCACATCGAATGCCAGGGACGTCGAGCCTGCGGAGGAAGCGGGTTACGATCTCGGTACCCCGCCCGAAGGTGCCAAACCACACCGGGTCGGAGCGTTGGTCGGGTCACTGCCGCTGGTGATTCCGCTGCTGCTCATCATCCTGAACACGGTCACCGCCGCCGTCGATCAGTCCAATCAGGGTGTCATCGGGGCCGACGAGTACACCCCATCGGCCTGGGCTGTCCCCTTCGCTTTCATCGGGAACCCCGTCGTCGCACTGGTCATCGGTGTTCTGCTGTCTGTCTACATTCTGTTGCCGCGGTGGACGCCGCGCACCAAGGTCCAGGGCTGGTTTGCCGATGCCGCTGCCTCTGCCGGTCTGATCCTGCTGATCACCGGTGCCGGCGGCGCCCTGGGACAGGTATTGCGCGACTCCGGTGTTGGTGACGCGCTGGCCGAAGCGATCGCCGCCACCAACCTCCCGGCGTTCCTGGTTCCGTTCCTGATCGCCACGCTGGTCCGCGTTGCGCAGGGCTCGGGAACGGTCGCCATGATCACCGCCGCTTCCGTCACCGCTCCACTGGTGACGTCCCTCGGCGTCGACCCGCTGATCGCCGCCCTGGCCTGCACCGCCGGTTCCATGGTGTTCAGCTACTTCAATGACTCCTACTTCTGGGTGGTCACCCGCTTTACCGGGATCGAAGGCACCGCGGCGCTGAAGGGCTGGTCCGGGATTACGACGGCGGTCTGGGCCGGCTCCATTCCGCTGCTGTTCATCGCCAACATCATTCTGGGCTGACAGCGGCGTTGGAGGTGGCACCCGAGCTGCGCAAGGGCACCCGCGACCGGCATGAACGGCTGCTGGCCCTTGTGCGCTCGGGTAAAACCAATGTGCACGACCTCTCCGGCCAACTTGGCATTTCCGCCTCAACGGTCCGCCGCGATCTTGCCCGGCTGGACAAAACCGGGGTGCTGACCCGCACCTACGGCGGCGCCACCACGGGCGGAACCTTCCGGGAGCGGGACCTAAGTGAACGTCTCTACGTCGAACGGGAAGCCAAGGCGGCCATCGGGGCGCGCGCGGCGGAACTGGTCCCCGACGGCGGAACCATCTTCCTCGACGCCGGTTCGACCTGCGCGCAGCTGGCCGGACATCTGCCTGGCCGCGGCGGGCTCACAGTACTGACCCGTGGCCTCGACGCTGCCCTCCAGCTGGCGGGGGACGCCGATCTCGAGGTGATCATCATCGGCGGGCGGGTCGCCCGGAAAAGCCACGGCCTGGTGGGGCCGCTGACGGATTATGGGCTCAACCGCTGCCTGGCCGACGTCGCATTCCTCGCCGTGGACGCGCTCGATCCGTACGACGGCGTTGGCGAACCGACCCTGGCGGAAGCACAGGTGAAGGAGACCGCAGCCCGCCGGGCCCGCCGCGTCGTCGTACTGGCCGACGCGACCAAACTGGCCCGCGGATCAGTGCCGGCGTGGGCGCCTCTTCCCGAGGGCTGGACGCTGATAACCAATGCCGACGACGACGGCGTGCTGCAGCGTTACCGGTCCGCCGGCGTCGAGGTCATCAGCACAGGTGTCGGCGAAGTAACGGATTGACAAACTCTAATGTTTCTCTAACCTCCAGTCGCTAGACTTTGAAAATGGACACCGAGGGGAATAAGCGGGGCCGTGCAGGCACGGACACCGCTGACGGATACCGGGGGAAACAGGCAACCTCGCAACTGGACGCCGGCACGCCCACAGAGGCGGCCGACGTCGAGGAACTGCGTGCGGGCCTCCATGATGACCTGCCCAGCCATGATGACCTTCCCGATGCAGGCGCCGATGCCGGTGCCGATTTCGGTGCCGGTGCCGCAGGCGTTGCTACCGTTGCCGGTAAGTCGGCCGATGAACCTGCCGGCGCCTCACCGCGCCCGCCACGCCCACCGCGGCGGCCCGGGGGAGCGGACGGTTACGTACTGGCTGACCGGTACCGGCTCGGCCAGCGGATCGGCCAAGGCGGCATGGCGAGCGTGTACCAGGCGCGGGACGAGGCCCTGGGCCGGGAAGTAGCCATCAAGCTGTTCCATTCCGACGCCACGGATGCGGACGAAATCAACCGCCAGCAGGGTGAAGTCCGGGTGCTGGCAAGCCTGAATCATCCGAATCTTGTCATAGTGTTCGACGCCGGCACCGACACCAGTACCTTGGAACCGCGGACCTACCTCGTGATGGAGCTGGTGCGCGGTACGGATCTGCACCGGCTCCGGCGTCGTTCTGAGCTGGGCGAAGAGTCCAAGCTCAGCCAGGAAGAGGTCGCGACGATGGGCGCGGGCCTGGCTGATGCGCTGGCCTATATCCACGGCGAGGGAATCGTCCACCGCGATGTGAAGCCGGCCAACATCCTTCTTGGTGGAGGCGACAGCCGGCACCGGATCGGCCACCCCAAACTCACGGACTTCGGCATTGCGCGATTGGTCGACAGCGCACGCCTGACGGCGACCGGCCAGTCCATGGGCACAGCCACTTACTTCAGCCCCGAGCAAGCGCAGGGGCTGGCCATTACTCCTGCCTGTGACGTCTACTCGCTCGGACTGGTGCTGTTGGAATGCCTCACCGGACGGGTGGCATTCCCCGGTCCGGCCGTCGCATCGGCCGCGGCCCGCGTGCACCGTGATCCGGAAATTCCGGCGTCGCTGGGGCGCGGCTGGGTGGAACTGCTCACCGCCATGACGGCACGCAATCCTGCCGACCGTCCCTCCTCCGACGAGGTCGCCGCCGCCCTGCGCTCCGGGCCGGCAGCGGGCGCACTCGGCGGCTGGCGCGCCGGTAATCAGGGAACGTCGACCGAAGCGATGCAATCTGCCGCAGCAACCGGGCTCTACCCGTCGTCGGAGCCGGCTGGTCCGGACACCCACCCGGTCAATTACGGCCCGACGACGTCGCCCCTGCCGGTCACGCCGGCCGCCGGGATGGAGCAGGTCGATAGTGCGGCTTCATCATCGGCCCGGTCTGGCCGGCAACTCGATCTGCCGGAGGAACGCGAGGACCAGGAACCGTCCAATCGACGACGGCGGAAGGGCGGTGGCCTCAGTGCGCTGCAATGGGTGCTGCTCGTGTTCGTGGTGGCTGTCGTGGCCGCCGCTGCGGTCGTGGTGACCATGCTGCTGCTGGGGCCAACTGGCGTCGAACCCGTTGATTACCCATCGGTTCCCGGCGAGCTTGGCCAACATCTGGAAGACCTGCAGGAAAGCGTGGCTCCGTGATGAAACTGGACAAGCGTCTGCTGCATGGCGCAGCGGTTGGAGTGCTCAGTGTCGGATTCCTGTCCGGCTGCAGCTCATCAGGCAACTACGGTTCCGAGGCGGCCAACCAACTTCAGGCGGCCGTCCAGGTGGTGACTCAGCTTTCCGCGGATGAACAGTATCCCCGGGCCATGAACGCACTTCAGCGGCTGGAAGAGACCCTCGAATCGGTGGCTTCGGAAGGCTTGGTTACGGAAGACCGGCGTCAACAGATCGAAGGCGCCATCGTCGTCGTACAGTCCGATCTCAAGGCGAAAATCACTGATGAGCGGAAGAAAGAGGAAAAGTCGCCGGACCATTCCTCCGACAATCAAGCTCCGCAGGCGCCCGCACCGGCGCCGGCTCCGGAGCCACCGGCTCAACAACCTCCGGGCGGCGGATCGGACGTACCAGCGCCGGAAACGGAAGTGCATCCGCCGGACGTCGACGATACCTTCGACAATCAGCAGAAGGTGGAGAAGGAACGGCAGAAGGAACAGGAACGTCAGCAGCGCGAGCAGGAAAAGCTGCAGCAGGAACAGACGGAAGAACAGCAGGAGCAGCAGGAAGAACAGCAGGAAGAGTTACAGGAAGAGCAGCAGGGGCAGCCGGCGCAGCCCGGTCAGCCGTCGCAGCCAGAGGAGCAGCCGGGGCAGCCGGAGCAGCCGGAGGGCCCCGTGCAGCCGCCGGGGCAGTCGGAAGAGGAACTCGAGGAACAACGCGAGCAGGCCGAGGAGGCGGCAGAGGAAGCCGCCGAACGGGCCGAGGAACGGGCCGAACGGAACGGAAACAGGGCTGGAAACAGCGGCAGCGGCAACGGTGGCACCCCGGGTTCGGGAGCCGAAGGACCCCGGCCATAGCAATGGCTCACCCCGATTGCCAGGTGGAACGGATCTAGTAGGCCGGCTCAGCGAACCAAAGCTGGGTTTCGCCATACTTTTTTGAGGAGAACCACTCCAGACCATCCGGCCAGCCGGGTTCAGCGCTGCGGGCGGAACGTTCGACGACGACCACCGACTCCTCGGCCAGATGCGGCACCAGATACTCCAGAATGTGCCCGAGTTTGCTTTGCGACAGACCGTACGGCGGGTCGATAAACACCAGATTCCAACCGCCGGCGCTTTCACGCTGCAGGAACGATTCCACCTTGGTCCGGTGGACCTTCACGACCGAACTGCCCAGAACCTTGTTGACGATGTCCGCATTCCGCTGGCACACGTCGGCGGCACGGGCATCCATCTCGACGAGGTGGGCAAGATGCGCACCGCGGCTCGCACTCTCGACCCCGAGCGAGCCGGATCCGGAGAACAAGTCCAGTACGCGCGCATCGGAAATGACGTTGTACGACTCGAGCCGGGAGAACAGAGCCTCCTTCACCCGGTCCGTCGTCGGGCGCGTGCCGTCGCCCGGAACTGAAAACAACCTCGTCCCGCCGGCGGCTCCTGCGATGATGCGGCTCATTACCCAAGCGTAGCGAACACCTGTGGTGAGCGGACTTAGCCGGGGCCGAGGCCGCCGTCGTAATTCGAATTGTTGGACTGATCCGTCCCGCGGCCGGTCTTTGCCTGCAGGCGCTCGCTATGCCCGGATGCTTCCGCAGGGACTACAGCGCGTCGTAGTTCGGGTTATGGATCTCCGCCTCGCGGTTGCGCATTTTCATCGATCTCATCGAAGCAAGTCCGCCGACCACAATGACGATCAATCCAACGATCCAGGCGGTGAAAGCGGCTCCCAGCGAACCCGCGTACATCAGCACCCAGGGGGAGATGAACAGAGCGAATCCGAGCGCTGCTTGTGTCCAATTCATGATCATCACGATCGGTGTGCCGAGGGAAAGAATGCCCGCCGCCACGATCATGAGTCCGGCACTGATCAACGCCATCGCGCCGATCCTTCCCGTCGGTGTCCAGATGGGGGAGAGGGCCGCGTAGAGCCCTGCCACAACCGCAACCCAGTTCTGCCAGCTTCTCCATGCCTTCACGGTAACCAACATCCTTTCGGTGATCGGCCCGGGAGGTAGCTGCGGGCCTGTGAGCGGTCATGACGCGTTCAGTAAGGCTGCTTCGTAGTCTCGAATGTGACGTTACGCCCGGCACGGGTGCCGGTCAATGGCGATACTTCATTGCGCATGTCCTCCGCTCCTACATAGGCTGTAAGCATACTGATTATCGGGTCGCGGGCACGTTCGGTGTTCCGCAGCCGGGAACCTGCGAGGAGGAGCCGTGGCGTCAATGTTGGTGGCTGACTATATTCTGGACCGCCTGCGGCAGTGGGACGTGGAGCATGTTTTCGGCTACCCGGGCGACGGGATCAACGGCATCATCGGCGCCTTCGGCCGGTCGGATAACGAGCCACAATTCATTCAGGCGCGGCATGAAGAGATGTCGGCATTCGAGGCCGTCGGCTATGCCAAATTCACCGGCCGCTTGGGCGTCTGCATGGCCACCTCCGGACCGGGAGCGGTGCATCTGCTGAACGGACTTTACGACGCGAAGCTGGACCACGTTCCCGTCGTCGCCATTGTCGGCCAGACCGCGCGCACGGCGATGGGCGGCTCCTATCAGCAGGAAATCGACCTGCTCAGTCTCTATAAAGATGTGGCCAGCGACTATGTCCAGATGGTGACTATGCCCGAACAGCTGCCCAATGTCCTGGACCGGGCCATCCGGGTGGCGATGGCCGGGCGCGCTCCGACTGCCGTCATCGTGCCCGCCGATTTGCAGGAAATGGAATACAGTCCGCCGGCGCACGCCTTCAAGATGGTGCCCTCCAGCCTTGGCACCGAATGGCCGGAAATTAAGCCCGACGACGGCGCCATCGGCCGGGCTGCCGAGGCCCTGAACGCCGGTTCCAAGGTGGCGCTGCTGATCGGGAACGGAGCGCGCGGTGCGGAACGGGAAGTGGAGCAGGTCGCCGATCTGCTCGGCGCCGGCGTCGCGAAGGCGCTGCTCGGCAAGGACGTTCTCTCCGACGAGCTGCCGTTCGTGACCGGTTCGATCGGACTGCTGGGGACCCGTCCGAGCTACGAGATGATGATGGAATGCGACACGCTGCTCACGGTTGGGTCGAGCTTTCCGTACTCGCAGTTCCTGCCCGAGTACGACCAGGCACGCGGCGTGCAGATCGATATCGATGCCAAACAAATCGGCATGCGCTATCCATATGAAGTCAATATTGTCAGCGACGCCGCCTCCGCTCTGCGCGCGCTGATTCCACAGTTGCAGCGCAAACAGGACCGCAGCTGGCGCGAGGGGATCGAAAGCAACGTCACGCAGTGGTGGGAAACCATGCAGCAGGAAGCGATGGTGGACGCCAATCCGATTAATCCGATGCGGCTGTTCTCCGAACTTTCCAGCAGACTGCCCGACGACGCCATCGTCACCGCGGATTCGGGTTCCGCGGCGAACTGGTACGCCCGTAACCTGAAATTCCACGGCCGGATGCGGGGATCCTTATCCGGCACGCTGGCCACCATGGGGCCTGCCGTACCCTACGCCATCGGTGCGAAATTCGGCTGCCCGGAACGTCCCGCCATCGCACTTGCCGGCGACGGGGCGATGCAGATGAACGGGCTCGCGGAGCTCATCACCATCAGGCGGTACTGGGAAGAATGGGCTGACCCGCGGCTGATCGTGGCGGTGCTGCACAACGATGATCTAAACCAGGTGACTTGGGAGCTGCGCGCGATGGGCGGGTCCCCAAAATTCACCGAGTCGCAGATGCTGCCGGACATTTCCTACTCTGATTTTGCCGAAAGCATTGGTCTGCAGGGGATTTATGTGGATGATCCCTCGCGGATTGGCGAGGCGTGGGAGCGGGCTCTCGCCGCAAACCGCCCGACCGTGCTCGATGTGCGGGTGGACCCGGATGTACCACCGATCCCGCCGCATGCGACCTTTGCGCAGGCGAAACAGTCTGCCGAGGCGATGATCAAGGGTGACGAGGACGTCCTCGGGGTGCTTAAACACGGCATCAAAGTCAAGGCGCAGGAGTTCCTGCCCGGCCGGAAGAAGTAGAAGGGAACGACCATGGCGCATCTCAGTGTTGGGACCGAGAACACCACACCCATCGAGCTTTACTTTGAGGACCACGGGGCCGGACAGCCCGTCGTCCTGATCCATGGGTACCCGCTCAGTGGCGCCTCCTGGGAGCGGCAGACATTGGCACTGCTCGACGCCGGTTACCGGGTGATTACCTACGACCGTCGCGGCTTCGGCAGGTCCAGCCAGCCGACGACCGGATACGACTACGACACCTTCGCCAGCGACCTGAATATCCTCCTGGAGACACTGGAACTGGACGACGTCGTCCTCGTCGGATTCTCAATGGGAACCGGAGAGGTGGGCCGGTATCTGGGCACCTACGGTTCGAAACGGGTGGACAAGGCCGTCTTCCTCGGATCGCTCGAGCCGTTCCTGCTGCAGACCGAAAACAATCCGGCCGGCGTCCCGCAGGAGGTCTTTGATGGGTTGCATGCCGCCGTGGCAGCCGACCGCTACGCGTTCCTGACGGACTTCTTCATGAACTTTTTCAATACCGACGAGTTCCTCGGCAACCGGCTCAGCGAGGAGGCGCTGCGGGCACACTGGACGGTTGCTGCCGGCGCCGGCGCGCATGCCATGGTGGCGGCGCAGGCAACCTGGCTCACCGACTTCCGCGAGGATGTCGCCAGGATCGATATTCCAGCGATGATCGTGCACGGAACGGCCGACAATATCCTGCCCATCGACTCAACCGGACGGGAATTCGCCAAGGCGCTGCCGATCGCGAAGTACGTCGAAATCGAGGGCGCGCCACACGGGATGCTCTGGACGCATGCACCGGAAATTAACGACGCTCTGCTTCGTTTCCTGAACAGCGACCTGCCGTTTCCTTGATAGCGTGCCCTTCTATGCGAGCTGACCGAGCCAGAGCCCGGCAGCAGCGGCCGGCACCGCGACAAGCATCGTTCCGAGAGCATTGAGCAGGGCGAGCACGGGACGGCGGTTCTGGATCAGTCGGACGGTTTCGAGATTGGTCGTGCTGAAAGTGGTGTAGCCGCCCAGAAATCCGACGCCCACGATTAGCTCCAAGCTGGCCGGCACTGTTAAGGATGCGGCCAGACCCACGAGCAGCCCCAGGAGCAGTGAGCCGCTGATGTTGATCAGAATGGTTCCCAAAGGCATCGCCGTACGGAATTTGGAGCCGGCGACGCCGTCGACCACGAACCTTGCGCCGGCTCCAAGGCCACCGGCCAGCGCCATGAAGACAATGATCACGGTGTGCCCTTTCGATACCGGGCGTGTCCCAGCCAGATCCCGGCCCAGCTTGCCAGAACGCCGCCGACGAGACTCACGGCCAGGTAAAGTGTTGCCACTGCGGTCTGGCCGTCCAGGAATTGTTGCACTGCTTCGAGGGTTAGCGCACTGTAGGTGGTGAACGCCCCTAGAAACCCCGTCCCGGCCATCAGCCGTACAGTCCGCCGCCGGCCACTGTCAGTGCCGCGGCGGACAAGGGCTTCGACCAGCATGCCGAGCGCGAACGCACCGACAATATTTACGGTTAGCGTCGACAGCGGCCAACCGCCGGGTGAAGGCATTACCAGATCAACGCCATACCGGGCGAGGGTGCCCAAGGATCCGCCGGCGATGACGAGCAGAATTACTGGACCGGATCTTCCGGGCATAGCTCACCTACCTCTGTTTGCAAGGCAGGAACCATCAGCCACTCGGCGGTTCGAGCTCCAATACAGGGGCTCCGGCGGGATCCATCGCCGTCGGACACACTATACCCGGGCCCTTGATGGCTGTCGCGGTCGTCCGTGGCCTTCGGGTGGCTTCCGCCGGCGGCAACGAAAATCCGCTCGTTCCTCACGAATTATTAAAGCCGCCTCACGGAAGCCAGCCCTTCGCCGATGCACGCGGCCAGCCTTTCGGCGATGGGCTCGGCCGGCCTCGTGGCCAGGCTGGCATCCAGATCGGCGTCGACGTCGCATACTTGACTGCGCGGAACCTGAGGAATGGTGACTCCATCATCGGTGGGCAGCGTATTAACGGTCAGTTCGTTATCGTTTCGTGATACGTATCCATCCAGATATTCGAATACTGTCGGTGGCGGGTCGTAGCGTTGGTGGCATGAAGAACGCAGCAGGTTACAGTACCGGATCCGGCACCGCCGCCGGCTCTGGTTCTGCTGCGTTGGAGACGATGGCGGATGAGTTGCGGGTGCTCTCGCATCAGGCGGCTGCGGGCACCGCCGGTGTGGTGGAGGCTGGTGAGGCTGCGTTGTTCGCGCACCGGGTGGAGGAACTCTCCCGGACCGTGGAGCATTTGCAGGTCGTCGCGGCCGGCCGGCTCGAACAAGTCCGCTCCGACGCCGAATCCGAGGGCAAAACCACGTCTTGGGTGAGTGCGGATGGGAAGGTGCAGCAGGAATACCGGCATACCGCCGACTACCTCCGCGCCGCGCTGCGGATCGGCCGCGGCGAAGCGGCTAAACGCGTCCGGCTCGCCGCGACCCTGCTGCCTACTACGGGGATGACGGGGGCACCGGTTCCGCCGGTGCATGAACATTTGGCTGAGGCGATGGCCGACGGGGACGTCTCCACCAGGGCAGCGGTCGCGGTGACGACGGTGCTGCGGAAGGCTAAGCCGTTGGCCGATCCTGCCACCCTGGTGCGGATGGAGGAGTCGCTGACGGCGACCGCCGCGGAACAGGACCCCGACTTCGTCAATATCGCCGCGGCGAGGTGGATGAACCACATCGACCAGGACGGCGCGGAACCCACCGAGGACGTGCTGCGGCACCGGCAGGGGATCTTCACCCGCGCCAAACGGGCGGGTCTGCATCATTTGGAGATCTTCGCCACCGACGACCAATACGAACATCTGATCACCACGGTCAATACCGCCGCGAATCCGCGTGCCCGCGGCTGCGGCACCGAGGACCCCGACCCAGCAGATGCCAGCCGGGCTGGCGAAGCTGCAACCGGTGCTGATGCGGGTGTGGTGGATGGCCGGTCGCGGCCGCAGAAACTGCTCGATGGTCTCGTCGCCGCCTGTAAAGCCGCTCTCGCCGCCGGTGGGATGCCTGCCACGGGCGGGCACCGGCCGCAGGTAATGGCCGTGATCGACTACCAGGACCTGATCAACGACCTCGACCTTGACTCCGGCACGGGTTCGTACACATACACGGGTCCGGTCACCGCGCAGAACATCCGCAAACTCGCCTGCGACGCGGAGATCATGCCCGTCGTCCTCAGCACCGAAGGCCGGATCCTCGACGCCGGCCCCGGTCAACGGCTCTTCCCGCCACACCTGCGTAAAGCACTCGTCGCCCGCGACGGCGGCTGCGCGTTCCCCGGCTGCTACATGCCCGCCTCCTGGTGCGAAGCACACCACATCGACTACTGGTCCAAAAACGGTGCCACCAGCACCGACAACGGTGTTCTGGCATGTTCGTTCCACCACCACCTGATACACAAGGAAAAATGGCGGATCCACGTCGAAAACGGGGTCCCCTGGTTCATCCCACCCCAATACGTCGACCCCTACCAAAAACCCTTACGGAATCACTACTTCGACCGGCGCCCCCACACAACCGGCCACCACCAAACGAGTCTCCCACTACCAGCCACAGGGTAGAACCATGCCTACACCCAAATTCTCATGTCTTGCGGCTGCAAAAGCTTCATCATCCGATTGACATACCGGCGATGATGGACACTTCTCTAACGGAGCGGATCCAATTCCGGGCCGGTTTTCACTCCGGCAGGATGTGGTCCGGCATCCAACAAGCGCTCGGTCCATTCCGCCGTCCATGGCCGGTTCAGTCCGACCAGCACGATATTTCCGGGGTAGCGGCCGCTGAACATAGCCTCCTCAGCCAACGCAGCGACGTCGTCCATTACCTGATCAAGGGCCCGGATCTGGCTGCGGGCGAATGCCAGTGGCGGGTCGTCACCCACATTCACCAGGAGCACGCCGCGCTCCGACAACAGGTTGGCGGCTTCACTGTAAAAGGACGGTTCCGTGAGGTGCGGCGCGGAATCCGGACCGGCAAAGACATCAAGCACGACGACGTCGAACGCGCCGCACCCGTCTTTGTCGAGCCCGTCGCTGTCGAATGCGCTGCCGGGAAACGCGCCGCCGTCGAATTTTGCGAGGGCTTCGCGGGCATCGCCAATTTGGTTCGTAAGGTCCGTTCCGGCGGGCAATGGAAGGTGGCGGAGGACAAAGTCCAGCAACTCACGTTCGTGCTCGACGGCGTGCTGGATCGAGCCTGGCCGGGTCACAGCGATGTAGCGGGCGAGCGTCAGCGCGCCGGCTCCCAAATGCAGGGCACGTATGGGCTGATTCTCCGGTGCCACAAGGTCCACCACGTTGGCAATTCGGCGCAGATACTCGTAGAACACCGATTCCGGATGGGCGAGGTTGACGTGCGACTGCTGGGCGCCGCCGATGCTGAGGATGTATGCACCTGGAGTGAACGCATCCTCATCGATGGTCGCATGCATGCCCGAGACGCGGAGAAGGCGGCTGGGATTCATCCGCTAAGCGTACTGCCGAAGGATACGATTGGGTCAGCCGGCCGTGGAACCTGCGAACGCATTGGATCAGCCCGCCGTGCTGCCGGCGAGAGCTGCCGCTCCCAAGGCAACCAGCACCAGTCCACTCGCTGCAGCGACGAACTGACGGACTCGCGGGCGTTGAAACAATCGCTCCCATACTCCGATGGCGGAGCAGAGGGCGACATACCAAATAACAGACAGGCCGAGGAAGACGGCGGCCAGGGCGATGTTGTTCCACAATCCGGTCAGTTCTCCGAGCTGAAACTGGGGCAGAAGTGCGAGGTAGAAGACGGCCACTTTGGGGTTGGAAAGGTTGCAGATCATTCCTTGCCGGTAGTGTGCACCTCTGCGTGGGCCAGCGGATTCCTGCCTCGCCCGGACGGTACCGGTGCGCAGCTGCCACCAGCCGATGAGCGAGGTGATGCCGAGATAGAGCAGGTACGCTCCGCCAGCCAGGGTGAGCACCATATAGGCGGTTTCCGATGTGCGCAGGATCGCTGTCAAACCCGCGACGGCGAGGGAGGCGAGTATCAGGTTTCCGGTCATGACGCCGGCTGCTGTGGCAACCGCTGCAGATCGCCCGCCTTGGGCGGTGTTGCGCAATGTCAGCGCGAAGTCGGGGCCGGGGACGACAATAATTACCAGACACACGGCAATAAAGGACAGCAGATCCGGCATGCCACATAGCCTAGACCGACATCGGCGCCACGGTCCTATTCACATACCGGGCGCCCGAGTCAGATAAAGTCACGGGGGATGGTGGTGGTCCAGTTCTTGGAAACCACCCGTCGTCCACCCTCGTAGGCATCCAGTTCCGCATCCACATGGAAGTCCGTCGGGGTCGAGGTCAACACGGTCTTCGTCGTGATTTTTACTCGCCAGTCCCCGCGCTCGAATCCCATGGTCCAGTCGGTCTCGCCGCAAACCGAGTTGGCGTCCCTGGTGGCGAAGCTGTACTTCTCGTAGGCCCGGCGGGTGACGGCGAGATCAATGTCGTCGAACCGGACTACCCCCAGATCCTTGACCACCTGCAGCTGTCCGGTGAGGTCGACCAGATTACGCGAGACGTTCCAATCGTGCTCGCCGGGCTGGATCTGGGTCACCGGGATGGGCGGGGCTCCTTCCGGTTCGCCAAACGAGGGAACGGGGCCGTCGTCGTCGGCAGTTGCGGGACGCACAGGCAGCACGAGGACGCTTTTCTCCGGGTGCACCGTGAGCCGTACCGGTTCCGGTGATGGCCAGACCACCGGCCAGTACGACGTCGACAGCGCCAACCGCAGGCGGTGGCCAGCGGGGAAGGACTGCGCCATGCCGTTGAGCTGAACCTTGACGGTCTGAGGTTCTCCCGGCTCCAGCGGCCGGGGATTGTCTGAGCCCTTGTAGTGGGTCAAGTTGTAGAGGCCATAGCTGACCCGGGTCGTCTGGTCGTCGGGGGCTACGTCCGAGAGCCGCACGGCCACCATGGCTATCGGCCGGTCTGCGGAGAGTGTGAGCTCCACCGTCGGCGCCCCCAGTAACTCCAGGCGCTCGGGCAGCCGGTCGCTGTCGAACACCATCGAGCCGCCGTCCTCCTCGCGCTGGTCGAAGGGCATATCCGGAGGCGCGTTGTAGGAGCACCATTTTCCCGCGAACTGGCCGACCGACAATGGCGACTGCACGGTCAGCGCGGGGCTGTGCATCTCCGAGTCCGGCTCACCGATCCGGTGACGTCCCAGCGGATACCGGGTTTCGATGATGCGCGGGCTGGGCCAGCTCGGCTCGCCAACCCACCGGCCCGGCCGGTGCTTGTAGGTGGTCGAAGGTTCCACCGAGTCCTGCATCCAAATGCTCAGGTCCGGCCCGTCCACCGCGCCGTTGTCACTCTTGTCCTTGAGCCAGTGATCCCACCAGGCAACGCACTCCTGCAGGAACCCGATGGGTGGTCCGGGCTGGCCCATGTGCGGGTACTTGTGGCTCCATGGCCCGATCAGGCCCCGGGTTGGTACGTCCAGACCTGCCAGCATTCTGAACACTGCATTGGAGTATCCGTCGGCCCACCCGCTCACCGCGAACACCGGGCATTCGATGTCCGAGTAGTCCTCATTGATCGAACCGTGCTGCCAGTACTCGTCGCGGCGCTGGTGCCGCAGCCACTCTTCGAGCCAGAGCCCGCTGTGCTCGAGCCGGTCCATCCAGAGCTCCCGCCACCGCTCACCGACAATTGCAGGATCCGGCGGACACGAGTTGTAGGCGAACATCGTCGACGCCCAGGACAAGTTGTCGCTGAGCAGGCAACCACCCATGTAGTGCACGTCGTCGGCGTAGCGGTCGTCGGAGGAGCAGACGGTGATGATCGCGCCCAGGCCCGGTGGTCTGCGGGCGGCGACCTGCAGGGCATTGAACCCTCCCCAGGAGATGCCCATCATTCCGGAGCGTCCATTGCACCACGGCTGCTCACCCATCCACTCGAGAACCTCCTCGGCGTCCTGCAGTTCCTGCTCGAGATATTCGTCGGTAAGCACCCCCTCGGAGTCGCCGCTCCCACGGAGGTCAACGCGCAGGCAGGCATAACCGTATCCGGCCATATACGGGTGGTGGATGGAATCCCGCTGCGCTGTGAGATCCCGCTTGCGGTACGGAATCATCTCCAGCACACCCGGGACGGGTTCATCATCAGCGGAGACCGGCCGCCACAGCCGTGCGGCAAGCCGGGTCCCATCGGACATAGGAATCCACAAGTGTTCGGTCTCCTCGACATCGTGCGGCAAAGAGGTGACAGCACGCATCAGGCTCCTTCCTGGCGGTCCTCGATCTCAAATTTGAGGGCCTTTACACATTGGTCGTACTTCTCTATCAGTTCAGCTTCGTCGCGCCCCCCGATGAAAATCTGTGCCAGGACGTAGCTGTAGCTGTCTTCGCCAAATCCCTCCGAGAGCCGTTCCCCTTCATCGACAGTGACCTCGACTGTGATGCCGGGAATCTTTTGTTCGAGCTCCGCAATTTCCCCTGGGGCCGGCACCCGGTGCACAACGCCGTCGGAGAAGCGCCGCAGAAACCACTTCGCCGCGTGCCCATACATCCCCTCATCACGGGTGAGAACGGGGTCGCGGTCGAGGGCCAGGTCGACCATGCACTTGTGGTTGGACACGCCGTCGACCATCTCAAAGAGTGAGGCGTGGGACTGGGAGTGACGGGCATTAACTTCCAGCAGCCTGAGGCGGTCGTTCTCCGGATTCCAGAAGTATTCAATGTTGAAGGTGCTGTTGGTGAGGCCGACGGCGAGGATCACCTTGCGCGAGACCTCGGCCATATACTCCTTAACGGGTGCCGGAAGCCGGGAAGGGTACTGGTAGCGAAGGAAGCTGGGAGCTTCCCGGTAGGGGATCGAGTCAATCACACCGTAGACTTCGATCCGCCCGCCGCGGCTGAAACCCTCAACGGTGACTTGGTTGCCGACGGCCGCCTCCTCAATGAGACAGGCGCTGCCGCCGATTTCGGCGATTTCTGCCGGCAAATCAAGCATCGCGAGGATATCGCCGAACGGGCCGCCGAGCCTGCCGACCTCCTGGCGTTCCTTCTCAAGGGCAGCTTGGAGCTGCTCATCGTTCTCGACGTAGTGGGCGCCTTCGGACGAATGCGACTTGATTGGCTTGATCCACGCCGGGTAGGAGACATGGTCCGGCAGGGTGGTGTGCTCGTCATCGAGGTCGAGGAGAGCGAAGGCTGGGTGCTCATCGATCACCTTTTGCTGTTCCAGACGGCTCCAGTACTTGTGCTCACATTTGACGACGGCTTCGAGATCCGCCGATCGCAGCCCGTTCCGATCGCACAGGATCGGCACCATCATGCTCACCGGAAAGTCCCAGTAACCCACGATTGCATCAATGGGGCCGTTAAAGGCATCAAGCTGGCGCTGGGCCTTGTCCAGCAGATCGGGAACTGAGATCGTTCCTTCCTGCAGTTCCTCGGGCACGAGCAACTGGTGGAAGTCATACTGGTCGGCACCAGGCAATGCGCGAAGTACCGTGTGGTTGTGATCGTCGAGCCCGACCACGAAGATATTCTTCTTCACTTGGACCTTCTTTCAGGTGCCATGCTCCGCAAACCCCGCCCTGCGGACGTCGTCCGGTGGCCATCATCATGGCAGGAACGGAGACTAGCCCTCATCCATCACGATACGCCTGCGGGTGCCGCGCAGCGACGGATCGCTGATCGGGACGGCGTCAATGCAAACGACGCAACAGAAGAGGTGGTAGGCGGAGCCTATTTGACGACGTCGTGCAGCTGCGCCAGGCGGCGGGCACCTTCGGTGAGCTTGTCATCGGATTTACAGAAAGCGAAGCGGAGCAGGGAGTTGTTCCGTTCGGCGCCCTCGGGATGGCAGAACGCAGGAACCGGTATCGCCGCGACGCCCACAAGTTCGGGCAGCTGCCGGGCAAGATCCAGGCCGTCCGTGAATCGTCCGCTCCGGAGCAGGGGAGCGGTGTCGGCAATCACGAAGTAGGTGCCGCGTGGGTTGTAGACCTCGAAGCCGGCTTCCCGCAGACCGTCGCTGAGGACATCCTTCTTCCTGGCGAGTTTCGCGGCGATTCCGGCGTAGAAATCGTCCGGCATGCCGAGCCCCTCGGCGATGGCCATCTGGAACGGCGTACCGGAGCTGTAGCTCATGAAGGTCTTCACGGTACGCACCTGGGCGATCAGCTCTTCGGGACCGGAGAGCCAGCCGACCTTCCAGCCTGTGAAGGAGAAGGTTTTGCCGGCAGAGGAAATCGTGATGGTCCGCTCTGCGCCGCCGGGCAACGTGGCTACCGGAGTGTGGGCAACACCGAACGTCAGGTGCTCATAGACCTCATCGGTGACGATGACGGCGTCGTACTTTTGCGCCAGCTCAATGACCTTCGCCAGGGTTTCCCGGCTGAACACCGTACCGGTGGGATTGTGTGGATTATTGACCAGCACCACGCGGGTCCGGTCGCTGAAGGCCGCTTCGAGGGTCGCCGGATCCGGTTCGAATTCCGGAGCGAGCAGCGGCACGGTGGTGTGGGTGGCCCCGGAGAGTCCGATGACGGCGCCATAGGAGTCGTAGAACGGCTCGAAGGTCAGGACTTCGTCTCCCGGTCCGGTCAGCGCCAGCAGGGTGGCCGCGATGCCTTCGGTTGCGCCGGTGGAGACGATGATGTCCGTATCGGGGTTCGGGGTGAGACCGTAAAACCGTTCCTGATGCGCGGCGATGGCTTCGCGCAGGGCGGGCACACCCTTGCCGGGAGCGTATTGGTTGTGGCCGTTCGAAATCGCGTCACGTGCCGCCTGTGCAATCTCCGCGGGCCCGTCCTCATCCGGAAATCCCTGCCCGAGATTGATCGCCTCGTTCCTCACCGCCAGTGCCGTGATTTCCTCGAAGATCGTCAGCCCAAGGTGGCCGTCCGCGCCCAGCAGGTTGGCGCCCTGTGCCGTGCGCTGCCACGGTGCCAGTTGTCCACGGGTGGCTGGCGACGGGTGGGCTGACTCTTTGGGCATATCGACCTCTTTAATGTCTATATCGTGCTGGACCTCTGAACGAGCATAATAGCTTGTCTGCAGCTGACTCATTGGGTGGGTTGGCGATGAATAAGCGAAGCGTATTTCCGGTCTTGAGGTTCCAGCATATTCTGCTCCCAAAGCAATTCCGCTTATCGCTATGGGTCGGCGGTCGCCGGACGCAATACAGCGCGTCTGGAAAGCCAATGCGCCAAAAGTGTAGATTTATTGGCATGATGCGCGCAGTTTGCCCCGGTTCCTTTGATCCTCTCCATAATGGCCACGTCGAAGTGATAGCCCGAGCCTCCAGTCTGTTCGACGAGGTCATTGTGGCCGTTTCGAAGAACCCCTCCAAGAAGCCGCGGTTCAGTCTTGAGGAGCGGATGGATATGGCTCGGGAAACGCTGACGCTATTGCGGGGGATAACCGTAGAACCGATGGGGGAGGGACTGCTGGCGGAATTTTGCCGTGATCACGGCGCAGGGGTCATTGTAAAGGGGCTGCGATCGGCTGTTGATTACAATTACGAGGTGCCCATGGCCGCGATGAATCGGCAGTTAACTGGTGTAGAGACGGTCTTCCTCGCGGGGGACAGCCATTACACGCACCTTTCGTCGACATTATTGAAGGAAGTCGCAAGTCTGGGTGGAGACATTTCGGACTATGTTCCCCGCGCTGTCTACAGGGGGCTGAACGGCACGCAGTGACCGGAACGGTTCAAGCGTCGAATGGGTCTGCCAGCTTCAATAAATCCCCAAAAAAGTCTGGCGCCGATTCCGGGAACAACGCGATAGCACCCGGGTGGCCATAAACGAACGGCTAATAACGTTTCGGGCAGACCGCAGGAATTATGATGCTGCGGCCTATTTATGATCACAGCGTGGGAAAAGTCGCCCTAATGTATGTCATTCCAATGATAAGTAGGCTTATGCTGGGTCCATTCGAAAGGTTCGAAGTTCTGATTCACAGTTGGTAAAGAGGCCAGCCGTTTTTCAGATCATGAGCATGTAAGGAAATCTAATGGACTTCTTGCAAAGTTTCGATTGGCCAGGGATAGTGCAGAAGGTGGTCGTCGCACTGATCATCCTGCTCCTAACTTGGCTCCTTGCAAAAATCGTAAAGTGGGCTATGGGCAAGCTGGTCGGTAAGGCTGAATTCCTGCAACGCGAAGGTGCGGATGGCAAGCAAATCGGCGAGTCGTTTGGAACAATAGCGGCGCTCATCGTCTGGCTGTTTGGCCTCGTGGCAATCCTGCAGGTATTTGCATTGGCTGAAGTCCTGGCGCCTGTGCAGGACCTCCTTGCGACGATAATGGGCTACCTGCCCAATATCATCGGCGCGGCAATTGTTTTCTTCATTGGCTACGTGATCGCAAAGATCGTCCGTCAGCTGATAGAAGCTGCTCTCAATACCGTGGATCTCAGCCGGATCACCAGCCGGTTCAAGCATAATGATCCGAGTGGAGATCCTGCCGAACGCGGTGAAACCAACGCCAAGGTTGCATCAGTTGTCGGCAATCTGGTGTTCGCTATCATTCTCATTGTCGTTGGCATAAGCGCCTTGCAGATACTCGGTATTGCTGCCATCTCGGATCCAGCAACTAATATGCTGAACTTGATCCTGAACGCCATCCCGCTGATTATTGCGGCCATCATCCTGCTCGCCATTGGCTACGTCATCGCAAAGTTTATTGGCGCCCTTCTGGAGGGGCTGCTTCGCAGCGTGGGAACGGACCAGGCTGTTGGAAAATTGGGAATTGTTCCCGAGGGCCAGAGTGCTTCGTCGATCATTACCACCATAGCCAAGGCAGCAATCATGATCTTCTTCGGCATCATGGCCGCGCGGCTACTGAACTTTGCCGAAGTGACGGAAATTCTCAACGAGATTCTCACCCTGGCTGGCAATGTCCTCTTCGGTGGTGTGATAATCGCCGCTGGCTTCCTGATTGCCCGGATCCTCTTCAGGTTCATGGGAGCGGGAACGGTCTCAAAGATTGTCAGGTATTCCGTGATCGCTCTGTTCGCTGCCATGGGTTTGAGCTACATGGGAATCGCCGATTCGATAATCAACCTCGCATTCGGGGCGATCGTCGTCGGTGCTGCGATTGCGGCAGCTCTTGCCTTTGGTCTCGGAGGCCGCGACGCGGCCGCACGGACGCTCTCGAAGCTGCAGGCGAAGCAGCAACAGCCAGATGCGACTCAACAGCCGGATTCGACCCGGAGGCCTGATCTCGGCTGACCTTGTTTGTGTAGAACTGATAGGTCGGGGCGCCGGTGGCATTCTGCCGCCGGCGCCCCTTCTGAACCAATGTGTGTTGGTTTGAGTCTGAACCTTCGGGCACTGTAGACTGGGTCGTCGGTCATTTGTTCTACAGGAGTTCTCATTAGTACTGCCAATCAGCGCGAGCTGAAGTCGCCTTTGATGCACAGCGTCAAGGACCTCGGGCGAAGCCCGGGCAGCATGCGGACGCTGGAAGAACATATACCTGCACCAGATGACTTTGGTACCCCGCTCATTGGAGTTCGGCCCGGATCCGGGATGGATCTTCAGCTGAGGCTTGAGGGTGTGCACGAAGGAATTCTGGTTTCCGGAAGCGTAACCGTCGATGTGATGGGTGAATGCGGCCGGTGCCTGGATCCTCTCGAGTACGACCTTGAGGTAGATGTGCAGGAGCTCTTCAGCTATGAGGATCGGGAAGATCTTGAGGCTGAGGACGAAGAAGAGCAACGCCTGGTTGAGAACGAGATGATCGATCTTGAGCCGGTGTTGCGGGACGCAGTGGTTACCGCACTGCCGTTCCAGCCGGTATGCCGGGAAGACTGTGAGGGTCTGTGTTCCGAATGTGGAATCCACCTCGCGGAGGACCCCGGTCACCACCACGAGGTCCTGGATCCTCGCTGGGCGGCCCTTCAGGGGTTGGCCGGCCAAACTGCAGAGACTGCAGACAACGACAATGTGTTGGACGAGAGAGAAGAGAGTTAGCCGTGGCTGTTCCCAAGCGGAAGATGTCCCGCTCGAATACGCGTGCCCGCCGGTCCCAGTGGAAGGCTTCTGCCCCCAATCTGGTCAAGACCGTGGAGAACGGCCGCGTCACCTACAGCTTGCCGCACCAGGCCAAGGTCGTCACCGACTCCGCCGGTACTGAGCTGTTCCTTGAATACAAGGGCCGCAAAGTAGCCGACGTCTAAGGAACGGTTTCCGCCCCTGCAGCGTCGATCCGACGTGGCGGGGATGTAAACCTTGCTCTTGGCCATGGCTGCTGACGAACAAGACCTGCTGAAGCGTCTCGGTGTCAATATTGACGCCGGGACGCTTCGTCTTGCCCTCACACACCGTTCCTACGCGTATGAGAACGGTGGCCTGCCCACGAACGAGAGGCTCGAATTCCTGGGCGACTCGATTCTGGGTTACGCCGTCACGGATTCGCTCTTCCGCGACCACCCGGATCTGCCTGAGGGTGACCTTGCCAAGCGGCGCGCCGCCGTCGTCAGCACCCGTGCCCTCGCCGGCATTGCCCGCGACCTGAAGCTTGGCGACTACGTCCTGCTGGGCCAGGGCGAGAAGCTGACCAACGGCAAAAACAAGTCCTCCATCCTTGCCGACACCATGGAGGCAATCTTTGGCGCCACCTACCTGAGCTGCGGCATCGAAGTTGCCCGCCAGCTGGTGATGCGCCTGACCGGTCCGCTGCTTGGGGACGCTGCCGCGCTGGGCGCCGGCACAGACTGGAAGACCAATGTCCAGGAAACCGCGGCCACCGAGGATCTTGGCGCCGTCGAATACATCGTCGAAGGCTTCGGTCCCGATCACGCGCGCACCTATGAAGCGAAGCTGCTGATCGGCTCCGTCGAATACGGAACCGGCAATGGCCCTTCCAAGAAGGAAGCAGAGAAGGACGCCGCCGCCCAGGCGTGGAAGAAGCTGTCCGCGTCCGGGATTCCAGCGCCCGATACCCCCAACTTCGCACAAGGGCCGTTTGCCGACCCCGAATCCGGACAGGTCACCTCCGGCAGTTCCGAATACGCCCAAGAATCCGGTGCCTGAACTTCCCGAAGTTGAGGTCGTCCGGCGCGGCCTCGCCGCCTGGGTGGTGGGGCGTTCCATTGAAGACGTCGAAGTCCTGGACGAGCGCTCCATCCGGCGTCATCTCCTCGGTGCTGAGGACCTCCGCGGCAATCTCATCGGAACGACGGTCACCGATGCGGTCCGGCGCGGTAAATTCCTCTGGCTGCCGCTGTCTGATGATGGGCAGGACGACGGCGTTCCTCAGTTTGCGTTGATGGCACACCTGGGCATGAGTGGGCAGTTGTTGATTGAGGACACGGTTGCGCCGGATGAGAAGCATCTCAGGGTGCGGTTCCGGCTGTCCCGGCAAGCCGCCGACGTCGGATATCTTCCGGATGAATTGCGCTTTGTGGACCAGCGCATTTTCGGAGGGGTCTTCCTTGCCGAGCTGATTCCGACGGCTGACGGCCATCCGGGTGGGCTGTCGGAAACACCGCTGCCGCTGATACCGCGTGAGGCCGCCCATATCGCCCGTGACCCGCTGGATCCGGCCTTCTCCATCGACGAATTCCACCGGCGGCTGCGCAAGCGCCGGACCGGGCTGAAGCGTGCGCTGCTGGACCAGGGCCTGGTGTCCGGCATCGGGAACATTTATGCCGACGAGGCACTCTGGGCCGCTAAACTTCATTACGCCCGGGCCACCGACACCATCCGCCGGAACGAAACCGCCAGCCTGATTGAGGCCTGCCGGCAGGTAATGCTCCATGCACTGGAGGCGGGCGGCACCAGTTTCGATTCGCTATACGTCAACGTCAATGGCGCCTCGGGCTACTTTGAGCGCTCACTGAACGCCTACGGGCGGGAAGGTGAAGCGTGTCCACGCTGCGCCGCCGTCGGACTGCAGACAAAAATACGGCGCGATATCTTCATGAACCGCTCCTCCTACACCTGCCCGGTCTGCCAGCCCCGGCCCCGCAACGGCCGCTGGTAACAGGCTGTCAAAACCCGTCAGTCGGCTTAGGACTCTTCACAGACGGAGATCGGTGGAGTAGCGTCGGAATTGCCCGCGCCTTGGGGCTGAAGTCCGACCGCACTGGTCGTCAACCGTAGATGAAGGAGACGCAAATGCAGATCGACAAGCAGCAGATCATCGATTTCCTAAAGAGCCGTGGTGAGGATCAGAAGGCCGACCAAGCGACCCAGGAGTTGCCCGACAAGGTCGATACCGACAAGGACCAGGGAACGCTGGAGAAGTTGGGCATCAATCCCCAGGACCTCACAGGCAGCCTCGGCGATGTCGGAAAGAAATTCGGCCTGTAGCAGGGGCACCTAACCTTCGCGTGCGCGCGGGCCGGCGGCGAACATCTTCGCCGGTCCGCAGCGCCGGAACAGTCAGACCGACTGATGGGAGCAGAGTATGGACGCAATGGGACAGGTCCGTGAAGGAATGAAGGTACTTGACCAGTCCGGCCAGGAGATTGGAACGGTTGAGGAGTTCAAGCTCGGCGACCCTCAAGCAGTAACCGCGGAAGGCCAGGCGCCGGACAGCGGCGGCGGCCTCGTCGACGATTTGGCGCGGACCATTTCCGGCGGTCCGGACCTTCCGCAGCAGTATGCCGAACGCCTGCTCCGTGTCGGTTACATCAAGATCGACAGCAAGGGGCTGTTCAAGTCCGACTGCTATGCCGGCGCCGACCGGGTGGAACGGGTCGACGGCGATACGGTCCACTTGAACGTCGAGAAGTCCCAGCTGGTTAGTTAGCAGACAAACCTCGCAGCCCGAAAGGGGATTTAGTCAGCGAAAATAAGGACTCTGGCCGGTCATGGCCATACCCCGGTGGCACTCTGCTACCGGATGCGAGGGGCTGTTCCCGCCGCGCCATAGTAGGCCGCCAGGCGGGACAGCCCCTCATCTACGCTGATCCTGGGTTCCCAGTCGAGTATCCCGCGGGTCTGCCGCTGGTCGAACCAATGCGCTGTCGAGAGTTGTTCGGCTAGAAAACGGGTCATTGGCGGCTCATCGGCCCCTGGCCGGACAGCCCAGAAGCGTTCGACGGCGGCTCCGGCCCAGCGTGCCAGCCAACCGGGAACGCGCCGTTGCGGCAGTGGGGCACCACCCGCAGCGCAAATGCCGGCCAGCAGTTCGCCGACGGGACGGGGTTCCCCATTGGTCACGACGAGGGCTTTGCCGTGGGCGTGATCCATCCGCTCAAGGCCGGCAATAATCGCGTCGGCCGCATTGTCCACGTAGGTCGTGTCGATCAGCGCCGCTCCGGCGTCCAGCAGCGGCAGCCGTCCGGCCTTGGCGCGGGCGATCACCCGTTCTACGAGTTGGGTGTCGCCCGGACCCCACACAATATGCGGACGGATTGCGGTAACGCGGAATCCCGAACGGTCGGCGGCGAGGGCGAGCAGCTCGGCCTCGCCCTTGGTCCGGGCATAATCGCCCCGCGCCAGTTGCGGTGTGGCCGGTGCGGCGCCGTCGCCCATGATGGCAGTCCCGTGGTGGGCGACGGAGGGGGAGGAAACGAAGACGACGTCGGCCACGCCAGCCTTTTCCGCGGCATCCAACAGCAGCCGGGTGCCCTCGATATTCACGGCGTCGAACTCCTCCGGAGCGCCGGCGAAGGATACCTTGGCTGCCAGATGGATGACGGCGTCCACGCCGGCTACGGCATGCTCAACCGCGTCCCGGTCGGTGAGAGAGCCCAGCCGGTCCTCCGCCCCGTGCACACCGGAGGGACCGCGCTGGAAAGTATAGATGCGGTCAAGACGCTGCAACCGGGCACTGCGGGCAATCAATGCCGCGGCGACGGTTCGACCGAGCATGCCTGAGGCACCGGTGACGAGGATCCTCACCGTGCCACCATCCGTGTTGGTCGGAGGAAGGGGCGGTGGGCAGGACTGTTAGTAATCATGGCGCGGTCATTCGTCCACCGGCGAGTACCTTTGAGGCCCATTCAGCCAAGCGGGCGCGGTCGATCTTGGCATTGTGCCGGATATCGGTAGGCAGTTCCGGAACCACGACGACGGCGGCAAGGCCGGGGGAGACCGACGCCTCTTCCCGTGCAACTGCCTGGCGTACGGCCGCTGCTGCTTGTGCGACGGCCTGGCGCACGGACGCCGCGAGGACGGTACCCGCGACTGCCGGTTGTCCGGCCGGTGGAACGGTCTCCACGATGGCAACCAGGACCTGCGCTCCGGAGGGACCGACCCCGACGACGGCTGCCCGGCCCACGCCGTCGGCGGTTTCGATGCTTTGCTCCAGCGCGACTGGAGTCACGACGCCCTGCGCGGTCGTGATGATGTGGCCGAGCCGGCCTTCAACCCACAGCCTGCCCTTGGAGTCCAGATGGCCGACGTCGCCGGTGCGGTGCCAGCCGGGATTCTGCGAACTGATCTGTTCGGTTGCCCAGAGCCGGTCGTAATGACTCTTCACATGCGGGGCGCTGACCAGGATCTCACCGGTAACGCCGGACTCGGTGGTCAGGTCGCCGGTCGCGGCGCCAGAACCGTCCAGCGGGCTGACGCAGATCTTCGCGCCCTCGACAGGCGTGCCGACGCAGACTCCATTGCCAGCACCGTCGAGGGGCGGCGTAACGTTGTCGCTTTCCGTTGCGGGCGATGCATTTCCGGCGTCGAGCCGGGCACCGCGGATGCCTTCCAGATCGATGTCGGTGATCGGGAGCGCTTCGGTCATGCCGTACGGCGTGTGCAACGAAGCATTTGGAAGGAGCCCGGTCAGCTCGTCCAGCAGGGCTTCCGCAATCGGCGCACCGGCCGAGAGCAGCAGATTCACCTTCGCCAGCGCATTCCTGTTTCCAGCCTCCAGTTCGACGGCGGTGTCCAGCACGTTGCGCAGAGCCGAGGGCGAAGCGAAGACCGCCGTCGCGTCGACAGCCGCAGCAGCCTCGGCCAGGGCCTTTGCGCTCAGTGTTTTTGGAGCGGTGACGTCCATGTCGGGGGTGACTGTCGTGGCGCCGAGGGCGGGACCGAGCAGTGCGAACGGGGCGAAACCGGCGACCAAAGCAGTGCCGGCTGTCAGGCCGTACGTGCCGGCGACCGCGTCGCGCATGGCCGAGAGCTGGCGATGGGTGTAGACGACACCCTTGGCCGGACCGGTGGACCCGGATGTGAACAGGATCGCCGCCTCATCATCGGCAGCGGGTACCTGCGGTTCGGCAGCCCCTGCACGGAGCGAGGCGGCGCCGCGGGCGGTGATTTCCGAAAGGGTGTGGCTGACGCCCAGCAGGCGCCGCCTCGCCGGGGGTAGGTCTGAGACGCTGATGCGGTCGCCCGGCCAGTTGAACAGGCGGGCGGCGGTCAAGCCGCGTTCGATGCCGACAAGGTAATCGGGGCCTGCGCCTTTGATGGCACGGCTCAGACCCTTGGCGCCCAGGCCGGCATCGGCGACGACGATGACCGCGCCGATGCGCAAACAGGCGTAGATCAGCGAAGTCAGATCCGAGCCGGGCGGCACCAGCAGGTTAACGCGATCGCCGGGTTTCACCCCCGCGGCAGTCAGTCCAGCAGCCAGGTTGCTGACCCGGTCGGCCAGCTCTGCCCAGCTGAGCTTCCGTACGTCGCCATGGACCATGTCGACGACGGCGGTGCTGGTTTCCGTGGAACGGCGGTCGAGTTCTGCCCAGAGCGGCGTGAATTCTGTTGGTGGGCCGCCGTCGTCGTTCCTCTTCCTTTGGCCCAGCCAGCGCAGGACTGTGCCGGCAACATCGCGGTCCTCGACCACAAGGTGTCCAGCGCCTTCGAACCTGTGCACATCCGCCTGCGGCAGCCGGTCCATCAGGTCGCGCAGGTAGCGATCGGAAAAGACCGGATCCTTGGGGCCCCACAACAGCAGCGCCGGAACACCGAGGGTACGCACACCCTCGGCGACAGCCTCCAACGTGGGGTAGCTCGGATGGGAGGGGCCGGCCGGGATGTCGGCGACGAAATTGCCGACACCCTCCCGCCGTCGGGCACGTCGATACGGCGCCATGTACGCCGCTTCCACGTCCTTCGGCAACGGCGGATGGGCGAGCGAATGCGTCACGCGCAGGAACGCGCTGCTGGATTTGGTGCCCCAGGCGTGCACGGCAGGATTGAGCACGAGCTTCAGCGGCGCCGGGATGGAGGCGTTGGCCGGCTGGTGGATGGCGGTATTGGTCAGAACGACGCCGGCGAGCTGGTCCCGGTGGCGGGTCGCCCAGCCGAGGGAGATGACTCCGCCCCAGTCATGCCCGATCGTTATGACCGGCCCTGCCAACTGCAACGAGTCGGTCAGGTCGCCCAGGTCGGTGATGCGGTCCTCGAGGCGGCGGAACCGGTCCGCGCGGTCGGAGTAGCCCATGTCCAGCTGGTCGACGGCGACGACGCGCCACGGCCGGGGGGCCTCGGTGGCTGCCTGGATAAGACTTCGCCACAAGTAGGACCAGGTGGGGTTGCCGTGTACGCAAAGGAGCGTGCCTTCCGGCGTGAGGCCGCGTTCTTCCAGTTCCTGTCCATTGTCGAGCAGATGCCAGTTATGGACGGTTCCCGGTGGGTCGACGGCGGCCGTTGAGGGCACACTGACACGGCGGGACCAGCCCAGTTCGACACCGGGCCATGCTGCACTTACCAAACGAGTTCCATCATGGTGGTGTTCAGCCCGGAGCCGACCCCCATGCACAGCACCCTGTCTCCGGTATTGAGGTTCTGCGATTCGGCGGCGAGGGTCATCGGCAGCGAGGCGGGACCGACATTGCCCCACAGCGGGAAGGTCATCGGCACCTTTTTGGGATCCAGGTTGATTGCGTCCACGATGGCCTTGGTGTGGGCTGTGGATACCTGGTGGGTGACGTAGCGGTCCATATTCGCCCAGTCCCAGTTGTCCGCCTGCGCCTCGTGCCAGGCTGATTCAACCAGGTCGAGTCCGCCCTCCATCAGGCCCTTCGCATCTGTGTACATTCCGTCGACGCCGCCGACACACAATTCATGGTGTTCGGTTCCAGCCCGCGAGACTCCGCCGATGACCCGGTGGGAACCTGTATGCGCGTCCGCCGGTCCAATCACAGCAGCTGCGGCGCCGGAGCCTAGGGTGAGGGTGGCGAACTCCCGCATGAAGTCATCGCGGGTGGTGTCCGGGCGATTGAGCCGGCGCACGGTGGCTTCCTGCGTGGCCTGCGAATCCTCGCCATTGACGATCACGGCGTACTTGATCTGGCCGCTGTCGATCATGGTCGCCGCCAGGTTGATGCCATTGAGGAAGCCGAGGCAGGCGTTGGTGATGTCGAAGTTGACCGCCGATGACGGCAGTCCGAGTCCGTGGTGGATCTTGACCGCTACGGAAGGTTCAAGATTTTCGCGGCTGACGGAGGTATTGATCAGCATCCCGACCTGGCCCGGTTCGATCCCGGCAGCGGCAAGGGCTTTGGCACCGGCTTCCATGGCGGCGTCGACGAATGTTGTTCCCTCGTCCCACCAGCGGCGCTCTCTTATCCCTGCGACGCGTTCCAGCAATCTGGAGGAAAGTCCCAGACGTTTCAAGGCCGAACCCAGGCTGCGGTCGAAATCCGCTGAGGGGACAATAACGGGCGCCTCGACGCTGGTTACCGCCAGCAAAGCGGTGTTGGTATGCCGAAACGTTGCGTTGCCGATCAAATCGCTGCCTCTGTGTGATGCCGACTGGGACGCCTGCAGGTTGCCGAAACGCGCAAAAAACAGGTCAGGTAGTTAACTATGCACCTCTCAGCGTAGTTCCGCATATGCCGCCAAGAGAACATACGGCGCTGATTGCCGCGTCATTCACCGTGCTCCGGCACAGGGAACTATGCTGGAGTACCCGTAATGGAAAGGATACTTACTATGTCCACCGCATTGGTAGTCGTCGACATGATGAATGCCTTTTTTGAGGGCGAACCGCTGAAACCGTTGCGGAAGGAACTGACGGCCAGGGTCAACGAACTGGTGGATGCGGCAAAACAAAAGGGCATTCCGGTGGTCAATATCCGCACCCAGCACGAACGCAATAAGTCGACCTGGACGCGGAGCATGATCGAGGACGACCAAGGCTTCGTTTTTGTCGGTGACGACGATGCGCAAAATGTGGACGGTCTGGATGTCGAGGATGCGGTGCAGGTCGTCAAGACCCGGGATAACTCCTTCTATGGAACGGATTTGGAAGAGCGGCTGAAAAACCTGCATGCGGAGAAAATCGTCCTGTGCGGCGTGTCGACCCATACCTGCGTTGCGGTGACCGCCGCGGAAGCCTACGCACGGAACCGCGAGGTGATCCTGGCCAAGGAGGCCATCGCCTCGCATGTGCCCGACGTGCATGAGCGGACACTCGAACTGCTCAATGCCGAGTATCGTCAGCCGATACTGTCCAACGAGGAAATCCTGCGGGACGTTTTCGGGGTTTCCTGAGCTAACTGGCGAGCATATTGGCAAGCCTGACCACTTCTGCGGCGCACCCCCAGCCGATGGTGATGCCGGAGCCGCCGTGGCCGTAGTTGTGGATCACCGGAACGGGGAGCAGCTCCGTGTCGGTTTCCAGCCGGACTTCGGGCCGTCCGGGCCGGAGCCCGACGACGCTTTCGATGACTTCCGCACTGGCCAAGGCGGGCACGATGTCGGTGCAGCGGTCCAGGATCGCTTTCGTCTCGAAGGGATCGGGTGTGTCGTCCCATTCACCGACGTCGAACGTTCCGCCAAGGATGCAGTCACGGCTGCGGGGATGAACATAGGCACGGCCGCCGGGGTGTTTTTCGTCGCGGACCGAGGTGCTGAGGCCGGGGTTCCGCACCCGGACGATCTGTCCGCGGACCGGATAGGTGCTGTCGTCGCCCACCAATGGACCAGCGGCCATTCCGGCGGCGTTGACTATCAGGTCCGGTCTCCAGGAGAGCAGATCTTCCAGCCGGTGAACCCGCTCGGCCACGTAGTTCACCCCCGCCGCACCCGCCCGGCGCAGCAGCCCGGGCAGATACGTCGGCATCTCGACCAGCGGCACGACGAAGCGCAGACCGTGGGCATAACCGGGCGGCAACTCCTCCGCCATTGCCGGGCGCACATCGCCGACCGACTTGACCCAGTCCGGCTCGCCCGGCTCTTCCCTGTAAAGGGTTAGCGATTCGAGCATCGTCACCCCGGGATGGCCGTCCGCTGCTTCGCCCGCCAGCACGGAATAGGTTTCATCGCCCCAGGGCCCGACCCTCTCCGGCGGGCCGGCAGCAGTGGGAAACCACACGGCGGCGGCGAGATGCGACGTCGTCGCCTGCACGCGCTTGTCGCTGACGACGGTGACGTCGTGGCCGGCCCGGCGCAGCAGCAGGGCGGAGGCCAACCCACTCATTCCGGCGCCAAGAACGACTGCGTGCATGAGCTCATAATGGCATAACGCATGTGAATGGCGGCCGAAACGCGTTACTCGCAGTAAATTGGAACAGAACACCGCCGCGCCAGAAAGAGTCCAAGTCCTTGCACCTGAAGAGTTTGACCGTCCGCGGCTTCAAGTCCTTCGCGTCTGCGACGACCTTTGACTTCGAGCCCGGGGTAACCGCCGTCGTCGGGCCCAATGGCTCCGGCAAGTCCAATGTGGTGGACGCCCTCGCCTGGGTGATGGGCGAACAGGGTGCGAAAACCCTGCGCGGCGGGAAGATGGAAGACGTCATCTTCGCCGGCACCTCCGGCTCCTCCGGCCGGGCTCCACTGGGGCGGGCGCAGGTTTCGCTCACCATTGACAATGCCGACGGCGCCCTGCCGATCGAATACTCCGAAGTCACCATTTCCCGCACGCTGTTCCGCGCCGGCGGGTCGGAGTACGCGATCAATGGTGCCAACTGCCGGCTGCTCGACATCCAGGAACTGCTCTCGGATTCCGGCCTCGGCCGCGAAATGCATGTGATCGTCGGACAGGGCCAACTGGACAAAATCCTGCACGCAACCGCCGAGGACCGCCGTGGGTTCATCGAGGAAGCCGCGGGAATCCTCAAGCACCGCCGCCGCAAGGAAAAGACCGTCCGCAAGCTCGAGGCCATGCAGGGCAACCTGTCCCGGCTGAACGATCTCACTGGTGAAATCCGACGGCAGCTCACGCCCTTGGGCAAGCAGGCCGAGGTAGCCCGCCGCGCGCAGACCGTCCAGTTCGAGGTCCGGGACGCCCGCGCCAGGCTCCTCGCCGACGATCTGGTCCGCCTCACCACCAACCTGGAGCAGGAAGTCGCCGACGAGACGGCCCTGAAGCAGCGCCGTTCAGAGGTCGAAAAAGCACTTGAGACGGGCCGCGCCAGGCAGTCGGAACTGGAGCGGCTGGCCTCAGAGGCGACCCCGAAGCTTCGGGCGGCCCGGGACGTTTGGTACCAGCTCTCGTCCACCCGGGAACGGCTTCGCTCGCTCCGGAACCTGGCAACGGAACGACGGCGGCTGCTGGGTTCGTCCGACGAGCCGCAGGACACGGGGCGGGATCCGGATCAGCTCGAACAGCAGGCGGCCCGCGTCCGGAAGGAACAGTTCGAGCTGGAAGGTTCCATTGCCGACCAGCGCAACGCATTGGAAACCGCCATCGCTGCCCGCGGTCAGGCCGAACACATGGCCGCCGAAGAGGAAAAACGCCTGACAGCGATCATGCGGGCCGCGGCAGACCGGCGCGAGGGACTCGCCAAACTTGCCGGGCAGGTGGGGACAGCGCGTTCGAGGGTCGAATCGGCCGAAGCTGAACTTGGCCGGCTGCGACAGTCCATTCAGGATGCCGAAGAGCGCCGCACGAAGGCTCAGTCCGAGTTCACCGCTCTCGAGAGCCAGGTCGCCGGAGCGGAGGAGGGAGAGGAGGGACTCGATGCCGCCTATGAAAGCGCCAATGAGGAGCTCGATGGCATCCTGGACCAGATTGAGGCCCTGAAAACCGAAGAACGCGAGTCCGAACGGGAACGTGATTCCCTGGCCGCCCGGCGCGAGGCCCTCGAGGTGGGGCTCAAGCGCAAGGACGGCTCCGGCGCGCTGCTCTCCGCCGGCTTGAAGGGCGTCCTGAGCGGCGTGGCTGATCTCATCACGATCGAATCCGGCTACGAGACGGCCATCGCGGCAGCACTGGGACCGGCCGCCGAAGCCGTGGCTGTGACCGACGCGGACGCCGCGGTGCGGGCGCTGCGCAAGCTCAAGGACGGCGCCGGCGGCCGGGTCGATCTGGTGCTGGCCGACGGGGCGTCCGTTGAGACTTCCGAATATAAGGACCTGCCGTCAGGCGCCAAGCCGGCGGTCGATCTCGTCACCTCCAAACCCGAACTCAAGGGTGTCGTTGAGGCGCTGCTGGCCGGCGTCGTCGTCGTCGATAATCTGGCAACGGCCGGGGCCGTCATCGCGAAACAACCACAACTGACCGCCGTGACATCAGACGGTGACGTGTTCACCGCTCTGTCCGTGCGCGGCGGATCCTCCAGTGCGCCGAGCCTGCTCGAGGTACAGGCAGCGGTCGACGAGACGACGGCGAAGCTGAACGCGGCGACGGCGCGGTCCGAACGGGCGCGATTTGCGCTGGCCAATGCGAATGCCAAGCGGGAGGAAGCCCAGCAACGCACCGACGCGGCGCTGGAGCGGCTGCACGAATCGGACGCGAAATTCTCCGCAGTCGCCGAACGGCTCGGCCACCTGGGATCGACGTTGCGTTCGGCAGTGGGGGAGTCGGAGCGGCTCGCCAAGCTGGTCGAGGCCGCCGAGGCGAACATCGTCACCGAACAGGAAGCGCTGACGGCCGTGACCGAGCGGCTCCAGGCGGCCGAGGATGCTCCTGCCGACGAGGAACCGTCCACCGAATACCGGGACGAACTCGCCGAAGCGGCGACGGAAGCACGCCAGACGGAAATGGAGGCCAGGCTCGCACTGCGCTCGGGTGAGGAGCAGCTGACCGCGATCGGAAACCGCGCTGCATCGCTGGAGCGGGCGGCGGAAACGGAGCGGCGGGCGCGGGCGCAGGCGGCCGAACGTGCCAGGCGCCGACAGATCCAGGCACGCAAGGCCGCAGCGGTGGCCAAGGGTGCAGAGACGGCGCTTGCCTTCATTGACGTGTCGGTTGACCTTGCCGGCAGGGAGCGGGACGAGGCCGAGGAGGTGCGTGCGGCGTGGGATTCAGAACTCGTGGCGATCCGCACGGCCAACGAGAAGTATCTGGCGGAGCTGGCGGAGTTGACCGATTCCGTGCACCGGGACGAGCTGGCGCGGGCAGAGCAGCGGGCGCGGATCGAGGCGTTGGAAACCAAGGCGATCGAGGAGCTGGGGCTGACCGCCGATCACCTGGTGGCCGAATACGGCCCGGACCAGCTGGTGCCTCTGCCGAAGGAACCGGAGCCTCTGCGGAAGGCCGCGCCGGCCAAGCCGGACAAGTGGGCCGCACTCGACGCGCCCCTGAGCGAGGAAGAGAAGGCGGCGGCCGAAGACGGCGCCGACGAGGGTGGCAACCACGGGAACGACGACGGCGACGGTGAAGCAGGAGCCGGGACGGCCGAGGGCGACCCCGGCGGTAGTAGTGATCATGCCATCGGCGCGGATGGCGGCGATGGCGTCGACGGGGGCGGAAACGCCGATGTCGGCGGTGGATCCGAAACGGAAAAGTCCGGCGGGAACGAGCCGGAGCCGGAGGGCATCCCATTCAAACGTGCCGAGCAGGAGAAGCGGCTCAAGCGGGCAGAACGGGATCTGGCGGCCCTCGGCAAGGTCAATCCGCTCGCCCTGGAAGAGTTCGCCGCCCTTGAGGAGCGTCACCAGTACCTGAGCAGCCAACTCGAGGACCTAAAGTCAACGCGCAAGGATCTGCTGGACATCATCCGGCAGGTGGACGAACGCGTCGAGCAGGTCTTTACCGCCGCCTACCAAGACACCGCCGTGCAGTTCGAGCGCGTCTTCGGACGCCTGTTCCCGGGCGGCGAAGGCAGGCTCGTCCTGACAGATCCGGACGACATGCTGAACAGCGGCATCGAGGTGGAGGCCAGACCGGCCGGCAAGAAGATCAAGCGGCTGTCCCTGCTGTCCGGCGGGGAACGTTCACTGACCGCCGTCGCCCTCCTGGTGGCGATCTTCAAGGCGCGGCCGTCGCCGTTCTACGTGATGGATGAGGTCGAGGCCGCACTGGACGACACCAACCTGAGCCGGCTGATCACCATTTTCGAGGAACTGCGCGAGTCCAGTCAGCTGATCATCATCACGCATCAGAAGCGGACCATGGAAGTGGCCGACGCGCTCTACGGGGTAACCATGCGCGGCGACGGCGTCACGACGGTGATCAGCCAACGTATCGGCGCCGACGCGTAGGCGAGAAGGGCGCCGACGTTTAGGCGAGAAGGAAGTCCGCTCCCGATTGTGACAAATTGACCTGCGCGTCCGGGTCAATTTGTCACAATCGGGAGCCGGCCGCCTGACCGTGACCGTCTTACGTCGCTGTGCGGCGGAGTGACGGTCTTATTCGCCGCAGCGGCGGAGTACAGTCGTCGCCCAGTCAGCGTCGTCGTCGAACGAGGCCAGTTGCCAGCTCCCGAAACGGTGCTCAGTCCGGAAACCGGCGGCCGAGGCGTCGGCGTCGAACTGCTCGAGGGTATAGTCCCTGTCGGTCGCGAAGCCGGTGACAAGGCGGCCGTCGTCGGTAAGCAGAGCCGCGAAGTTCCGCAGCACCTGGATTTCCGATCCGGGAGCCAGATACACCATCACGTTGCCGATCGCCGCGATCAGGTCATAGGTCCGGGGCAGTCCACCCGCCGCCAGCCATTCGCCTGTCACGTCCACGAGATCCGATCGCAGGAAGTCATGGCCGGGGCCGTGCAGTTCCTTCGCTGTCCTGAGCAGCTTTGGATCCTTGTCGACGCCGATGCAGAGGTGTCCGCGCAGGTTCAGCTCCGAGGTCAGCCGGCCGGTGCCGCAGCCGGCGTCGAGCACTGTCGATCCGCGGTCCAGCAACATGTCGATGAAACGCGCCTCGCCAGCCGTGTCCGTTCCGTCGTCGTGCATCTGCCGGAACCGGTCCTCGAATTGCTTCCGGATGCCCGCGTGATCCGGACGTTCCCAACGCGTCTCGTCAGTCATCCCTCCATTGTGCTGTCCGTGCCGAGGGGATGCCGGACCGACACGGTGCGGCGGGAAGCAGACAAAGTCGCAGAGGTACGCCCGCGCCGGAGCGACACGGGCGCGGAACGCGGGCCGGCCAGGTCGCCAGGGGTTATGCCCCTTCGGCCGCCTCGTCCTTCTTCGAGTGCTCCACATGCTCGTCCCGGGACAAAGTCTCCCGTCCGCCGAGCCACGCCGTCGCAGCCAGCAGGGCGATGACACCAGTCAGCCCGAAGGCCCAGCTGTAGGACAACCGATCAGCCAGCAGCCCTGCGAGGATCGGCCCGAGGATGGCACCGGTGTCGGCGGTCATCTGGAAAGCGGCCAGCACCTTTCCACCGCTGCGGTCATTTCCGACGACGTCGGCCACCGTTGCCTGCTGCGCCGGGTTCAGCAGGCCCGAACCCATGCCGGCGATGACGGAGACGGTCAGGAACAGCCAGACCGTGTCGGTAAAACCGATCGCACCGGTGGCTACGCCGTTGACCACCAGTCCGGTCAGGATGAGCGGTTTGCGTCCGATGCTGTCTGCGAGGCGTCCGGAAACTGTCAGGGCGGCGGCATTGCCGGCGGCGAAAACGGCCAGCGCGATGCCGGCAATCTGCGGACCGGCACCCAGGGCAGCGGCGGCGAACAACGGAATCAGGGCAACCCGGACACCGAAGGATGACCAGCCATTGGCGAAACTGGAGGCCAGAGCGGAGCGGTAGGCACTGTCGCGGATGGCCTCCCGGAACGTCATCGGAATCTGCTTCTTCTTCGCTTCCTTCGAGCCCAGGGAAGCATCCTTGAGCCGGAAGAATACGACGGCGTTCGCAATCAGCAGGGCGACGGCATAGACGAGGAACGGCACACGGAGTCCGAACCCGGCCAGCAGCCCACCAAGCACCGGACCGCCGATACTGCCGAGTAGGAAGGCGGAGGCGTAGGCGCTGGAGACGCGGCCGCGGATCGATGGCGGTGCCAACCGGATGATCAGACCCATCGCCGACACGGTGAACATCGTTGACCCAATGCCGCCAAGGCCACGGAAAATCAGCAGCTGCCAATAGTCCTGCGCGAACGCACACGCACCTGTCGAGGCGGCCACGATCAGCAGGCCTGTCACGTACACCGGACGTTCGCCGAGCTTGCCGATCAACTGCCCGCCAACCGGGGCAAAGATCAATCGGGTGAAGGCAAAGGCGCTGACGATGACGGAAGCGGCGGCGACACCGACGTCGAAGCTTTGAGCGAACTGCGGCAGGACGGGCGAGACCAATCCGTAGCCGAGTGCAATCACGAAGGCGGCGGCAATGAGGACGCGGATCTCCTGCGGGATCGGTAACCGAGGGGCTGGAGGAGTCGCCGTGCTGGGTGCGCCGGGCGGGCGGGAGAAGCGGGGAAGTCTGACCATGGCAGGTAAAGTCTCTCAGATAACCCGATCCGCAGCCTGTCGGACGCATGTGAGAAGCTAGGACGCGTGACTGATTCAGGTATTCTTCCGATCATTTTGTACATCGTCCTGGCTATTGCCGTGCTGGGAATCCTGGCCGCCGTGCTGGTCAAGACCCGCCGCACCAAGGACACGTTCACCACCACCCGGGACGCCAACGATCCCGCTCCCGGTGGCGGAACGGACACCCTTGAACGGCCGACGGAAGCTCCGCCCGGACCGGAAACCGTCGAGCCGCGCGAGGACCTGACGGAAACGGCACCCGTCGAGGATGATCTTGCCGGTCTTGAGCAGCTTGAGGTGGAAGCTCCAGAACCGGCCGCCGGACGCCTGGTGCGGTTGCGCGAACGCTTGTCGAAGTCCAACAACGCCCTGGGCAAGGGCCTGCTGATGCTGCTGGCCCGGGACAAGATTGACGAAGACGTCTGGGACGAAATCGAAGAGACCCTGCTGCTGGCCGACCTCGGAACCGAACCGACCATGCAGCTGGTGGACGCGCTGCGCGAACGCGTGAAGGTAATGGGCAGCCGCACTCCGGAGCATGTCCGCGAGCTCCTCCGCGAGGAACTGATCAAACTGGTGGACCCGACGATGGACCGCTCGCTCGCCGTGGACCGGCATGCTGACCGGCCGGCCGTGATGATGGTGGTCGGCGTCAATGGGGTGGGCAAGACCACAACGGTCGGCAAGCTCGCGCGGGTGCTGGTGGCTGAAAACAAGGAAGTCCTCCTAGGCGCCGCGGATACCTTCCGTGCCGCTGCTTCCGAACAGTTGGCAACTTGGGGCCAGCGGGTCGGCGTCGCCACCGTGAAGTCCGACGTCGAAGGTGCCGATCCTGCCTCCGTTGCCTTTGAATCGGTGAAGGCCGGAATCGAAGGTGAGGTCGACGTCGTCATGATCGATACTGCCGGGCGCCTGCAGAACAAGGTTGGGTTGATGGACCAGCTGGGCAAGGTCAAACGCGTTGTGGAAAAGCAGGCCACCGTTGATGAGGTCCTGCTGGTGCTGGATGCGACGACCGGACAGAACGGCATGGCCCAGGCCAAGGTGTTCTCGGAGGTAGTGGACATCACCGGCATCGTGTTGACCAAGCTGGACGGAACCGCGAAGGGCGGCATCGTCGTGGCCATACAGCGCGAGCTCGGCGTGCCGGTCAAACTGATCGGATTGGGCGAGGGAGCAGACGATCTTGCACCCTTCGACGCTGAGCAGTTCGTGGACGCGCTGCTGGCATAACCCCTGCGGATTTGGCGCCGCCATCTACCGAAAATGGTCTGGCGGCCATAGTCTGTTGATGTGGAACGCAAGGTGCTGACGCCTAATCCTGACGCACTGCCCGGAGCCGAAAAGCCGCGGGCAGGTTATTACGCGGTCAACGGCACCAGCATCTACGCGGAGGTCCGGGGCAGCGGTCCAGCCGTCTTGTTGATTTCGTCTATCTATGAAGATGCGGAGATCTACCGGGCGGTTGCCGAAAGGTTGACCGGTTTTACCGTCGTCACGTACGACAACCGGGGTACTTCCCGCAGCGGCAGGGAGAACTGGCCGGGATGCGGTTCGGGGCAACATGCCGACGACGCGGCCGGGCTGATCCAAACTCTTGGACTGGAAGACGTCGTCGTCTTTGGATCCGGTACCGGCGGGATCATTGCGCTCCAGTTCGCACTGCGGTATCCAGAATTGGTGAAGTCCGTCCTGGTCTACGAACCCGGGTATTTCAGTCTCACGGAAGACGGACGAAGACTGCAGGACGTTGCATCCCGCACGATAGACCACTATCTGACTGCGTTTCCCGATGACTGGGTCGGCGCCCTTGCGGCTTTGGGCAGGGCCACCGCCGGCGTCAAGGAGGGCACCTCGAGAGGATTTTTTGAACCCCCTGCGGGTAAAGAGTGGTACGGAGAACGCCGCGATCTCAATGCCGAGGCCTTCGTGAAAAACGATATCCAGCTGGGGTTCGAAACCCCGGACGAAGCAGCGCTGGCAGCCCTCGACGTCGACGTCCGGGTGGTGTGCGGGACGTCGGCCGTACCGGTGTTCAGCGATATCGCGGCGCGCCTGGCTGCCATCCGCGGGACGGTGCTGGATTTCATTCCGCGCACTCACCATCACCTGTATTTCAGGGCGGATGCCACGGCAGCATACATCCAGGAACGCGCCTCCGCTCCCAACCAAGGTCGTCCCCAGCCACAAGCGGCCGATGGCTCCTGACTTTTTACACGCCTGAAATCTAACTCTCCTGTAGCTGAAACATAGCGGCGGCATGCTCGAAACCAGCGGGAAATTCCCGTAGTTGGTGAGAAGGGCATGGATGATGGAACTGACTGCAGGTCATATATGGGTCATGCTGTCCGCGGCACTGGTGTTGCTGATGACCCCCGGACTGGCGTTCTTCTACGGCGGAATGGCCAGGGCGAAGGCCGCGGTAAACATGATGATGATGAGCTTTGTCTCCGTTGCACTGGTCGGCGTCGTGTGGGTCCTCTGGGGATACTCGATGACCGGCGGGAACGGAATCGCCCAGTTGTTCGGCAATCCCTTCACCTCGGCGGGGCTGATGGATCAAATAGGGACAGAAGACCTGATCGGCGCAGGTTACGGCGCCACCTTCGCCATCATTACCGTGGCGTTGATCAGTGGGGCGATCGCCGACAGGACCAAATTCGCTTCCTGGACGTTGTTCGTGCCGCTGTGGGTGACTCTGGTCTACTGCCCGATGGCGTTCATGGTTTGGGGCGGTGGATTGCTGACCGAGGACGGCCTGATCGGTAGAACCTTCGGTGCGGCCATCGACTTTGCCGGCGGGACGGTCGTGCACATCAGCGCCGGCGTCGCCGCGCTGGTGCTGGCACTGATTATCGGAAAGCGGCACGGTTTCACCAAAAGCCCGTTCCACCGCGCGCACAGCGTTCCTTTCGTGATGCTCGGTGCGGCACTGCTCTGGTTCGGCTGGTTCGGGTTTAACGCGGGCGCCGCGGGCTCGGCGGAGGAAGCCGGCCTGATCTGGATCAACACTCTTGCCGCTCCGGCTGCGGCCATGATCGGTTGGTTGGTCACCGAACGGATCCGCGACGGCCGTCCCACCTCCGTCGGTGCGGCATCCGGCGTCGTCGCCGGGTTGGTGGCAATCACGCCGGCCTGTGCGAGCGTCAGTCCGCTCGGTGCACTCGCCCTCGGCGTGGTCGCGGGCGCCGTGGCGGCGTTGGCCGTCGGATTGAAGTACCGCCTGGGCTTCGATGACTCGCTCGACGTCGTCGGCGTACACCTTGCCGCCGGTTTGGTGGGTACCGTGGCGCCGGGCTTCATTGCTATGCCGGTCGACGGCGGGGGCAGGGCAGGCGGCGGGCTGTTCTACGGCGGCGGTTTCGACCAGCTCATCGCCCAGGTTGCCGCCGTCGTCGTCGCTATTGTCTTTACTGCGGTGCTGACGTGGCTGATTGGATTTGGCATCCACCGCACTGTTGGATTCCGGGTCAGCCAGGACCACGAGGTGGCGGGAGTCGACCTCAGCGAGCACGCCGAAGCGGCCTACGAGTTCGCCGAACCGGATCCCGGCTACACCGAGGTATCGACCCGGGGCGATGACAAGGACCGCATCCCGGTTGGCTGAATACTGGGACGAATAAGAACAACGGGATCGCTGCAAATTTAGTGCCTTAGGCCCTGCCCGTCCGGGGAATCGCGGTGCTAGACTGACGCCCTTGCAAGTGTGTGAGCACAATGTCTGGAGCGCCTCCGGGGCCGGCGCCTTCCGCCCGGATACGGCGGAAGTGCGGCCGGTATCGAAGACGGCTCTTCCTTCATTTATCCCTGGCAGGGGAGCTTCACCGCCCTGATGCCGGGACCGTTTCGCTCCGCCTAAGGAAGTCGATCGCAATGCGAGCTCATTCCAAAGTCAGACCCGGCATCACCGCCGGTTTTATCTCAGTCATCTTCAGTCTGGTGGTCGCCGGTTCTGTGGGAACCGCAACGGCCGGACATTCGCCCGGGCCGGGGGCTCCCATCGCCGATCCGATTGATGGGCATATTGACGACGGCGCCATCCAAATGGAACTGGAGACCGTCACCGAAGGCAAAGGCCTGACGGCGCCGAACTGGGGAACATACGCCCCAGGTGTTCCCGGCGTACTGTTCGTTGTCGACCAGGACGGCCCACTGTGGGCGGTGGACCTGGAGACCGGCGACAAGAACAAGATCCTGGATACCGCATCGTTGCTGGTGCCGCTCATCCTCGACGCCGACGAGCGAGGCTTCCTGGGACTTGCGTTCCACCCCGACTACGCGACGAACGGCCTGCTGTACACGATGACGTCCGAACCCATTCCGGGCACCGCCTCGACACCTGACCAGCAGCCGAATCACTTGGCGACAGTGCGGGAATGGACGGTTCCAAATCCCACGGCAGACGTGATGAAGCGCCAGCCACTGACGCCCGCGGCCAACAGCAGGGTTCTCTTCACCATCCTGGAGCCGCAGTTTAATCACAACGGCGGTGCGCTGTTCTTCGGGACCACGGCGGCAGACCGGAACCTGATGTACATCACCTCCGGCGACGGCGGTTGTGCCGACGACCAGAATGGCCAGTTGGGCTTGGCGGGTGAGGGTCCGTGCATCAGTCACGAAGACCCGGGCAATGCGCAGAATCCGAACAAGCTGCTGGGGAAGATCCTGCGGATGAATCCGCTCACGGACACGGTGCCGACGATCTTCGCGTCCGGGTTCCGCAATCCGTTTCGTGCCTCGTCCGACCGTGCCGATCTGGGTGGAACGGGCATGATCTGGACTGCCGACGTCGGACAAAACAATATTGAAGAGGTTGACGCGCGGATTGTGCAGGGTGGCAATTACGGATGGCACCTCAAGGAGGGAACCTTCCAGTTCAACCCCAATGGCACGGCGCTGAACGGGTTTGCCTCTGACGGTTTCGTCTTTGCCAATACGCCGGGTCTGCCCAAAGGTTTGATCGATCCGGTCGCGCAATACGACCATGATGAGGGAGTCGCCAGCATCGGCGGATTTGTCTACCGTGGCTCCGAACTGCCGGAGTTGTTTGGCACGTACGTGTTCGGCGACTACTCGGACGGCTTTAATTCAGCCAATGGACGGGTGATGTATGTCGTTGAGGACGATAATGCGGATCCGGACGAACGCACTCCGAACGTCTTCAACCTGGTCAACGGGCACATCAATCTGTTCGTGCTCGGGATTGGCGAGGACATGAACGGCGAGCTCTATGTGTTGGCCAACAAGAGCGGCGGGCCGGACGAGGAGCGGGGAGTCGTGATGAAGCTGGTGCGTGAATGCGCCGACGACGCCGACTGCCGCGATTAAGTTCGCGTGTGCCGGGTTCTGCGGAGCGGTGACTACGCCCCCAGGGCCCGGCCAACGCATCAGCCGGGAAGCGGTTTCTCCCGCGAGGTGTCCCAGTCCTCGGGTCCCAGTGAACCGGCGGGGTACTCCTGCAGGGGTACCTCGCCGTTCTCCCAGGCAGTCAGCGTGGGTTCAACGATCCGCCAGCACTCCTCGGCAGTGTCACCGCGCACGGACAGCAGCGGATCGCCGGACAGCACACCTTCAATGACTTCGCCGTAGGGAAGGACTTCCGCCTCGTTCAGCTCTGCGGACATGGCGACCCGGTTCAGCTCGAAGATATCGCCCGGTCCGTTGACGTCGAGCTCGAGCTGAAGGGTATCCGGCCCGAAACCGATGCGCAGCCGGGTGGCTTCGTCCGGGCCTTTGAAGCCTTCGGGGAGGTGGGGGACAGGTTTGAAAGTGATGACCGCTTCTTTCCGCGGCTGCCCGAGGGCCTTGCCGGAGCGGAGGATGAACGGTACGCCGGCCCAGCGCCAGCTGTTGATCGAGACCTCGACTTCGGCCAGTGTCTCGGTTTCGCGCGATGGGTCGATCCCCTCCTCATCCGTGTAGTTGGGAACTTTCCGTTCACCGATGACGCCGGCGGTGTACCGGGCACGGCGTGTCGTCCCGGAAAGGGGCGCGTCAATGGTGCTGGCGCGGAGTACTGAACTGATCCTGTCACGCAGATCGCGTTCATTGAGTGATGCCGGGGCGTCCAGTGCGATCAGTGCCATGATTTCGAGCAAGTGGCTCTGGATCATGTCCCGCAGGGCGCCAGCCGTGTCGTAGTACCGTGCGCGGTTTTCGAGCGTGAGTTCCTCATCGAAGAGAATCTCCACCTTCTCGATGTGGGTGTTGTTCCACAGCGGCTCCAGCAGCCGGTTGGCGAACCGCAGACCGAGGATATTGAGGACAGTGACCTTGCCCAGGAAATGATCCACCCGGTGGATATGGTCCTCGGGAACCAGACGCACCAGGGTCGCATTAAGGTCCGCAGCCGATTGTTCACTGGAACCGAACGGCTTCTCCATCACCAGCCGCGTGCCGCCCGGAACATCTTCTGGCTCAAGCACTTCGCAGGCCTTCTGGCTGACCGCCGGCGGCAGTGCGAAGTAGATGGCAACGGGCCCCTCCAGCTTGTCCAGCAGGGACGCCAGCGCGCCGGGCGCCGTCACATCGACGCTGTGGTAATCCGAATCCGTGGCGAACGCTTCGAGCGCTGCCTTGCCGTCGTCGTTCGATTTTTCCGTACTGCCTGCAAAGGAGGTGCGGACGCGGTCCTGCCACTTTTCCCGGGACCACTCCTCGATGCCGGCGCCGACCAGCTGGATCTTCCCGGCCTTGCCGCGGCAAATCAGCCGTCCCAGTCCGGGCAGCAACAGCCGGCCGGTCAGGTCGCCCGACGCGCCGAGGATCAGCAGCGTTTTCATTTCCGTCTCAGGTTGCTCCACTGAGCCTTTAGATTCAGTCACTGTTTCAGCATGCCACCGATCAGGAAGATTGTGCAGGCTTGATACCCTAGGTAGTTGAATCCACCTATACGTTTGACGAAAGAAGTGCACTTCGCGTGTTCAATTCACTCTCCGACCGGCTTGCAGCGACCTTCAAGAACCTGCGTGGCAAGGGCCGCCTGTCCGAGGCGGACGTCGACGCCACGGTCCGGGAAATCCGCCGCGCCCTGCTGGATGCGGACGTTGCCGTACCGGTGGTGCGCGCCTTCACGGCCAGGATCAAGGAGCGGGCGCTCGGCGCTGAGGTATCCGCTGCCCTGAACCCGGGCCAGCAGGTCGTCAAGATTGTCAATGAGGAACTCGTCAACATCCTCGGTGGCGAGACCCGCCGGATCCGGCTGGCGAAGAACCCGCCGACCGTGATCATGCTCGCGGGCCTGCAGGGTGCCGGTAAGACGACGTTGGCCGGAAAGCTGTCGAAGTACCTCACCGGACAGGGGCACAAGCCGTTGCTGGTGGCGTCCGACCTGCAGCGCCCGAATGCGGTGAACCAGCTTCAGGTGGTTGGTTCCCGGGCCGGTGTTCCGGTCTTTGCGCCGCATCCCGGTGCCACCTCCGAACTGGACACGCCCACCGGTGATCCGGTCCAGGTTGCACGCGACGGTGTTGCCGAGGCGCGGGCCAAACTGCACGACGTCGTCATTGTGGACACCGCGGGCCGCTTGGGTGTGGACGCGGAAATGATGCAGCAGGCCGCGGATATCCGCGCCGCCGTCAACCCCGACGAAGTGCTTTTCGTGATCGACGCGATGATCGGGCAGGACGCGGTGAACACCGCCCAGGCGTTCGACGAAGGCGTCAACTTCACCGGCGTCGTGCTGTCCAAGCTCGACGGCGATGCCCGCGGTGGTGCCGCGCTGTCGGTGGCGCAGGTGACCGGCAAGCCGGTGATGTTCGCCTCCACAGGTGAGGGTCTGGACGACTTCGAGTTGTTCCACCCGGACCGGATGGCGAACCGCATCCTCGACATGGGTGACATGTTGACCCTGATCGAACAGGCGGAGAAGTCCTGGGACCAGGATGAGGCCGCGCGGATGGCGCAGAAGTTCTCCGACCAGGAGGACTTCACGCTGGACGACTTCCTTGCTCAGATGGCCCAGATCAAGAACATGGGCTCGATGAAGAAGATGCTCATGATGATGCCCGGTGCTGCCGGGATGCGCGAGCAGTTGGAGAACTTCGACGAGCGCGAGATCGACCGGGTTGAGGCGATTGTCCGCTCGATGACGCCGCACGAACGCGTTGCCCCGAAGATCATTAATGGCTCACGGCGTGCCCGTATTGCCCGCGGTTCAGGCGTGGCCGTCTCCGAGGTCAACGGGATGCTGGAGCGGTTCGGCCAGGCTCAGAAGATGATGAAGCAGATGGCCAAGGGCGGCGGCGTTCCCGGTATGCCGGGGATGGCCGGACCCGGTGGGTTCAGCGGCGGCAAGAAAAAGCAGCAGCAGGCCAAGAACAAGAAGAAGTCGCGTTCGGGCAACCCGGCGAAGCGTGCGGCCGAAGAAAAGGCGCTGGCTGAACGGCGCGCCAACGGCAACAAGTCCGTTCCAACCGGTGCGTCGTTCGGCAGCCAGTCGGGACAGGATTTCGATCCGTCGAACCTCCCCAAGGGTTTCGACAAGTTCCTCGGCGGCGGACGGTAGGACGGTAGTTACAACGGATAGCCGGAATCTTTGCGCGGCGATTCTGTCGTTGGCGTCGGATAGCGTGCACGCATGAGTAAAGAGCGGATTGTCTTCGTGCACGGCAGCGGAAGTTTCGGTGCTGCCGCCTGGCCGAAGCAGCACAGGCTCGCCGGCCGCTATGACTGCCTGTTCGTCAAGCGGCACGGATTCGATACGACGGCGGATCCGGAGCCCACCGATTTCGACGCCGACATGCGCATCGTGCTGGACAACCTGAATGGCAGGCCGGGACATCTCGCAGCGGCCAGCCAGGGTGCTATTGCCGCGATGATGGCCGCCGTGGAGCGGCCGGACTTGATCAAATCGCTCACCTTGTTTGAACCCGCATGCTTATCACTGACGGTGGATCTGCCCGCGACAATGCAGCACAGGGAAGTCGTCGGTCCGTTGTTCGAGCGACCGGCCGAAATGACCGACGGGGAATTCCTGCGCGAATTTGTCCGGCTGGTGCACTCCACCGATGCCCGGATGCCGACCACCGAGGATGCCAAACGGTCTGCGTCCCGGCTCCGGTTGCAACGTCCGTCATGGGAAGCCCCGCTGCACATCGTTCCCGGCGTTCCGACGCTCGTCGTCACTGGTGCGTGGGAGCCGCTGTATGAAGAAGTGGCGGACTATTTGGAAAGTACCGGCGCGATGCACGTCCACACCGGCGGTCACCATCGGCCGCATGACACTGACGAAGGACACCAGGCACTGGCGGATTTCATTTCCAGCCATGAATGACCTCCCTGATCTCATCCCTTAGGCGGACCCGGGATGGAACGCCGTCCTATTAAGCTGAACCATATGGTCAAAGGTCGTTCCATGATTCCGGAAGGTCTCGCCGAGTGGTGGTCCGATGCGGATCAGTGGGAACGGCCCGCTCCGTCGGAGGCACAGCTGCGCCGGGATATCGCCGGTGCTGGTGTCTTTGTGCTGGTCAGCGTTGTACTGCTGGAGCTGAGCCGCAGTTTTGGCGTGATGAATTCCGACGACCACGCGGTCTGGCAGCAGTATCTGGTGCTGCTGATGATCACAGCGCCGCTGGCCGTCCGGCGGCGCTACCCGCTGACGGTGATGCTCGTGCTCTCGGGACTCTTTATCGTTCTGGCGCTGTGGATTCCGGCGATGGCTATGCAGATTCCATATCAAGTCGCGTATTTCGCGTCGCTCTATACCGCCGTCGCCTGGGCCAGGGACCGGCGGATGCTCTGGCTGGGCGCCGCCGTCGTCATTACCGCCATGTTCACCTGGCTGATCCTGTCCATGACCGTTGCCTCCGCGGTGGACCAGATCCTGGAGCGGGCCCTTGAGGATGGGGCGGCCCCGGGGCCCTTTCCACCGGTCGTCTCCTACGCCGTGTACCAATTCATCATTAATATTGCCTACTTCGGTGGAGCCTTGATGGCCGGACAGGTCTCGTGGCGCAATGCCCTGCAGCGCAGCCAGCTGGCGGAGCAGGCCCGGCGGATCGAGCAGCAGTCGGCAGAGATTGCCCGAAGGGCGGTGATTGAAGAGCGGCTGCGCATCGCCCGTGAGCTGCACGACGTCGTCGCACATCACATTTCCGTCATTGGCGTGCAGGCGGCTGCCGGCCGGCGGGTCCTGGAGACTAAACCTGCGACGACGGCGGAGTCGTTGCAGGTGATCGAAGAGTCCAGCCGCGAAGCAGTGGCGGAAATGCGCGGACTTCTCGGTGTCCTTCGCACAGACACCGAACTTCCGGACGACGGCGGGCAGTCCTCCGGGGGCAACGGTTCCGGCGATTCGGGCGCCGGTGGGGCAGACCGGAACACGGGCGGACGGGCGCGGACACCTGAACCGGGGTTGGATGACCTCCCAGCGCTGGTGGCCGAGCACAGGGAACTCGGGCTGGAAGTGGAGTTCTCCGCCGTCGAACATGAGCCTGACGCCCTCGAGGCGGTGTCCGGTCCGGTGGCACTTTCGGTCTACCGCACCGGGCAGGAATCGCTGGCCAATATCCGCCGCCACTCGACGGCCACGGCCGCGGTGATGACGTTGCGGACCGGAACGACTGACGAACGGAAATGGGTGGAACTGGAAACGGTGGACAACGGAAGGCCGAAGGAATCGGGCGACGGCGGTTCGGGCTACGGACTGCGCGGGGTACGGGAAAGGGCCTCGCTGCACAGGGGAGTTGCCGAGATTGGTCCGCGTGAAGGCGGCGGCTGGCGGGTGCGGGTCCGTTTCCAGTTGCAACCGGAGCGGGCTATTCCAGCCGCGCGGACTCAACGATGAAGCCGGTACGTGTCCTGCTGGTGGATGATCAGGCGCTGGTCCGGTCCGGTTTCGCCGTCATGCTTTCTGTGGAGGACGACATCGAAGTGGTTGGCCAGGCGGGGAACGGGCAGCAAGCCGTTGAGGCAGCCATGCGCTTGGATGTCGACGTCATCTTGATGGATGTGCAGATGCCGGAGCTGGACGGGATCGAGGCGACCGAGCGGATTGTTGCCGCAGGCCGTGGCAAGGTGATCATCCTGACCACTTTTGAGCGCGACGACTATCTGTTTGATGCCCTTCGTGCCGGCGCCAGCGGCTTCCTGCTCAAAAACGCCGATCCGGACGAACTGGTCGGTGCCGTGCACGCCGTCGCGGATGGACACGCGTTGCTGGCGCCGGAAATGACCGTCCGGGTGATCGAAAAGCTGACTCAGCACACGAGCCGCGAGGACAACAATCCGGCTGCCCGCGGCGGGGAACTGCTCCTCCGGGTTACGGAGCGGGAGCGTGAAGTGCTTCAACTGATCGCCCGCGGCTGCAGTAATGCGGAGATCGCCACTGCGCTGTTCCTGAGCGAAACGACCGTCAAGACACACGTATCCAATCTGCTGGGCAAGATCCAGGCGCGTGACCGGGTGCAGGCCGTCGTCTTCGCGTACGAATCCGGGCTCGTCCGGGCGGGGGAGCCGGAGAGCTGAACATCTCGGTCTTCCGGCCGATCCGTTGGAGTTGACGCGTTCCTAAGCTGGAGGAAATAGAGCCGGCGCAAGAGTGAGGAAACAGCAGCCATGCTGCAGATTGAGCATCTGAGAAGGACGTTCGGAGACCAGACGGCGGTCGACGACGTCAGTTTCACCGTCGAACCTGGCCGGATGACCGGCTTTGTCGGCGCAAATGGAGCCGGCAAGACCACCACCATGCGGATGATCATGGGCGTGTTGGCCATCCACTCGGGCCAGGTCCAGTGGAACGGACGACCGATCACGGCGTCGGACCGCTCACGCTTTGGCTACATGCCGGAGGAGCGTGGCCTGTATCCGAAGCAGCCGGTGCTCGATCAACTGGTCTACCTCGGACAACTCCGCGGCATGAGCCAGGGCGATGCCCGCCGCGAAGGTCTGCGGATGATCGGGCGGTTCAGCCTTGAGGAACGGCAGAAGGACAAACTGGAATCGCTGTCCCTCGGGAATCAGCAGAGGGTGCAGATCGTCGCCGCCCTGCTGCACCGGCCGACCGCGCTGATACTCGACGAACCGTTCTCCGGTCTGGATCCGGTCGCTGTCGATTCCATGGTCGATCTGCTCCGCGAACGGATTGCAGAGGGCACGCCGGTGCTGTTCTCCAGCCATCAACTGGATCTTGTGGACCGGCTCTGCGATAACCTCGTCGTTCTCTCCGGCGGGCGTTTGGTCGCGGCCGGACAGGTGGATTCGTTGCGGCGCCAGGGGCAGCAACGTCACCGCGTGGTGACCGGGCCCGACGCCGGGTGGCTGCGTGAAGTGCCGGGTGTCAGGGTTCTTGACGTTGAAGGTTCCAAAGCAATCGTGGAGATCGTCGATCCGGCTGCACGCAGGGCCATCGTCGAACAGGCTCTGCACCGCGGAGGCCTGGACGAATTCACTCCCATTGTTCCCAGTCTCAGCGAGATCTACCGGGAGGTAACCCAATGAGCGCCCCCGCCAGCACAAAGTCCAAGCCGACCGCACCGCCGTCGTCCCCGTCCCCGGTGAACAACGCCTGGGCAATTGTGACGCTGCGGGAAGTGACAGTGAAGGTCCACGACCGCGGCTTCGTCGTGTCCACCCTGGTGACGCTGTTGTTGATCGCCGGCTGGATGGGCGTCAGTGCCTTCTTCTCCAATCAGGCCGACGAGCATACGGTCGCTGTGGTAAGCCCCCAGGCGGAACGCGTGGTCGGCGGTGCGGGGAACTCAGATCCTGTGGCCGGCGACGAAGTCGTTATCGACGCTATGGAGGTTGAATCCGGAGCGGCTGCACGTTCGGCCGTGGACTCGGAGGAGGCCGGTGCAGCCCTGCTGCAGGTTGATGGCGAATGGACCTTGATCGGCAAGGACTCCATCGACGACGGACTTCGCGGGCTGGTAGCGGAGTCTTTGGCGGATTTCGTGCTCGGGATGAACGCGCAGGCGGCGGGCACCAGCTCCGGGGAGTTGCTGGCCGGCAGCGAACTGGAAACCGATGTCCTGCAGGGGAGTGTGGAGGACGAGACGCTGAACACTATTGTGGCTTTCGCCTTCAGCTTCCTGTTCTACATGTCGGCGATCATTTTCGGGATGGCGATAGCGACTTCCGTGCTGGAGGAAAAGCAGAACCGGGTGGTCGAAATCCTCGCCACGGCCATTCCGATCCGGCAGTTGCTGTATGGGAAGGTGATCGGCAATACCATACTGGCCATGGTGCAGCTGGCCCTGTATGGCTGTATTGCGCTGATCATGATGAACCTGACCGGAGATACCAGCATGCTGGGAAGCATCATCGCCGCATCCGGCTGGTTCTTTGTGTACTTCCTGGTCGGGTTCCTGATCCTCGCATCCGCCTGGGCGGTGGTGGGTTCGCTCGCCAGCAGGTCCGAGGACCTGCAGTCCAGTTCGATGCCGGTCATGATGGTGATCTTCGCCGCCCTGTTTGCTGGCATGTTCGCCGAGGGTACCCTGCTGACCGTTGCCTCCTATGTTCCCGTGGTCTCGTCGGTGGCGATGCCGGTGCGGTTGCTCGCCGGCGATGTCGCGCTGTGGGAGCCGTTGCTGTCGATCGCCGTGGCACTGCTCGCGGCTGTGGTGCTGGTGCGCCTCGGCGAGAAGATCTACCAGCGGGCCGTGCTGCAGTCCGGCGGGGCGTTGACCCTGCGGAAGGCCATGCGCCTCGAGCAATAGTTGGCCTTGCGCAGGCGGTCGGTGTTCGCCTGCGAGGTAGCCCCTGACCGTCGACGTAGCCCCTGACAACCCGCTACCCCGACGGGGAACCCGCTACCTCGACGGCGAACCGCCAACTTCGAAGCAGACCGTCCGGCGGGGGCTTGGCAAAAGGTGAAGCTTCAACTATTATTGTACGTATGAACCTTCAAGCAACGAATCAGGACCTCCTCCCGGCCGATCTCGCCATGGGCACGGTCATGCTCAAGGTCGGCGACATGAAAAAGATGCTCGACTACTACCAGAAGGCCCTTGGCCTGGATGTAGTGGCCGAGGCCGACGGCGGCGTGTATCTGGGCCGCGGCAGCACGCCCCTGATCCACCTCGCACCCGCGGCGGGCCTGAAGATCCCTTCCCGCGGCGAAGCCGGACTCTTCCATACCGCCCTGCTCTTCAACGATCAGGCCTCGCTTGCCGCCACGGTCGCCTCTGCGGCACAGTACAACCCGCAGGCGTTCGTGGGCAGCGCCGACCACTTGGTCAGCGAAGCGTTCTACTTCACGGACCCTGAAGGCAACGGGATCGAGCTCTACTACGACAAGCCGCGGAGCACCTGGCAGTGGCAGAACGGGCAGGTGCAGATGGACAACGTCGCACTCCCGCCGCAGGGGTACCTCAACTCCCACCTGACCGAAGAAGCGGTGACGGGCCAGCGCAAGGCGGGTGCCGGCGTCGGGCACGTTCATCTTCAGGTGGGCGACGTCCAGACGGCACAGCAGTTCTACGTCGACACGCTCGGATTCGAGAAAACCGCAGGATGGCATGGCCAGGCACTGTTCGTCTCGGCCGGCAAGTACCACCACCACATGGCCATGAACGTGTGGAACAGCCGCGGCGCCGGGCCCCGGAAGGACACGCTGGGCCTCGGTGAAGTGCTGATCACGGTGCCGGGAACGGACGACGTCGGTGCACTGGCTGAGCGGCTGTCCCACCGGGGCGTTGCGGCCAGCCACGACGGCGCAGAGCTGCGGTTCGAGGATCCGTGGCGGAACACCATCCGTGTCGCCGCCACGTAAGCCGTCGCCTGTCTGGATTCGCCGGATCTGCGCGTGAACCGGCGTCGGATGAGGTGTCAGCGGCAAGCCAATGACGGCACTGGCGCGCCAAGTCGCGGAAGGGGCCGGGTTTCTGGCACAATAGACTCCGTACCCGATCCGTACGGCCCCTCTCACCGTGCGCGCATTGTGTCCTCAGAACCCCCATGAATGGCCCGCCCCACGGGTGCAGGAAACGGGTTCGCCCTTAAAATCATCAAGGAGTGACCACACAAGTGGCCGTAAAGATTCGTTTAAAGCGCTTCGGCAAGAAGTTCGACGCTCACTACCGCATTGTCGTCATGGACGGCCGTGCCAAGCGCGATGGCTATGCCATCGAAGAGGTCGGCAAATATCAGCCGATGCAGGAGCCCTCGTTCATCGAGGTCAAGTCCGAGCGCGTCCAGTACTGGCTCGGCGTTGGCGCACAGCCAACCGAGCAGGTTGCCGCCATCCTTAAGATCACCGGTGACTGGCAGAAGTTCAAGGGCCTTCCCGGTGCCGAGGGCACCCTGAAGTACCCCAAGGGCAGGGAGCCGTTCGTGGCTCCGGAGAAGGACTCGGTCATCGTGCCCGAGGCCATCACGCCCAAGAAGAAGGATTCCGCTGAGGCATCCGACGCAGAGAAGGCTCCGGAAGCGGACGCCTCCACTGAAGAGGCTCCGGCCGCCGAAGCTGAGAAGGCTGAGTAGATTGCTGGCTGACGCACTCGAACACTTGGTCCGCGGCATTGTCGACAGTCCTGATGACGTCGACGTGTCGATGAAGAGCAACCGCCGGGGGGAAACCCTTGAGGTGCGGGTTCATCAGGACGATCTCGGACGGGTGATTGGCCGCCAGGGCCGCACCGCACGCGCCCTGCGCACGGTGATTTCAGCGTTGGCCGATGGTGAGCCGGTACGCGTGGACGTCGTTGATACGGACCGCCGCCGCTGACCTCAGCTGTATAAATGAAGACTGTTCGGCCCCGCCACCAGATAATGGTGGAGGGGCCGAATTCTTTTATCATCGAAGGAGAGTCCATGCAGGTTCAGATTGCAAGGATCGGGAAACCACACGGAATCCGCGGAGAGGTCACCGTCCAGGTGATGACGGACGATCCGCAAAACCGTTTCGTCACCGGCGCCGCGTTCGACGTCGAACCCCCGAAGCTTGGTCCGTTGACCGTGGCCAGTTCCCGCTGGAACAAAGACATTCTGCTGCTCGGATTCGAGGGCGTGCCGGACCGCAATGCCGCTGAGTTGCTGCGCGGGGCGAAGCTATTCATTGAAACAGAAGAGGTCGACGACGACGAGGACGACGCCTGGTACGAGCACGAACTGGTGGGCCTGAAGGTCCGCGTGGTCTCCGGCGCCGACGAACCCTACGACGAGGTCGGCACCGTCAGCGGCTTGAACACCATGCCGGCGCAGGACCTTTTGGTGGTTGAAACAACCGCCGGCGATGAAGTCCTGGTCCCGTTTGTCGCTGAGATCGTTCCCGAGGTCAACGTCGAGGGCGGTTACATCCTGCTCGACCCGCCGGCCGGCCTCTTTGAGCTGAACCGAGGCGACAATGGCCCAGGAAGCAACGGCTAGTGAGAATCGACGCCGTCAGCATCTTCCCCGAGTACCTGGCACCGCTGGAGCTCTCCCTGATCGGCAAGGCGCGGCAGGATGGAATTATTGACCTGCGGATCCATGATCTCCGCAGCTACACCACCGACCGGCACCGTACCGTTGACGACTCGCCCTACGGCGGCGGCGCCGGCATGGTGATGAAGCCCGAGCCGTGGTCCCAGGCGCTCGAGTCCGTCCTTGCTGACGATCCGGGTGCGCGCCCGACGTTGATCGTCCCCTCACCGGCGGGTGAAGTCTTCAATCAGGCGCTGGCGCACGAACTGGCCGAAGTGCAGCATCTGGTGTTCGCTTGCGGCAGGTACGAGGGTATAGACGAGCGGGTCATCGACTGGGCTCAGGATCATTTCACGGTGCGCCCGGTGAGCCTCGGCGATTACGTCCTGAACGGGGGAGAGGTCGCGGTCCTCGCCATGGTGGAGGCGGTCGGACGGCTGCTGCCCGGCGTCGTCGGTAATCCCGAGTCCCTGGTGGAGGAATCCCACGCCGATGGGTTGCTGGAGTATCCGGTCTACACCAAACCGTCGAACTGGCGCGAACGTGAAATACCGGAGATCCTGCTCAGCGGAAATCACGCGAAAATCGCACGATACCGGCGCGACGAGCAACTCGCCCGGACCGCAGCCCGGCGCCCGGACCTGATTGAGCAACTGGATCCCGACTCGTTGTCGAAACACGACCTCGCGACGCTGTCCGCTCTCGGGTACGCGATTGAGGGCGCCGCCGTCGTGCAGGTACGACGATTACCATAGATTGCCCAACTGTGGCAGAATAAAACCTTGTGTTTACTGGGTTCGCCCCTGCCACAGGGGGAGCGCAATCGACAGTCAAACACACCGGCTCCGCACCTCATCAGCGGAACCGGTGCAACCTCAACTTTCGGCAAGGTTTCCTGCATTGGGCAGGCTTCGTTGCCGCGACCAAAGTGAGCGACCTGTGGCGTTCACCAGGAGTGACAATATGCACATCCTAGACAGCGTAGACGCAGCCTCGCTGCGCAGCGACATTCCCGAGTTCCGCGCCGGTGACACCATCAAGGTGCACGTGAACATCATTGAAGGCAGCCGTTCACGTGTCCAGGTGTTCCAGGGCTTCGTCGTGGGACGCCAGGGCCATGGTGTTCGCGAGACGTTCACTGTCCGCAAGGTTTCTTTCGGCTGTGGCGTGGAGCGTACCTTCCCGGTGCACTCGCCCATCATCGACAAGGTCGAGGTTGCCAGCCGTGGCGATGTCCGCCGCGCGAAGCTGTACTACATGCGTGAACTGCGCGGCAAGGCTGCGAAGATCCGCGAAAAGCGCTAAGCACTCCTCGCAAGAGAACGGTGCACGATACACAAACTCTTCGCGGCAACACCGCAGAGAACAACACAAAACGCCGGCCCCGGAAACTGGGCTGGCGTTTTGTGCTCTGGGCGGCCATCGCAGGAGTGGTGGCGGCCGCCATCGTCCGGGCTTTCTTCGTGGAGATCTATTACATCCCCTCCGGATCCATGGAACCGACGCTCCAAGAGGGGGACCGCGTCCTGGTCAGTCGCAATGGTTTCGACGACGGCGGCATCCGGCACGGTGACGTGGTGGTCTTCGACGGCCGGGGTTCCTTTGCGCCCCTGCACAGCGGTGATCCGTTTCCCTTGGCGGCAGCGAAAACCATCGGGCAATGGCTGGGTCTCATCGGCAGCGACACGGTCTACGTCAAACGCGTCATCGGACTTCCTGGCGACCGCGTCACCTGTTGCGATAAGGCCGGCCGGTTGTTGGTGAACGGTGACCCGCTGGAGGAGAATTACCTGTACCCTCAGGATGCAGCCAGTGAGTTGGAGTTCGATGTGCGCGTGCCGGAAGGTAAGTTGTGGTTAATGGGCGATCACCGGTCGGTTTCGGCGGATTCGCGTTCGCTGCTCGGAGCACCGGGCGGCGGATTCGTGCCGATCGACCGTGTTATCGGCCGGCCAACCACCATCATCTGGCCGCTTGACCGGATCGGCCCGCTTGAGCGGGTTCCGGCCACCGGGGGAACAGCTATGACAATGAAGGGCACATAAATGCCGGACAGCACCGCCAATCAGGCCGAGGACGACGGTTCCGCCCGCCATTCCGCCCAGCACCGGGAGGACCCGCCGGTCACTGGACCTGGTACTCCTGCCGCCGAAACACGTGCCGGGAGCCACACAAGTAGAGGCAGTCACGCCAAGGACAACGACGGCGACGACGACGGTAAAGGTTCGGGTGGCGGCAACTGGGGCTGGCTGCGCGAGATCCTGGTGATCATCGCCGTCGCACTCATTCTGTCGTTCCTGATCAAGACCTTCCTGTTCCGCGCATTCTTCATCCCGTCCGGATCCATGGAGAACACGCTGCGGATCGACGACCGGATCTTCGTCAACCTGCTGGCGAAGGAGACCGGGGACATCGAGCGCGGCGACGTCGTGGTCTTCGAGGACAACATGGGCTGGCTGCCGCCGGTCGAGCAGCAGCCTGACGGCCCGGCCAACTGGTTCAACGAAGCGCTGACTTTCGTCGGGCTGATACCGGACAGTTCCCAGCAACACCTGGTTAAACGGGTCATCGGCGTCGGCGGAGACCATGTTGTCTGCTGCAACGCGGAGGGCCAGATCACCATCAATGGTGAACCGATCGAGGAGCCCTACCTCTATCCCGGAGCGGCGCCGTCGGACAGTGAATTCGATGTGACAGTCCCCGAAGGTAAAATCTGGGTCATGGGCGACCACCGGAATGCCTCCTCGGATTCACGCGAACACCACCGGACAGACGGCAACGGCTTTGTCGATTTGGATGCCGTTGAAGGCGAAGCTGTCGTCATCGCCTGGCCCTTGAGCCACTTCGACTTCCTCGGAAGCTATCCGGAGGTGTTCGACGACGTTCCCGAACCCGCTTCGTCCGCCCAGTCACTAACCCGCCCGGAGCCGGTAGGAGCGGAATGAGTAAGAGCCCCACCCTGCGGTACGAGCGGTCGCTGACGTCCTCGGGGCACCGCCTGATCGCCGGCTGCGATGAAGTCGGCCGCGGTGCTTTGGCCGGTCCCGTGAGCGTCGGCATGGTGGTCGTTGACGCCTCTGCCGTCCGCAGTCTCAAGGGCGTACGGGACAGCAAGCTGCTCTCCGCCGTCGACCGGGTGGCACTTGTGCCGAAGATCCAGCGGTGGGCCATTTCCTACGGCGTCGGCCACGCCAGCGCTGAAGAGATTGACGACGTCGGACTCATGGCTGCGCTGCGCCGCGCCGGTAACCGTGCCTGGGCGGAGTTGCAACTGCACGCACGACCCGATGCTGTGGTGCTCGACGGCAATCACGACTGGCTCTCAGTACAGCCACAGGGCTCGCTCTTCGAGGCTGAACCGGCCGGTGACTGTGAACCCGCGGCATGCAATGCCCCGGTCTACACGAAGATTAAGGCCGATCTGCAGTGCCTCAGCGTTGCAGCGGCCAGCGTGCTGGCAAAGGTCGAACGGGACACGCACATGGCGGAACTAGCCGTCGAATATCCCGCCTATGGGTGGGAAATGAACAAGGGCTATGCCACAGCGTCCCACCGCAAGGCGATCCAGGAACACGGACCGGCACTGGTGCACCGGCGCAGTTGGAACCTCACCGGTGCCCCGCGGATCGATGCGTCGTCCTCTGAGATGATGGGTTTATGAGCGCCGAAGATCTTGAAAACTATGAAACGGACATGGAGCTGCAGCTCTACCGCGAATACCGCGACGTCGTCGGCTTGTTCTCCTATGTGGTCGAGACCGAGCGGCGTTTCTATCTGGCCAACAAGGTCGATGTGCAGGCCCGCTCGGCCGAAGGCGAAGTCTATTTCGACCTGACCCTCCAGGATGCCTGGGTGTGGGATGTGTACCGGTCGGCGCGCTTTGTGAAGAATGTCCGGGTCATCACGTTCAAGGACGTCAATGTCGAAGAACTGGTCCAGTCCGACGAATTGCAGGTCCCCAAGGATCCCGGGCCCGGCCTGTAAACCATCCCTCCGCGGATAACTCACTGGCTCCGCCGCGCATGGTCCGCCGTCCCGGGGCCATCTTTTCCTCCACAATCTCCCCTTTTTGCCTGACCGTCCACATAGCGCCTTGATGCTCTTACCCTCTGCTCCAGCAGCGCCAATGCTGGAAGCGGAGGTAATTGATGAGAGCGAAAGATGCACTGGGCCAGCGCGGCGAAGCACTGGCAGTGAACTATTTGGAAGAGACCGGCCTCAGGGTCGTTGACCGGAACTGGCGCTGCGCCGACGGGGAAATCGACATAGTCGCCATCGACGGCAATATTCTTGTTGTGGTGGAGGTCAAGACCAGGACCTCGCTCGCGTACGGCCATCCATTTGAGGCCATTACCGAAGCGAAACTGCAGCGGTTGCAGCGGCTGTCGGGTGCGTGGTGCCGGTTCCACAATCTTCGGTTCCGACGGCGGCGCATCGACGCCGTTTCCGTGCTGGATGATGGTGCGGGACCCGTGGATATTGAGTATCTGAAGGCGGTCGGCTGATGCCGCTGGGGAGGACCCACGGTGTGGCGCTGGTGGGACTGACCGGCCACATCGTCGAGGTCGAGGCTGATATTGGACAAACCCTGCCGGCCTTTGTGCTGCTGGGGCTGCCGGACGCGTCGTTGCATGAGGCCAAGGACCGGATTCGTTCCGCCGCGCAAAATTCAGGAATTCCACTGAGCAGGCGCAAGATCACCGTGAACTTGATCCCTGCAACACTGCCCAAACGGGGATCCAGTTTCGACCTGGCAATTGTCGTGGCCGCGCTCAGGGCAGCTGGTGATATTCGTGATCCTGGTCAGGAGGTGTTCATCGCTGAACTTGGCCTCGACGGTCGGCTCAGACCGGTCCGCGGAGTGCTTCCGGCCGTGATGGCCGCCGCCGGCGCAGGCTACAGCGATTTTGTAGTCGCAGCGGCGAACGCCGACGAAGCAAAACTGGTACCTGGAGTCAATGTGCACAGTTACCGAACGCTTGCAGAGGTCGCACTGGCCCTCGGCGCTGACCCGCTGCATCTGGCCTTGCCCGAAGATTCCGAAGCCGCAGCTGAGGTATCAATGTCGTCCGCTGATGACGACGGAACGGGTGCGGCTCCGCGGGATGTTCCCGATATGGCCGACGTTGCCGGGCAAGGGGATGCGCGCCTGGCGTTGGAGGTGGCTGCGGCCGGCGCCCATCACCTCCTGATGACCGGTCCTCCCGGGGCAGGCAAGACAATGTTGGCCGAACGATTGCCCGGCCTGTTGCCTGACCTCGACGATTCGAAGGCCATGGAGGTCACCGCTATCCACTCACTGGGTGGAATCGCCGCGGAGCGGGCGTCGCTGATCCGCCGCCCGCCTTTCGAGAGCCCGCACCACAGTTCCACGGCAGTTGCCATTATTGGCGGTGGGACAGGGATTCCGCGGCCCGGAGCGGCTTCACGTGCACACCGGGGCGTGCTCTTTCTCGATGAAGCGCCCGAATATCACCGCGGTGTACTGGACGCCTTGCGCCAACCACTCGAGAGCGGCCAGCTGGTCATCCAGCGTGCCGCCGGCACAGCATCATATCCGGCGCGTTTTCAACTGGTGCTTGCCGCCAATCCATGTCCATGCGGGCAGGCTTCCGCCAAAGGAATCAACTGTACGTGTACGCCGTTCAAACGCCGGCAGTATTTCACACGCATTTCGGGACCCTTGCTGGACCGGGTCGATATTCAAATATCCGTCCCACGCGTTAGTTTCTCTGATTTTGCCGCAGGGGAGACGGCCGAGAGTTCGGCTGTAGTTGCCGAACGGGTGAAGCGGGCCAGAATTCAACAGCACCGGCGGCTGGCTCCTTTCGGTTGTGAGACCAATGCCGAGATTCCGGGCAGGGTACTGCGCAACCGCTTTGCGCTGGATAGGAGCATAACGAGCGCTATGGACCTAGCTCTGGAGCGTGAGACGCTCACGGCCCGGGGATACGACAGGGTGCTCAGGGTGGCGTGGACTTTAGCCGACCTCCGAGGCAGGGAGAGACCGAACGATGAGGATGTGGGGACGGCCTTGGCCTTCCGGCAGCAGGTGAGCGCGGTATGACGACAACAAGGCAGGAGACGAAAGCATTGGACCTCCGCACATCGAGGGCTGCACTGTCGCGGTTGATGGAACCATCCGACATGGTTGGCATGGCTCTGATTGAGAGCGTCGGTCCTATAGACGCACTCCGCATTGCAACGGGACAAATCAGGGCCGGTTCCCAGACGAGCCAGGATATCGCAATGATACTGGAGGCGCAGGGGACCATATCCAAACGCTCAGGTCTGGGGGAAGCACTCAAACGCTGGGCGCCCAGGACCGCGGATTTGGCGCCGGAGCGGGATATCGCGACCATGCAACGGTTAGGCGGACGGATCTGGACGCCTGAGGACAACGAGTGGCCGGAGGCACTGCTCGACCTTGGCATCGCCCAACCTATATGTCTATGGATCCGGGGCGGTCCGGACAGCGGAGTCCCCGTGGAAAACCGCAGTGTCGCGCTGGTCGGCTCAAGAGACAGCACCAATTACGGCAACAGCGTGACAGGGGATCTGGCTGCGGGCCTGGTACAGCGGGGTATCTGTGTTGTGTCGGGTGGTGCCTACGGCATCGACGCCCAAGCCCATCGTGCTGCCCTCACGACCGGAGCAAGGGGTGACGCGATACCGACGATTGCCGTTTCGGCCTGCGGTCTGGACCGGTATTATCCTGCGGGCAACGAAGATCTGCTCCGGGCCATAGGCCAGCAGGGAATGCTGATCGCCGAAGTCCCGCCTGGTTCATCCCCTACACGTTGGAGATTCCTGCAGAGGAACAGGTTGATCGCAGCGCTGTGCTCGGTCACCGTGGTGGTGGAGGCACGATGGCGGTCCGGTGCCCTGAACACCGCGCACCACGCTGCAGACCTGAGCCGTGAGGTCGCGGCAGTGCCAGGGTCGGTCCACTCGGCCAACTCTGCCGGCTGCCACCGCCTGTTGCGGGAGGGCTCCGCTGTCTGCGTCACCGATGCGGCCGAGATCGCTGAACTGGCCGGACCCATGGGGCAATCATTATCTACTGAACCGGCCGGCCGGGCAGCTGACCACGATGGTCTGAACCTGGAGGATCTGCTCCTGCTCGACGCGCTGCCCGTCAAGTCATCGGCGACATCGGACAAACTCGCGGCAGTGGCCGGGCTTAGCCATACGGCAGTGCTTGCGGGGCTGGGACGACTACAGCTGGCAGGACTGGCCGAATCCATCGGCGGCTCATGGCGAAGGAGGAAACCAAATCGCTAAATCGTTCCGGACAGGTCGGGAAGGCATGTCCGCGGGCATGGCATCCCGGAATGCTGAGGCAACGGGTATCTAATGGAGTGAGACTCAACGAACAGGCACGGGACAGGCAGAAGGGATGGCGCAGCGGCATGGCCCGAAGCAGCAGTAACGGGGACAAGGGCGATGAACGTCTGCCGGGGGATGTACATGCCTTCCAGGAGGCGATTGACGGTTTCGAGCGATACATCACCGCGGAGCGGGGCAGATCGCCGCACACTGCCAGGGCCTACATCGGAGACCTGAACAGTCTTTCCGGCTATGCCGCGTCTACGGGAGCATCTGCACTCGGAGACATCACTCTGGGCATGCTGCGCAGCTGGCTGGGGGAGCTTAGCGCTTCAGGACTCGCACGCTCATCCCTTGCCCGGCGGGCGGCGACGGCGCGGACCTTCCTGCAATGGGCCGTCCGCGAGGAGCTCCTCGAGCTCGACCCGTCCATCAGATTGAAGGCACCAAAACGAAACAGCAGCCTTCCGCAGGTCCTGCATCAGCAGCAAATGTCACGGATGCTCGAAACCCTAGCCGATGGCACCACCACCGGGGAGCCCCTGCGGGTGCGGAACCGGGCAATCGTGGAACTTCTTTACGCCACAGGTCTTCGAGTCGGGGAGCTGGCGGGGCTCGACATCGATGACTTGGACCCTGACCGGCGGACCCTCAGAGTGGTCGGTAAGGGCAACAAGGAACGCACGGTCCCGTATGGATTACCGGCCGCCGTCTCCCTCGATGATTGGCTCCGACGCGGCCGTCCTGCCTTGATTGTGGACGGAAGCGGTCCTGCCCTGTTCCTAGGCAAACGGGGAAGGCGCGTGGACCAGCGGCAAGTACGGGAAATGGTTGGCAAGGTCCTGGCTGAACTCGGCGATACTGCTGCAACCGGCCCACACGCCCTGCGCCACAGCGCCGCCACACATTTACTCGATGGGGGAGCCGACCTGCGGGCGGTTCAGGAGATCCTCGGACACAGCAGCCTCGCAACCACGCAGATCTACACGCACGTCTCGGTTGACAGGTTGCGGCAGAGCTACCAGCAGGCTCACCCACGGGCGTAGCTCTCACACATAGGGTGCGGCGGCTGCCAGGGTTTGGCGCAGGTAGCCGCCGCCAAACAGGATCGCATGCACGAGGAGAGGATACAGCTGATGCAAGCCGACGCGGCCGCGCCATCCCACCGCGAGAGGATGGGCGTCCTCGTAGGACGCGATGACCGTGTCCAAGTAGGGCAGTCCAAACAGCGACAGCATCGCCAGGTCCGATTCCCGGTGCCCGCCGTGGGCGGCAGGATCGATCAGGACAGCCCCGTCCGCGGTCCACATGACGTTTCCCGACCACAAGTCTCCGTGGATACGTGCAGGTGGTTCATGATCATCGAAGTCGCCGGCCCCCAGCCGGTTCGTAACAGCTTCGAGCTGCCGCCGGGCGGAGCTGTCCAGAACACCCTGGGTTGCGGCGATTCCGATCATTGGACCGAGTCTCGCCTCGGCGTGGAAGGTTCCCCACCGGTCGTAGGGCGCGAGCGGGACGGAAAGTGGATTGTCGAGCGGTCCAAAGAAGCCATCGCCATTCCACCCAGGCGGGCCGGCGCCGAATGCCGGTGCCCCTGCGTCGTGGGTGGCGGCCAGCCGGCGGCCGAAGTCCGCGGCCGCTTCACGAGTCGGTGCCGTTGGACTGAGCCGTTCCAATTCCAATGATGTTTGCGAGACCTTGCGGACCTGAGCACAGGGAACGCCCTGCGCTGCCGAGCCCAGCCACTCCAGCCCGGCGGCTTCCAAGGCGAAAAATCCTTTCGGCGCGTCGGCGCGCTGCTTGATGAATCCAGCCATGACAACAGGCTAACGTTTGTGTATCAGGTCTCGTAGAGGTCCCGCCTTGGACGCGTGTCTGCCGCAGTTTGTCACTGTCACTAATTACACTGGCGCAATTCGGATTTGTACGGCAGAATGTGACAGAGCAAGTATGTGGGCTGGTTAACCGGCACGGTACTGCGCGGTAAACAGAATTTCATCACAGGTTGAAGGTCGTTGGGGAAGACGTACCTACAGCTATGGAGGATGGAATGTCTGTTGTGATGGCGCGCGGTGTACTCTTCGTGCACTCAGCCTCTAGTGCGTTATGCCCGCATATCGAGTGGGCCATCGGATCCGTCGTGGATAAGCGAACGGATCTTGAGTGGACCCCTCAGCCTGCCGCGCCTGGAATGTTCCGGGCCGAATTGTCGTGGTCCGGCAAGCAGGGAACGGGCGCCCAGCTGGCGTCTGCGTTACGGGGGTGGGCGCACCTGAGGTACGAAGTCACCGAGGAACCGAGCCCCGGAGTCGATGGCGGCCGCTGGTCCCACACTCCCGAACTTGGCATTTTCCATGCAACCACAGATGTGCACGGCAACATCATGGTGTCCGAGGACCGCATCCGCTATGCCTATGAGAACGGCGCGGGAGACCCCGCAGCGGTCTACCACGAGCTGTCCCTGGCGCTCGGTGAGGCGTGGGACGAAGAACTGGAGCCGTTCCGTCATGCTGCCGAGGGCGCCCCCGTGCGCTGGCTGCACCAAGTCGGCTAGGTAAACCAGCCACCAAATTAACGAAAGAGGAGCCGGTCCCAGTAGGACCAGCTCCCAATTCGGCGTACCGCTTTCTCCCTACCGGTTGAGCTTGGTTTCCTCCAGCCAGCTTGAACAGCCGCCGGAGGAATCCACTGGCTAAACGTTGCGGATTACGATGACGGCGTTGTGGCCGCCGAATCCAAACGAGTTGCTCAACGCGACGATGTCTCCACTGGGCAGTTTCCGCTCGGACGTGACGACGTCGAGGGGAATATCCGGATCCTGGTTCTCAAGGTTGATCGTGATAGGTGCTGTGCGCTCGTACACCGCCAGGACGGTCATGACCGCTTCAACGGCACCGGAGGCGCCGAGCAGGTGCCCGGTCTGGGACTTCGTCGCCGAAACGCAGACGTCGTCGACGTGTTTGCCCAACGCCTCGCGAAGGGCTGAGTATTCCGGCTTGTCGCCAACCGGCGTCGACGTTGCATGCGCGTTGACATGGACGACATCGTCGGGCTGTACCCGGGCATCGAACAATGCGCCCTTGAGCGCACGGGTGGCACCGAGCCCTTCCGGGTCCGGAGCGGTGATGTGGTACGAATCGGAAGTTACGGCCGTACCCGCCAACTCGCCGTAGATTTTGGCGCCGCGCGCGAGAGCGTGCTCCTCGGCCTCCAAGACCAATGCACCTGCTCCTTCGCCCATCACAAAGCCGTCGCGGTCGATGTCGTAGGGACGCGAGGCGTGTTCCGGGTCGTCATTGCGGCGGGAAAGCGCCTGCATAGAGCTGAATGCCGCCAGTGGCATCGGGTGGATGGCGGCTTCGGCGCCACCGGCCACGACGACGTCGGCCCGGCCGGCACGGATCAGGTCGATTCCCTGGTGCAATGACTCGGTTCCCGAGGCGCATGCAGAGACCGGTGTAAAAGCGCCCGCCCTGGCGCCCAGATCCAGGCTTACGGCTGCGGCCGGCCCGTTTGGCATCAGCATGGGCACGGTCATGGGCAATACGCGGCGCGGACCCTTCTCGCGGAGGGTGTCCCAGGCGTCGAGAAGAGTCCATACTCCACCAATACCGGTTGCGAAAGACACAGCGAACCGTTCACGGTCAAGGTCCTCGATACCGGCGTCCGCCCAGGCCTCCCGGGCGGAGACCATGGCAAATTGGGTGGATGGGTCCATCCGCTTGGCCTCGTGCCGGCTGAGTACCTCGGAGGCCGGAGTGCTGACCCGGGCGGCGAAAGTGACGGGCAGATTGTACTTTTCAACCCAGTCGTCCTCGAGCGTGCGGGCCCCGGAGACGCCCTTCAGAGCGTTCTTCCACATGGTAGGGACATCGCCGCCGATGGGAGTCGTTGCTCCCAGTCCGGTGATGACTACTTTGCGTGCCATTAATTCACTCTCTTCGCCGATATTTTCTGCCGTGTGCGCGGTTGCGGACGGTGGCAGAAATCAAATTGGTGGAGGCTGGGGCCGGTCGTCCGGCCCCAGCCTGAGCAACCCTGTACTAGCCCTCCTGGGCGTTCGAGATGTAGGTGACGGCATCGCCGACGGTCTTGAGGTTCTTGACCTCTTCATCGGGGATGCGGACGCCGAACTTCTCTTCAGCATTGACCACGATGGTCATCATGGAAATGGAGTCGATGTCCAGGTCGTCGGTGAAGGACTTGTCCAGCTCAACCGCCTCGGGTGCCAAGCCGGTCTCTTCGTTGACGATCTCAGCGAGTCCGGCCTGGATTTCTTCATTGCTAGCCATGGTGGCTCCTTTTCTTATGTTTGCCGATACTTGACTTGGCATGGGGTTTCAAACCGCGGTCCGCGGCCTGTCGGATTGGATTTTACGGAAGTGCGATGACCTGGGCACCGAAGACGAGCCCTGCACCGAAACCGATCTGCAGGGAGAGGCCCCCCGAGAGTTCCGGATTTTCCTGCAGCAGCCGGTGGGTTGCCAGCGGGATCGACGCTGCCGAGGTATTACCGGCGTCGGCAATATCGCGGGCGATGACAACCGACTCAGGAATCTTAAGCTTCTTGGCAAGTTCGTCGATGATGCGCATATTTGCCTGGTGAGGAACGAATGCGCTCAATTCCTCCGGCTTCACCCCTGCGGCATCAAGCGCCTGCTGGGCGACCTTCGCCATTTCCCAAACGGCCCACCGGAAGACAGTCTGGCCGTCCTGACGGAGAGTAGGCCACAGGCTTTCGGCGGCGACGTCGTCTTCAACGTTTGCGGTGGCGATGCGCCCGGCTGCCTTGCCTTCAGGGGCGTGATCGCGCAGCTGAAGGGACGAACCGGTCATGCTGATGGCATCCCATTTGCTGCCATCGGAGCCCCAAATCGAAGGCCCGATTCCAGGAGTATCGGAGGGACCAATGACGACGGCGCCGGCACCGTCTCCGAGGAGGAAGGAAATCGTCCGTTCCGAGTTGTCAATAATGTCTGAAAGCTTTTCCGCGCCGACGACAAGTACATATTCGCTGGTCCCGCTGCGGACCAGTGAGTCGGCCTGGGCCACACCGTAGCAATAGCCTGCACAGGCAGCGGAGATGTCGAACGCCGGTGCCGGGGTGGCCCCGAGGCGCTCCGCGAGCAATGCCGCGCCCGAGGGCGTGGGGTACGGGTGGGTAACAGTGGACAGGATGACCGCATCCAGTTGCGAGCCGTCGATCCCGGCGGCCGACAGAGCATCGTGGGCTGCCCCTTCGGCCATGTCGATGACGGAGACGTCCTCCGCGGCGCGGTGCCTGGTGACGATTCCTGTCCGTTGCCGGATCCACTCATCCGAAGAGTCGATCCACTGGCAAACGTCCTCGTTGGTGACAATGATGTCCGGCCGGTAGGAACCGAATCCCATAACCCGGGTGTGTTCCCGCAGCGGGTTTTGATTCATCACTGGAGTGCTCACTAAGCGCCTTCTTCCGCGGCTTCGGTCTTGATCATTTCCCTGGCGGCATCAAGGTCGTCGGGAGTCTTCAGAGCGGCAGTGGCGACGCCGGGCATTCCCCGCTTCGCCAGCCCCGCCAGCGTACCCGCCGGCGGCAGTTCAATCAGGCCGCTGACGGCCATGGTCTTGAACTGCTCCATGCAGAGGTCCCACCGCACGGGGCGGGAAACCTGTGCGATAAGACTGTCCAGATTTTCCTCACCTGTGGTGACCGGACCGCCGTCGTAATTCGACAGCAACGGCAGGGAAGGGGTCTTGGGGGAGAGCCGGGGGCGAAGCGCTTCGAGGGCATCCGCCGCAGCAGCCATGTGCCGGGTATGGAACGCACCGGCGACCTTCAAAGGAATGACGCGTGCCTTGGCGGGCGGATTGTCGGCCAGGTTCTGCAACTGCTCAAGAGTGCCGGCTGCGACGGTCTGGCCGCCACCGTTGGCGTTGGCCGCTGTCAGTCCAGCATTGTCGATGGCGGCCAGAACCTCTTCCGGATTGCCGCCGAGCACAGCGCTCATTCCGGTGGGCGTCCGGGCCGCGGCGTCGGCCATGGCATTGGCGCGTTCGCGCACAAAAGCGATGGCGTCGTCTTCGGTCAACGCCCCAGCCAGGGCTGAGGCGGTGATTTCGCCGACTGAGTGTCCGGCCAGTACGACGCCGGAGGTGCCCTTGGCCGCTGCAGATGTGCCTTCCAGCAAAACGCGGGCGGTAACAAGGCCAGCCGCAACAATCAGTGGCTGCGCGACGGCGGTGTCCTTGATGGTGTCCGCATCCGATTCGGTACCGTGCTTGACCAGGTCAAGCTGCGCCGAATCACTCAGCCGCTCCAGATGCTCTTTGACACCGGGCAGTTCGAGCCACGGAGATAGGAATCCAGGAGACTGGGAGCCCTGGCCAGGGCAGACAATTGCAAGCACCATTCAAGCTTTCCAAAATACGTCGGGCAACGAGGTGTTTCCAGTGACGAAGCTGGTCCGGTCACTTTGTAGGAAGTCTACAACGTCCAGTCTAATGTCCGCGCCCGTTGTTACGCTCGGCGGGCTTGCCCGGCACGGAGGCGAGCCGGCCCATAACGAGTGCCGTTTGCAGCACGAACGCCTCCCGCGGGAGCAGCGGATCCCAGCCGGTGACATCGGTGACGCGGCGGAGCCGGTAGCGGACAGTATTGGCGTGCACGAACAGTTCCCGGGCTGTCGCCTCGAGGGAATGTCCCAGATTGAGGTAGCTGGACAGCGTCTCCACCAGGCCGTTGGAGGCTGCGACGAGCGGGCGGTAAATGTTATCGACCAGAGCGCGTCCCGCTGCTTCATCGCCGGACATGACACGTTCCGGCCACAGGTCGTCCGCCGCAACCGGACGGGGAGCCATCGGCCAGGCGCGGGCAGCGGTGAGACCGGCGAAGGCGGCTTGGGCGGAGGCGCTGGCATCGGCAAGGGACTCAGCCAGCGGCCCGTGAACGACGGGACCGGGCCCGAAAAGTTCGCTAAGCCGCTGGTATGCGGAGCTTCGCCCATTCATGCCGCCCAGAACCAGGATCAGCCGGTCGCCCTGAATCCCCACGAGGGTGTCGTCGGCGAAACGGGCGGTGGCGCGGCGGAGCTCACTGACGAAGGTGGGGCTTGGTTCTGACGGCGAGCTGCCGACGATGACGGTGATTTTTGACTGTGATTTCCAGCCGACGGCAGCAATCCGCGACCGCAGCGCGTCCGAGCTCTCGCCGCGGAGGATGGCGTCGACGACCAGCGCCTCCAGTCTCGTGTCCCAGGAACCGCGGGTCTCGGCCGCACGGGCGTAGACGTCGGCGGCGGCAAAGGCCACTTCCCGGGAGTAGCGCAGTACTGCCTCGCGCAGGTCGGTCTGGTCGGCCTCCGGTGCCAACTCCGGAACCTGGTCCTCGACAACCTGGACGACAATACGGATCAACTGCAGGGCCTTCTGCAGCGAGATGGAACGAGTCAGTTCTGTGGGCGCGGCGCCGAACACATCGCTGAGAACCCAGGCAGGAGACGCCGGGCGTTCATACCAACTGACGAAGGAGGAAATGCCTTTCTGGGCGATGAGCCCCAGCGCGGAACGCTCATCGGCGCGCAGATGCCGGTACCAGGGAAGCGACGTTTCCAACTGCCGCAGCGTCGTCGTCGACAGGGTTCCAATATTGGACCGAAGCCGGGCCAGCGTCTGGGCTTTTCCGGCCGACGGCGGAGCCGGGGACTCCTTGGCAGGGTCTGCCGAACCGCTGGCGGAACTGCCGGAGCGGGTGTTTGCACCCTTGGTGGAGGTGCTGCGTGAAGCGGCCATCCTTCGAGCTTACGACGAGTTCGGATCAAACCTCCATTTGTGCGAAGGCTACAATAACGCCGTCGCGGCGACGGTGACCGATAGAGTGATGCCATGAGTCAGTCTTTGTTAAAGCCGGGACGGAACGTGTGGGGTGTTTTTGCGGATATTTGCCGGATCGCCACGTTGCTGAGCACCGGATTGGCTCTCGTTTTCTGGGGACCTGACAAGGTCATTGCCTTCCTGGCCGTCTTTGCGATCCTCGTCATTCCCCGGATGATGCGGATGCCGGAACCCTTCGATGCTGCCTTCGCCATAACGATGTACATTTCCACCCTGACCGGCGCCCTCGGCTGGTACGAAAATCTCGACTGGTGGGACAAGGTGGCGCACGTGGTGACCACCGGCGCAGCGGCTGCCATGGTGTGTTTGATCCTGTCCCGTTATGGCTTGGTGGACAACGTGCTTGACCGGACCCGCCGACTGTTCCGCTGGCGGGTTGTTCTCCAGACGACGGCGTTTGGCCTCAGTATCGCCGTGATTTGGGAAATCCTGGAATGGTTCTACAAGACTGTTAACTCCAACGACCCGCCAGCTACATATCTTGACACTATGGCGGACATGCTTGGCGGCGCTGTTGGATCAGTTATTGCCGCATTCTTTCTCACTGGCTGGGCGCGGGATAACAGGCACGAAGCCACGCAGGAGAGTGGGATGCGGCACGCAGATCCGCTGCCTGGTTCTTTGAGTGACCTGGACGATTCCGGCATTTAGCACCCGGGCACAGCAAAGGACGGCCAACCGGAGTTGACCGCCCTCAATGCTGCCGGAAGTGTTTATGCCACCCGGCGACAATCAGTCCCTACTCGGCGCCACCTGCAGCGCCGGACGTACCGGCGGTAACGTCGTGCAGCTTGTACTTCTCGATCGCTTCACCCGGAGCGCGCCAGTCGACCTCGCCCCGGCGGGCCAGCATCTCCAAGGCTCGGACGACCATGGATGGTCCGTCGATCTTGAAGAACCGGCGGGCGGCTGCGCGGGTGTCCGCGAAGCCGAAGCCGTCAGCCCCCAGGCTGGCAAACTCGTTGGGCAGGAACTGGCGGATCTGGTCGGGTACGGCCTTCATGTAGTCGGTGACCGCCACGATGGGACCAGTGGCGCCTTCGAGCTGCTTGGTCACGAACGGTGTGCGTGCCCCGGCAGAGGGGTCCAGGAAGGCTTCCTCCTCGGCAGCGAGACCGTCCCGGCGCAATTCTGTCCAAGACGTCACTGACCAGACATCGGCGGAGACGCCCCAGTCCTCGGCCAGCAGCTTCTGGGCTTCCAGCGCCCACGGCACCGCCACACCGGAGGCGAGTAACTGGGTGCGCGGTCCATCGATGTCGGCCGGATTGAGCAGGTAAATGCCCTTCAGAATGCCTTCGACGTCGGTTTCCTCCGGCGCCGCGGGCTGGCTGATCGGCTCGTTATAGACCGTCAGGTAGTAGATCAGGTTGCGGTCGTCTGAGTCCGGGCCATACATCCGCTCCAGCCCGTCGCGCATGATGTGGCCGATTTCGTAGCCGTAGGCAGGGTCATAAGTGACGACGGCGGGGTTGGTGGAGGCGAGCAGCGGCGACTGTCCGTCGGCGTGCTGCAGACCCTCACCGGTCAGGGTCGTCCGGCCGGCGGTGGCACCGATCAGGAAGCCACGGGCCATCTGGTCCGCGGCGGCCCAGATGAAGTCGCCGGTGCGTTGGAAGCCGAACATCGAGTAGAAGATGTAGATCGGGATCAGCGGTTCGCCATGTGTGGCATAGGAGGTGCCGGCAGCGGTGAAAGCCGCGACCGAACCGGCCTCATTAATACCCGCGTGCAGGATCTGGCCCTGCTCGGACTCCTTGTAGGCGAGGACCAGTTCGCGGTCCACCGAGAGGTAGTTCTGACCCTTGGGGTTGTAGATTTTCGCTGTCGGGAAGAACGAGTCCATGCCGAACGTGCGGGCCTCATCCGGAACAATCGGCACCACACGCTTGCCGAACTCCTTGTCCCGCATCAGGTCTTTCAGCAGCCGGACGAAGGCCATCGTGGTCGCCGCCTGCTGCTTACCCGAACCGCGCCAGGCAGCCTCGTACGCCTTTTCCTCAGGCAGGTGAATCTCTTCTGCCTGCTCGCGGCGTTCGGGGACGAAGCCGCCGAGTTTTTCGCGGCGTTCCATCAGGTACTTGATCTCCGGGGAGTCTTCGCCGGGGTGGTAGTACGGGGGTAGTTTCGGGTTTTCCTCCAGCTTCGCGTCATCGATCGGGATCCGCAGGTGATCGCGGAAGTCCTTCAGGTCATCGATGGTCAGCTTCTTCATCTGGTGCGTCGCGTTCCGGCCCTCGAAGTTCGTGCCCAGCCCGTAACCCTTCACGGTCTTGGCCAGGATCACGGTTGGCTTGCCGGTGAACTCGGTCGCGGCCTTATACGCCGCGTACACCTTGCGGTAGTCATGCCCGCCACGCTTGAGCCCCCACACCTGCTCATCATCCATATCCGCGACCATCTCCTTCGTCTGCGGAGACTTCCCGAAGAAATGCTCCCGCACGAACGCACCGGACTCGGCCTTATACGTCTGATAATCCCCATCCGGGGTCGAATTCATAATGTCCACCAAAGCGCCGTCGGAGTCGTTGCCGAGCAGTTCGTCCCACTCCCGGCCCCAGACGACCTTGATGACATTCCAGCCGGCGCCGCGGAAGAACGCCTCCAACTCCTGCATGATCTTCCCGTTACCCCGGACCGGACCATCCAGGCGCTGCAGGTTGCAGTTCACCACAAACGTCAAATTGTCGAGTTTCTCATTCGCGGCCAGCTGCAACAATCCACGCGATTCGGGCTCGTCCATCTCCCCGTCGCCGAGGAACGCCCACACATGCTGCTCGGACGTGTCTTTGAAACCACGGTTCTGCAGGTACCGGTTCGACTGCGCCTGATAAATCGCGTTCATCGGCCCGATCCCCATCGACACCGTCGGGAACTCCCAAAAATGCGGCATCGACCGCGGATGCGGATACGAAGACAACCCATGCGGGGCCGCGGACTTCTCCTGCCGGAACCCGTCCAGATCCTCCTCTGACAACCGTCCCTCAAGGTAGGCGCGGGCGTACATGCCGGGGGAGGCGTGGCCCTGGAAGAAGACCTGGTCCCCGCCGCCGGGGTGGTCCTTGCCGCGGAAGAAGTGATTCAACCCCACCTCATAGAGGGTCGCGGCGCCGGCGTAGGTGGAGATATGGCCGCCGACGGCGATATCGGGCTGCTGGGCCCGGTGCACCATCACCGCGGCGTTCCACCGCAGCCAGGCCCGGTACTTCCGCTCGATCTCCTCATCGCCGGGGAAGGGCGGTTCCTGATCGGTGGGAATCGTGTTCACATAATCAGTGGTCGTCACCATCGGCACACCAACACTGTGTGAACCGGCACGCTGCAGCAACGAACGCATAATATACTGCGCCCGCTCCGTCCCCTGCTCCTTAATCAACTGATCAAGGGACTCAATCCATTCAGCCGTCTCCTCGGGATCACGGTCAGGCAGCTGGTTTGTTAACCCGCTCAGGATTTGCGTTTCTTCTTCTCCTGCGGCCACGTCCAACCTCTCTTGTGTGCGGTACATATGCGTGCTTGTCAGCATCCGGTGTCGCTGACACCCGGCGGTCTGTGGACCAGGTGCGACGGACGGCGGAGCCTCTGCCCGGCACAGCGGTGTTACGGGCATAAAAATCCACATAACCACTCTAGTCCCGCGTTCGCCCGGATGCGTAGCCGGGCAGTCTCCGGGTGGAAATCCCGCCGTTTCCGTCCGCGCCCAAACCGCGGTGCCGTCGTCGTAATATCCCGTCAAGGTGAGAGGCGGTGGTGGGAGAGATGCGCGTTTGAGCAGGCTTTTTACGCAGGCCACGCCCGTGTGGCTTGATGCGTAGGGCTTAAAGGTGTTGGCTTGTAGTTAGGCATCTCACCGGCTCTTGACGGAACACGTCCGCAGGCGGGGATTTGCAGACCATATTGGCAAGTCAGTACAGGAGGAAACACGTGAGCGAGGCCGAGGCCGCCGCGGTGGACAACGTGGCGAGCAAGTTGGGTTTCAAAAACGGAGACCTGATTCAGGAATTCGGCTATGACGAAGACGTCGATTTCGAGTTGCGTGCTGATATAGAAGATCTGATCGACTCCGAGATCCTGACTGAAGAGGATCAGGAAGTCGTGGATGCGGTCCTCTTGTGGTGGCGCGACGAGGACGGCGATCTTGTCGATGCGCTGATGGACTCGCTGACGACTCTCGGAGAAGGCGGCGAAGTCTGGGTTCTTACCCCGAAGGCCGGCCGCGACGGATATGTGCAACCAGCCGATCTGCAGGAAGCCGCCCCGACGGCCGGGCTGCACGTGACCACACAGGCGGCCGGCGTTTCCGGAGACTGGACGGCGACCCGTCTGGTCAGCAAGCGCAACAAGGGCTAATGCCGGCTCACATACCCCGGATCGGCGAGACCGCTCCGGACTTCGAACTGCCCAACCAGTTTGGCGAACCGGTACGGCTCTCGAAACTGCGCGGCAGGATCAGCGTTGTGGTGTTCTACCCGTTCGCTTTTTCCGGCGTCTGCACCGGTGAGCTGTGCGAGCTCAGGGACAACCTCGGTGCGTTCACGGCGAAGGATGCGCAGGTGCTTGCCATCTCCGTGGACGCCAAGTATGCCCTGCGGGCGTATGCGCAGAGTGAAGGATACGAATTCGATCTGCTCAGTGATTTCTGGCCGCATGGGGACGTGGCGCGCAGCTACGGTGTTTTCAACGAGAACCGCGGGATGGCCGAACGCGGCACATTCATTATCGACGACGGTGGCACTGTCCGTTACAGCGTGGTGAGTCCGGTGGGGGAACCGCGCAGCCTGGCCGAGTACCGGAAGGCTCTCGACGAACTCGCCTGATTCGGCAAGACTGGCAGGGTGACTGAACAGAAACCGGTCGGCATCGGCATGACAGCGTTCGTGAGCAATTCACCCAGCAACGGTGTTCCGCCGTTGATCACCAGCGAACAGCAGAACCTGGCCGCCGTCGTCGATCTGCTGTCCGGGCACCGGCTGGCTGTTCTCACCGGGGCCGGGCTGAGCACGGATTCCGGCATTCCCGACTACCGCGGCCCCAATTCCGCGCCCCGCAATCCGATGACGTATCAACAGTTCACCGGTGACGAAGCGCTCCGGCGCCGGTACTGGGCACGTAACCATGTCGGTTGGCATTTCATGCGCCACGCCGCACCCAATCCCGGTCACTATGCGGTGGCGCAGCTTGAAGAGCGCGGCCTGATGTCCGGTCTGATCACCCAGAACGTGGACCGGCTCCATGAGGAGGCCGGCAGCAGGACCGTCGTCGACCTGCACGGGCGTTTCGACCGGGTCGTCTGCCTCGACTGCCACACCGTGGTGACCCGCGACGACCTTGCCCGGCGCCTGGACGAGCTCAATCCCGGGTTCGCCGAGCGGGTGGGGCAGGAGGGGATTGTCGAGCTGGCTCCGGACGCCGATGCGGTGGTGGACCAGACGTCCGATTTCGTCATCGCGCCATGCCATGTCTGCGGGGGAATGCTGAAACCGGACTTTGTCTTCTTCGGTGAGAACGTCCCCAAAGACCGGGTGGCCAGATCCTACGAAATGGTGGACGACGCCGGGGCGCTGTTGGTCGCAGGCTCCTCGCTGGCGGTGATGAGCGGCCTCCGCTTCGTCCGGTATGCGCATAAGCAGGAAAAACCGGTGGTTATCATCAACCGTGGAGCCACCCGGGGTGACGACCGCGCGGCACTGACAGTCAATGTGGGAGTTTCCGCCGCGCTGTCGATGCTGGCGTCATCACTGCCGGATTTGCCCGGGACGGCCGGCTAGTGCCGGTCCGGTTAGCGGAGCCGCGACTGATCAGGTACAGTTATTGCTCGTGAACTGGAGCGGATCTGCTGCTTTTCACGCGTGCAAGGGTCTTTAGCTCAGCTGGTAGAGCGCCACGTTTACACCGTGGATGTCATCGGTTCGATCCCGGTAGGACCCACCATCCGATTACTGCTTCACGGCAGCCCAGCCGTGTCCCGGCTTTGGTAACGGAACGGTAACAACTAGACTGTTCCGATGCCCACCACGTCCCCGCGTGACCAGCGGCTCGACTCCGCCAAAGGTATCCTCATTGGCCTGGTTGTTCTCGGTCACCTGTTGGAGGCCACCAGCGCGTGGCACGCCGACCTCATCCGTCTTCCCTTGACGATGATTTACATGTTCCACATGCCCGCCTTCGTGTTCCTCTCGGGGATAACGGCCAAAAGGGACAACCTGCTCAAACGGGTCGCCACGTTCACGGTCCTGTTGCTGACCTTCCAGGCGCTCTACTACCTCGCCGTGCGACTGCTGCCGCTGGAACGCGATTTCTCCGCCTTCATGCCGTTTTGGCTCCTCTGGTTTCTGCTCGGGATGATCTGGTGGCTGCTGCTCCTGCCATTGGTCATGAAAGTTCCCAGGACCGCTGTGACAGCATCCTTCGTGATCGCCATCGCCGCTGGTGCGATCGACGTAATGGGCTACGCGTTCAGTGTCTCGCGGGCGCTGGTCTTCCTGCCGTTTTTCATCACCGGCGCGGTCTACGGAAGGCAGATCCTGGACGCGGCCACAAACCTCTCGAAGAGGTGGAAGGTGTCTGCGGCGGTTCTGTGCAGCGCGCTGGGACTGATCCTGTTCAGCACAGACATACACCAGGGTTGGCTCTATGGCAGTTACAGTTTCGAACGGCTCAACGCCTCCACAGGGGAGGGGCTCGCGACACGGGCCGGCTTGCTTGCGATTGCGGCGTTGACCACGTTCGCCGTGTTATCCCTCATGCCGCAGCAGCAGAACCCCGCCACCGTCATCGGCCGGCGCAGCCTGGGCATTTTCGTCCTGCATGGGTTTGTGGTGCTGGCGGCCACGCCGTTGCTTCCCGGTCCGCTGGGGGCAAACAATATCTGGGCGCTCGTTGCCTGTGCGGCGATTGCCATCGTGACGGTCAGCGTCCTTGCCGCTCCGCCCTTCGACCGCGGGGTCCGGTTGTACACGTCCAAAGTGGTGCAAATGTCCGCCCGTCCTTTCCGGCAGGAGGAGCATCCGGCAGCCGGGCGGCGATGACCCGGGGCGGCAGGGAACGGAGGCCCAGTAAGCCCGGGGCTTGATGGGCCCTCAGGCGCCGCGCTGGCTTAAACGAAAACCCCTTATCCGGAATCTATTTGGGGGAATAAGGTCCAGGATAAGGGGCCGAAGCTGAATATATCTGCTTTATTTCGGCTTCTGCAAATTGGTTGCGGCACCACGTGTGGAATTGTGATGTGGTCTATCAATAGAGTGGGAGCATCCGACCGGACGAAGGAGCGAGTATGGCCCATTCCAAACTCAAGGGTAAGAAGCTTCCGCCGATGGTGGTTTTGGGGGTCTCCGGCTCCGGTAAGAGCACAATAGGATCGCTCCTTGGCGAATCATTGCAGGTGCCCTATGTAGAGGGCGACGAACTGCACTCGGATGCCGGCGTTGGCAAGATGAAAGGCGGCAGCGCCCTGGACGACGCCGATCGGGAGCCCTGGCTGCGGCGGATCGGCGATCTTTTGAAAGAGCGTAACGACGACGGCACATCAGTGGTCGTCGCCTGCTCGGCGCTTAAGCGTGGCTACCGCGACATATTGTGCGGCTACGTGCCGGAAACGGTATTCATCCATCTTGAAGGCAGCCGGGAGGTTATCGCCGCCCGGCTGAGCCAACGGGAACACGCGTATATGCCCAAGGATCTGCTCGATTCGCAGATCAAGGCGTTGGAATCGCTGGTGGACGAGGAATCAGCGATCATCGTGGATATCGATCAAAGTCCTGAGGAAATCGTCCGGGATATTGAAGAACAACTGGTCATCCTGACCGACAGCAGCGCGGACGTGCCGGACGAGCACTAAGGACAGGCACTGGCTCAATCAGTGTCGGTACCGCGCGGTATCTGCGCCCACTCCTGTTGCATTTCGGCAATCGTCCGGCGCATGATTTCGTTCATCGCCCCACGGGCCTCTGCGGGCCGGCGGATGGCAATCGCTTCGGCAACGTCCATGTGCAACTGCACCGCTTCTTCGTGAGGATGGGCTGGCAACAGGCCCATATCCCGGCGGCCAATTAGAATCTCCTCAACCGCATCATGCAGTTTGGCGAACATTTCGTTGCCGGACCCGGCCAGCACAACCGAGTGGAAACGCACATCGAGCTCCAGGAACCGACGGGCGTCCTGGCCTGCTGACCGCATCTTGTTGGCAATGTCGTGCAGCTCTTCGGCAACCGATTCCGGCGCGTATTCCGCTGCGAGTTCCGCCGCCATCGGTTCGATGGCGACGCGCATTTCAGTCAATGAGCGCAGCTGGGCGCCGCGGTTGTTTCCACGCAGGCGCCAGCGGATGACGAGTGGGTCGTACGGATTCCAATCGCTGCGCGGCTGCACCCGGATGCCGACACGCTTGGTCGACTGGACGAGACCGAGGGACTGCAGGACGCGCACCGCTTCGCGGACGACCGACCGTGACACACCCAGTTCGGATTCCAGCTGCTCCGCCAGCATCACATGTCCCACCGGCAGAGTGCCGTTGACGATGCGGCTGCCAAGGTCTTCGAGGGCCCTTTGATGCAGTCTGCTTGGCATTTTCTGTCCCCCGGATTGGCTGTCAACGCCCTCGAGTCTAGCTCAAACCGGTAGTCCGCCCGGCCGTCATATTTACCCGCGAAGTAGCCGTACCCGGAGGCTGACTCATAGGGTGTAAGGGAGAGCCGGGCGCTGGCAGCCGCGCTACCGTACCGACGTCGTACCTTCCGCCGCGGCCACGACGCTTCATCCGACAAAAGGAGTAAGAATGTCTGCACAGATCGGTGTCACCGGATTGGCCGTTATGGGCGCCAACCTGGCCCGCAACCTGGCACGGAATGGATTTACCGTCGCCCTGCACAACCGCAGCGTCGAGAAGACGGATACCTTGCTGGAGCGTTACGGCGACGAGGGCGAATTCGTCCGTACGGAATCGCTGCAGGAGCTGGTCGACTCACTCGAGAAGCCGCGCCGCATCCTGATGATGGTCAAGGCCGGCCAGGCGGTCGACTCGGTGATTGAGCAACTCGAGCCATTGCTGGAGGCCGGCGACATCATTATCGACGCCGGTAACTCACACTACGAAGACACCCGCCGGCGCGAGGCGGCCCTCGCCAAGAAGGATCTCGATTTCGTTGGCATTGGTGTGTCCGGTGGTGAAGAAGGCGCTTTGCTGGGCCCCTCGATCATGCCCGGTGGATCCAAGCGTTCCTACGACGCGCTGGGACCGCTGCTGGAGAAAATCTCAGCCCACGTCGACGGCGAACCCTGCTGCCACTGGATCGGAACCGACGGTGCCGGTCACTTCGTCAAGATGGTGCACAACGGCATCGAATATGCGGACATGCAGGTTATTGGCGAGGCCTACGACCTGCTGCGGACCGGTGCCGGAATGGAACCGGCCGAACAGTCGAAGGTCTTCGAAGAGTGGAACAGAGGCGATCTCGCTTCGTTCCTGATTGAGATCACCGCCGAGGTGCTCGCGCACACCGATGCGAAGACAGACAAACCCTTCATCGACGTCGTCGTCGACGCTGCCGGCCAGAAGGGCACGGGACGCTGGACTGTCGTCTCGGCGCTTGAGCTGGGCCTGCCGACGTCGGGCATTGCAGAGTCGGTTTTCGCCCGGGCGCTGTCCTCGCAGGCGGACCAGCGCGCCGAGGCGCAGCAGGTGCTGGCGGGGGAGGAGAACGACGTCGAGATTCCGGAAACGTTTGTCGACGACGTCCGCCAGGCGCTGTACGCCTCCAAACTGGTCAGCTACGCACAGGGTCTCGATATGCTTACCGCTGCTGCCGGCGAATATAACTGGGACCTGAAACTCGATGAGATCGCTTCGCTGTGGCGCGGTGGCTGCATTATCCGCGCCGAACTGCTGGCCGAGATTACCAAGGCTTATGCCGCTGAGGACAAACCGCTGAACCTGCTGCTCGCTCCGGCCTTCAGCAAAGCCATCGCCCAGACGCTGCCGGCATGGCGCCGCGTCGTGTCCACGGCAGTTCAGCTGGGTGTTCCGGTACCCGTCTTCTCGTCCTCGCTGGCATACTACGACGGGCTGCGTCGCAAGCGCCTGCCCGCCGCGCTGACTCAGGGACTGCGCGACCTCTTCGGCGCACACACCTACCAGCGGATCGACACCGAGGGCACTTTCCACACGCTCTGGGGCGAAGATAAGTCGGAAGTTTCCGCAGACTAAGCAGACTAAAAAGGGAAGAGCCGCCATGTGGACGATATGCGGTCCACATGGCGGCTCTTCCTGGGTCTATCAGTATTCAGCCGATCAGGTTTCGTTAGAACTTCTGGTCATAGCGGAACAGGAATGCAGCCATAGCGTCGCGGTTAATATCGGCCAGCGGACGGAAAGTCCCGTCGTCCCAGCCTTTCGTGATGCCGGTTGATTCGAGCCAGGTAACTTCTTTATAGAATTTGCTTCCACGGGGATAGTCCGTGAATGGGGAAGTCCTTGGTGGATCGAAAGACGGCTTTCCGGCGAGCCGGTAAAGGAAAGCGGCTATTGCCTCGCGGTTAACATCGGTCAGTGGCCGGAACGTATCGTCGTCGTAGCCGGTTGTGATGCCGGTTGATTCCAGCCACGTGACTTCTTTATAGAACTTGCTTCCCCGCGGATAGTCCTTGAACGGGGAGTTCGATGGCGGGTCGAAGGCAGGTTCGCCGGCAAACCGGTAAAGGAAGGCGGCGACGGCGTCACGGTTTATATCCGCCCGTGGCCGGAAGGTGCCGTCGTCCCAGCCGGTCGTGATTTTCTGTCGGTCTGCCCACATTACTTCTGAGTAGAAATCGCTTGACGTTGTCACGTCGGCAAACCCGTTGGTAGCGAATTGCTGCAGCTCTTTGTACGTTCCGTTCCACTGGTTCGAGTCGCCGGCGAAAGGACCGTAGGCCGAATACTGCCACACCGTGAAGTCCCGCCAACCGCCAAACATCCAGATGTCGAAATTGTCCTGGTAACCGGGATAGGGGAAAGCAGCCACGTGGAGGTCGTGGTTGTTCAGCGCAGTGCTGTTGTTGGTGCACTCGGTCCACCATGCGTACGTTGTGTAGATCATGGGCTTGCGGCCCGTCATACGCTGAATCTGGCCGGAAAAGCTCTGCACCCAGTCGACCATCTGCCCAGCAGACATGTTGTAGCACATGTTGCCGAGTGACTCGTAGGGGTTGTGTTCAATGTCCAGCAGTGGCGGAAGGGTATGCCCATCGGCAGACCATCCACCACCATTATTAACAAAGAACCTGGCCTGCGACCGGGCGTTACCCACCTGCGGCAGCGCGAAGTGATAAGCCCCGCGGATCATACCTGCGTTATAGGCACCGGCATATTGCCGGTTGAACGTGTCGCTCCTGAAGGAGTCGCCTTCAGTGGCCTTGACGTAGGCAAAGCGTGCTCCCATGTTCCATTGCGTTTGCCAGTCGACATCCGGCTGCCAACCGCTAACGTCGATGCCGTTGATCCCGGGTGCTTTCCACGTGTACCCGGCTTCCATCGGCTCCCCGGCGCTAGCCTCCATTAGCCGCGGCGGTTTAGCGTCCTGAATCTCCACCCTCTGCTGTTTGGCGATCACGGATTGCCCCATAAAGGACCCGCGTTCACCAATAGCCTCGGCCCCTGGCGATACAGCCGAAGGTGCAGACGTGGAGGCCGGCGTTGCAGCGACGGATGGTGATGGGGACTCTTCGGCGATAGCTGGCGAAGAGAGGCCTATCGACCCAATAACGACGGCCATGGAGCACGAAAGTGCAACTAATCCCTTGGCGCCGCGGTTACCCGCACGGTTTTTCTCTGGATTGTTTCTGGATTTCATGTATTAGCTCCGGTGAAGGACATCTTCGAACGGTGTGGTGAATTACTGGTCATTGCTAGAATTTCGTGTCGAATCGCTGCAGGAATGCCGCCATGGCATCGCGCTTGATGTCGGCACGAGGGCGGAAGGTTCCGTCTTTCCATCCTGTGGTGATTTTCGTGGACTTCAGCCAGGTGATTTCTTTGTAGAACTTGTCGCCAGGTTGTACATCGGTGAACGGTGATTGGCTTGGCGGGCTGTAGTGTGGCTTATCCGCCAGCCGGTACAAGAAGGCGGCCATGGCATCACGGTTGATCGGTTCGACTGGCCGGAAGGTATCGTCGTCGTAGCCCGTTGTGATGCCCGTTGATTCGAGCCAGGTTACTTCTTTATAGAACTTGCTACCTCGCGGATAGTCCTTGAATGGTGAAGTCCTCGGTGGGGTGAAGCTGGGCTCGCCCTCCAGCCGGTACAGGAATGCCGCCATAGCATCGCGGTTGATTGCCGAATAGGGGCGGTAGGTCCCGTCGTCGTAGCCGGTGGTGATTTTGTTGTCGTATGCCCAGCGGATGGCGTCTTGATGCGCGGTTCCCCCATCAACGTCGGTAAACGGGCCGGCGGCTTGCGATGGTCCGGGAGCTGTGATCGTGACCTTCGCCTCGGCGTGTGGCCCGCTTCCGGAGATCCAGTTCACCTTGACTTGTGTTCCGGCATGAGTCGTGAATACCTGCCCCGCTTGCCAGGCGTGCTCCATGCTGTAGTAGTTGGCGAAGGGCCGTGTGTCGGGTTCGAGAACTATGGATGATGGCAATTCGTATTGTCCATAGGCAGGCACCTGAGTGATTTTCACGCCGCGGTTCAATTGATGCAGCCCACTTGACAGGAATCTGTCCTCATCAACGGGAAGCCGCAGTTCCAGATAGTAATTTTCCCCGCTAACCGGGTCCCTGAATTTGACTGCCCGGTTGGACTTCTCTCCACCCCAGGGCCGCAGTATGTAGGACTTAGAGCCGGAGACGGATCCGACGTTGCGGATGTCATCGTAACTGCCAAAACCGGCGATGTCCCAGAAGCTTGCGCTGATCGTTGGACGGTGAACCTGGGAGGTCCCCATAAGATCAAGTGTGTCGCCGTAGGCCCGGACCCAGCAGCCGGCGTAATCGGGTGTGTCGGAGCCCCCATCCGAGCAGGTCAGTGCATTGGCGTGTCCCAGGCCGAATACATGACCAAACTCATGCGCGAGGACGCTGTCGGTTAAGGAGTTGTGGCCCCAGGTACTCGGTCGAGGCATCAGGATCCGGCCGGACGTACCGTCGGTGCTCCATCCCGCTCCGTATGCTCCAGCAGAAAGAGTTTGGGTAGGGACAAAAACGATCAAGACCCTGTTCTTTTGATAAGACCAGTTCAGTTCCTTGGTGACCTGGGCCATGATGTCCCAGTAGTTCCAGGTTGATTTAGCGTCTGTCTGGAAGCGTGGTTTCGTCTCGGCGACCGAAAGGGAAATTCTGCCCTCGGACATGTCCGACCAATACCGGTCGGCGACGTCGATTGCCTCGGTGGCTGCCGCCAGCGAAACGGAGTCTACTGCTGCCCGGCTCATGTCTTTGGGCTGAGCCCGAACGAGCGTAATTTTGACATCCCCTGCAGGGTGCACGCTCCGGGCCGCCATGGGTGAATCTTCCCCTGTTGGCGGATCGATGCCGGGAATCAGACCGGGTTCGTAGTTGTGTACAACCTTCGGACCGCCTTCCACATGTTGCTCGGGTGGAGGTGTCGGCGCGGCGACAACCTGAGGCGCGGAAACCAGTGAGGCCGCCACGAAAGTTGCCGCGGTTAAAGCCGCGAACGAGACTGTGCGAGTGGTGGTGCCTATGGACATAAATGGATTGCGAGTTTTTATCATGCTGCGAAGAACTCCCCGACGTACTCCTGTCGTATTTCGACAAGGAGGGGTAGCTGTTCCCCTGTAATCCCCCATGGGCAGATGCCCCAGATTCAGTGCGGTGGGTACAGCTGTACCGAAGAAAAGATAACACCAAAGTGGCTTGTGTGGCCAATGTTATTTATGTGAATCGGCGTGTCGAGTCGACACGCCGACCTTTGAGGGCTAGCACTGTCAGAGCGAGGACAGGCTGGACGCACGTGTGGTCCGCACCGGGCTTGGTTCTGCTTGGTGCGGACCACACTCTGCGAGTGGTTTGCTTACTTGTCGCCGGCCTCGACGTTGCCGTCAATTTCCGTTTGCGGTGCCTCTTCGGCCGGTTCTCCCTCAGCTAGCCGCTGCAGGAAGACAGCCATGGCATCCCGGTTTATCGGCGTGTATGGCCGGTACTCTTTGGATTCTCCTACAGTCCAGCCGGTCGTGATTTCCTGCTCATACAGCCAGGAGACCTCGTCGTAGAACTTATTATCGTCGTCGTAGTCCGCAAAGTATGACTCAGCCGGGCCCTCGAATTCTCCTGTGGGGCCGTCGAATCGATCGCCTTCCAAAGCGGCGAAACGGTACACGAAGGCAGCCATCGCGTCTCGATTGATCGGCTCAAAGGGGCGGTATTCGGCCGTGTTTTCAGTTTCATCGACGGTCCAGCCGTTGGAGATGTCATTCGCCTCCAGCCAAGTGACTTCCTTGTAGAACTGGTTGTTCGAGTCGTAATCGACAAAGGGCGAAACCTCTGGCGCGTCGAACTCGGGCTCGCCGGCCAGCCGGTACATGAAGGCAGCCATCGCATCCCTACTGATGGGGGTGTACGGCTTGAAGACACCGTCTTTTTTGTAACCGTTGGTGATGCCAGCTTCGACAGCCCACTGAATCGCCTCGTAGTACATGGTGCCGGGCTTCTCATCGGTTCCTTCGAAGACATCGGTGAAGTCGAGGGTATAGGTTGCGCTTTGAGTCACTGATGCGTTCCCGGCGCCATCAACAGCGAAGTACTTAAGCTCGAACCAACCTTCGATGGCAATCGGAGTTTCGTAGAGGGTGCTTTCCTCCGTCGGCGCAGAGCCATCAATGGTGTAGTAAATCTTCGCGTCCTCGTTGGCCGAAAGCTCGATGTCGGATCCATAGAGGTGCTTCCCCGCCTCCAATGAAACAGAGACTTCAGGGGCGACTACGTCGGCCGGCGCGATAACGTCCGTGGGATCGCTGATCACTGTGGTGGTGTTGTAGCCGTCCTTGGTGCCCGTGACACTAACGGTCATGACAGCACCCTCGTCTTCGGCGACCGTTTCATAGGTGGACGATGTAGCACCAACGATGGAGGTATCGCCCCGGAACCACTGGTACGAAAGTTCGACCGGCTCCGGGCCCCATACACCTGCATCGGCAGTTAACGTTTCGCCGACATAAAGCGGTCCGCTGACCGTAGGCGTTGGCGTTGCGCTCAGGTCCGCCGCCTCGACCTGGAATTCAACTGCGTCACTCCATGCTGATACGCCCGCGGCGTTCTCAGCTGCAATCGAGAGCGTGTATGTTCCCTCTTCGAGCAGGGTGGTCAATTCACATGAATCGCAATTGACCGTTTCCGTCGCAAACGAAGAAACCTCAGCGCCCTCGGCGTTCCGGATGCTGCCAACGTACTTCACAACTGGAGAACCGTTGGGCTCCGGCGCGTCCCACGATGCGGAGATCTGGGAGATGATAGCCGAGCTGACCTCGACCGTGGCGGGCGCGTCCGGTGCTACTGCATAGGTGAATGTCTCGGAAGCGCCTTCGCCGACATTGTTAAGAGTGTCGGACAAGGGCGCGAGGGCTACTTCCCACTCGCCAAGAGGCTGCTGGCCATACGCGCTGACCGGAATTTCGATTGTAGCCTCGTACGTGGCATCCGTCTTATCGCCTGGGTCTCCGACAGCGGAAGTCGTCGCCGGACCATATAGGTTTCCGGCGGCGTTGAAGATGGTGACCTCAGGCAGATCCTTCAATCCTGTTTCGTCGGTGATTACCAGTTCGGCGGTGACGATGGCGCCCTCTTCACCATCAACGATGTTCGGCGTGACGGTGAACGACTCAAGGACCGGTGCTTCGAGGTCCACGTCATTTGCCATGGCGGGCGCCATGGAAATGGATGTGAATCCGAAGAGCATTACCGTGCAGAGTGCGACCTTTTTAGGCCTGAAAAATGAATTGCTCAAAATGAGCTACCCCTTTGTTAGTGCGACGTGATACGCCAAAAACTTCCCCGACGTACGGGTGACCCCCGTGGTCCCCCCAGTCTCATGTTTATCATGAGTCACACTCAGTTGCTGCAAGCCACAGAATTTTGCCGCGGCTAATTCCAGCTGAGGAGCCGGTTCCGTTGTATTTTTCGGTGCGTCTGCTGGTGCTAACGGCCTCGCCGGGAGGCGGCGCGCATGCGTCGCTGGACGGAGTCGGGAACTACGCGGCGGAGCAGCGATGACTGGCTCAGATTGCGTACAGACTTACGTGCCAACGCACGGTCCCGCAGACGACGCGCGATGGTCGCACAACGGGCCAGCGTCATGCCCGACGGCGAAGGCGCAGCCGGAGCCGGGGGAGCCCCTTTAGCGGTCTGGGAACTATCAGTGGCGGCTATCGTCGTCTGGCTCAGTTTACGGCGTGCCACCCGTAGTTCGCGGCGCAGCCGCTGGGCTTCAGTCCGCAGATCGCCGATGCGCTCATTGGCCACGGTGTGGAAGGCTGCATGGTCGATGGCATCGGTCGACCAGCCGTTGGGCGCAAGTTTGAGCTTGTCGATGTTCCAGCGGTCTCCGAAGGCCGTGAAGTCGTCGGCGTAGGCGTCCTCGATAATTTCCCGCACTCCGGATTCGAGCACCTCTGCCGTCATGCGCAGCGGGGTATCATTCGCCTTCAGTATGTACAGCTCCTGATCCAGCCCCAGCTTTCCCAGATGGGCGTGAATATCGCTGAAGAGGGTGGGCAGTTCCGGCAGACTATAGATCTGTGTGTAATTGATGCCGTCCGGTTTGATGGCGTGGACCTGCGGCCGGAAGTGAGCATCTTTGTCCAGACCCGGCACATCGTCCCACGGACGCGCACGCACGAAGGCCCGCCAATCATCGAGGACTTGACCGCTGCTCTGCGGGACACGCGGCAACCACGGTTGATCCGAGTACCGATCCATGAACTTCACATTCCGGAGCAGCAGTTTCGATTCCCACGCCGACCAGAGACGGCTATAAGGATCACGAACGACGGCGAAGATGAACCAGCCGTTGTCCTGTGAGATCTGTGCCAGTTCGGCCGGCGGCAGATCGGTGAGCCGAGGCGTTTTCTTCCACCGTTGCCGGCCATCATGGATGCCCATGAGCCTCGTCTGCTCTCCGCCGATCCCCGCGTAGAATGGTTCGAAATCCTCGCCGGCCAGGTCCGCTATCATCCACCGGAGGGTGGTGCTGGCGGCCTTGGTGGTGTCGATGTAGACGAGCTTGTGCTCGGGCAAGACGAAGGAGTTCGCTGGGGCGCTGATTCCGTTCAAGAGCGGTGTCGGGGTGCTGGTCACGATTATGGTTCCTAGCTAGTGTCGAAATGTCTCTTTGCACAGTAGCGTAAGACGTGTCATGGCAAATCCGTCGAATGCAGGAGGAAGCAATGAGCGAGAACACTTACAGGGTTATAGAAATCGTCGGAACTTCGACGGCCGGTTCCGACGAAGCTATCGCCAATGGCGTGGACCGGGCCAACAAGACGATGGAGAATCTCGACTGGTTCGAAGTGATTGAGGTCCGCGGCCATATCGAGAATGGATCCATCCAGCACTACCAGGCACACCTCAAAGTAGGCTTCAGGCTCAACGAACCCGCCTAGAAACCACTCCGGGCTTAAACATGTTGGCCCCGGGACGAAAGAAAACGTCCCGGGGCCATCCCCCTCATGGCAACTGCCGCTGCCTTCGAGCACAACGAACTAGATATACATTGCAGGATCGATGTATTCAGCCGGATCAACCTGTGGCTGTTTTTCCCGTTCCGAGACGCGCGGACGGGCCTTGGCCGGAATGCCGGTGATGATGGAATCCGCCGGTGCATCCTTGACGACGACGGCATTGGCGCCTACCGCGCTGTCCGCACCGATCACGACGGGTCCGAGTACCTTGGCTCCGGCACCGATCACGACGCGGTCGCCGATGGTCGGGTGGCGCTTCACGCGGGCGAGCGACCTCCCACCGAGCGTGACGCCCTGATAAATCATGACATCCTCGCCGATTTCGGCGGTTTCCCCAATGACGACGCCCATACCGTGATCAATGAAGAAACCGCGGCCGATAGTCGCACCGGGATGAATCTCAATTCCAGTGATCCACCGCGCGGCCTGGCCGATCAGCCGGGCAGGAAAACGCAGTGCCGGGTTCGTCCACATGCGGTGTGTCAGCCGGTGAATCCAAATGGCATGCAGTCCTGAGTACGCGAGCAGGTTCTCCGCGTCGCCGCGGGAGGCAGGATCGTGCGCCCGGGCTGAAGCCAGGTCATCGCGGAGACGCGAGATGAAAGTCATGTATTCCTTCGGTTGCTTCGGCTTTAGCCGCGGATGTCGTCGTACAGCAGAGTGGAGATGTAGCGCTCTCCAAAGTCAGGCACGACGGCGACAATGAGCTTACCGGCATTCTCCGGCCGCTTCGCCAGCTCCAGGGCGGCCCAAACAGCAGCTCCGGAGGAAATCCCGCCGAGGATGCCCTCCTTCGTGCCCAACGCCCGTGCGGTGGCAACGGAATCCTCGACGGTGGCGTCGAGGACCTCGTCGTAAACATCTGTGTCCAGAATATCCGGGACGAAGTTCGCACCAAGGCCTTGAATCTTATGCGGACCGGGAGCGCCGCCGTTAAGGATGGCAGAATCCTTCGGCTCGACGGCGACAATCTGCACGCCGGGCTTACGCTCCTTCAGGAGCCGGCCCGCACCGGTGATGGTGCCGCCGGTGCCGATCCCGGAGACGAGGATATCGACCGCGCCGTCGGTGTCTGCCCAGATTTCTTCGCCGGTGGTGTTCCGGTGCACGTCCACATTGGCCTGGTTGGCAAACTGCTTGGCCCAGATCGAGTTCTCGGTGTTGGCGACTATATCCTGCGCCTTGTCGACCGCCCCGCGCATACCTTCAGAACCCGGTGTCAGCACGATCTCGGCACCAAAAGCCCGCAGCATGACCCGGCGTTCGGTCGACATGGTTTCCGGCATCGTGAGGATGACCTTGTAACCGCGGGCGGCGCCCACCATGGCCAGGGCAATGCCGGTGTTGCCCGACGTGCCCTCGACGATCGTTCCGCCCGGCTTGAGCGCGCCCGCCTTCTCCGCGGCGTCGACTATGGCGACACCGATCCGGTCCTTGACCGAATTTGCCGGATTATAGAATTCCAGCTTGACCGCGACCTGGGCGTCCAGTCCTTCGGTCAGCCGGTTGAGCCGCACCAGGGGAGTGCCGCCCACAATCTCGGTGACGTCGTCGTAAATCCTTGCCATGGAGATGCCTGCCTCAAAAAGTAGTGTCAAAAAGCAAAAGTGAAAACCGCCGGCCACGAGATATTGGCCGGACCTTTCAGCCTAGCCAGCGGGATGGTGCGGTGGCTATGCGACCAGCCATTCTTTGTAATGTTTACGTGCCTTGGCCAATTTGGGGCTGATTATGACCTGGCAGTAGCCGACTTCGGGGCGCTGCCCGTAGAAATCGTTATGGATTTCCTCGGCCGGATAAAACCGCGGCACCGGCGACAGTTCGGTGACAATCGGGCTCTTCCAGTTTTCCTGGTTCCGCTCGATCGCTTCCTGGAACAGCACCTTTTGATCGTCGTCGGCATAGAACATGACCGAACGATACTGGGTACCGACGTCGTAGCCCTGGCGGTTGAGAGTGGTTGGATCATGGGCCGTGAAGAACATATCGAGGATCACCTCGGGCGGGATGGTTTCCTCATCGAAGGTCACTGCCACCACCTCGGCATGGCCGCTCGTCCCCGAACAAACGGTTTCGTACGACGGCGCGCGGTCATGGCCGCCGGAGTAACCGGAAATCACCTCCGTCACGCCACGGGTCTTCTGATAGATCGCATCGAGGCACCAAAAACAGCCTCCTCCTAGTACAAAAGTCTGCATGCCCTTAACAATGCGCCACAGGCCCGGAAGATTCCCTTTGCGTGCACCGGCGGTTTCATAAGGTAAAACTGGACTCATGGATACACCAGCATCGCAACCCGGTGGACCCTCCAGCGCCGGCGGCTCCAGTGTCCCGTCCGGTTCAAGTCAGGGGACCGACGACGACGTCCGCACCGCCTCCGGGCCAACGCTGGGAGAGGTGTTGCTGGCCGCGGAAGAACTCTGGCCCGAATCCCTCGCCGAGGATTGGGACGCCGTCGGACTGGTGGTCGGACGCAGTGAAAAGACCGTGGCGAAGATCCTGCTGGCGGTTGATCCGACGTCGGCCGTTCTTGACGAGGCGCTGGAATGGGGTGCGGATCTGCTCATTACGCACCATCCGCTGCTGCTGAAGCCGGTGAACTCGGTTGCCGGATTCACTTTCAAGGGCGACGTCGTGCACCGCCTTATCGAGCGGGGCTGCGGCCTGCTCACCATCCATACCAACGGGGACAGCGCGATCGGCGGCGTTTCGGACGTACTGGCGGACGCGCTGGGGCTGCTGGATGTGCAGCCATTGAAGCAGGCGTCGGCCGGACTGGATGAGGAAGGCATCGGCCGCTGCGGCGATCTGGCGGAGGTGACCAGCCTGGGTGACTTCGCCGCCAAGGTTTTCAGCATCCTCCCCGCAGTGGCCGGGGGAGTAAAGGTGGCGGGTGATCCTGACGGTCTGGTGCGCAGGGTGGCCGTCTGCGGGGGAGCGGGGGACGCCCTATTCGACGAAGTCCGCGCCTCCGGTGCGGACCTCTATGTAACCGCGGATTTGCGGCACCATCCGGCCTCGGAAGCGCGCGAAGCGGCTGCCAATGGTCGGCCATACCTCATAGACGTGTCCCACTTTGGCAGCGAATGGCTGTGGTTGACCCCTGCTGCGGAGGCGCTGGACAACGTGCTGCAGGACCTGGGCTACAAAATCGACATCCGGGTCAGCAGCATCAATACCGATCCGTGGGACTTTATCCTGACGCCTGGAACGGATTGAGCGGCTCCGGCCGGGATCGGTCCGGGCAGGCCGCCTCGCAGATTGCTTCGGGCAGGTGCCCAGCGCGCAGGCTGAATTCACCGGCCGGTCTGGACTACCCTAATACAGACCGGGCCAACGGCGCCTGGTAAACGTTTGGAGGATTTTCGGTGGCAAAAGCGGCAGTAGCGGACCAATTGAAATTGCTGGACTTGCAGGCACTGGACACCAAACTGGCTCAGCTTGCACACCGCGCACGGACGGTGGCCGCCAACCCGGAGATCGCCGACGCCGAGAACCGGTCCTCGGCTTCAGGCCGCGAACTCGTCGAGATTGATACGGCGATTGACGACACCCGGCGCGAACTGACCCGGTCGGAAAACGATGTCGAGGTTGTCGCGACGCGCATCGAGCGGGACCAGAAACGCCTCGACAGCGGCTCCGGTACTTCCAAGGATTTGACCGCCCTGCAGAGCGAATTGGCCTCACTGGCCAAGCGCCGCTCAGACCTGGAAGACGTCGAGCTCGAGGTGATGGAGCGGATGGAAGCGCTCAATGTCCGCCGCGCGGAGCATCAGGAAGCGGCTGAAGCCCTCACCGCCACTCTGGCTACCTTGTCCGAAAAGCGCGATGCGGAGCTGGCGGCGATCAAAGCTGAGGAAGAGACGGTCTGGAGGGAGCGCGGGGAAATGGCTGCCGGAATCGATGCGGCCCTCGTAGCCAGCTACGACAAGATCCGCGCAAACCACAATGGCGTCGGCGCGGGCGCCCTGCACCAGAAGCGTTGCGAAGCCTGCCGGATGGAGCTCAACCCCCGTGACCTGGCCGATATTGCCAAGCGCGCGGAGGACGACGTGGTCCGCTGCGAGGAATGCGGCAGAATCCTTGTCCGCACTCCGGAATCGGGGTTATAGAGGATGACACTCTTTGGCGAAGCAGAAAAGTCCGGCAATAACGACGACGGCGGTTCCGGCCGCCGTTTGATTGTGGAGACCGACGGCGGCTCCCGTGGCAATCCCGGACATGCCGGCTATGGTGCTCTCGTCCGTGATCCTGACACCGGAAAAGTGCTGGCCGAAAAGGCTGAGTACCTGGGCAAGGTATCCAATAATGTGGCTGAGTATTCCGGGCTGGTGGCCGGACTGGAGCTCGCATTGCAGCAAGACCCGGACGCGTTGATTCACGTCAAGATGGACTCAAAACTCGTCGTCGAACAGATGAGCGGCCGCTGGAAAATCAAGCACGCTGATATGCGGGCGTTGGCCACCAAGGCGCGCAGCGTCGTCGACCCCAGGCGGGTGACATACGAGTGGATTCCCCGGGAAGTCAACACGGACGCGGACCGGCTTTCCAATGAGGCCATGGATGCCGGTGAGGCGGGCGTCGAGTGGAAGTCATCGGGGACGCTCATGGCCGGCGGACCGGAGCCGGTGGAAGAGCCCGCCGGCGTCGAACCGGAGCCAGCGGAGACGCCGTCGGAAGCGCCAGCCGAAACCACTCCCGAGGAAGAGCCGGAGCTTGGGCCGGCGCCAATAACCACGCCGATGCCAATTATCGTCGACCGTGATCCTGAACCGTTCTACGAGCAACCGGACCCGCTCGTCGAAGAGTTTGCCCAACCGGCGGAACCGGCCGCTCCTGCCTTACCGAGCGGACGGCTTCACCATATTGAACTCTGGGTGGAGGACTTCGCCGAAGCCCGCACCTCGCTGGGTTGGATCTTTGAGCGACTCGGCTACCAGCGGAAAAACGAGTGGGAGTCGGGGGCCAGTTGGCAGGGCGCCGTCGGCTACATCGTGCTCGAGTCCGGCCCCGACGTCACGCCCGGACGGCATGAACGCAAGCGGCCGGGTATGAATCATCTGGCATTTTGGGCAGGACCGCCGTCGTTGGTCGATGCCATCGTCCGCGACGCGCCCGAATACGGCTGGAAGCTCATGTACGAGGACCAACACCCCTATGCCGGCGGCAGCGGACACTACGCCGCCTATCTGGAAAACGAGGGCGGTTTTGAAGTGGAGTTGGTCGCAACGCCCGACAGCGCGTAGACGGTGTCCTCCGTCGTGAAGTCCTTTAAACGCGGCGCCGGAAAATTCCGGGACGACATAGGACCTGTCGTCGATGCTGCCGAAGAATTCTCGAACACCAAGACATTGGACGTCATCGCGAGATTTGGCTACGCGATAACTGGTCTGTTGCATTTGCTGATCGGAGTGGTGGCACTACAGCTGGCGATGGGCGGCACTGGCCAGGCGGATACCGCCGGCGCCATTGAGACCCTTGCACAGGAAACCCCTGGGCGCATTGCGGTGTGGGCCGGCTTCATCGGTTGCATGGGCCTTGCCCTGTGGCAGCTCAGCGAGGCAACCCTGCGGGCAAGACGCCTCGAGCCCGGCGAACGGGCGGCGAAAATGTCGACGTCTGGTTCTTTGGCTGTAGCGTACGCGGTTTTGGCCCTGTCCTTTGCCAACTTCGCCGTAGGCCCCGGGTCGGACTCCAGCCGAAACACCCGTCATTTCAGCGCTACCGTGCTCAACGCTCCCTTCGGTGTGGCCCTGTTGATCGGCGTCGGGGTGGTGGTCGCGGTTATCGGCATCTACTTCGTGATTAAGGGACTGACACGCAAATTCCGGACAGAACTACATTTTGCCGACTCAAATCGTGGGGTTGTCATCGACGGCATCGGTGTAGTCGGGCACGTTGCCAAGGGTATCGCGCTGGTATTGGTCGGGGTTTTGTTTTGCGTCGCTGCGATTCAGCAGGACCGGGTGCAGGAGACTGGCTTGGATGGAAGCCTGAAGTTGCTGCTGGAGCAACCGCTGGGGCCCTACCTGCTGGGTATCATCGCCGTTGGTTTCATCTGCCACGGCTGCTTCGGGATCATCCGCTCCAGATATGGGTTGATGTAACTTCGGCAGGAATGGCGGCGGACCGCTCAGCCGGGCAGCACAATATTGAGTCAGCCGGGAAGCACAATATTGAGCTGATGCGCCTTGCGTCCCTTTGCCTCGACCAGTTCGGCATTCCACTTCTCCCTGGCCGCCTTGAGGAGTTTTGCCGCCGTCGAAGGTGCGGCGCCGCGGCGGGTCAGCAGGTGCCGGGCAAGTTCCCCGCGGGTGTGCTTGGCAAAGTGCGAAACCACCGTACGCCGGCCATCCCGCTCCTGGAACACGTTGACGGCCACGGACTGCCCCGCCGGAGGAGCCCATGCCGCCGAGTAGCTGCTCGACCGGCAGTCCACCACCAGTTCATCGGCTGCGCGGTCATCGAGCGGAGAGGCGAGCTGCTTCTTCCAGTACGTTGACAGCTTTCCGGTGCCGGGCAGAGAAACATTCATGGACAGCCGGTAGGCCGGAACACTGTCGCCAAAACCGATGGCGCCCCACAGGCCGGAGATGACGACGACGGCGGCATCGGCCTTGCGCTTCTGCCCGGCGGTCATGCTCTTGTAGCCGAGCGCGTCGTAGAGCACCCCGGTGTAGATCTTGTGGGCGGGCGCTGCCGGTTCTGTCTCCAGCGAGGTGTTCCGGCGCACGTCGTCAACCAGCGAAGCGCCGACACCCAGAACGTGCATGGCATCGTCGCGGGAACTGACGTGGGCCAGCGTTTGCAAAACCTCTTTACGCGCCGCATTCAGCTCCGGAAAACTCAGCTGGTCGAGCTCAAACGGCTCTCCTTTGGTGGCGGCGGTCTTACCTTCGGACGGTGGGAGCAAAATCAGCACCCATCGATCCTACCGGGATCTGGGGGGCCGCCTTCCTGCGCACCCTTTGCCCAGCGGCGGGACGGGAACGGAGGTCAGCGGCGAGAACGGTGCTGGTCACCCCCGTCCTCGCCGGTCACCCCGTCGTCGCGGCTCACCACCGTCCTCGGAGCTGTGCGCCGTCGTCGTTGTTGAGCATCTAGACTGGTGTATGGATGGGTTGGCCAGGCGGCCGCGTTGACCCGGGATGGATTCGTCCTTACCCGGTGCACCGAGGAACGTCCGGGCTCCATAGAGCGCAGGTGGTGGGTAACGCCCACTCGGGGTAACCCGCAGGCCAGTGCCACAGAAAATAAACCGCCGTCCTGCCATTGTGCGGGGCTGGTAAGGGTGAAAAGGCGGTGTAAGAGACCACCAGCGCTCCGGGTGACTGGAGCGGCTAGGTAAACCCCACCCGGAGCAAGGCCAGACAGGGCACGTTTGAGGGCTGCTCGCCCGAGTGTCCGGGTAGGCTGCTGGAGGGCATCGGCAACGGTGTCCGTAGATAGATGGCCGCCCCACCGTTGCGGGTAACCGCGGTGGTGGACAGAACCCGGCGTACCGGCCAACCCATCCCTCGACCGGCGCTGATAGTCCTGGTTGGCGGGACCGGCAGGTACGGCGCCTTACGCTTGCGCCGCTCCGGAACCGGATGGGTCGCGGTTGTCCAGCTGTGCCTGGCGAATGAGCCCACCGACGTCTTCGGCGCGGTTCAATACACGATCCAGGTCATAAGGTGGCGGATCAGTGGCACGGAAAGCGTCTGTCATCAGCGTGATCTGGTTCAGGAGGGCGGCAGCTGTTTCGGCGGGTATCGGTTTCCGGCCAACCCGCCCGGCCAGAACCAGGCTTGCGAGCAGGACGGAAGGATGACTGAGCGCGTACGAACGCACGGCGTCGAACACGAAATCAATGAGCTCAATGGGACTGGTTTGCCGCGCAATCACCCGCAGGACTCCGTCGTCGTCCACCCGTCCGTTTCCCGGGTCCGGCCGCTCACAGAACGGAACAAGCCCGACGGCGATTTCCTGCAGGGCGTTGTGCGCCGTGAATGGATCATTCATGCTGGGCGATAGTGCCCTGACGGCCATTTCCGTCAGCTGTTGTACCGCATAACCGACGTCTTGTTCGGGGGCCCGGTCGTTTCCCAATGTGATGCAATGCCGGACATCTTCCAAAATGGTGTCGTCCGGCTTGTCCTGCCACACATGTGCCATCGGTTCTTCGGCAATCATGTGCTCCCCGGGCATCACCAGAAGTTCGACGACGAGCCGGTTCCTGGTGGAGAGTCCCAAAAGGTTTTCGCGATCGATTGTCTGAACGAATCCGGTGCCCTTGGAGAAGACCGTCCGGCAGGGCCCGGACGGGCCGGCAGCATCCTGGACAGAATTGGACGGTGCCTGTCGCGGCCGCACGCGGTTTACGACCGCAACCAGTTCCACCCGGACCCGGTTGGAAAGCGTTGCCACTTGGATGGAGTCGGCAATGTGATGGATGAAGTAGACCAGCACGGCAACATCGACGATGGCAAAGAACACCGCGAGGTTCACGGATATGTCAGGAACAAAGCCCCCGCCGGGAGCGTCGACCGAGCGGATAGTCCGCAACACCATAAGTGCATAGAGGAATGTTGCGCCGAAGATACCTAAGACAAACTGGTTCCGGCGGTCGATCATGAAATTCCGCACCAGCCGGGGACCGTAGGTGGCGCTTGCGGTCGCGAGCACCATGATGGTGACGGAGAACGATGTTGCGGCCACAGCCAGCATGGATCCGCCAATGGCTCCGAGGATGTCCCGGCCGCCGCTGGCGCCGACCTGGAACAGCAGGACGTCGAGAACGCCGGCGGCATTCTGGTCAACCAGCCGGTCCACCCAGACCATAAGCTGGGCAAAGACGAGCGCCGCCAGACAGAGTATTGCCGGGAGGAACCAGAAGGAGTCCCGGACGCGTCTGAACCAGGTCATGTCCCCACCCTACCGGGGTAAGAATGCGCCTCCGGGAACCTGTTATGGACGGGTATTTTGTGCCATGATGCCGTCATGGAAGAAACTGCTGAATACCAACAGGCGGAAGCGAATCTCAAGGAAGCCGACAGGCAGCTCAAGAAGGCCGAGAAGGATCACAAAGCGGGCGACATTGACGATGAGCGCCTGGCGGAGCTGACCCGGCTTCGGGAGATTGCCGCCGAGGACGTGCAACGGCTCACCGGGCACTGGTACTGACCGGCGCAGCGTCAGTGGCCGAACGGGTCGGGATCGACGCCTGGCATCCAGATCAGTCCCGGCACGCCCCAGCCATGTTCTTTTGTTGACCGCTTCGCTTTCCTGGCGTAGCGGTCATTGAGCCGGTCCACATACAACCGGCCGTCCAGGTGGTCGTATTCGTGCTGCATGCAGCGGGCAAACCAGCCGGTCGCCTCAAACTCCACCGGGTTGCCTTCCGCGTCGAAGCCGCTGATCATGGCCCAGTCGGCACGCTTGAGCGGAAAGCTCTCGCCCGGCACCGACAGACAGCCCTCGGACTCTTCGTCCGGGTCCGGGACGGTTCCGGGTACCTTCGACGTCGTCAGTGTCGGGTTGACCAGCACGCCACGGTCCGGAGCGTCGTCGTCGTTGTTCATCCCGTAGACAAAAATCCGCAGCCCGACGCCGATCTGCGGGGCTGCAAGTCCCACACCATAGGCCGCATCCATCGTCTCGAACATGTCCGCCACGAGCCGGCGGAGGTTCTCGTCGAAGTCTTTGACCTCGGCCGCCCGGCGGTGCAGTACAGGCTCGCCGGTAATAACGATCGGATGGACGGTCATCAGTTGGTTCCTTACTTACCCGCGATGTTGCGGCCGACGACGTCGCGCATGATTTCGCTGGTGCCACCGAAGATACTGAGCAGCCGGACCGCCAGGAAGGCCTGCGCGATCGGGTATTCGAGCATGTAGCCGTAGCCGCCGTGCAATTGCAGGCACCGGTCGGTGATGGATTTCACACGTTCGGAGGCAAACAATTTCACGCTGGCGGCGCTGGCGGTGTCGAGTTGTCCTTCATTGAACGCGCGGATGGCATTGTCCACGTAGGATTCCGTTGCCTCGACCTCGGCCAGCACATCTGCGAGCACGAAGCGGGTGTTCTGGAAGTCGATCACTCGCTCACCGAACGCGTTGCGCTCCTTGGTGTAGGCGACGGCGGTGGAATAGGCCTGGCGGGCGACGGCGGAGGAGGCCACCGCGATGGCGAGCCGCCCCTGGGGGAGCTGCTCGGCGGCGTAGCGGAGACCTTGGCCCTGCTCGCCGATCAGGTTTTCCGCCGGGACCCGGACCTTGTCGAAGAACAACTCGGTGGTGTCGGAGGCGCGCAGGCCCATCTTGTCCAGCTGCCGGCCGGGTGTGTAGCCCTCGCCTTTGTCCACCATAAAGAGGCTGAAGCTGTCCGAGGAGCCGCGGCCGGAACCGCCGTCGGTCCGTGCCAGCACCAGCGACGCATCACCGCTGATCCCGTTGCCGATGAACGTCTTCTGGCCGCTGATCAGCCAGTCACCGCCGTCCTGCACGGCTTTGGTCCGCACGCCGCGCAGGTCACTGCCCGCACCCGGTTCCGTCATGGCGATGGAAGTGACGCGTTCACCGGAGACCATGTCCGGCAGCCAGCGCTGCTTCTGCTCGTCGGTGCCGTAGGCCAGGATGTGGGGGAGCACCATGTCATCGTGCAGGTGGAAGGCGAGACCGACGGCGAGGTGGTTGGCTTTGGCGAATTCCTCATCCAGCACGGCACGGAAGCGGTAGTCCGGCATTTCCGCTCCGCCGAATTCCTCTGGAACCGCGAGCCCCAGCAGTCCCTGTTCGCCGGCCGCGGTCCAGACCTTGCGGTCCATCATGTGGTCGCGGTCCCACTGCTCGTAGTCCGGTGCGACCTCACGGACGTTGAATTCACGGGCTACTTCGCGGAAGAGTTCGTGGTCTTCCTCGTACAGGTTGCGTTTCATCGTTGCTGCCTCTCCGCCGTCGTCTCGAAGCTAACTTCATTGTTGCCGTGCATAAACTGCTGCTCATACAAAAGGCCGCCCCGGATTCCTCCGGTGCGGCCTCTGCCGAGGCTTCAGGCGCTCGAAGCCTCCATGGGGTGAGTAACGGGGCTTGAACCCGCGACCTCCTGGACCACAACCAGGCGCTCTGCCAACTGAGCTATACCCACCATGCGACCCTACGACTTTATTCTGCTTCGGCTCCGGACACAAACCGAGCCGCAATTTTCCTCGCTTTGGCGCTGTCGGGTCCAGGAGACGGCACAAAAACAGCCTGCCGGTAGTACTTCAGTTCGTTAATCGAGTCCTTGATGTCACCCAGGGCACGGTGGTTGCCGGTTTTGGCGGGCGACTGGAAGTAGGCGCGCTGGAACCAACGCCGGGATAGCTCCTTGATGGTGGAGACGTCAATGATCCGGTAATGCAGATGCTCGACGACGGCGGGCATGTCACGGGCCAGGAACATCCGGTCCGTGCCGACCGAGTTGCCCGCGAGCTGGGCCTTGCGCGGTTCGGGAACCCACGCCGTGATGTAGTCCAGCACCTGTTGCTCCGCTTCGGCCATGGTGATGCCGTCCGGCAGTGCATCGAGAAGTTTGGAGTCGGTATGCATCTGGCGGACGAAATCGCCCATCTGCTCCACCGCCGCGGGTTCCGGTTTGATCACGACGTCGACGCCGTCGCCGAGGACGTTCAGCTCGGAATCGGTGACCAACACCGCAACTTCAATCAGCGCATCCTTGAGCAGATCGAGCCCGGTCATTTCACAGTCGATCCATACGATGTGTTCATTAGTGATAGGCACCTGTCCAATGTATCGTGCCCGGCGCCGCTTGGAGGAGAAGGGACCGGCGGCGGGCCGGTGCTAAAATTGCATCACCGCAAAACTTTGCCCGCTGCCTGTCCGTTCGCAGGCGACATGGCCGCCGTCGTGCAGTGTTTCACCGCCAGACCATGTCGAACCCCGTAGATAGGAACGACCCGCAGATGACCGCCCCGGTTCCTTCGACTGAACCTTCGGAGCGCGACAGCCGGCCGGAAGTCGATCATCCGAAATCCGCCATCATCTCGGGCACAGTCGGATCGTTCATGATGTTCCTCGGCTCGTTCGGAGTCGGGTGGCTGGCCTCGGTATCGGATCTGTCGCGGTGGCCGCCGATTATTTTCCTGCGGCTGAACCCTTTCGGTGTTATTTTTTCCGTCGTCCTGCTGGCCGCCGGCGCGATGCTGCTGGTGCGGTCCTGGTTGCGGCTCGGGCAAAAGGTGCGGATATGGGGCCCGGAAGCACGCTCTGCGACGATGACGGCGGTGCTTGCCTGGGGCGCTCCCATGATGTTCGCGATCCCGCTTTTCAGCCGCGATGTTTACGCCTACATCGTCCAGGGCCAGATGGTCATTAATGGCCTGAATCCTTACCAGGAGGGCTTCTCGCAGATCTCCAATTGGTTCTCCTCGGGTGCCGATGGGCTCTGGGCGCAGAGCCCCACTCCGTATGGCCCACTGTTCCTGTGGCTGGAGGAATGGGTGGTCTGGTTATCCGCGGGCCACCAGGAATTGTCGATCCTGCTGTTCCGGTTGGTGGCTCTGGCCGGAGTGGTGTTGTGCATTATCTATATCCCCAAATTGGCGGAGCTGCACGGGATCAATCCGAACCGTGCGCTCTGGCTGACAGTGGCGAATCCGTTGTTCCTGATCAACTTCATCGCCTCGGTGCACAATGACGCGTTAATGATCGGGCTCGCCCTGGCCGGGCTCTATTACACGGCCACCAGCAAGGCGTTGCGGGGCGTGCTGCTGGTAACGCTTTCGATCGCCGTGAAGCCGGTGACTATCGTTTTCCTGCCCTTCGTCGGGTTGCTCTGGGCCGGCAAGGGCGCAGGCTGGGGGCGCAAACTTTTCTACTGGGTCCTGACAGCGGCGGTTTCCTTCGGGGTGCTCGGCCTGCTCGGGCTGTTTAACGGCTATGGCTTCGGCTGGATCGGGGCGATGGCGACTCCCGGGAGTTTATGGATCTGGTACTCGCCCGTCGGCATTGCGGGCTGGGCGGTTGCCACCATCTTCAGCGCCTTCGGCCTGGATGGTTGGACTTTTGGCAACGTGGTCCACCTGATGGGGCCAGCGGCCGCCGTCGTCATCATCCTGATCCTGGTGTTCAAGGGCAGTTACGAGCGGATTATCCGCCGGCTTGCCATCGCCTTTGGCGCCCTGGTGTTCCTGTCGCCGATTATCCAGTCCTGGTACGTCGTATGGCTGATCCCGCTGTTCGCCGCAACCGGCATTCGGAATGACTGGCAGGTCAAAACTCTCTACTTCCTGGTCTCGTTCTTCATGATCTACTCCGTCTCGGACCAGCTGGACATCGCCTGGTTTATTGATCTGGATCTGAACGTCGCCCGCGTCATTGCCTCGCTGGTGGCCGTCGGCTTCGCGATGTACCTGATTTTCGTGGACTCAAAAACCAAGCGGCTGTTCCAGCGCAAGCTGGTGGATCCCGGAACGGCGCATCAGATCTGAGGGTCCTCGTTGCTGCGTTAGTCGGTACGGGGAATGATGATCTCGAAGCGGGCACCGGATGCAGTCCCGGAAGTCCCAGAGATTACGCGGGCGGAACCTCCATGGGCATCGGCGATGGCTGCAACTATTGATAAGCCGAGTCCGGCACCGCCCTGACTCCCGCTGCCTTTCGCCTTCAGCGAGCCACGCTGGAAGCGCTCGAAAATATGTTCCGCCTCTTCGGCCGGTACGCCAGGGCCGGTGTCCGCCACCCAGAGAGTCACCGAGTCCGGGACGAGGTCGGCGCCTATCCGGATGACTGAATCGTCGTCGGTGAATTTCACGGCGTTCTCGGCCAGTTGCAGCATGCCTTGGGTCAGCCGGTTCCAATCCGCATTGATGACGATTCTTTCCGGAGCGTGCAACTGCCAGTCGCGCCGCGCCAACGCTGTTGCTTTGCGGTGGACCGCTCGCACGAGGTCCTGAACATCCATCGATTCAAGCTGGAGAAAGTCCGGCCGTTGTGCCTGGGCGAGCAGAAACAGGTTGGACACCAGTTCATTCATCCGGTCGATTTCCCCGGTGACCAGTGCAACGGTTTCGGCCCGCTCAGCCGGTGTCTCATCGAGTTCGATCAGTTCGATGTGTCCCCGGATAATCGTCAGGGGAGTGCGAAGTTCATGACTCGTATTGTTCAGGAACTGCCGCTGATCCGTGAAGGCGTGCTCCAGCCGGGCGAGCATGTCGTTGAATGCTGCGGCTATCTGTGAGGCCTCGTCGTGTCCGGTGACCTCTATCCGCTGGCTCAAATCGGTATCGGAAATCTTCCGAGCGGTGGTGGCTAAGGATTGAAGCGGCGAAAGCACTCGTCCGGCCAGGGCCAGGCCGAGTAACGAGGCCACGAGCAGGGTCACTGTTTGTACGGTGATCTGGGTCTGTACTGCATCGTTGATCTCGTCCCGCTCGAAGGCTGGAAAATTGGCTACGACGAACAGGCCGTCGTTGGGCTGACCGTTAACCGGAATGGCGACATAACGGGCCGATCCGGCGGGGGTGTTCATCATGCCTCGCTCCGTTTGCTCCAGCGACAGCCAATAATCGATCGTCGACTGGATCTGTTCGGGAGCGGCCACACCCTGCGATCGCCGGGATTCGTAGAGCTCGCCGTCCACGAAGGCCAGCAGCGTTTCCCCCTCATCAGGGACATCGCGGGCAAAATAGACATCGAAAATGGCCGATAAGTCATTTCCGAATGGCCGACCTGTCCGCGGATCGGTCCCTCCAGCCAATAATTGGAACTCTTCCGTTTCCTGCCGCAGACTCGTCCGGATCTCCGCATCGAGGTGTTCGAACAGCACAACCCGCAGCAACAGTACGGAACCGATTGACGACAGCAGCAGCAAAGCGACAATGACAGCAACGATGCGAACCCGGATGCTGCCCAGCAGGCGTCGGGGTTTCCAAGTCGTCATAACGCCAGACTCATTTTCCAGACTTGCCCGCGCGGATAATGCCTCGTACGGCCCATCCGAGGACCACGAACGACAGCACGTTCCGGATGGTCAGCAGCAGCGCGACCGCCGGATTCAGCGAGAACAACTCTCCATAGAAGGTGGGATAAATAAGCGTAGTCAGGGCGGAAATGACCAGCATGAGGACGCCGGGAACCATCCAGCGCCGGCGGTCAAAGGCCAACCCCACGGCGACGACGGCGATGACCCACAGTTGAAACTGCGGCGAGCCTACCTTGTTGAATACCACGAAGGCGGAGACCATGGCCAAAGAGCCGAGCAGTACCAGCTGTCCCCGCGCGGCGCCGTTTTTCATCGCCCACAGCAGCAGGCCGGCGACGGATAACGAGGCGAGGAAGAGCAGCGGCGTCATTAGATCCGCCACGAATGCTCCCATTGCCCCGCGGATTTCCAAGGTGTTAATGCTCACATCATGGTAGACATGTGCACCATCCAGACCCAGCACAGCCTGCCACAACCCAGGTGTGGTGAAAGGCGCCTCGAGCTGCATTCCGCGGTCGGCTTGGGCGCCGATGAAACTAAGCAGATGCTCCAATCCACCGAGCGCCGTGACCACGGCAGCGATGATGGCGGACACCGCCATGCCGGTCAGGAGCATTGCCAGCCGCTGCCGGCTTGCCACCAGAAGCACGCCAATAACGGCGGCGGGCCACACCTTGATCCAGGTCGCCAGTGCCAGGATGGCCGATGCAATCACCGGCCGCGCCGTCATGAGCACCAGACCGGCGATAACCATCGGTCCGGTCAACCCATCGATGCGGCCGACGGCGACCGGCCCCAGAATACTGGTCGCGGCCAACCACCAATATGCGGCCGGGTAACCCTGGATGCGTTTGCCCTTGCGCGTCAGCACCAGTACGGCAGCGGCATTGAGCGCGGTGAACATCAGCCACCACGTGAGGTGGTACAGGTCGTAGCCCAGAGCCGTGGCCGCAACCATCGGCAGCAGCGCGGCCACGGGATATACCCAGTCCTCGGTGATGCCAACCCAAACGCCGTCGCGAAGACCGTCGAAGGCCCACGACCGGTAGAACGCGACGTCGCTGAGCACGTCTCCGGTGACGATCAGCGGAAGCAGGAAAAACAGGAAGACCAGATGAACGACGGCGAAGACCGTCGCCAGGGTACGTGGCCGGCGCAGCCTGTCCCGGATGCCCGCGGGGATCTTTTCCTCCGGGCCGGCAGTCATTACGGGCGGCCGAGTGCGCCGAAGGACCAGCCCGCGGTACGCCATGCCGTGGGGTCGAGAACATTGCGCCCATCAATCATGACCGGTTCGGCCACCAGTTGCCGCAATGCCGCCGGATCAAGTTCGCGGTACTCCTGCCACTCAGTGAGCAACAGCATGCCGTCGGTGTCCGTTACTGCATCAATCAAGGTGTCGGTGTAGGTGAGATCGGGAAAGCGCAGGCTGGCGTTGGCGGTGGCATGCGGGTCGCAGACGGTGACGACGGCGCCGGCATCCTGAAGCTGCTGGGCGACGTCGAGGGCGGGGGAGTCGCGGACGTCATCGCTGTTGGGTTTGAAGGCAGCACCCAGGACGGCGAGCCGCTTGCCTTCGAGCCCACCGCACATCCGGGCCGCCAGATGCACCAGGCGGGAGCGCTGGGATTGATTGATGTGATCAATGTCATTGAGGAAATTGACCGCCGAATCGACGCCGAGATCCCGGGCCTGCGCCTGCAGCGCCCGCACATCCTTTGGCAGGCAGCCGCCACCAAACCCGACTCCGGCGTTGAGGAATTTCCGCCCGATCCGGTCGTCGATGCCGATGGCGTCCGCCAGTTCCGTCACATCCGCTCCGGAGGCATCGCACAGTTCCGCCATGGCGTTAATGAACGAGATCTTGGTGGCCAGGAAAGAGTTGGCACTGTTCTTGACCAGTTCCGCCGTCGGATAAGCCATCACCAGACGCACCGTTCCGCGGTCCAGCATGGTGGCATATGCCTCATCCAGATCCTGGATGGCAGCGGCGGATGCCTCCTTGTCCCGCACGCCATAGATCAGGCGGTCGGGATTGAGCGTGTCCTTGACAGCATGCCCCTCGCGGAGAAACTCAGGGTTCCAGATTAAGTCCGCACCGGCGTCGACAATCATTGGAGCCAACCGCGCAGCAGTCCCAACCGGCACCGTTGATTTCCCGACGACGACGTCGCCTGGCTTGAGGTACGGCAACAGTGACTGGACGGCCGCGTTGACGTAGGAGACATCGGCGGCGAGGCTTCCATCGAGCTGCGGCGTGCCGACACAGATGAAATGCATGGTCGACGGCGCCGTGTCGGAGAAATCAGCGCTGAAGCGGAGGCTTCCCTTGTTCTGCGCCTCGATCAGCAGCTCATCCAGGCCGGGCTCAAAGAACGGTGAATGTCCGGCGGTCAGGCGGTCCAGTTTGTCCTGGTCAACGTCTATTCCGACGACGTCATGGCCAAGCGAGGCCATGCCCGCTGCGTAGACGGCGCCGAGAAATCCACACCCTACTACGGAAATCTTCACAGTTGTCCTTTGCTGGAGACGGCCAACGCCATGGGCGCGGTGAGTTGGAAGCGTATCAATTACACTCTAAAGGGATGCGGTCCGCCCATGCGGCACCGCGAGACTTGAAATCATACTTGGGTAAGGGAACTAGCTGGCATGAGCGTTGCCGACTTCGCGGCTGAGAACAATCTGCACAGGGTTGGTGCCCGGCCATCACTGCACAAGTATCTGCAGGAAATGTGGCGGCGCCGGGATTTCGCCATCGCCATGGCCCGGTACAAGATCGAGGCGGACAACCAGAAGAACCGGCTGGGAATGATCTGGATCGGGTTGAGCCCGGTCCTCACCGCCATCGTCTACGGCGTGGTGTTCGGCCTGCTTCAGGGCGATCGCAGACCCGATAACTTCGCATCGTTCATCATCGTTGGCGTATTCCTGTTCCAGTACTTCACCAACACGATGAACAGCGGCGCGAAATCCATTGTGTCCAACAGGTCCTTGGTCCAGTCGCTGGCGTTTCCGCGGATGACACTGCCGATGGCAACCGTGATTCAGCAGTTAATGAACGTTGTCGTGATCATCGGAGTTATGTACGTCATCCTCCTGGTGCTGGGTAATCCGCCATCGTTGTCGTGGCTGATGATAATTCCACTTGTGATGATCATGACAGTATTTAATGCTGGAGTGGCGCTTTTCACCGCTCGTCTGACTGCTCATACGCGGGACTTGACGCAGGTGCTGCCTATCGTCACCCGGATCTTTTTTTACACCTCCGGCGTGCTGTTTCCGATCGATAGGGTCTTGTCTCACTTTCCGGCGCTGGTGAAGGTCTACGATTTCCATCCCATCTACGAGTTCCTGGTGATTGGCCGCGGTGTCCTGTTGGAGGGGTACGAGGTACCGCCGGAGTACTGGCTGTACGCCTCAGCATGGGCGGTGCTCCTGCTGGTCATTGGTACGGTGACTTTTTGGGCAGCAGAGGAGAGCTATGGACGCGTCGACTAGATCGGAAAGCATCGTGGATACGAATGATTCGCCGTCCAAGACGCCGGTCGTCGTCGTGGATGACCTCTATGTGGATTACAAAGTTCATGCGACGGGCAAGCGGTTCAAGGGTGCCAACAAGAAACTCCTGACGCCGACCCGTGGGCTTCGAAGCGTCCATGCATTGCGAGGCGTTTCCTTCACCGCCTACGAGAACGAATCAATCGGCATTATTGGTTCGAACGGTTCAGGCAAATCAACATTGATGCGCGCCATCGTCGGGCTGACCCCAGCGACCAAAGGCTCCGTGTACGCGGCTTCACGGCCCAACATGCTGGGCATAGGCGCCGCGCTAATTCCCGATCTCTCCGGGGAGAAGAACATAGTGCTCGGCGGATTGGCCCTTGGCCTGTCGAAGGCGAGGATCAAGGAACTGCAGGAGCAGATCATCGAGTTTGCCGAACTCGAGGATTTCATCGACCTCCCAATGCGAACCTACTCCTCGGGCATGCAGGCGCGCCTGAAGTTCGCGATCGCCGTGGCGCGCGATCACGAAATCCTTATCGTCGATGAAGCCCTCTCCGTAGGCGACCGGCGTTTCCGCCAGCGGAGCGAAGAAAAGATCCGCGACATCCGTGCGAACGCCGGTACTGTTTTCCTTGTTTCACACTCCATGAAATCGATCAAAGACACCTGCACCCGGGTGATCTGGATCAATCAGGGTGAACTGCAAATGGATGGCAACCCTGAAGAGGTCATCGAAGCCTACGAGGGCTCGAAGAACCAGTCCGATGATTGAACACAACGGAACGGGATCCCAGGACGGGCTTCCCGGAGTCTCCTTCATCATGCCCATCCTCAATGAGGCCAGATACATCGAGCGCGCCGTTGGCAGTGTGTTGGGACAGGACTACGACGGCGACAAGGAAGTCATCCTGGCGCTTGGCCCCTCCACCGATGGAACCAATGAAATTGTGTCCCGGCTCCAGAGCCGCGAGCCGAGGCTCAAGACGGTGCACAGCCCGACCGGTGCCACACCGGCGGGACTGAATCTAGCAATCGAAGCGTCGCAGTATCCCGTGGTGATCCGGGTTGATGCGCATTCAGAACTATTGCCCGATTACACCCGGGTCGGTGTCGCCACCCTGGAGCGGACCGGAGCGGCCAATGTCGGCGGACTCATGGACGCCAAGGGGGAGACGCCCTTCCAGGCGGCCGTGGCGCGCGCCTATGTGAGTCCCGTTGGTCTGGGTGGTGGTGTCTACCACAGTGGGACCGAGCCGGGTCCGGCAGAATCCGCCTACCTGGGAATCTTCCGGCGCGAGGCGCTGGTGGCAGCCGGTAGTTTCGACGAGACTCTGCGCCGCGCCCAGGATTGGGACCTGAATCTTCGCATCCGCGAGGGTGGTGGAACGGTGTGGTTCGATCCGGAGTTGAAGGTGACGTACTGGCCACGGTCCAGTTGGTCGAAACTTGTACGCCAGTTTTATGCGACGGGAGTCTGGCGCGGCGAACTCGTCCGCCGGCACAGCGCCAGGAACTCACTGCGGTATTTCGCCCCGCCCCTGCTCGTGGCGTCGATTTTTCTCGGATCCCTCTCCGCGGCGTTGAAGCTGTCCGGAGCGACGTCATTACTGCCCTCATGGGGTGCCCGCGCGGCCACGATGGCGGCATGGGCGCCGGTTGCCTACCCTGCGTGGCTGCTCTGGGCGATTGCGACCTCAGGCGAGGGAATGAGCTTGAAGGAGCGCCTTTATCTGCTGTTTGTACTGCCCAGCATGCACATTAGCTGGGGATCAGGTTTCATGTCCGGCCTCCTCAAGGGAGCAACAGACCAAGTCGATACCAGCAGGTAGGCGGCTATGACCTCCAGCCAGAGGCCGGCGGACCGGCCTGCCCGCCCGACACTGGAAGAACTGCGATCCATTGCCCAGCCGCCGGAAGTGCGGGCGCGGAAGAACGCGGAGCACTGGACCGCTGATCTGTATCTCCGGCATTTTTCGATTTACTTCACCATGCTGCTTGTCCGGACGCGGATATCGGCAAATGGAGTAACCGGGCTAATGATCCTTGCCGGTTGGGCGATTGCGGCGTCGTTGCTTATTCCCGGTATTTGGGGGCCTGTGCTGGCGGTCTTGTTCTCCCAGGTGCAGATGTATATCGACTGCTGCGACGGCGAAGTGGCGCGTTGGCGCGGAACCTTCAGCCCCAAGGGGGTTTTCCTGGACAAGGTCGGCCACTACACCGCTGAAGGCTTCATCGGCATCGCCATCGGGCTGCGGGCCATCGGGGACCTCGACCGGTTTGGCACCGATCCAGCAACTGCATTCGGATACGCGTGGGCGGGAGCAGTGCTGGGCTTCTTCATCGTCCTCAATAAGTCGTTGAACGATATGGTCCATGTATCCCGGGCCTTTGCCCAACTGGGGCGCCTTCCGGACAGCACGGAAGCCACAACCGTCAGCCAGACGACACTGGTCGGCAGGCTCCGTGGCGCTGCCCGGTTCCTGCCCTTCCACCGGATTTACCACTCAGTCGAACTCAGCCTCCTGACACTGGCCGCCGCCGTCGTAACTCTCATTTCGGGTGCCCCGTTGTTGGGTGAACGGCTCCTGCCGCTGGTGCTGGTTCCGCTCGTAATTCTGGCGACGGTCGGCCACTTTGTGGCCATTATGGCCTCTTCAAGGCTGACCAAATAATGGCCGTTGAGCACCGGTCCGCCCCGACATTCGGCGTCGTAATTCTCACCCAGGGAAAGCGGCCGTCCGACCTGCAGCGGGGATTCGAATCCATACTGGCCCAGACCGGCGTCCAACTGGACGTGGTCGTCGTCGGTAATGGTTGGGAGCCAAACGGCCTTCCGGAGTCATTCAAGGCTCTTTATCTGCCGGATAATGCGGGAATACCGGCCGGGCGGAACGCGGGCGTGACGCTTGTGCAGGGGGAGTACCTTTTCTTTCTCGACGACGACGCATGGTTGCCGGACCCGGATTTCCTGCTCCGGGCGGCCCGGATGTTGGAGCAGCAACGCGGTATCGGAATGATTCAGCCGCGGATAGAAGATCCTGATGATCAGGCGGCTCCGCTTCGCTGGATTCCTAGATTGCGCAAGGGCTCGCCCTATCGGTCCGGGAACGTTTTTTCGGTGGTGGAGATGGCGGTTGTGCTCCGCCGCAAGGTGTTTGAAGAGGCCGGCGGATGGGCCGGTGCGTTCTGGTATGCGCATGAAGGGATCGAACTTTCCTGGCGGGTCTGGGATACCGGCTATAGAACCTGGTATGCCGGGGACCTGCGTGCAGGACACCCGGTGATCGATCCCGCCCGCCACGAGGAGTATTTCCGGCTCAATGCCCGGAACCGGGTCTGGCTTGCGCGGCGGAACCTGCCCTGGCCCGTCAGTTGGGTCTATGTGGGAACCTGGACCCTCGTCCAAACCGCGCGCTGGGCAAGTAAACCTGACCAGTTGAAGCCTTGGGTCTCCGGATGGGTATCCGGATGGAGACAGGGTCCTTGGTCTGGGGACGAACCCCGCCGTCTGCTCGCCTGGTCGACCCTCTGGCGAATGGCGAGGTATGGGCGGCCGCCGTTTATTTGAGCGGCCTCCACAAGATCCGGGGCGTTCGGCCCTAAACTGAACAGCAGCTATGACCGATGCAGTGACAATCTTTGAGTGAGGTAGGACTATGGCGAAAACGGTTCTGACGTATGGGACTTTCGATCTGTTCCACATCGGACACCTGAACATCCTCAAGCGGCTAAGCGAGCTGGGAGACAAGCTCATAGTTGGCGTTTCGACTGACGAGTTCAACGCCATTAAAGGCAAGAAGCCCATTGTCCCCTTTGACCAAAGGCTCGAAATAGTCCAGGCGATCCGCTACGTCGACCAAGCCATTCCCGAAGACCGGTGGAGCCAGAAGCGTGAGGATATCGACACGTACAAGGCGGACGTCTTTGGAATCGGCGAAGACTGGAAGGGGAAGTTTGACGACCTCGAAGACAGGGTGGAGGTCGTCTACCTTCCACGTACCAGCGGGATCTCGACGACTGAGATGAAGCGTGTGTTGAGCGCCTTTGACACCAAACATGTCGAGGAGCTGAAGAAGACGCTCGACAGCATCAGCCAGATCGTAAAGGAATTGAGCTGATTGCCCAGCGGCATTGCCCGGCGGGCACTCTGGACGAAACCGCCAACCGCTTCCCCTCTACAATGGATAGCCGAAGGAAGTGTAATCCTCGCCATAGATCTCTTTAACCTTGGTCTCCATACTTGGCGAGACAATGACATCGCTACTGGAAAATCCGGTTTGCTGCTTACCGTCTTTTAGTTTGGGGATGTCCGGGTTCAGCCCCAGGTCCAGGCGCGCGTTAAGGTCGTCCACGACGCCCCGCATGCCGTCCTCGAACCGATAGACGCTACTGTTCGGAAGATGGAATTCCACTTGCCGCCTGAGGTGGTTGTCAAAAATGAAGTTATCCCGGGCATACTGCTTAAACGCCTTGGCGCCCCAGCTATTGACTGACTCTGCGTCTACGACCTTCAAGTCTTTTCTATTGCGCCAGATGTATTCAGATTTGAAACGCGCCAAGGGGTCGCGAACCATCATGAAAATTTCGTCGAAGTTCCCGAGCCGGAAGTTCATTTCCAACATGTCGGCATGCATGTGTTGGGGCGTGCACCGGCGTACGTGGTTTACTGACGCCGGGCCGACCTTTCCGTCCAGATAGAGCGTTTGGTAGCCGCTTTCCCTGAAGACCTTTTCTATTGTTGACCCACCGGTCTTGGGCACATGGACGAAAAGTATGTTTCTTCCGTCTTTTCTGAAGATTGGCACTCTCTAGAGCCTTTCTGGAATTGGCGATCTGGCTTGGGCGGGCGGCACCTCAAGCAACCTGACCCGAAGAAACGGATGCAGGATAGTTATTCTTGCGAAATACAGAATACTTGATTTGAAGCGGACTCCGGCGTAGCGCAGCCCCGCCTCATTCCGTCCCCGGGATGAGGGAGCGCCGCGCTATGAGGCTGAGTACCGCGTCGGTTGCTTCCTTTACCGAAATTACAGATGTGTCGACGACGTAGTCTGCATCCCCAGGCTCGTCGTACGGCGAATCGATGCCGGTAAAATCCGGGATCAGACCCGCTCTGGCCTTGGCGTAAAGTCCCTTGCGATCCCGCCTCTCGCATACTTCCAACGGCGTCGAAACATGGACAAGAATGTACTGCCCGGCACGTTCTGCGAATTCGCGCACGCGCTTTCGGCTTTCATCGAACGGAGCAATCGGGGCGCATACGGCTATGCCACCTGCGGACGAAATTAGTGACGCGACCCAACCGATTCTCTCGACATTGGTATTCCGGTCCGCCCGGGTGAAACCCAACCCTGCAGTTAGGAATCGTCGCACATCGTCGCCGTCGAGCAATATCGCCTGACGGTCATCGATGGTTTGTATTTGTTCGACGACGGACCGGGCCACTGTCGACTTTCCTGAGCCGGACAGCCCCGTGAACAGGACAACCATCCCTCCTTGGCGGGGAGATGCAGTGTCGCTTCGCGCCGGCTCGTCGAGGGATGAGAAGTTGAGCACCTCACGTGCGCCCAGACGCCGCAGGACAAAATCGCCTATAGAACCATCCCCCTCATGAGCTGTGGCCGCATAGTCCGGAACAACCAAGAGGTTGGCTTCGGCGTTTTCCAATGGACCCGCACACGCGCGCACTGCCGCCAGCAATTTTGCCAACTCGTTATCGGTTGCGTCGCCTGTTCCAGCCAGGGCGACAAGGTGCAATTGAGCGGCCGATTTCTGTGCTGTCGCCACGGCTAAGGCGAGTTGCTCCGCGGTTGGTGCGCGGTCAAAGGCTGCCACGATCCGGGCCGTTCCGGAAGCACTGAATGGGGCGGTGATCCGCAGGTCCCGTGCGGCAGAATGCTCGGGCTCCTGCAGTCGCGTCAGCGGACCGGCAAGATAGACCGCATCTGGTGGTGCTGCTTCGGTGGAAGTTACCTCCAGCCGGGCCAGAGGTGTGCCGTCGGGGTCCGCGAGCAATAACGCGCCGTATTCCGTGGCTTTGTCGGCAACAACAGGGGGGACGGTGAGCAACGGCTCGACTGGGAGGTTCGATGGCACTTGCCCGGGGAGCATATACGACGTCGTGCCCAGCAGCCCGCCCATGAGCAACTCAAGTGTGTCGAGGATGCTGTAGTCGAGTGAGTGGCTTGGTTCGTGCAGCATTTCCTGCCACGGCGTCATCTATGGTCCTTTCGAAGGGCGTTCTCGTCTTGGTGCGCGGACTCGGACGTGGGGATGTAATTGATTCCGGCGACGACCGCCATCATCATACCCGCGACAGTGCGGAAATATCCGGAGCTCCGGCGCGGCGACGGTCATGGATCGCTCCGGCCGGCCAGGTCATTGCCCATCGGCATTACCTGTAGTTTTCCTCACACTGTGGAATAGGAAGTCTGGCGGATTGAGGAGTGGGCGCCTATGGTCTGTAAGGTGATTCCCGAAAGGGCTGCCGGCTTTGGCTGCCTCACAACGAGCATGGAGTCATGAGTGGAGTCGGAAGAGTGGCTGCGGAATGAATTCAGCCAGAGCGAAGCCGACGCGGCGTTCGCATCGCATCTTGCAGGCGAGGCTGGCCGGATGCTGCGGAATTTTCGGTCCGAGGCGCTGGCAGAAGGAATCGCGAAAGACCAGCTGAAAGACGAAGGTGACGCTCGTTCCCAAGCCTTGATGAGCTCGGTTCTGTCTTTCGCCCGCCCGGATGATGCCGTCCTTTCGGAGGAAGCCGTTGACGATATCGCACGCGTCCACGCCAATCGCGTCTGGATTATCGACCCGCTGGATGGCACCCGTGAGTATTCCGAGAATCGTCACGATTGGGCGGTGCATGTTGCGCTCTGGATCGATGGCTCGCTCAGTGCCGGTGCGGTTGCACTGCCAGGTAAGGACATGGTCCTTGGCAGCGCCATAGAGGTGGGCTCCTCCAACGCCGCCCATTCGGGCCGAATCAGAATAGCCGTGTCCAGGAGCAGGGCCCCGAAGTTGGTTTCGGATGTCGCTGCTGCTCTTGACGCTGAGCTGGTGCCGATGGGTTCGGCAGGGTACAAGGCTTCCGCCGTCATCCGGGGCGAAGTGGACGCATACATTCACGCCGGTGGGCAATTCGAATGGGATTCGGCCGCACCCGTCGCTGTTGCAGTGGCGCAGGGCCTGCATGCTAGTAGAATTGATGGTTCGGATCTTCGATACAATCAGGAAGACCCTTATCTGCCTGACCTACTGGTATGCCGTGCCGACTTGGCCGACCAGTTGCTGAGCGCCATCGAACAAGTTAAATGACACAGACAACGGAAGTTGAGAGACGGACGGGATGCACACATGAGTACCGCTAGCGGCTCTAAATATAATCTGAGCCAACTCAAGGCGCTCGAATCGGAAGCGATCTTCATCATTCGTGAGGTCGCCGCCGAACTCGAACGACCAGCGATGCTGTTCTCCGGCGGCAAGGATTCGATGGTGATGCTTCACCTGGCGGTGAAGGCCTTTGCGCCTGCCGCAGTACCCTTCCCAATTGTCCACGTGGACACCGGGCATAACTTCGACGAAGTCCTTGAGTTCCGGGATCAGGAAGTCGAGCGGTTGGGTCTGAATCTGGTAGTCGGGTCAGTTCAAGAAGCCATTGATAGGGGAATCGTGGCGGAGGAGCGCAATGGCTCCCGCAACCGCATCCAGACGCCGGTCCTCCTGCAGACGGCGGAGAAACACGGATTCAACGCCCTCATGGGCGGAGCGCGCAGGGATGAGGAGAAAGCCAGGGCCAAAGAGCGGGTCTTTTCATTCCGGGACGAGTTCGGACAGTGGGATCCGAAGAACCAGCGGCCGGAGCTATGGAACCTCTTCAACACTAAAGTTCACCCTGGCGAAAGTATCCGTGTATTCCCGCTCTCCAACTGGACTGAGCTGGATATCTGGAGCTACGTCGAGCACGAGAACATTGATCTCCCGTCGATCTACTTCGCCCACGAGCGCGAGGTATTTGAGCGGAATGGCATGCTGATGGGCGTTCACAGGTTCTGCCAACCGCAAGAGGGTGAAGAAACGTTCATCGAAACTGTGCGGTACAGGACCGTCGGTGACGCCAGCCTGACTGCAGCAGTTCGCTCTTCAGCGACGACGGCTGCAGACATCGTTGACGAAGTGGCGGCATCACGTATTACCGAGCGCGGCGCCACCCGTGGGGATGATCGAGTTAGCGAAGCGGCCATGGAAGACCGCAAGAAAGAAGGATATTTCTAAATGGACCTCCTGCGATTTGCAACGGCTGGCTCGGTTGACGACGGTAAGAGCACCTTGATAGGCCGGTTGCTTCACGACTCGAAATCAATTTTCGAGGACCAGCTGGCGGCTGTGGAAAAAACCAGTCGCGCCCGTGGAGACGACTATACCGACCTGTCGCTTTATACTGATGGCCTGCGGTCTGAGCGGGAACAAGGCATCACCATCGATGTTGCGTACCGCTATTTCGCCACGCCGGAGCGCAAGTTCATCATTGCGGACACTCCGGGTCACATCCAGTACACACGCAATATGGTCACAGGTGCCTCCACCTCCGATTTGTCCATCGTCCTGGTGGACGCACGCAAGGGCTTGGTGGAGCAGAGCCGCCGTCACGCATTCCTGGTTTCTCTCTTAGAGGTTCCACATATGGTGGTGGCCGTGAACAAGATGGACTTGGTCGATTGGTCGGCGGATGTTTTCAAGGAGATTGAACGGGACTTCGCAGAATACGCGACCCGTCTCAATATTGCCGACCTGACTGTCATTCCGGTATCTGCCCTTAAGGGCGATAATGTTGTTTCACGTTCGGAAAACATGCCGTGGTACGAGGGTCCGTCTCTTTTGCATCACTTGGAGCACGTTCATATTTCGAGTGACCGGAACCTCGTTGACGTTCGCTTCCCGGTTCAGAATGTTATCCGCCCCAAGAGTGACGACTTCCACGACTATAGGGGCTACGCCGGCCGCATCGCTGGCGGAGTGATGAAACCCGGTGACGATGTCATCGTATTACCCAGTGGGTTGCCTTCACAGATCGAGTCGATTGATACCGCTGATGGGCCGCTCGAAGAGGCATTCGCTCCGATGTCCGTCACGGTGCGGCTGAAGGACGATATTGATGTCTCGCGCGGTGACATGATTAGCCGGCCGAACAATCAGCCACATGTTACCCAGGACATAGAGGCAATGATTTGCTGGATGGACCACGCTCCACTCGTGCCCGGCACGAAACTTGCCATCAAGCACACCACGCAGTCCGCCAGGGCCATGATTAAGGATCTGCACTACGAGCTCAACATCAATACTCTGCATCGCAACAAAGAGGCAACAGAGCTCAAGCTGAACGAGATCGGGCGGATCCGCTTGCGGACCACCAAGCCACTGCTTGCGGACGAGTATCACCGCAACAGACTGACCGGTGGCTTTATCCTGATTGATGAATCTACGTACAGCACGGTGGCTGCGGGAATGATCGTCAGCGCCGAATAGCCCGCCGTTTCACCGTGATGTCATGCATGCCCCGGGGTGGTCCAGCAACAAAGGATCCGCTCCGGGGCACTTTCAGCGGTATCCACGGATAGAGTCCGCGCAGGCAGCCCTCACATGATTAGGGTTTCCATATTGGAGGGGCCTGGTGTTTGGCGGCTAAGCTCCGTTCACTGCCCCAATTGCCCGGTAAAATTCGTCCATCGCCCGCCTGTTGTAGGCATCCGCATCGAAGAACCCGGTGGGAATTTCCCTTTGGATAGCCTTACGCATGCCCTCTGCGAGCGCTTCGTCATCCTGTTCGACAATTAGCCCCATCCCATCAGGCAGAGCGCTCTTTGCTGAACCGAATGCTGTGGTCAGAACCGGCAGCCCCAGAATCAAGGCTTCCAAAATGACCATCGGCTGCCCCTCGTAGTCGCTTGATACCACCATGCAATCCGCCGCGGCCATGAGGGCGGCCGCGTTCGGCTGTTGACCGGCAAATGTAACGGAACGGTTGAGCCCATAATGGGCAGCGACGTCGCGCAGGTATGCAGCCAATGGTCCGCTGCCGACGATGACAAGACGGGTCGCGGGGTTCTCAATGTGGACTGCCGCAAATGCGCGCAGAAGCCGGGCATGGTTCTTTTCCGGCGACAGCCGGCCGACGGTGACAAACGTGGTCACGCCGTCCCGCTCTGGCATGTAGGTGTCCACAACCTTTTGGCGTTGCACCTCATTGGAGACAGTTGCCAGCGGATAGGTCTGCTTCAATGAGACTATAGCGTCCCGCAGATTTCGTATCGGATCAACAATAGGCGCTGGCTCATTGAGTCTGTCTATTGAGATGGGGTCGCCGAATGCCTGTCGACGGACTTTCTGTGCATCGACCGTATTCGCAGCAGCAACAAACTTCTCGGCCGGTGCGTGTTCTGCCAGCTTTGGCTGGTTCACTTCCCTCAGAGCTTCCGACACAGAAACGAGCCGGTCAAACCGCGGAAAGGTCGAAAACACGGCTTCGAGGCCTCGCTTGAGCGGCCGCTTGCCATCGACGGTCCGCTCCGAATCGTTGCGAACATCGTTGTGCAGCCAGATCGAGTGGGTTTTTGCGTCACCATTAAGGAGTATGTAGTCCCAGAATGGGCCATAACCGCTGAAATCGACTATGTAATCGAATTTGCTATTACCGAAGCAACGACTCCACTCGTCTTTCCAGATTCGGGCATCAGGAGCATGGTCCGTGGACGAGACGCCCCGTCCCTTGCCCTGATGCCGTTTGGCAAACCAGTGTTCGAGCTTATTGCCGTTGAGGCCTCCTTCCCGGGGGAAGAGCCGGACATTGTCGTTGATTGCCGCTTCACTTGCTTTTTTGGCGTGGGTCCGGCTGTACGAGTAAAACGCAGAGACGTCGTATCGCTCATGATCTATATTGTTCAGTAAATTCAGCGCCGACGTCGTAATGCCGTTCGGTTGCATCCCACCGAGGTAAATGAGGATTGATTCACGACCGTCTGAAAAGTCGTCGTAGACCTCGTAAGTGTTGTCGTTCTTGAAAACAATGTCGACAACCCTCGCCGCTGCTTGACCGTCCTCGTGCCCGCAGAACCGCTGCCTGGCACACTCGTATCTACGCGATAGGGCCTCATCGGCAAAGGGTGCCGGCCCTGCTTCATCCAGGGCATTTACATTGTCGGCCAGTACGGAAACATGATTGGATAGTGGACCTGGCAGTTCATCTGTGGAGAGGTAGAGGCCACGACCGGCGGAATACTGGTCCAAGTCGGGAAGATGAAACAGAATCGGCTTTCCTGATGCGAGAAAATCATAAAAAAGACTTGAATAGTCGGTTATGAGAACGTCCGTGGCACCCAGCACCATGTTGGTCGGAATCTCATTTGGAACCAGATAGCCAGCGAGTTCTGGGATAGTCTCCATTTCCTGAAATACGACTTGGTGCGTTTTGAGGAGAACCCTGTACTTAGAAGTGTCGATCCGGCTCTCAAGTTGCTCAACGACCCGCTTGAGAGCGATTGCATCATTCAGCGGCCGATAAAAGGACTCACCCTTCCACGTGGGCGCGTATAGAATAACTTTGCGGTCGTCAAGAATGACTCCACTTGACTGCATCCGTCGACGGAATTCGCCGGCGTCTTTCCTTGGGGTGAATTGATAATCGATTCGAGGATAACCTTCCTCGATAATCCGCCCTTGAAATATATTCTTAAGCTTGTATCCATCCAAATACATTTGCTTCGTCATGAACTCATTCGCTGAGAGCAGAAAGTCTGCTGCGACGAAGTTCCGGATAATGTTCCTCGTGTCCGGTCCACCGCCTGGAACGTCGTATCCCATACACTTCAACGGGGTACCGTGCCATGTATTGATATATGTCTGACCATCCCTCTTGCTGAATTGCCAAGGGAACGTTGCGTTATTGATTAGGTACTGGGAAGTGGCCAGAGCTTTATAATACTTATCTGACTTATATTCGACGAAAACCACATTTGGGTAGTTCCGGTACATTTCAATTGTGGACCTATATCGATCCATGTTGGCAAGCACCCAAATATGTTTCAGATGTTGTAGGTCAGAATCGCGCAACAAAGTTTGGAATATCGCCTCAGGGTTACACAGCATTCCATTTCCGGAGAAGGACTCATACACGACCGTGTTTTCCTTAACCGGCCGTGTGCTCCAGAAAGCGTACGATTCATACCGCTTGGCTTTGGAGAGTTTGTCCCCGACAAGCTTAACGTAGTTGCGACTACCCAATACTTCCTCCGATTAACGTGGCCGCCGTGCGCTCTGAACAGGCACCGAATGAGCCCGGGCTGCCCGGTATCGCATTCTCGGTGACGGCGAGCCCCAGTCTAACGTAGAGGTCTGAAAGTGTCGTTGACCCGGCTCCTCCAAGGAGACCTTGGTTTCTTCCGGGATTTGGGTGGACACTAGTCGAGGAATGTCGTGCAATCGTATGCGTGCAGGAGAGTCGCGATGGCGGAGTTGGTTGCGCCTCTTTACGTGGATCGCTTTAGTTTGCTACTTCAACGTGGGACGGTGAACGTCCTTACAAAGGGGGATGAATCAGTGGTTTTGCCTGACAAGACTAATTCCGGCGCGGACCATGCCTGCCGCATGTTCGAATGGCCCGCTAATGAGGCAGTGCCGCGCAACCTGGTGGAACACGTTGAGTACTGGATTGGAGTCACGATCCCAGGTGCAGGCGCACAAGGGTTCCTGGGTTCTATCGAAGTCGTTCTGAAGTGAAATCGATTCGACGGATCAAGAGTCTGCTTGGACGCCTGGGTTCTGGGAGGGCAGAGGGCCCGATACTCGTTGGAATGGACCGAGCCACGAGTGGGCCTTTGCGGCAATCGTTAAAAGTCGACCAGAACGAAGCAAAAATCCACATTGCAATCACTCTGGCCCGCGGTGCGCGAGTGGTGGCATTATGGGCTCGCCAGCATGGATCCGGATGGGTGCACATCAGCGACGCCTTCGAAAAGCCTCAACATTCTCCGGGAGGCGAAGTCCGATCATCTTTCGAGCTGACTCTGGACCTAATGGGCCGATTCAACAACTTAAGCAGTGGAGTCACAGCGCCAGTCGACGTGAAATCAGCAATGCCGTCCAATGGAGCCGAGCAGACCCTTGACCAGCCGGCACTGAACAATCCACAACCGAATGTCACGCTGTTCCTCGAGGTTGAGTGCATGGAATCCCTGTTGTTGTGGGCCGGAGTCGCCTCCCGGCCAATTGGCAGCCGCTTCAGCAGCGAGCAACCGGCAGGCCCGGGGTGCAGTGGTGCTGCCCGGACCGAGGGGCCCGAAGGCATGGTTCGGGCACGCATTCGCCTGGGAGGATTTCAACATACACATCTCGGTTCCCTGCCAAGTGTTTCAGCGGCGGATCAGCGAAGGAAGGCGTATGTGAACCGTGATGGGAACCTCGTCATTGCAGTAAACCGCGAGTTGCGAGGCTATGGCAATATTCATCTGAATTCATTAGGCATCCAAGATGGCAAGCTCAAACTTGAGGGGGAGATGGAGACTGGTGATCGGGTGATTACTGGCTCACGGCTGCTGCTGATCAGCAGTGTCGGTGGACAGAGGCTATCTGCCGACTGTGTGCCTCAGATCGATGATGAGAGGACTTCGTCAAGGTTTGGACTGCGGCATTACACCTTTGAAGTCGTACTTCCATTGAGTCGGCTCCTCGGAGAAAATAAGCCAAGTGCTGACGTCTTCCTCAGTGCTTGGCTTGAAACAACAGCGCTTGGAGAGGGACAACCACATCGCGCCCGTTTGGGCCGAGCACGCCAGCCCATCCCTATCGAAAATGCGCAAGGATGGGTGGAGAGCAACGACACCACGCTGTCGATTCACCACTACTACACTCCAAAGTCCGACAAATCGTCGTTTGTCGTGGAAGTGTTCGATCGCGCAGCGCATCAGCACCTTAGGGAGCGAATTTCCACTTTCTCAAGAAGTGCTCATCCACTTGAGCGGGTTTGGCTCATTGGCGAACTTCCCTACAAGGCACAAGACAATGGTCTTCATTTTTTCCGGTACGTGTCCAAGAACCATCCTGAAATCAACGCATACTATGTCATCAATACAGAATCTGTTGAGACGAAGAACCTAGTCGGCCACGAAAACGTTGTCCATTTTCGGTCAAAAGAGCATATTGAATTGTTCTTCAAAGCAGAGCGGTTTATTGGTTCCCACCATATTGACTATCTCTATCCCAGCCGCGCCCCGCTCATTAAAAGCGCCGCAGGCGGGACGAAGATATTCTTGCAGCACGGTGTGATGGGAACGAAATGGATGGTCCCTAACTATGGCAAGGATGCTCCCGGATTCGAGACCGATCTGTTCTTGGTCAGTTCGGTACGGGAAAAAGAGATCATTGTGTCGGACTTTGGCTACGGGCCGGACGAGGTTGCCATCACGGGCTTGTCGCGGTTCGACGCCTTACTCACCCACGATGTCGATGTACGAGCTAAGCAACTACTAATCATGCCTACGTGGCGGGATTGGTTGGGAGATGCAGGGCGGTTTTTGGAGTCCAAGTATTTCCACGCTTGGTATGGACTTCTTCGTGATGAGCGACTGCGCGTCCTTGCTGCAAACTACAACTTGGATATCATATTTTGTCTCCACCCTAACATGCAGAAATATCGCGATTATTTCATGGATATGCCTTTTAAAGTGGTCGCACAGGGGGAAATTGATGTTCAGTATCTGTTAAAACAGAGCGCCATAATGATCACAGACTTCTCGAGTGTTGGTTTTGATTTTAGCTTCCTGCATAAGCCTGTCATCTATTACCAATTTGACCGGGAAGAATTTATCGGTTCGTGGGGATCTCATCTGGACCTGGATGTCGAGTTACCGGGTCCTATTCACGGCACCATCAATGGGCTAATTGAGGAGGTACGGACCACGCTCGCTGCTGATTGTGAAATGGAGCCCCGGTATCAACAGCGTGCGGACCGGTTCTTGACCTACCGGGACACCGGCAGTAATCAGCGAATATTCTCCCGCGTGGTGGCTGGGGTTACATGATCCTTAGGGATCGACTGTGTATGGGCTCGCCCTCGAACTTTGCTGAAGTTGTTGCCATAAGCAGTCCGTAAACTCCGGATGTGGCCAGGGACCGTCAGACTCGGAAACTCAAGTTGCCATGGATCGTAGAGTAGGCGTCGACGCCGTCGTCGATGCTGCCCGTTGAAACGCGGGCAGATTGCAGTCCATCTCTTCCCAGTATCTCGACGAATGCGTCATAGACCGCCTTTTTATTTCCGACCAGAATATCCGCCGGCCACTCCGCCGATACACGAAAATAAGTGTCTGTTTCGCGAGCAACGGCATTGGTATTGGACCGGTAGAGTTCCTTACCGCCGCGCTCACGGAGCGCTATCGTAATGGGAAATGCCGGAACACCGACAAGAGCCGGAGGTGCTTCGAAACGGACACTGCAATTGATGGCCAGCCGATTTCCGCTCACGGCAGTGTCTCCATTCTCCGCCTCGATGGAGCCCTTCCAATCAAGGCCGGCTTTCCATCGTTTGGCGTGGTCGAGGGCGGCCAGCCAAAGCGGTACGGTTGCCTCGTCGGAAAAGTCGCCAGACCTCTTGACGGCTGCTTCCCGCATGGCGGCCTTCTCCGCAGCAGGTAGTCGCAGAAAGTCGTTGATTGTTTCTTTGAGCGCCTCTTCGTCACCCAGGGGAACCAGGAAGCCGTTAACTCCATGGTCAATAACTTGGGAGGGCCCATAATTCATGTCGTAGCAAATGGGAATACAACCCATGGCCATGGATTCGAGAATAACCAGTGGCAATCCCTCAGAGTGGCTCGTCAGCAAGGAATATGAGGACCTCGCAAATTCGCCAGCCACATTGTCTGTGAACCCCTCCAGATGGATGGACTTGCCCATCTGGCTGTCGCTAATCAACTGGCTCAAGGAATCAACTTGAGAACCTGAACCGAAGATATGCAGGGATGAAACACTTTTGGGAGTATTGAGCGCTGATACTGCCCTGACGGCATGGTCAACCTGCTTTCGGGTGTCCAAGCTTGCCACGATGATCCCGCGGGCTTCATCCCGTTCCCTCGTTTCGACTTTTTGGGAACCGGGGTTCCAACTGTTCGGAATGACAGTCAGGTTCCCAAAGTCACCCAAACGCACCGCTGTATGGAACTTCTGACGATCGGTTAGGAGCACGACCCCGTCGAACCGTTCCAAACCTGCAAAGGCGTCCCTGCGCACGCGGCTCAATGGCGCATAGGGAGAACGTACCCGCCAATCAATATGCGCGCCATGGACCATATACATCGTGGTGACATTCGAACGGCGGTATTGCGCAATGAAGTCAGCGGCGAACTTGCTGTCGACGATCATGAAAGCGTCATCACCGGCCGTGAGCTGGTCAAGCCATAAGTGATAGAGAGCCGACGTGTTAGTCAACGTTCTAACCGGCTTTCCTGAGCTATCGCAGATGAAAATCCGGCGGGCTGCCTTTTTTCCTTCGGTTACTGCTACGTCGAAACGATCTGATGCAAGCAGCGAACCGTCTTGGCGGTAATAGTCCTGCTGCAGAAGAGTTTTCCCGTCCTGGGAGTAACGCCTTCGACGATCCATTCGATTCTGATCTGGTCTTTCCGGTGCGTCCAGGGGCATAAAGCCCTCCCCGCTTTGCCTGTCGCCCAGAGCACGAAGGTGCCTATCGTCTAGATCCGCCAGCCACTCCCACATGTTCAGCAGCTCAACGCCTTTGGCGAGGGCACCTCTGCGCTGCAGCGCTTCCCGTGCATCGTCGTAATTCGGACGCCAGTCGAAGGTAAGTACCGTAACGTTCAGGCCGGCCTCCCGCGCAAGCGCGCGGGAACGATGGAACAACGCGTTCGTCATGCCGCCATAGTTGTCTGGAATTGCCCATGTGACGACAAAGTGCTTGGAGCGGGCTACCGCGTCGCCGGGCCTGTTCGGTCCACCGCCGGTACCTCGAGCCGGAATATGCCGGCTGATGCGATTCAGGATGCGCCGGGGTACTTCAGTGGAAATAGGCACGCAATGATCACCTTTCGAGACAGTATAAGACTGGTTGAGTTGGAAGGACGGCATCAGTCATGGGAAACCGGGAACTCCCCACGCGTGAAAGCTGTTGATGTTTTGCTAAGCGTACGTGGCAAGTGGCCGGGCCTGCTACCGTAACGTGAAGCGAAAGGCTTATGTTGCACGAGTGATGCAGCAGCAGGGCGAACTTCGAATTAGAGGAATGAGTTGAAGGACTGGATCGGTAAAAAGGTGCAAGTGGCGGTGTCGTCACCGACTGGCATCTGGTTGCGCAACTGGATGGGTTTGCGGGGTGCGTCCCGATCCAACCACGAAATACACGGCATACCTGTTCCCGCGGATGTCGTCGTCTATTTCGGCGACGTCGCGGCGAAGGCCTATCAGCTCGAACAATGGCTTCCCGTGCTCGAGCGTCTTAACCGTGATCACAAGGTCCTGCTTGTTTTCCGCAAGGTTGGTGCGCTGCGTGAATTACGGAAACACACAACCCTTTCAATGATCTTCGCCCGCCGTTTCGACGATGTCATGGAACTTTTCGACGCCAACGACTACTCCCTTGGCATCTATGTCAATAATGGCGTGAACAATTTCCAGTCGCTGACCTTCGCCCGCATGGTCCACGTTCATGTCAATCACGGTGAAAGCGACAAGCTTTCCATGGTGTCCAATCAGGTCAAGGCGTACGACAAGGTTTTTATCGCCGGTCCTGCGGCATTGGAGCGACACCGTTCAGTCCTTCTCGATTTCGACGAATCGAAGCTCGTGATGGTGGGACGGCCACAACTGGACCTCGACTTCCCCCCGGAGCTCGAACCTTCCGCATTGCGGACTGTGATGTATGCGCCAACGTGGGAAGGCGAAAATGAGTCGAACAATTACACATCGCTGGATGTGTATGGACAGCAAATCGTAGATGTCTTGCTCGCCCTCCCCGATACGCGCGTGGTCTACAAACCGCATCCCCGTATTGCGTCAAGCCCGAACCGGGATGTTGCGCAGGCACACGAAGATATTGTCCGGGCGATCGAAGAAGCGAATATTGACCGTCAGACCCCGCACATAATCTCTGAGCAAGGCAACATTCTTGCGATGTTCGGCAGCGTCGATGGGTTGGTAACCGATGTTTCCAGCGTTGGTTTGGATTTTCTATACCTTTATCCTGAACGGCCGCTGGTCCTTACCGACCGGAGAACGGACAGGCTTTGCCTCGAGCGCGACGCGCCGGTCGCCCGTTCCTGCCCGGTAATCGACGGGGAGTCTGTGAACGAAGCGTATGGGTTGATCGCCACTGCGTTGGAACAGGATAAGTCTTCAGCAGAACGTGCAGAGGTGCGGCGATTCTACTTTGGTGACCTTGCCAAGGGAGATTCAACGGACATCTTCGTCTCAACCGTTCACGACCTGATTACCGAGCGCAGGAAGAAACTTGTGAACCATCAGTTCCATGCCAGCGCCGGGGAAGCGGCGGACGAGTAGGTCTGGCATGTCACTGTTGAAGAAGTCTGCGCGGGGAGCCACCATTATCCTCAGGCGGGCAGCGAATGTATGGCTTGAAGCGAAGGCCAGGCACCAGCTCGCTGGTCAACTCCCGATGGCGGGAAGCGTTGAATGTGGCCTGTACTTTGCCGACGAACGAATCAACGCGTACCAGGTACGCCAGTGGTATGAGCCCATGCGGCGGCTGTCGGAATCCCATCCCGTTGCTCTGCTGGTCCGCTCACCGCGGGCCGCTCTCGACCTGATCGTTGACTGTCCTTTACCGATCGTACTGGCCACTAACATGCCTGAGCAGGAGCGCTTCCTCGGTTCCCATCCGATACAGATCTTTTTTTATGTGAACAACAACAAGGAGAATTTCTTACCGCTGCGTTTCAGTGAGCCTATCCATATCCACTTAAGCCATGGCGAGAGCGATAAGACGTCTATGGCATCGAATCAGTTGAAGGCCTACGACTACGCATTTGTAGCCGGCGCCGCGTCACGAGACCGCATCCAGAGGCAACTTCGGAATTTCGACGTCGGGCATCTTCTGGAAATTGGCCGGCCCCAACTGGACGTACCGAGGAACCGGCGGCCAATGCCCGACGACGGCCGGACAGTCGTTCTGTACGCTCCGACTTGGGAGGGAGACCGGGCGGCCATGGCTTACGGCTCCATCGTTTCGCACGGCGAAACTATAGTTGCTGAATTACTGGCGGATCCCCGCTTCCGCCTCGTTTACCGACCACATCCCAGGGTCGGGGTACGGGACAAGCGCCAGGCGGTTGTTTCAGCGGCGATTAAATCTGCCATTGTCAAGGCTAATGAAGCCGATTCGGGTGCCCACCACGTTGTGGACGATGCACGGGAGTTCGGCTGGCCGATGGACGCTGCCGATGTCGGCATTGTCGATATTTCGGCCATGGCCGCCGATTGGCTGTCCACCCGTAAACCTATGATTGTGACCAAGCCGTCCGAGCCCAATGCCAAAGTGGATCCGGACGGCCTGGCCGGTGCGTTGCGGCTGATGCCGGCGTCGGAAGCTCAGGATGTGGGCCAAATCATTGGGCGACTGATGAGCGAAGGAACCCCCGAAGAGCAGCTCGCTCAGGTGGAGCACCATTTCGGTGACACCACCCCGGGAGCGAGCATGCAGCGGTTCCTCCGGGCTGTCGAAGTGGTGTTGGATTAAACAACATTCCAACTGAGTATGCTGGACGGTGATTCGTCGAGAGGAATTAGTGTGCCCATCAGCGTAAACCTTCCCCCATTCCGCTACTTTATGGTGACGTGGGGAGTCGGCGCGGAGTTTGGCGGCATGACGACGATGTGTCTGACGCGTTCCCGGACAATGCGGCAGCTTGCAGGGATCCATGCCCCGGTTATCACGTTCGACTTCCAACCGAACTACGAGGATATTTGCGCGAACCTGCTGCGTGCCGGACACATTGTCGACAGCCGGGACATCGTCAACATTTATCATGATTACCGCTCCAGGGATCTCACTGGCCGCCCGTCCATCGCGGGGCAAAACGCGGGTGAGTCGCTGGCTCCACTGAGCGACGTCCAAACCCAGACAGTCCGGGACGCTGAGGGATTGGTCTTTTGCCGGGTGGTCCGCACCCTCGATGCCGAGACGGAAATCCGGCGCGAATACTTTCGGAAGGATGGCAGCCCCTTTCTTGTCGAGGAGGCCAAGCCGAAAGCCGGCAGTGGGGAGGGACGCTCGATCTCGTTGCTCGACAACGAGGGCCGGTGCGTCGCAGCTTTTGCCAGCCGGCACGAGTTTTATCAAGCTTGGATGGTGGAGTTGACGGGTGGCGAGCCCAGCGTCTTTATCGTCGATAGTCAACAGACCATAAAACATGTGGGCACGCTCGACGCCGACCACATCATGAAGTTTGCCGTCTTTCATAACAGTCACATTTCCGGTGGCGGAGACCCGTTGAGGGGCAAGCTGGCTCCGGGACGGCGCGAGCTGACAGAGTTTTCCCAACGGTGGGATGGGTTGCTCTTCCTGACTGAACGCCATAGGCAGGACTTCATCGACAGGTATGGGACTGCGAATAATCTCTTCTGCCTGTCCAACCCTTCACCGCGTGCCGATGCGCTACCGCCATTCGAGCAACGGACCCCCCACCGGGGCGTCATGGTGTGCCGGCTTGAGGAAGTCAAGAACGTCCGCGCGGCCATCGACGTAATTAGTATCGTCCGACGGTCCGTACCGACGGTTAAATTGGACGTTTATGGGACGGGTAGGCAGCGTCAGGAGTTGCAGGAGCATATCGAGGATCTGGGGCTGCAGGAGAACGTTGAGCTGCATGGGTATCTGCCGATGGCCTCGGCGCAGTTTAGGACCGCTGCGTTTTCCCTGCTGACCAGTAACAAGGAGGGCCAACCGCTGGCGCTGCTGGAGAGTCAGGGCCTCGGCTGTCCTCCCGTCGCATACGATATCCGCTACGGCCCCGAAGACGTGCTGGAAGACGGTGTGAATGGTTTCCTGGTGCCGCGGGGAGATATAGAAGCTGCGGCTGCGGCAATTATTGAACTGTGCACTGACCATGTCTTCGCCGAAAAGCTAAGCGCGCGGGCCTGGGAGGACAGCAGGAAATTTGGTTTCGGGGGAGTGCTGCAACGTTTAGGAACGATAGTGGATAAAGCATGGGAACAACGAACAGATCGGCTGGAAATGGACGAAATGCAATTCGTATGTGAACGGTCGGCTATCCTGTTCACCGGAGAGCTGGAGCTCATGGGCAGATTCACCTGGGACCAGTCAGCAGGTGAACCTGCCGAAGACCTGCTTTCAGCCGAGCTTCAGATCATTCCGAGGAAAGACGGCCCCGCGCATTCGTTGCCCGGCGAGATTCTGTCGCGGGCACCAGGGGAGATCTCTGTGCGATTCCTTGCCGGGCTGGACGAACTTGGAGAGGGCGCATCGAAGGACGACATGCTGGATGCCTTCGTACTGGTTACCGGCCGGAACGTTTTGTACCGGCACCGTTTGGAATTCAGTACAGGACACGCGCAATGGATTCCGTGCTCCACGGCAAAGGGCAAGTTGAGTCTCAAGGCTGCCCCAGCATCGTCGTAAGGATTACTCGGAGGGTACGGCCAGGAGTGGAATATGACTACCACGGGACAATTACTGTTCACAGTGGGACACGGAGCAGCGCCACAGTGGGATTTTACACAACTGCTCGACGATAACGACGTCCAGTCACTCGTGGACGTCCGGATTGGTCCTGGAAGCCGGAAGCACCCGCACTTTGGCAAGGACCGCATGCAGGAATGGTTGCCGGCAGCAGGGATCGACTACCGATGGGAGAAGCGGCTCGGCGGTTTCCGGAAACTCCTGCCGGATTCGCCGGACATGGCGTTGCGGAATGAGTCGTTCCGGGCCTACGCAGGGTATATGCGCTCCGATGAATTTCTTGCTGCCCTCACTGAGCTCATCGCTGACGCAAGTGAACGCCGTACGGCGATCATGTGCAGCGAAACCCTCTGGTGGCGCTGCCATCGGCGCTTGATCTCAGACCACGGCGTCCTGCTTGATGGACTCGATGTCCGGCACCTCATGCCCAAGGGAAGGACGACGGCGCACAAACCAACCGACGGCGTCAGGGCCGCTGAAGGCGAACTGATATACGACGTCGTCAACAAAGTGGACGCCGACTCCTGACTCTCCGCCGCTACGCTGCCCGTGGAGGTCCCGTCTCCTGGCGGTGAACCTTCTTGCCGCGGATGGCGGATCCCAATCCAATGACGAACGCTGTCAGGCCTATCAGCCATGCGATCCAGGCAGAGCCTGCGTTTGCTGTGTAGCCGAGAACCCAGGGTGTCAGAAACAGCAATAATCCAAATACGGCCTCGAACCAGAACACGGAGACAGCGTTGGGAGCGGCGAGGTTTATTACGGCCGCCAATACGAGTAGCCCGCCCAAGAGTGCCAGCGCGCCGGCAGAAGCCGGAGTGGTGGGAAAGAACGACGGGGAAAATGCGGCGATGATTCCGCCGACGATAATGATCCAGTCGGGTAAACGCGTCCATGCCTTCATTAGTGCCACGCTCCTTTGGTTGGGTTCGCCCTATAGTCAGTATGCTGAGTGAACGCTGTCTGATCAACCTTGGAAGAACCGCAGGGCACGCTTCAATCGGCAGGGGCAGTGTCGACAATCGGGCGCCTGGTGGAAATGCACCACCCGATAACCTGGGTGGGCACGGATAACTAGAGTGCTTGACGAATGGCATTCGACAAATACGGCGCCAAGGTGCGCGCATATGTAGCTGTTATATGCGAACCGTCGAAGTAGACAACGACGCCTCCAATAACCGCCCGGCATCGGCCTTCTCCACAGAAATAGCTGTCGAGATTGACCGTATGGATGTTCGGCCGTGCCAGCTCTTTTGCCGCTGCGAACAATGGAGTCATGACATGCCATTCCTCAGGCGTACCAGAGCATGACAAGTGGTTTTCGAGGTTCTCCGCTAAACAGTCTGGTACAGAACCACCAGGAAAAGTCGGATCCTTAATTATCACCAGATTGGTGCCGCCCTCGGACCAGTCTTTGAGGTAGGAGATGTAACCGTCCTTCGCCGGCTCAGAGGAATTTGAATAGCTGTAGCCTTGAACCGGCACCGACTGCCTTTCTGACGTAAAGACGAGGTCATACTTGGTGCCTTTAGTTTCCTCCATTGCCCAGCGGCCCCACTCCAGACAGTTCTCCGTCTTTTCTGGAGTATCAAAAGTCAGCGGCGCGTCTGTCGGGTTACACCGCGAAACCAGATATGTCGTTATAGTCCATCCCCTTTGTTCGGCAATGACCTGGAGGGCTGGCAACCAGTGTCCAGCATGGGAATTGCCTACGAGCGCTACCTGCTTGGGGCCGGAGCCGTAAGTACATTTCGTTCGCTCGGTAAATGGGGCGTTGTTCCAGCAATGATCCTCGTAGGCCTCAGCCTTATCCGTTTTTGCGAGAGTGAGGTCGGGGACAGGGGCAACCGACGGATTCTGCGGGCACTTATCAAATCCTGCAGCAATCGAAGACGCACCAAAACATGGGTCGTTACCATTGACGGCTGACTTCAACTGATTGGTGGCCGCGGTTTGGCGGTATTCCACTTCCGCCAATTGGACGGCAGACAATGCCACAACCGCTATCATGCCCACGCCCGCCAGACGATACGTTGCCGCCAGCGATGCGCCTGGCTTACTGACGCGATACCGATCCTCAATGAACTTTTTACTGGCTCCTGCCAACAGTAGCGTCGCGACGAGAATGAATGCCTTGTCCAACCTTCCAAGATGTCCACCACTGACATAGGGGATCAACGCAATCAACGGCCAATGCCATAGGTACACGGAGTAGGAAACGTTCCCAAGCCACTGGATGGGACGAAGTTGGAACACATTGGTCGGAGAGAAGGCATCACATGCGCCAGTCCAAATAACGAGAGCTGTGCCTAGAACTGGTACGAGCGCAGCGTATCCGGGAAATGGAGTTGAGCCGCTGTAGTACACAGCAGAAATCACAATGGCGGTTACTCCGAGCCATGCCAGAAGCGGCCCGAACCTGGACGCCAATCTTGTCGACATGATTGGGAGAGCCGCTATTGCTCCACCCATGGCGAGTTCCCACATGCGGGTGGGGGTAATGAAGTATGCGCTGGCAGGCTCGTTGATAGTCGCCGATACGGAGAAGGCAAGTGACAGGACAATCACGCCGGAGATCACCGCCCGCGCAGTGGTCGTTGGCGAAAGCTTAAAGCGGCGGGCAACCCAGAATGCGGCGAGTAAGAGTATCGGCCAAAACAGATAGAACTGTTCTTCCACCGAAAGGGACCAGAAATGTTGGACGGGAGAAGCACTGTTATCAGCAGCCAAATAATCGGTCGCAGACGACGCCAATGCCCAGTTCTCAATGTATAAAGCAGAAGAAATGATTTCCCGTGATATCTGCTCCCATTGGGTAGGCGGTGCCAGCAGACGGGTCGCCACGGCGGTTATTGCGAGAACAACAAGGGAGGCAGGGAGCAGTCGTCTAATACGGCGACTCCAGAATCTCGCTAGATCGTGGAACCGGGCCGGCGGTTTAGCGAGCAAGTGTGCTGTTATGAGGTAACCGGAGATAACGAAGAAAGCGTCTACTCCAACGAACCCGCCGGATAGGCGATTTGGCCATAAATGATAAATGACCACAAGACTTACGGCTAGCGCGCGCAGGCCTTGGATGTCTTTTCGGAAGTTCTGCCCGTCCTGAGGGGCACGTTCCATGACGGCAGTAATGTGACTTCTCCCTGTATTAGCTATCCCGCATATGACCGACCACAAGCTTATCCGGCCGACGGCGGCAGAACTCTCCCGGCGCGGCCGCAGGTCAGCTTCATGAGCGGACTTTTGAAGGCAGTGGGAGGGCACCACAGTTCACCACAGTGGCAGTTGTGTACTGTCGCTGTAAAATGACGCCATGGCTGACCGAATCTACGTCCATATTGGCGCGCCGAAATCAGGCACAACCTTCATCCAAACCATCTTGTGGGATAACAAAGAACGCCTCGCCGCCAATGGAATCCTGCTCCCCGGGCTTCGGCGGTATGACCATGTCGAGATGGCAAATTATGTCCGCTCGTCAGCACCGTCCAAGAGCTCGGCAGCGACCTGGCGCCGCATAGGCGAACAAATTCGTTCGTGGCCGGGTACGGTCATTCTGAGCAACGAGTGGTTCACCTTGGCGACTGGAGAACAAGTACGCAAGTTCATAAATGCGCTCAGGCCAGCCGAGGTACACGTCGTCTTTACAGCCCGGAATTTCGTCTACACAGTTCCCGCTGCATGGCAGGAGATGCTAAAGCTGGGAGGTGGTCAATCCTTCGAGGAGTTCTACACTGCGTTTGAGAAGTCACGGGCGGGGCGTTGGGGATGGAACACTATGGATGCGTCGCTAATCCTTCCCGTTTGGACAGAGAGTGTGCCGACAGAGCAAACCCACATCGTTACCGTCCCGCCGCGTAGCTCGGGAACTGGGCTTCTATGGGAACGTTTCGCAACCGTGTGTGGGCTGGATGCATCGGCTTTCCGCACAGACAGCGCTTTCGCGAACGAGTCCATTGGCGCGGAAAGCGCCCGGTTGCTCGAACTGATCGGCCCGGAGATTCGGCACGCCGTCGAAGCGGATCGTGGACATCGGGCATCACAGTATAAATTGATCCGCAATTATTTCAGCCATTCACTACTGGCGCCTTTGGGCGGAACGAAGATCGGCGTGGACAATGAGTACATAGCAAGAATAAACACTCGTTCAGAGGCTACCGTCGAAAAGCTGCATGATGCAGGCTATGTCGTCGAGGGAAACTTGGACGAACTGCGGAATGGTGATCTGCCGGAGTCGCTCTTACCCGAGAAGGTGGAAGGCGAGGCAGTATTGTCAGTTGCCCTGAGCATAATTCCACAGTTGCTTGGACGTATCCATCAGGAATCCCGGAAGTCAGAGACTGAGGCTAAGAAGGTCAAAGAGCTTCAAATGCAAGTTGATCAGCTGCGCGGTGTGCCGAACCACGCCCCTTTGGCGGCTCGGCCCCTAATCCGTAAAGCATTGCGCGCACTGGCAAGGACTCGCAGGGGGAGTAGGCGGAGCGGTCCACCAACCAAGTCCTAGAGCGATCCCTGGTTGCCAAAGATATGATCGACAACTCGTTCGGTGGCATGCCCGTCCTCGAGCGGACTGAACCGGCGGATAAATTCCCGATACGACGATGCGTAATCCTTGTTCACTTGAGACAAGTCGCCGATCGCATCAAAAAGTTCTGATTGGTTCCTAACAACGGGACCAGGTAGATCAGTATCGTAGTCCAGATAGAAGCCGCGGAGCTGATCTCGATAAATATCCAGGTCGTAGGCATAAAAGATTATTGGCCGTTGCAGATTCGCATAGTCAAAGAAGACCGAGGAATAGTCGGTTACCAGAGCATCGCTTATGAAATACAGCTCATGGATATCGGCCACATCAGAGACATCAATAACATTGCCCTTCAGCTCCTCAGGGATCGTGATCCGGTCGCGCACGAGCACATGGGTGCGAAGCAGCAGGACCGTAGTATCGCCGAAACGACTATTGAATGCCTCCAGGTCTATGGGTAACTTGAAAGAAAAACGACCCTTTCCCTTCGACTCGTTGTCACGGAAGGTGGGGGCGTACAGGATGACGGTCTTGTCTTTATCGATTCCGAGACGCGAGCGCATATTCGTGGCCGCCTCATCGTCCATCTCACTGAACAGAACGTCGTTTCGGGGATATCCCGTCTCAAGTACCTCGCCTTGGAAGTGAAATGCGCTCCGCATTGCCCGTGTTGCATAAGGACTCGGCGATATTAGTAGGCTCCACTGACTCGCTGCCTTGCTGACCCGGTTCAGATATCCTTCATCGCGACCATATACTTCATCAAGGTCATGTGCCATGCGTTTAACCGGAGTCCCATGCCAGGTCTGCACATAGACACCGCCTTCTCGACGTGTAACATAGTGCGGAAAACTTTGGTTGTTCACCCAGTATTTCGCTTTGGCGAGATACCAGTAGTATTGCGGCGACAAACGCTTAACGACAATCGTATTCGGATCGGATACGGGAAGACTCTTGGAGTAAGCCCATACCTTGAGGCGCTTATCTCCTCGGCGAATGAGTTCTTCATAGACATACCGGGGACTATCAGCGTATTGGGTGCCGACGCCACTCTCAAAGACGATGACGTTTGGATCCAAGGGAAGCAATTTAGCTAATCGGAACATAAGGCGCATAGCAGGGAAGTAATGCCTGCTGCGGCGGAATACGCGAAAGGCAGCCTGAAGTATTTCATTGCGCCCCATCCGGGTAATCCAGTTATCTGAGCGCCGCGCTTTCGATATGGCCTCGTATATGCGTTCGCTACTGGAAGTGTCCCGATACTCGATGAATTTGTCCGCGCGATCAACATACTGAGCATCCATGGTGTTACCAGTGGAAATGTAGCGATCTACCGTGCTAACGAGCCTGTCTAGGTCGAGAGCGATTGGCCCTGGAAGTTCTCGGTCAAGGTCAAGATGGGAACCACGGTTGCCCAGGAAGCGTTCGCGATCGAATTGATAGTAAATTACTGGCTTATGTAAAAAGCTAAAGTCAAATGCAACGCTTGAATAATCGGTGATCAAAAGACCACTTTGTTTGAGGAGAAATTGCACATCCACTTCTCCCTGGCTGATAATACGGGCCGGTACATCCGCGAACATTCCGCGATGCTGTTGCATATTGGGATGCAGGCAGAAGATGATGTCCAGTTGATATTCTTCGGCCAGTTCTTTGACTCTAGGGTGAGTCAAAAACTCTTTCCATCGATGATAGTAATCTGAATCCAGGAAGAGTTTAGAATCCTGAAGCCATTCCCGCCACGTCGGAATGATCAGGATTTGATGAGTCCTGGATGGAACATCAGGCTTGAATAGAGTATCGAAACGAGCCAATCCCGTAACCGCCACATCATCCGGGGCATACCCGAAGTCACCAACGATATATTCCTTCTCCCGCTGAGAGCTGACGATGAAGAGGTCGGTCTCAAATGTGCTTACGGTCTTTCCATACATGGGCGCGAGCCATTTCGTCCCCATCACTCCGTGTTGAAGAAAGACTTTTGCGCCGCTCATTGCTTTTATAAAGGCTGGCGTACGCAATGGATACAAGAAATCAGGGTGATGCGTTCCAATTAATCGATCGGCATTCAAGGCCACGTTGACATGTTCTTTCGACCGGAAGTTGATCACATTTCCAAGGCCAGCCAGGTTCCTTTTTTCCGGTGACGAAGCTTCGATGACATAGTACGCATCTATCTCGGGCCGGTTTTTGCGGAGATACTTAAAGAACTGAAGACCATTGTCTTGTGCCTTGTAGGGACGTTCACCAATCAGCCAGATCGGTTTCCTGCGCAACAACGTTGATGGCACCCGACGTCGACGCATTTGTTTACGAAGATCGGAAAATACATCGGAATCGAACTGTTCCAGATGGAAAGACGTATTCTTGGCTTTATATGTGTAGTAGGGGGAGACGGAAACCGTAGAGTCCCCATTCCGCGCCCATCCCGGCCGGCTTAGAAGCTGGACCAAGAAGCGCGTACGACCGACTCGGACTTGGAAGGGTTCCGCCGCCCCTTGGGGAGTGTATTCAACCCAGGCATCGAGCGTGTCATCCTGACTGGATTCGTCAGAAATTAGTCGTGACAGTCGCCATCTCGCTACAAAGTCGTAGTGACGGAATCCATATTTTCTTCGTGTTAACGCCTCATTGAATCGAAGTATCAGAGGAGCTTGACCCCGAAGACCCGTTGCACGCCCCTTTAGGAGGAGGCTCGCAGACTCGACGTCATCGTGACGGGTTACCAATAAACCCTTGAGTATTAGGACACCGTCCTTTATCCGGAGAGACCGGACACGCACTTCCCCGTACGGATTTAGCTGGCGGTCGATGGCAACCGATAATGTTCCGTCCCTATTGGGGTACAGAATCGCCTGGGATCCGTCAGTGGATACAACTGGCGACATCGTAGCTAGTTGCGTGTCCGCAAAACGACCAAGAGAGAGCCTGTACCGGATGCGCACCCACTCTTCTCCCTCTGCGCGCCGACCCGTCGGTACTTCCGGGGATGGCTCGGTTCGCAGCGGGACAGCGCTAAACAAGGGGCCGGCTTTGGCAGCAACCGTCTTGGCAAGGTCGGAATCGCCCTCCACGTCACGTTCAACTTCGAGAAACAGCGCCAGAGCGCCGCCGATTGACTCCGTCAACGCATTTGGCATGCCTGTTCCCGCAACAGGGCTCTCCGATGACGACAAGCTATTCGTGTAGTCAGAATAGGATGCATCCGTGAGGCTGATATTCGACAGCTCTTTGTCTTCAGCGACTTCCCGGAAAAGTGCGGCACCCGCCTGGCAAACTGATTCGAGATCGATTTCGGCCCTATAGTCCTGCCCATATTTATCGATGGACGCGGGGTTGTCGTCGGGAGTAGGCACGGTTATCCGTATCCAATGCTCTCCCTGATAACGCCCCCATAGAGCACGAGGCTTTACATCCCGGCGGAGACGAAAGCGAAGCTTGATTACGCTGCCTTGCTGATGAGCGCCCAGCGAGCGTCGCACCGGACCAATCGCAGTGGGGCCGTGCCTACCGGAAACCAACTGGCGAACGCGCATTGCCGCACGCTTCGCCGTCGTATTAGTTAGGTTGGCAGGTTTGATCACGTTGACTCGCTGTCGTAGTTGGTGCCCGGCACTCGTCTTACTGTCATAGAAATATCCCTGCGTACATTCTGGCAGATGCTGACGTGGCATCGACCATTCAACTATTCTGCGTAATCTTGTCCCGTTAGTCGGAGCTGCCTCCACATGCTGGTTATTGACGGTGCACGAGAGACGGTTTGCAGGCGTGTCCCTTTGCCACCGATGAGCTCCGCAGCCGCCGTTCCTGCCGGGAATGGAGCTTGGATGGGCAACATGCTGATCTCCATAGACATAGCTTGGTAGTGTTGCTTTCGGGTGGGTAGGTGTGAGCCGCCTATGGCCGAAATGCATAGTCTCTCGAGTGGGACTTCAGGTGCAATATCCGCCAAGCTAACAGTGCCTGCGATGAATGGAGAAGCTTTTGACCGAGCAGTCCTCACGAGAGTCGTTGCTACTTCCCGAACGATCCCGCCTCTTCTATATCGGCTTGCCGAAAACGGGCACTACGGCGATGCAGACGACGGCCAGCAGCAAGCGCGATGCACTGCTGGCTGCGGGCGTACGCTATCCCGGGGTGGGGATGAACCATAGACTGGCAGTCGCTGCATTGATGGGAAAGCGAATCGGTTGGGACGGTGCTGTTCCCCCGCAGAAGCACTGGAATTCGATGATGCGTGAAGTCGAGGCTGATCAAAGCAACCGCATATGGATCAGTCATGAGTTTGCTTGTGAGGCTGGCGACGCCTCAGCCGAACGATTTGCCAGCAATCTGGGCGAACCTATCCACGTCGTAATCACCCTTAGGAACTATGCCTCTACTTTGGCATCCGTATGGCAACAGAGCAAGAAAATCGGCAATGCCCAGCCATTCGAAGCCTGGCTGCAGCGCGTACTGGTCCCATCGTCAGCAAAAGCGTCGTCGAGCCTTCCAGACAGTATTGGAAACCAAGGCGGTGTTGTCGAACGTTGGGCTTCGATAGTCGGCAAACAAAACGTCACTGTAATCCTTGTTGATAAGAGTCGTCCAGAATTGCTGGCGAACTCCTTTGAAGATTTGCTTGGTCTACCCCGGGATTTCCTCAGCGCCCAAAGCGGGGGATTCACCTCAAATAGATCCATGTCGCTCCCGGAGGCGGAGCTACTTCAACGTCTGAACACCCAAATAAAGGGCAAAAATGTGGCGTGGGCTGATCACCTGAATCTCATACAGAGAGGCGCTGTCAAGTCATTGCTCACAAACAGAGTGCCTGGGGAAGAAGAAGACCGCATTCTCGTACCTGATTGGGCTGCCGAAGTGGCGGCCACACGAGGACATGAAGTTGCCGAGCGCATTGATGCGAGTGGAGTTCGTGTGGTGGGCAGCTTGGAAACACTGTATGAATCCTCCCGATCCATCCGCGGCTCGCAACCAGCTGTCGACAGCGTGCCCATGGATGCCGCGGTAGAAGCGATGATGGGGCTGTTCAACGCAGCGCTCAAACGTGAGGGATCGAGTTCAAAGTCTGACGTCAAAGCCTCCGATAATAGCTTGCCCGCGGTCCGTGCAGCAGCGAACTTCACAACGCATGACCTCATAAAAGCGTTAAAGATTCGGCTCACTCACAAAGTCAGGACTGGCCGTTCGAAACCGACATCGTAATGGCTGGTATGCAGAACCACGAGACACCGCTGTTGGCGATGGGATGGCCTGTGAATGAATGTTGGGTCATTGGGTGGGACGCTATTGACCCTGTTCATGTACGAAGGAGCGCGGCGTTCAGCATCCGTGACTACCAGTCTGGGCGGGCTGGAGACTGTTTGTTTGAGCGGCCCAATGAGAAGGGTTATTGACGTTGTCTGATAGTTCCATTGGTCAAAAACCGACACTGCACTTCACCGTAAACAGTCTGGCACTTAGGAGAGGCGGATTAGTCAAAGCCGTACGGGAACGGGCCAGTTCTCTCGCAGCGGAGAAAGCCTTCCACCAAGTATGGATCGATGTGCTGGGGTTTCAACCACGTATTGAACAGAACGTGAATGATCTCAAAGCATCCGGCCATCTTCATGCCGACGTCAACGTCCGGAGTATCCTGTATTCCCTGGATGAGAGCAACGCAGGACTTTTGCAGACCGCAGCTTCTCCGGCATTTGACCGACTCATTGATGAGACGCGCGACCATAAATATGAAAGAGCGACGCGTTTCGACAAGCAGGGCCTCGTTCGATCCGTTGACTACTTTACGAAGAGCGGCCGTCTAGCACGCCGGGATCAGATGAACGCTAATGCCCAACTCGCCCGTGTACTGGAGTTTCCGGAAGCCGGCGATGGCCACATAACCCAGCACTACATCGGTGATAATGGTCGCTGTTTTTTGCAGATCCACCAATCGCCAGAGTCCTCCAAGTGGTTGTCGAGTACGGTTTTCGGTGAACACGAATTGAACTTCGACAGTATGGGTTTGCTATACCAATACGCATTCGAAAAGGTGTTGGCCCTTGAGCAGAGCCCGGTAATAACTTCTGAGTTCCGGGAAACTCTCAATAACTTGCCATCAGAAAATCTGGACGACGTCGTTAGGCTCCTTCGCCACCCACGACTGCGCAAGGTTGCTGTGGCGCATAGCAATCACCTAAAACCCCCATATGTTCCTGGTTCGGGTGTAAGCGCAACGTGGCAGCGGTTGCTGCGGAATATTGATGATATAGATTCTTTGGTGGTGCTAACGGAAGCGCAAAAAGAAGATCTGGCGAATGAATTCGGGCACCCGGAAAAAATCGAGGTCATCACTCATTCAGCACCTACCTACGACATTGTTCCGAAGAATATTGATCCTAATCGCGTCGTGGTTGTCGCTCGTACGCATCCAAAAAAGCGCGTAGACGAAGCGATTCGGACATTCAGAAAAGTACTTGATGGGAATCCAAAGGCATTTTTAGAGGTTTTTGGATTCGGATACGGGGACGCGGAAGAAGCTAAAGTCGTCAAGCTGATTGACGAACTGGACCTCAATCAAAAGGTGCGCTTTGTGCCGTTTACGAGCCATCCAGGTGAGATCTATGATGGGGCCTGCGTTACGCTGATGACTTCCGCATCCGAGGGTTTCGGGCTCGTCCTGCTGGAGAGCATGAGCCATGGTGTGCCGGTCGTAGCCTATGACGCCAATTATGGACCGAGAGACGTGATAATCGATGGCCAGAATGGCTTTCTGGCGGCGTTTGGGGATTCGGACATACTGGCGGAAAAGGTCTTAGAGATTATGGGCGATCCGAACCTCCGCACCCGTCTTGGCAAGAACGCTCAGGTGACGATGAGCAAATTCGACAGGAAGGGCTTCATCTCAAAGTGGGTTGAAGTGCTTGGGGGCATACCGCCTCGTGGCGGGGCCACTAATTCGCTGGAGAATAGGATAGTCGATGACGCTTGGTGGAGCGGTGAATCATTGGTGTTGCAAGCAGCCGCAGTTGTCCCAGCCGGATCCTGCATCCTTATAGAAAAAAGAGGAGCAGACGCCCCGGTCATCGAAGAGCTGCTAAACGAGGGTGTTTGGCGGTTCGATATCCCACCAAGTGGCCATAAGGACATTTTTGACGTCTACGTTAAGTTCACGCCTGACGAAAGGCGGCGGCGGGTCTCGTACAGTCTGGACACAGTACAACAGCGGGGTCCGCTGAAGCTCTATGCAACCAAACACGGCGCCTTGTCCCTGAAAAATGTCGGTGTCCAGCCGAACTGACGCGTGCGTTGGGTGGCGGACTCGATCCACGGTAGTCAGTATTGGAAACGGGACAGCGACACAAACTACCACTTGCGCGGGTTCCATACTGGTGTCGATCTTTGCCGAGCCGTTCTGGCGGATTCCTGGACTCATACCTATTTGCCCCCGATGGCCCGTGCGAAGTCGGCAGTTTCTCCATGAACGATGGCGCGGCTCACAAGAACAATGGTGCCCCGGGCGGGAATCGAACCCACGACCAAGAGATTAGAAGGCTCCTGCTCTATCCGCTGAGCTACCGAGGCAGATGGATCTCCACCGCAACAGTCAGACATCCGGAAATTACTTTATCAACTTTGTCAGCCTTGGTTCATTTTCGGCATTTCGTCGCAACCGTCTTGAGGGTTTCCGCGCTTTGGTCCAACTCTTTGTGGCGGCTGGGCTTGGGGTGTGCACAGTTCGGACTCCCTGACATACCGATCAGACTCTTCCTCCACAGGCCACGTTCTGCGTCCTGCTTATACACAGTTGGCGGATGTGCTCTTTCCCGCCCGTCACTTCCCGCCGAAGCTGGATTCAGTAGCAGATTGCTGCAGGAACGAAGGGAAAAGCAATGAGTGAATTAATCACGGTACGTGGCTTTGTAGCCTCCGGAGTCCGCGAAGACAAGACCCACAGTGGGGACCCGGTAGCCAGTTTTCGCATGGGCGCAACGGAACGTCGATATAACCGCGAGGACAAGACATGGGAGGACGGGGATACCAACTGGTTTTCTATCGCCTGTTTCCGCGCATTGGCCAAGAACGTGGCATTCAGTGTCCAAAAGGGTGAGAAAGTTGTCGTCACCGGGCGGCTGAAAATCCGCAACTGGTCCCTTCCCGACGGACGAACCGGAACGACGGCTGATATCGATGCTGAAACAGTGGGACATGATTTGATGTGGGGCCTGAGCAAGTTCAAGCGGGTTGGCAAAGAGGACCCTGCAGCGTGGAATTCCCAACAGAACCAAAGTGGGGACGTCGAGGGTGAGAATCCCGGCTTGAACATGGAGACCGGAGAACTACCAGATGGAGCACCCGCTGCGACAGACGGCGCGCAGGTCACGGCCAATGAAGCATCCTACGCCGGACAGTCGGCTGACGATGCCCATAGAATTTCGGCTACGGACGACGGGGACGAAGGACAGGAAAGTGATGACGCGGTGGACAGGGATAGTGCTTTCGTCGGCTAATGGCTGGAGGCCCAGTCGGCCCCGTCCCGCGATGGCCGCCAGGGAGGAGGCGCCGTGCCGGCTATCCGGTTCGATAAGGTGACTCTATGGAGTATCCGCGTACCGCAGGAGTAAGGCGGCGAACGCCGGTAGTGCTGTTGATAGGCACAGTATTGACCTTCTCCTTGGCTGCATGCAGCAGTGGAGCAGGTAACGCAAATGGTACTGATGAGCCGGAAGCAACGGCCCCCGTGACGGCCGCGGCGCCTCCCACGGCAGGAAGCGGCGCAGATACTTCCGCCGATGCCAGGCAGTCGAAGGCGTCAGAGGGCGATGCGGAGTCGAAGACCGGTTCAGGCGATGGAAGCCGCACGGAAAGTGTTCGTGAGACGGTTGGAAACTCCTTGAGGGAACTCACGGCGGATACCCCCGAACCAACGAGAGATCAAGTGCAATCCACGCTCAGGTCAGCAGGATTTCCTGCAGAGAAGACCGAAGTGTCAATTACGCGCACCCCGACGGGGCTGGAGGTGGAAGCCATTGAAGCAGCCGTTCACGTTGAGGACGAGTGTGTGGTTGCGCAGCTGAGAGACGGTTCGGTTGCGCTGGCAGTATTGCCTGTCCTGGAGACAGGATTGTGCTTCGTGGGAGACCAACGCTGATTCGGACCGGTTTCCATCCGGAAGCAAGCACCGGTCCGAAGCGCCGTTCGACGGCTGGATACGGCGGAACGAATATGAGATCTGACCTGAGACAGATTAGCCTTGGGGCATGGCGGAATTTATCTACACGATGACCAAGGCCCGCAAGGCCGTTGGCGACAAAGTTATTCTCGACGACGTAAGCATGTCCTTTTACCCCGGAGCCAAGATTGGTGTGGTCGGGCCTAATGGTGCTGGTAAATCGACCATCCTGAAGATCATGGCGGGGCTGGACACGCCCTCCAACGGCGAAGCCAGGTTGAGTCCCGGTTACACGGTTGGAATCCTTCTGCAGGAACCGCCTCTGAATGAGGAAAAGACGGTACTCGGCAACGTTGAAGAGGGCGTTGGGGACATCAAGGCGAAACTGGACCGGTTCAACGAGATCTCAGAGGAAATGTCCAGCCCGGACGCGGACTACGAGAAGCTCTTGGACGAGATGGGCAAACTCCAGGAAGCGATCGACGCCGCGGATGCCTGGGACCTCGATTCACAGCTTGAACAGGCGATGGATGCCTTGCGTTGCCCGCCGCCTGAGGCAGACGTCTCGAACCTTTCTGGTGGTGAGCGCCGCCGGGTGGCATTGTGCAAGTTGCTGTTGCAGAAGCCGGACCTGCTGCTGCTCGACGAACCCACCAACCACCTTGACGCTGAAAGCGTCCTCTGGTTGGAAAACCATCTCGCCTCCTACGCGGGCGCCGTTCTCGCCGTCACCCACGACCGGTACTTCCTCGACCATGTGGCCGAGTGGATCGCCGAGGTCGACCGTGGGCACCTGTACCCATACGAGGGCAACTACTCGACCTACCTCGAGAAGAAGCGAGCCCGTCTAGAGGTCCAAGGCAAGAAGGACATGAAGATGGCCAAGCGACTGGCCGATGAGCTCGAGTGGGTCCGCTCAAATGCGAAGGGCAGGCAGACGAAATCCAAGGCCCGTCTGGGACGCTACGAGGAGATGGCGGCCGAAGCCGAGCGCACCAAGAAGCTGGACTTCGAGGAGATCCAGATCCCGCCCGGCCCACGACTCGGGAATCTGGTGATCGAAGCCAACGATCTCGAGAAGGGATTCGGCGACCGTGTGTTGATCGACGGACTCAGCTTCTCCCTCCCAAGGAACGGCATCGTTGGCGTTATTGGTCCGAACGGCGTCGGCAAGACCACATTGTTCAATACGATAGTTGGCCGCGAAGAGCTTGATGACGGCGAACTGAAGATTGGGGATTCCGTTGAGATTGCATACGTGGACCAGTCCCGCAGCGCAATTGATCCGGAAAAGAACCTCTGGGAGGTTGTCTCCGGTGGGCACGACTACATTCAGGTCGGCAAGGTGGAAATGCCCTCAAGGGCCTACGTTTCCGCATTTGGCTTTAAGGGTCCGGACCAGCAGAAGAAGGCCGGCATCCTCTCGGGTGGCGAGCGCAACAGGTTGAATCTCGCGCTGACGTTGAAGCAGGGCGGTAACCTGCTGCTTCTCGATGAACCGACTAACGACCTGGACGTTGAGACGTTGGGAAGTCTGGAGAACGCATTGCTGGAGTTCCCCGGTTGTGCCGTGGTCACGTCTCACGACCGGTGGTTTCTGGACCGGGTGGTCACGCACATTCTCGCCTGGGAAGGTACGGATGAGAACCCGGGCAACTGGTATTGGTTCGAGGGGAACTTCGAGTCCTATGAGCAGAACAAGATTGAACGGTTGGGCCCTGACGCTGCCAAACCACACCGGGTGACACACCGCCGTCTGACCCGTGGTTAGGTCTCTACAAAGCGTGATTTAGCTGCTGAGCAATGAGGGGAGGTTTCCATCGGAAGCCTCCCCTCACTCGTTCGCGCGTCTATTCAGGCACACGAACTCACTGAGTGACTATTTGGGAATGCGGACCATGCCTTCCTGTGCCACCGAGGCGATCAAGTGGCCGGCCTGATCAAAGATCCGGCCGAACGACAATCCGCGTGAGCCCGAAGCGTTGGGGGAGTCCTGGACATAAAGCAGCCACTCATCCACGCGGGCAGGACGGTGCCACCACATTGCATGATCGAGGGACGCGACGCTCATTCCCTCGGTGATCCAGCTAAGGCCATGCCGCCGAAGGACCGGCTCCAGCAGGGTGTAGTCGCTGGCGTAGACCAAAGCCGCCCGGTGCAGATCAGGATCGTCGGGCAGCGGACCAAGTGTCTTCATCCATACCGCGTTGTGTGCGGTTCGTTCGCCGTCGACCTGCAGGTAGATGCTGGATTCGATATGCCGGACGTCGAAGGGGCGTTCGTAGGCCCAATGCTGTGCCACCGGATGGTCAAGAGCGCCCAGGAGGTCGGCTGTACTTGGCATATCCTCCGGATCCGGGACGCCCTCCGGCATCGGATCCTGATGCGTGATCCCATCATCCGGAACCTGGAAGGACGCAATCATTGAAAGGATGGGTACGCCGTCCTGGTACGCATGGGCGCGGCGGGCCGAAAAGGAGCGGCCGTCCCGCAACCGCTGTACTCCAAAGGTAATCGGCCGGTCCGCATCACCTGGCCGGAGAAAATAGCCGTGCATGGAATGTACCGGTCGATTGTCGTCCACGGTACGGATAGCAGCGGCCAGGGCCTGGGCCAGTACCTGCCCCCCGAACACCCGGGACCGGGGCTGGGGGAGCGAGACTCCGACGAAGATTTCCTCATCCGTTTGCGCCCCGTCCGCTTCGCTCAGATTCAGCAACTCAATCAGTGCCTTCGTCGGATCCTGCTTCTGCGGTATGCCGGTGTTGGCGGTCTTCGTCAAGGTGCGCTCCTCGCGATGGATCTCCCGCGGCATGTCGCGCACGGTAACTCGACTGTAGAGCTTGGACAGGCCTGCTCTCAACTGCAAATCACCACGGTTCGTGCTCGGAACAGGCATTTGAGAGTATAAGGAGATGGAATCCAAGAAACATCCGGGCTTACAGTTCCCGATACAGATCCGCTTCGACGACATCGACTCCTATGGTCACGTAAATAACGTCACCTTCCTGACGTACTTGCAGGACGCCCGCGTGCAACTGATCCACAGATCGCTTGGCGCCGCTGCCGGAGCGGGTGCTGCCGAGGAAGACACGTTCTATGACTTGGTCGGCAAGGGAAATTTTGCCTTGGTCGGCCGTCATGAGATCGAATATCTTGAGCCTCTGAGTTTCCGGCCGGTTCCGGTGTACGTGAATATTTGGGTCACCCATATGGGTGGCTCCAGCTTCGAATTCGGTTACTCGGTCGCGGAGCAGGACGGCGCCAAGGTTTATGCACAGGCCACTTCCGGAATGGTCCTGGTGAGCAAGGAGACGGGCAAACCCATCCGGTTGACCGACGCCCAGCGCCATGCATTGCAGGAATGGTCCGGAGACCCGGTCAGCTTCCGCCGCCGGCCCAAGTTTTCCTAAGGACTACATGAGGAACGACGACGGCGCCAACGCGGCGCTGCTGCTCGCGGATGCCCAGATCGCCTCAGATCTGCGCACGTATGTCACCCGGGCAAGGGCCGTGGACGACGGCGGGATCCGGCTCCAGGCGGCAGGCCGGGTTCTAGCCGCATATGTGTGCATGATGCAGCCTAAGCTGCTGGGGGAATCCACTCCCACCATCCTCGGACTCAGGACCATGGGTCTGGCGAGGCCTGCCGAACTTGACGTTACGGTGCCCCTGGCCGCGGTTTCCGACCGGTTGGCCAGGCTGAACGACCGCGTTGCCGACCCGGTATCGAGCGTCGAACTGGCCGTTCCCCCGATGAGCGTGAACCATAGCTGGTCAGGGGTGAGTCCGCCGAGGTCCGGCTGGTCGAGCATGTCGGAATTGCCAGGCCAGGAACTGATAGACATCGCGAAATCCGGCATTCAGGAAGTGGCAGAAATCGTACCGGTCAACCCAGGGGCGCTGATCGTCAACAATGCCCGGGGAGCAGTATGGGGACGTTCCATCCGCGACACTGATGTTCCGGCTGGCGCAGCCTTTGCCGCCTACGGGCTGGGCTTCCTGCAGCCGGATCAGCCGGTGCAGGTCTTCGGGCACGACCGCTGGCTTCGACTCAGCAGTGCGGGCGGACACGTGTTGGTGCGGCCTGCGGTGACTTTCTAAGCTGCGCTGGATTCAGCGGCATGGCCGGATCAGGCGCAGTTGACCATCGAATGTGCGGCACGCTCGAGGTAGTCCCAAAGCGTTGATTCATGCAGCGGTGAAAGCTCGAGCGTGTCGACCGCGTCGCGCATATGCTTCAACCACCGGTCACGTGCTTCCGGTGTGACTTGGAAAGGCATGTGCCGCATCCGCAACCGGGGATGGCCTCGCGTGTCGCCGTAGGTTTTTGGCCCTCCCCAATACTGCTCGAGGAACATGCGCAACCGCTCCTTGGCCGGCCCCAAATCCTCCTCTGGATACATCGGCCGCAGGAGCTCGTCCCGGGCAACACCTTCATAGAAAACGTCGACCAATTTCACGAACGTCTCATGTCCGCCGACGGCGTCGTAGAAATTATCCGTGTAGGCAGGCTGATCATACTTCTGCCCCACGGGTGTCAGTTTCGCCAGCGGCTCGCCAAAACGGGAGGGGATCGACATCGGGCCTGGTTCGCCGGATGGTCCAGGGTTTTGCGCAGTCATGCAAACTTCTCTTTGTCGGATGAGGGCTAAATTCCACCCTACCGCCGTAGGCTGTTGCTATGCGTATTCTCGTACTCGGCGGAACCGTCTTCCTCTCCGCTGAAATCGCCCAACAGGCGCTGGACCGCGGCCACCAAGTCACCTGCCTTGCCCGCGGAACGGAATCCCGGCCCCCTGCCGGGGCCGAATTTGTGCGCGGCGACCGGGATGACGGTCCGCGAAGCTACGCCGGGCTACAAGGCGAGTGGGACGCCGTCGTCGACGTTTCCTGGCAGCCAACCCATGTGCGGCAGGCGGTCGAAGCACTCGCGCCGCGGGCAAAGCATTGGACTTACGTCTCCAGCTGTTCCGTTTATGCGGACAACAGCACGCCGGGCGAGGATGAATCCGCCGCACTCCAGCCCGCACTCGAAAGCCGGGACAATGGCGAGGTTGAGGGTTCGAAGTACGGTCAGGCGAAGGTCACCTGCGAGCAAATCTGCACTGCGGCGCTGGAGGGCCGGCTCCATATCTGCAGGCCAGGGCTGATCGGGGGTCCGGGCGATGGCAGTGACCGCTTCGGCTACTGGCCGGCAAGATTCGCCCGCGATAATGAGCCCGTCCTCGTGCCCAACATTCCGGACGCTCCGACACAGACAATCGACGTCCGTGATCTGGCGGGGTGGATCCTGAACGCCGCGGAGAACGGTGTTGCTGGAACGTTGAACGCGCTCGGGGAGGGCATTTCGTTCGGGCGCCTGATCCGGTTGTGCCAGGAACTGGCCGAGTCGACCGCGCCCACCATCTGGGCGGATCCGGCCTGGCTGGTGGACAACGACGTCGCCTATTGGGCCGGTGAACATTCCTTGCCGCACTGGCTCCCGGAGGGGTACGAGGGATTCGCCGCGCGTTCGGCAGAAGCGGCGGTCAACCGGGGGCTGACCCGCCGGCCGGTGGTGGATATCCTGGTGGACACCCTTGAAGATGAACGACGCCGGGGGCTGGGCCGCGAGCGGAAATCGGGCTTGTCTGCGGTCACCGAGCAGCTGTTGGTGGAGCGATGGCGGCGTCAGCTCGCCGGGGGACCGGAGCACGGCGGGCTCGAATACGAGATCTGACTCGGCAACAGGGGATAACGGCTTGCCCGTCTGTCCCGGGGTGTGGTTGAACGTGATCTGTTCCACAGTATGGTAAATTTGCGCTGGTTCCGCAGTCGATTGGATGGGGTCTGAACCGCACAGCGGTGGAGTGAAACTCCCGCGGCGGAACCGCAAACCGTGCGTTATTGCGCACATACTCGTGCCTTACCAAGGAGAACCTCATTGGGACGTAAATTTCTTTCTGCCACCGCCTGCAGCTCAGCTCTGCTCCTCGCGCTGACCGCCTGCGGCTCTTCCTCAGAGTCCGAAGACGTCGCGCTGACCGGCTCCGGAACAGGCGCCGAATGCACCATTGACGCTGAGGTCCCCATCGCGGCGACGTTCGGCCTCACCGGCGCGGCCGCGCAGTACGGACAGGGCCAGAAGAACGCTCTTGAACTTGCCGTGAAGAACCTGAACAAGGCCGGCGGTGTTACCTATGATCTCACCGTCGAGGACTCGCAGACCGATCCTCAGCAGGCGATCCAGTTGTTCCAGGGGTTCATCAACGACGGCGCGAGCATCATCGTGGGCCCGACCCTTTCCAACACGGCCAAGCAGACCAACCCAGTGGCGCAGGAGAACCAGACTCCGGTAATGGGTGTTTCCAACACGGCGTCGGGCATAACGGAGATCGGTGACTACATTTTCCGTGTCTCGCTCACCGAGGAAGCGGTGATCCCGCAGACCGTCGAGGCAGCTAAGGAAAGTCTCGGACTGGAGAAAGTTGTCGTGATGTACAGCAACGACGACGCCTTCACCGAGTCCGGCTACCAGGCCTTCGTCGCCGCTCTTGAGGAGAACAACGTCGAGATTGTCGAGACGCTGACGTTCTCCAAATCCGACACGGACTTCCGTGCACTGCTGGACCAGGTCAAGGGCACCGACGCGGACGCGATCGTCGTCTCGGGTCTCATCGAGGCTGCGGTGCCGCTAGTCACGCAGGCCCGCGACATCGGCATCGACCTTCCCATCATCGGCGGCAATGGCTTCAACTCGCCGGCGCTGATTGAAAGCGCCGGCAAGGCAGCGGAAGGCGTCATTGTGGGTGCGGCCTGGAACTCCGCCTCGGACAATCCGCAGAACACGAAGTTCCTTGAGGACTACACGGCCGCCTATGACGGCCAGCCTGATCAGTTCGCTGCGCAAGCCTATGCGGGTATGCAGGTTATCGACCACGCAGTCCGGGCAGGATGCTCCGGTGAGCGCGAGGATATCAAGACTAACCTGGGCAACATCGAGGACGTTCCGACCGTACTGGGCGAGGTCACGTTGAACGAGAACCGTGACGCCGAGCATGAGGCTCTCGTACAGGTTGTCGAGAACGGCGAGTTCACGATACTCGACTAGAACCGCAATCCGGGGTGTATCACTCCCGGAACAAAGCCGTGCGCCGGACCGCACAACGTGCCGGCGCACGGCTGAGTTAAGGATATCTTTATGCAGCAGTTCATGGATGGCATTTTCCTGGGCTCGATCTACGCCCTCTTCGCCATCGGCTTCACCTTGGTTTTCGGCGTCCTCGACCGGCTGAACCTGGCCCACGCGGCAGTATTTTCGGCCGGAGCATTGATCGGAATCGAGGGCGTCACACGTCTCGGTATCTCCATTTGGCTGGCGATCCCGCTGGTCATGATCGCCGGGGCCCTTATGGGCATCTTGATTGAACGGATCGCCTTCCGTCCACTCGGAAAGCGCCATGACGCCCACTTCGGCGGACTGATCTCGTCCATCGCGTTGGGGACCATCATCCTGGCCCTCCTGCAGGCGCGGTACGGGCCGGATACGCGGCGCTTTCCACCGGAAGCGTTCCCCAGTACCCGGTTCGAATTTCTGGGTGCGACGGTATCGCTGCTGCAGGTGGTGATTCTGATCATCAGTGTCTCCCTGATGCTGATCCTGACGTGGGTGGTGGCCAAATCCAAGCTGGGCCGCGGTATGCGCACCATCGCCGAAAATCCGCATGCGGCGTCAGTCCTCGGTCTGAACGTCAACCGGATCACCAGCACGACCTTCGCAATCTCCTCCGCACTGGGCGCCGTCGCCGGTGTGCTGTTCACCCTGAACGTCAACGCCGCGTCCCTTGGGCTCGGACACGCGGTCGAGCTGAAGGGGCTGGCGGTCATCATCGTGGGAGGCATGGGCTCGCTGCCCGGAGCCCTTGTGGGAGGACTTGTCCTCGGTCTGGCCGAGGTTTACGCGGTCAACTATGTCGGCAGTTCCTGGCGGGACATGGTCGCCTTCGGTCTGCTGTTCCTGATCCTGATCCTCCGGCCGCAGGGACTGTTCGGCGCCCGTAAGACTCGGGAGGTCTGACCATGATCTTCGAATATTCGGCCCTGGTGACGCTGATCGCGCTGACTGCGATCCTCGCCTACAGTTTCTACGCCGTCCTGCTGGCCGGCCAGCTCAGCCTGGCGCAGATTGGACTGGCGTCCCTCGCGGCCTTCACCTCTGCCTTGGTGGTCCCGGCCGAACCGCTTTTCGGGTTCATTCCGCCGCTGGTGATCGGAATCGTTTTCGGAATGAGCGTCGGCATGATTGCTGCCTTCATCCTGGGCCTTCCCGTCATCCGGTTGCGCGGTGTCTTCCTGGCCATCGCCACGCTCGCTTTCGCCGAAATGGTGCGGATCTTCCTGATCAACCAGACCTGGACGAACGGTGCCCAAGGCATGTCCTTCCCCAAACTGGTGGGACCAGTCAGTGCATGGCTCATACTGATCCTGGTTGCATATTGGTTCTGGCGGCTGGCCGGCTCCCGGCTGGGGCGTGCCTTCGACGCCATCCGCGAGGATGAACTCGCCGCCGGCTCCATGGGCATAAACGTCGCTCGCTACCGGATGGCGTCGTTCGTCATTGCCGGGGCGATATCGGGTCTCTATGGCGTGCTGTTGGCTTATTTCTCCCGCTTCGCAGACCCGAACGGGTTCTCCTTCGTTGCCGCGGTCGACGGGCTGGTTACCGCCGTCGTCGGAGGCGTAACGCTGTTCATCGGGCCCATTCTCGGGTCAGTGTTCCTCTCCGTGTTGCCTGAGCTCCAGCGCACCCTGGGGATCGATGCCGGGTGGATCCGGCCGATGATTTCCGGCGTGCTGCTGCTCGTCGTCATCCTGTTCCTGCCCGGCGGATTGTCCAGTCTCATTCCCCGGCGCAAATCTGCGGTGAAGCTGGAAACGGATCCGGCACTGATGCCGGCGCTGGCCCCGCTCCCGGAGCGCGGAACCGAGATCGTCCGGCTGCAGGGGCTCGGCAAGCATTACGGCGGTGTGCATGCCGTCCGCGAAGTCGACCTGCACCTCGAGGCCGGCGAAATCCTCGGCCTCATCGGCCCCAACGGCGCAGGCAAGACAACGCTGGTCAACATGGTGACCGGACTGACCCCGCCGTCGTCGGGAACGGGAACGGTGCTGGGCAACACACTAACGGTGAGGACCAGGGCGCACCGGCTCGCCAAGTCCGGAGTTGCCCGCACCTTCCAGCAGATCAAACTCTTCAACCGGCTCTCAGCGCTCGAGAACGTCCTGGTCGGCGGCTACCGGATCGGCAAAGACACGCTGCTGCGCAGGCTGATCTTCCTTCCCTCCGCACGCCGGCAGGAGCGGGAACTGCTGGCGATGGCATCCACCCAACTGGCGAGGGTGGGACTTGCCGATAAGGCAGCCACCGCGGCTGGTGACCTTTCCTATGGCGATCAGCGCCGGCTGGAAATAGCGCGGGCCCTCGCGGCGCATCCCACACTGCTGGTTTTGGATGAGCCGGCGGCGGGCATGAACCATGTGGAAGCGGCGGGTCTTTCCGAGCTCATCCGGTCGCTGGCCGACGACGGCATCACCGTTCTCGTGATCGAGCACAATGTGCGGATGATGCTGCAGACATGCGACAGGATCATCGTCTTGAACTTTGGGGAAGTCATTGCTGCCGGTGAGCCGGCCGACGTCGCGCGTGATCCACAGGTGCTTGAGGCCTACCTTGGGTCCGACGCGGATGACGATGCCCCGCAGGCGGAACCAGGCACGGGCCGCCACGCGGCCGCCACACCCGAACCGGAGGAGCAGCGATGAGCGCACCGATCCTGAGCGCCGAAGGACTGCAAATCAGCTACGGCCACGTCGACGCCGTCCGGGGTGTCTCACTGGAGGTCCAAGCCGGTTCGCTGGTGACGCTGGTCGGGGCCAACGGGGCTGGCAAAACTTCCATCCTGAATGCCATTTCGGGTCTTGTGCGCCCCCGCTCGGGGGTGATCCGGTTCAAGGGTGAGGACATTACCAAGTGGCCGTCCCACCGGATGGTCAAGGCAGGACTGGTCCAGGTCCCGGAAGGGCGCGAGATCCTGGCCGCCCTGACCGTCGCGGAGAACCTCAGCCTGGGCGGCTGGCACCGCGGCAAGACGCTGCGGCGGAACGTCGACCGGATGTATGAGCGTTTCCCGGTGTTGAAGGAGCGGCAGAAGCTTCAGGCCGGTGCACTATCGGGCGGTGAGCAACAGATGCTGGCGATCGCGCGTGCCTTGATTGCCGAGCCGGAGGTCCTGTTGCTCGACGAGCCGTCAATGGGCCTGGCGCCGAAAATCGTCGACGAGGTTTTTGCCGTCATCGACCAGATCAGGCAAACGGGTACGACAGTGGTACTGGTTGAGCAGAATGCCCGCCGCGCCCTCGCGGCAGCCGATTATGGCTACGTAATGGAGACTGGGGAGATTTCCCACTCCGGGCCGGGACGTGAATTGCTGGCCGACGAAAAAATTATCGAAGCGTATCTGGGCCTGAGCTGACCCGGCCAGTTGGCCGCTGCGGTATCAGGGCCCGCTCCTGCAACTACCGCGGCCACGGTCGGATCAGTTCTGCTCCGGACGCCGCAGCCATGGGAGGTCAGTCCGCTGCGGTGATCTCCGGCTCGTGCTTGACGGGAAAGTTCACCGAGCGGCCGATGAAACATGCGCCTGCCGCATCTCGGTGCAGCGTCCGCGCGAGTTCAACCTGGTCTGCGGCGGCGACCACCACGCGGGGATGGAGCGTGGCGGCGATGAATTCGCCGCTGCCGTCACGGTTCAGCTTCAGGGTGCCTTCGGCGTGGTCGGTGTACTCGGTAACCACGACCCCCGCAGCTGAGGCCACATGGAAGTAGGACATCATGTGGCACTGAGTCAGGGCGGAGAGCAGCAACTGCTCAGGATTCCAACGGCTTTTATCACCATGGAACGTCGGGTCGGCGGAGCCCAATAGTTTCGGTACACCGGGGGCTTCAATTTGGTGATTCCGGCTGTATTTCCTATAGCCGGTTGTTCCCTCTCCAAGGTTGCCGGTCCATCGAACCGTCACCTCGTAATGATGTTCCTCCAGGCTTCCCGAGCGTGCCATTTCCTACCTCCTGGTGTTCTTTTTGCCCTCAGCGCCCCTGCTCGAAAATTCCTGCTAAGACTGCTTGTCAGCGGCCTGGGCTTTCAGAGCACGGACAACGCCGTCGCGGCTCTCCAATATCAGGCGGCGCAGTGACGGCGACTCGTCGCCCAATGTTTCGAGAAACCCGTCGGTCTGCTCGATGGTCTGCCGGGTGGTCAGCTGCGAGGGGTAGAGCCCGACGACGATCTGCTGCGACAGTTCGTGGGTGCGGGTCTTGACGATTCCAGGCACCGCATCGAAGTACTTGTCGGCGAAGGGTTCGAGGAGCTTCGTGTCGTGGACCCGTCCGAACCCGGCGATCTGGGCCTGCTGAGTCGCTTTCGAATACTCATTATTGACGACGACGGACTCCCACACCTCGGCCTTTGCCTCCGGAGTCGGGATGGCGGCCTTCGCCAAGGCGGCAGCTCGCTGGCCGCTGGAGGTGTTGTCCCGCGCCAGCTCCTCCTCGATTTCGGCAGCACCGAAACGGCCGCCGGCAATCAGCGAAGTGAGCAGGTCCCAACGGAGGTCCGTATCGACGTCGAGCCCCTCCAACGCGAGCGCCCCGGCAAGCAGGCCGGCGACATTGTCGAGCTGTTCTTCGGTCCGCGCCTGGCCGGCGAAAGCCTTGATGAACTGCAGCTGGGAATCGGATCCTGGGACGGCTGACTGGGCCAGTTCCCACAGGGAATCAGCTGCGGCAATGGCCGTCGATTCCTGCGCCGTGGGGTGGACGTAGAAGGTCAGGGTGGAGACGAGCTGGCGGAGCAGTACGAGCACGACCGAGGAGTCCGACTCGTGGGCAATATTGTTCAAGATCAGCTCGACATAGTCCCGGGCCGGAGTTTCGCCGTCGCGGGCAGCATCCCAGGCGGAACCCCAGACCAGTGTGCGGGGAAGTGAATCCGCGAAGTCCTTCAAGTGACGCTTCGCGGTTTCCAGCGACGAATCGTCCATCCGGATTTTGGCGTAGCCCAGGTCGTCGTCGTTGAGCAGGACCAGATCCGGGCACTCGAGTCCGAGCAGACCGGGAACTTCTGTGCGTTCGCCGGAGACGTCCAATTCGACCCGGTGGTTCCGCACCAGCTTGCCGGTGCCGGTTCCGTCCTGTGCCACATCAAGGTCGTAAAACCCGATCGCGAGCCGGTGCGGCCGGAGGGTGGGGTAATCCGCAGGGGCGGACTGGACGATGGTGAAGGATGTGATGATCTCCCCGCCGTCGGTTTGAATTTCCGGCCGCAGAGTATTGACGCCTGCAGTTTCGAGCCACTGCGCAGACCAATCTTTCAGGTCCCGGCCGCTGGACTTCTCCAGTTCAACGAGCAGATCGTTGAGTTCGGTATTCCGCCAGGCGTGCTTGCCGAAGTATTCGCGGACGCCCGCCATGAACTCCTCCTGGCCGACCCAGGCTACGAGCTGCTTGAGGACGGACGCGCCCTTGGCATAGGTGATGCCGTCGAAGTTGACCTGCACATCCTCCAGGTCGTTGATCGGGGCGACAATCGGATGGGTGGTGGGCAGCTGGTCCTGCCGGTAGGCCCAGGACTTCTCCATCGAGGCAAAAGTGGTCCAGGACTGCTTCCACTCGGTGTTCTCCGCCGCGGCGAGGGTGGACATGAACTCGGCGAAGGATTCGTTCAGCCAAAGATCGTTCCACCAGCGCATTGTGACCAGGTCCCCGAACCACATGTGGGCAAGCTCGTGCAGGATGGTGATCGCCCGCCGTTCGACCATGGCGTCGGTGACCTTGGAGCGGAAGATGTAGTTTTCCAGGAAGGTGACGGCGCCTGCGTTCTCCATGGCGCCGGCGTTGAACTCCGGGACGAAGAGCTGATCGTATTTTGCGAAAGGATATGGTGTGCCGAACTGCTGCTCGTAGAACTCGAACCCCTGGCGGGTGAGTTCGAAGACGTTATCCGCATCCAGATACTGCATCAGTGACTTGCGGACAAACACGCCCAATGGAATCGTGCGGCCGTCGGAACTGGTCAATTCGCTGCGCACTGACTGGTACGGACCTGCGATCAGGGCCGTAACGTAGGAGGACATTACGGCCGTCGGTTCGAAGTCCCATGTGGAACTGGCGCCGCCGTCGTGCTCTGGTTCCTTCTGCTTTGGCGAGGGCGTGGGGGAGTTGGAGATGATGTCCCAGTGCGACGGCGCGGTCACTGTGAACTTGAAGGATGCTTTCAGGTCCGGTTGCTCGAAGACGGCAAACATGCGGCGCGAATCCGGCACTTCGAACTGGCTGTAGAGGTACACCTCGCCATCAACCGGATCCACGAACCTGTGCAGCCCTTCGCCGGTATTCATATACAGCGCGTCGGCCACAATACGCAGCTCGTTCACAGCGGCGAGTTCCGGCAACTGGATGCGGACGCCGTCGGACACCTCCGCAGGATCCAGCTGCTTGCCGTTGAGGACAACCTCGTGCACGGTGTCGGTCACCGCATCGATAAAGGTGGAAGTGCCAGCTTCGGCGTTGAATCTGACGAAAGTCGTGGAACCGAAAATCTTCTCTCCACGGGTTAGGTCGAGGATGACCTCGTAGGACTCTACATTGAGCAGCTCCGCACGCCCGCGAGCTTCTTCACGGGTCAAGTTCATGCCTGGCAAAGTAGCGCCTCCAGTGTTGTGAGTATCAAGGCCCTGCGCAGCGCAGGAATAAGACAGATTTAGTCATTCTCTCACTCAAGCCGGTTTTGCCAAGTTCATCGGCGGGCGAACGGATTCTGCCGGGACGGCAAAATCCATATCGGGTACGGGTTAGGCTACAAATATGACCTCTTCCTTCACTCCGGCTGACCAGTTCACGACCCGTCCGACGCTGCGCGGGACGTTCGGTATGACGTCCTCGACGCATTGGCTGGCGACGGCGGCTGCGCAGGCGGTGCTTGAGCGCGGCGGCAACGCCTTCGACGCTGCGGCCGCGGGCGGGTTCGTGCTGCATGTAGTGGAACCGCATCTGAACGGTCCCGGTGGGGATATGACGGCCATTGTGGCCGGCGTCGGCGGCACGCCGCAGGTGTTGATGGGGCAGGGTCCTGCTCCGGCGGCGGCCACGATCGAGCACTATAAGGGCGAGGGCGTGGATATGGTTCCCGGCGCGGGTGGACTTGCCGCCGCGGTGCCTGCCGCCGTCGACGCCTGGCTGCTGCTGCTGGCCGAGCGCGGCAGCTGGGAACTGGCCGACGTACTGGCCTTCGCCATCGATTACGCCCGCAACGGGGCCCCGATGGTCGGACGGGTCGGGGCGACGATCCGGGCGGTGCAGGAACTGTTCACCGAGCATTGGCCGACGTCGGCACAACTGTGGCTGCCCGAAGGCAAGGTCCCGGCCGAGAACGAGCTGGTCAAGAACCCGGCCTACGCGCGGACGCTGGAACGGCTGATCGAAGCCGGCCAGGGGGAACCGGACCGGGCGGCACGGATCGAAGCGGCCCGCCGCGAATGGGGCTCCGGATTCGTCGCCCGCGCCGCGGAAGAATTCCTCAAGACACCGCACCGGCACTCGAGCGGAACCGATCACGCCGCGGTGATCACGGCGTCGGACTTTGCCAACTCCTCCGCAACCTTTGAACCGGTGACCTCCATCGACTTCCGCGGGGTCACGGTCACCAAAACCGGTCCCTGGGGACAAGGACCGGTACTGCTGCAGACGCTGGCGATCCTGGACGGCTTCGACGACGCGGAGATCGACCCCTCAACGGCCGAGGGCGCGCACAACGTCCTGGAGGCACTCAAACTGGCCATGGCCGACCGCGACGCGTACTACGGCGACCCCGAAAGCGCCGCCGACGTACCGCTGCAGGTGCTGCTGTCGAAGGAGTACGCCGATGCGCGGCGGTCACAGATCAGCCCGGCGGCCTCACACGAATTCCGCCCCGGGACAATCGACCGCTTCATCCCCTACTATCCGCCGTTGCTGACCGAGCAGGAATGGAAAGCCACCCCCGCCGGCGATGCGCCCTCCGGTGCCGCCGGCGAACCCACGGTCAGCAAGGCCGGCGAAACCCGCGGCGATACCTGCCACATCGACGTCATCGACCGCTGGGGCAACATGATCGCCGCAACACCGTCCGGCGGCTGGCTGCAATCCTCGCCGGCAATCCCCGAACTCGGATTCTGCCTCGGCACCCGGCTGCAGATGACCTGGCTCGACGAAAGCGCCCCATCGGCGCTCAAACCCGGCCGCCGCCCGCGCACCACCCTGACCCCCACCATGCTCATGATCGACGGCGAACCAGTCACCGCCCTCGGCTCACCCGGCGGAGACCAGCAGGAACAATGGCAACTGATGTACCTGCTGCGCACCATCGTCGGCGGCTACACCCCGCAACAAGCCATCGACGCACCCAGCATGCACACCACCTCGTTGGCCGGCTCCTTCTGGCCCCGCACCTGGGAACCCGGCGGAGCCGTCGTCGAAAACCGCCTCGGTGAAGACGTCATCACAGATCTCGAACGCCGCGGACACATCATCACCCGCGCCGGCGACTGGGCCCTCGGCCGGCTCTGCGTCGCGGGAAAGAACAACGACGGCAGCTACTACGCCGCCGCCAACCCCCGCGGCGCACAAGGCTACGCCGCCGGAAGGTAGCGAAAGCCGGCACCGTAAGTGCTCGAAGAATCGGACATTCTGGTGCCCCGAGGCTAAGCACCGTCGCGCCGCACCCAGTAGGCTGTTCTGCGGACCCGATTTGAAGAGCCAGAATGGAAAAAGATGCGTGTACATATCGCCACCGACCACGCGGGCATGGAGCTCAGCGCCCACCTGCAGCAGGATCTTGCCGCCAAGGGGTATGAGGTCGTCGACCACGGTCCCCAAGTGTATGACGCTCTGGACGACTACCCTGAGTTCTGCATCAACGCAGCGAAGGCCGTCCTCGCGGACGAGGCGGCGAACATCGACTCGCGTGGCATCGTGCTCGGGGGATCCGGAAACGGTGAGCAAATCGCGGCCAATAAGGTCAAGGGCGTTCGGGCCGCGCTGGCGTGGAGTACCGAAACGGCCGTTCTGGCACGGCAGCACAACAATGCGAACGTTGTCGCTGTCGGCGGCCGCCAGCATTCGGTGGAGGAAGCGGCGGGGATTATCGCGGCCTTCCTGGCCGAACCGTTCAGCAATGAGGACCGCCATCAGCGGCGGATACGGCAGATCGCCCGGTTTGAATCCACCGGCGAGCTGCCCGGCGATCGTGGCTCCGGCCCCGCAACCGGTGCCTTCCCGCTGCCGGAAACCGACTAGATCCGATGCCGGAGGGGCACTCCGTACACCGGCTTGCCAGGCAGTTCAATTCCGTTTTCGCCGGGCACCGGGTTGCCGTCAGCTCTCCGCAGGGACGCTTCGCCGCCGGGGCGGAACGGCTCGACGGGCATACCTTGACCAGTGCCGCGGCGCACGGCAAGCAACTGTTCCTTGACTTCGATAATGACCTGCTGTTGCGGGTTCACCTGGGCCTGTATGGGGCCTGGGACTTCGGCGGAGACGCCACATTCCGTGGTGCCTCGAGTATCGGTGCCCCGCGGCGGGTGGGGGAGCGGGAAATCAGCGACGACGACGGCGGCGCTTCAGTAGCAGCCCCGCGGGCCTACTCCGGTCCGCCGGAGCCTGTTGGGGCCGTCCGCGTCAGGCTGGTCGCCGAACATGGGTGGGCGGACCTGCGCGGGCCGACGGCCTGCGAGGTAATCACCGAAGCCGAGGCCGCCGTCGTACTGTCCAAGCTTGGACCGGACCCACTGCGGCCGGACGCCGATCCGGATGAATTCGTCCGCCGGATCACCTCACGGGGAAGTCCACTAGGGCTGCTGCTGATGAACCAGGATGTTATTGCCGGTGTAGGCAATGTCTACCGCGCAGAGGTGTTGTTCCGGCAGCGGCTGAATCCGTGGCGGTTGGGGAAATCCCTCTCTGGCGAAGAAGCGCGTTCGCTGTGGAAGGACATTTCTACGGCGATGGGCGACGGCGTCCGGGATGGCCGGATCATTACGACCGCGCCCGGGGACCGTACCAGCCTGGACCCTGACGTCCCGGCCGAGGACGCGCATTACGTGTACAAACGCGCAGGGCTAGAATGCCGGATCTGCGGCACGCCGGTGGCTCTCGCGGAGATGAGCGCCAGGAAGCTCTACTGGTGCCCCAGCTGCCAGCAGGACTGATCCGCTTCCTGCTGGGTCGGGTGCAGGCTATGCCCGTGCCTTTGACCGTTCAGTGCACTCGGGACAGAGGCCCCTAAGGATCACCTGTGCGGATTCAACTGTTGCGCCGGGGACCTCCGACAACAGCGAGCCGTCGATGGTTGAATCGCTGGGAACATCAATCAACGCATTGCACTGCCGGCAGATGAAATGGTGATGGGATTCTCCCCGGACCTCATACAGCGTGGTGCCGGGTCCGGCGTCGACCACATCTATCAAACCGGCGTCGACCAGTGCTTTCAAGGCGTTGTAGACGCTTGTCCGTGGCAGCGACGGACCGACGGCGGTGATGGAGACGGCAACTTCATCGGCGGAACGGTGCCCGCCCTGGTGCGCCAAAGCGTTGTACACGATCAGCCGAGGACCCGTGACCCGCAGGCCACGGCTCCTCAACCGTTCGCTGAGTTCATCCACGCCGAGCGGCTGCCCGGACGCCGGAGAACCGGAATCTTTCGCCATGACGGACCTAATCAGACCGTGCGGCTCGAATCGAGGAACCAACGGTCCTTATCCAGCCCGCGGACGATCTCAATCGCAACGTCCTGGCTCGTCTCGTCGAGCTCGCCGAGGGGTGCAACAGTCTCGCGGACCTTGTCGAGGGCGGCATCAATGTGCTTGACGACCTCGTCCACGGCAGTGTCCGTGGTAATGAAACCGGTGGGGAAGGCAGGAGCTGCCGTTTGCTTGGCGACGGCGGCCAGGGTCGCGTCGATCGGCGTGCCGAGAGCGACAATCCGCTCCGCAGCCAGGTCAGCGAAGGCGCGTGCATTATCGACAATGGTGTCGAGCAGCTCGTGCACGGGGACAAAGTTGGGGCCCTTTACGTGCCAGTGGGCCTGCTTGCCGGTTACGGAAAGCGCGGTCAGTTCGACGACGACGGGACCCAGCAGCTGGGCAACGCCGGCGGCTGTAGGTGCTGGTTTTACGTTTACGGTGGCAGTCATGGTGATTCCCTTCCAAGCCAAGGCAGTGCGGGTTCCAGTGAGGTTAGCCTAAGCTCTTTATACAAGATCCAAATTTTGAATCTGTACAAATAATACCGCTCCCTGTTGAGGAATCAATGAAGGAAGGCCTTGCTTACCTGATGAACAAGGGCGCGGCGGGCAAAAAAATAGACCCTCACCTGTGGTGGGAGTCTATATATTATGCGCCGGTGTGTCGTTAGCCGCGGCTTCAAGGGCAAGTGGAGGGGATGACGGGAATCGAACCCGCGTAATCAGTTTGGAAGACTGAGGCTTTACCATTAAGCTACATCCCCGAAGAGACCTGTCCGGGTGCTCCAAAGAACGTTTTCCGAACGGGTATAACTACATCATACCGGTAGCCCCAGGTGTCAAATGTGCACGCGGGGCCAAATGCCCGTAGACTGTTCTGTGCACTACGGGGCGTAGCGTAGTGGCTAGCGCACCTGCTTTGGGAGCAGGGGATCGCAGGTTCGAGTCCTGTCGCCCCGACGTATCACCTTCGAATTATCTCCAGACCCCTACATTTATCAGGAGTGCCACGCTGTGAAGAGCGCCGTCGAGAACCTTAATCCCACCCGGGTGAAGCTTAAAGTAGAGGTTCCGTTCGAGGAATTGAAGCCGCAGATTGACGAGGCCTACAAGACTGTCGCATCGCAGATTCAGGTACCCGGCTTCCGCAAGGGCAAGGTCCCCAACAAACTGATCGATCAGCGTGTTGGCCGGGCCTACATCATCGAGAGCGCCGTCAACGAGGGTCTCAATGGTTACTACCAGGCCGCGGTCCAGGAAACTGAGATTCACCCGCTGAGCCAGCCTGAGGTTGAAATTACAGCGGTTCCGGACCCCGAGTCCTTCGAAGGTGACCTCAACTTCGAGGTCGAGGTCGACATCCGTCCGGAGGTCGAACTGCCTGACTACTCGGGTATCGAGGTTACCGTTGAACCGGCGAAGTCCTCCGACGAGGACGTAGAGAAGTCACTGGAGGAACTGCGCGGCCGTTTCGGCACCCTGAAGAACGTGGATCGTCCCGCCGCCAAGGATGACTTCCTGACTATCGACATCAGCGCCAAGATCGACGGCGAGGAAGTCGACACGGCATCGGATCTTTCCTACCAGGTTGGCGCCGGAACCATGCTCGAGGGCATGGACGAGGCTGTCGAAGGCCTCTCCGCCAGCGAATCGGCCATCTTCGAGACCAAGCTCGCCGGCGGTGACCACGCCGGTGAGGATGCCGAGGTAACCGTCGTCGTGCAGGCCGTGAAGGAACGCGAGCTGCCTGAACCGAATGACGACTTCGCCCAGTTGGCCAGCGAATTCGACACTATGGAGGAACTGCGCGCCGATCTGGCGAAGCAGGCCAGCCAGTCGAAGGTTGTCGACCAGGGTGTCGAGGCCCGCGACAAGGTCCTGGAGAAGCTCGTCGACATGATTGAGGTTCCAGTTCCGGAGTCCGTCATCGAGCAGCAGGTTGAGCAGCACTTCAACCAGGAGAACCAGGAAGAAGACCACGACTCGGAAGAGCACCGCAAGGAAGTGGCTGAAAACGCCGAGCGCGCCTTCCGCAACGAGATCATTCTCGATGCCGTCGCCGAGAAGGAAGAAGTAGGTGTTGATCAGAGCGAGCTGATCGACTACATCGTCTCGACCGCCAGCCAGTACGGCATGGACCCGAACCAGTTCGCGCAGATTATCGACCAGAGCGGCCAGGTTCCGATGATGGTCTCCGAGGTCCGCCGCCGGAAGGCATTGGCGATCGTGCTTGGCGAAGCCAAAGTCACCGACACTGAAGGTGCCGAGGTCGACCTTACGGAGTTCGTGCGTCCGGCCAGCGAGGTGCAGGGTGCTGAAGCCGCTGCGCAGGCAGCCGAGGCGGATGAGGCAGCAGATGCTGACGCGCCGGCGGATGCGGTCTCCGATGAGGAAAAGCCGGCCAGCGCCGACGACCCCACTGCAGTCCGCTTCTGATCCGAAATGATTTATGGAGCCGCCGGTCCCTAAGGGTCCGGCGGCTTCGTCATTTAACCGTCACAGCTGATTTCAGCACCGGAAAGCTACGCCGTCGAAACCGCCGTGGCGGCGCCTGCAGCCTGATGCGCCGTCAGCGAACAGCGCCGGTTTGGGAAACAAACAACCCCTGAATCCCGCTAGTGTCCACAGTGAGAATATTAGGGACATCGCCTGTCCCACCGTTCCATGCAGAGCGAGAGGTAACTGAGAATGTCGACCGAATCCCAGACCCCCCGAATGGCCACCGTTGAGCCGGCCAGCCGGGATGACTACATCTACAATCGTTTGCTCAAAGAGCGCATTATCTGGCTCGGTTCAGAGGTGCGGGACGAGAACGCCAACACCATCTGCTCCCAGTTGCTGTTGCTTTCAGCCGAGGATCCTGAGAAGGATATCTACCTCTACATCAACTCGCCAGGCGGTTCCGTGACTGCCGGCATGGCGATCTACGACACGATGCAGTTCATTCCGAACGACGTCGTTACCGTAGCCACCGGCCTCGCGGCCTCCATGGGGCAGTTCCTGCTGTCTTCCGGGACCAAGGGCAAGCGCTACGCGACACCGCACGCGCGCATCCTGATGCACCAGCCCTCAGGCGGCATCGGCGGCACGGCTTCGGACATCCGCATCCAGGCCGAGCTGATCCTGCACATGAAGAAAACGATGGCGGACCTGACCGCTGAGCAGACCGGTCAGAGCGTTGACCAAATCCTCAAAGACAACGACCGCGATAAGTGGTTCACTGCACAGGAAGCCCTCGACTACGGTTTCTTCGACCACATTTCCGCACATGCAGGTTCGGTGTCGGGCGGCGGCGGTACCAGCCAGGAGTAAACCGGCGCCGGACGCCGGTAACAACCGCTTTCGACGTCGTCGTGCAAGACTTTCCTTCACCCATCAGGAGTAGAGAGATAATGAATTTCAATTACGGTGCCGCCGCAGGTGGCATGGCCCCACAGATGCCCAATGACAGGTACGTGCTTCCACAGTTCGAAGAGCGCACGCCGTATGGCTTCAAGCGCCAGGATCCGTACACCAAACTCTTTGAGGACCGCATCATCTTCCTCGGCGTGCAGGTGGACGATGCCTCGGCCGACGACATCATGGCCCAGCTGCTGGTGCTCGAGTCAACCGACCCGGAACGCGACATCACGATCTACATCAACTCGCCGGGTGGATCCTTCACCGCGATGACGGCCATCTACGACACGATGCAGTTCATACGGCCCGAGGTTCAGACAGTCTGCCTCGGCCAGGCCGCCAGTGCTGCTGCAGTGCTGCTGGCAGCAGGGGCTCCCGGCAAGCGGCTTGCTCTGCCCAACGCACGCATCCTGATCCACCAGCCTGCCCTGGCAGGTGGCCAAGGCGGCCAGGCCTCCGACATCGAGATCCAGGCCAACGAGGTCATGCGGATGCGGACCTGGTTGGAGGACACCCTGGCGAGTCATTCGGGGCGTACCGCCGAGCAGCTGAATCAGGATATCGAGCGCGACAAGATCCTCACCGCGGCAGATGCCAAGGACTACGGACTGATCGACGAGGTCCTCGAACCCCGCAAGATCAAAGCGACGGCGCTGAACAAGTAACACCCCATCCGGCGCGAAACCTCACCCTGTGGTGCGTCACTTTGCACCACAGGGTGTTTGGTTACTGAACCGGAGTAAAATCTGACCTACAGTAGAACTTGATCGAAAGTCGATTCGAACTCCGCGACACCAAATGCGGACTCGAACGAGAACCACGTAAGGGGACTGACTATGGCTCGCATCGGTGAGAGCACAGAGTTACTCAAGTGTTCTTTCTGCGGCAAAAGCCAGAAGCAGGTCATAAAGTTGATCGCCGGCCCCGGCGTCTACATCTGTGACGAGTGCATCGAGCTCTGCAACGAAATTATTGAGGAAGAGCTGGCGGAAGTCGCGGATGTCGGGACTTTCGAATTGCCCAAGCCCAAGGAAATATTCAATTTCCTGCAGGAGTATGTGATCGGCCAGGAACCGGCCAAGCGGTCACTCGCTGTAGCGGTCTATAACCACTACAAACGCATCCAGTCCGGACATGCGGCCAAGGCGTCCACGCTCGGCGATTCATCACAGTCCGAGGACGTGGAAATCGCTAAATCCAATATCCTCATGATCGGCCCGACCGGTTGCGGCAAAACGTACCTGGCTCAAACCATGGCGCGCCAGCTGAATGTTCCCTTCGCCGTCGCCGATGCCACCGCACTCACTGAAGCCGGTTATGTCGGTGAAGACGTGGAGAACATCCTCCTCAAGCTCATCCAGGCTGCCGACTACGACGTCAAGAAGGCCGAGCAGGGAATTATCTACATTGACGAGATCGACAAGATCTCGCGCAAAAGTGAAAACCCCTCCATTACCCGTGACGTTTCCGGCGAGGGAGTGCAGCAGGCACTGCTGAAAATTCTGGAAGGCACCGTAGCCTCAGTCCCGCCCCAGGGCGGACGCAAACATCCGCATCAGGAATTTATCCAGATCGACACGACCAATGTCCTCTTCATCGTTGCCGGCGCCTTTGCCGGCCTCGAGGAAATTATTGGCGGGCGGGCCGGCAAGAAGGGGATCGGCTTTGGTGCCCCACTTAGCTCGCTGAAGCAGGACGATGGCAGCTACGCCGACGTCCTTCCAGAAGATCTGCTCAAATTCGGCCTGATTCCCGAATTCATCGGGCGGCTTCCCGTGATCACCTCCGTGGAAAACCTCGACCGCACGGCGTTGATCCAGATTCTGACTGAACCGAAGAACGCACTGGTGAAGCAGTACCAGAAGATGTTCCAGCTCGACAACGTTGAACTCAACTTCGATCCGAAGGCCCTCGAAGCCATAGCGGACCAGGCCTTGAACCGCGGAACCGGCGCCCGCGGTTTGCGGGCGATCCTGGAGGAGGTACTCCTTCCGGTGATGTTCGATCTTCCAAGCCGCGAGGACGTCGCGTCAGTTGTCATCACCGAGGACGTGGTCAAGGATGGAGCGGAGCCGACGCTGATTTCCCACGACGTCGTCGCGAAGCGCCGGAATAAGTCCGCTTAGGTAGTCGTCAGGTGTCTCAAACATCAAAAGAGCGCGGGCGGCCGGCAGATACACACGTCGCTTATCCGGCACTCCAAGGTGTCGCACCAGCATCGGCCGGAGCCCAAATCGGTTCAAGGACCTTTGACGTCATCGTCGTGGGAATTCCCGTTCTGGCGCTGTCCTTCTTCGGCCTGGCACTGTTGGGTTTATTTCTGCTGGCGATGTCCATGACAGGTGATGATCAGACCAGCGACATCATCGCGGCCTATGCGGGTCCGTTGGCGGGCATCGCCGTGGTCTGGCTGTTGGCGGCTATCTTTTTCATCGGGCTGCTGGCGATCAGGGGCAGTTCCGCTGGCAATGCCATGAAGGGCCTTCGACTGGTGTCCACCGCTGACGGCCAGCCCATTGGCTGGCGTAAAGCACTCCTCTGGTACGCCGTCGTTATCGTTGGATCCGTCCTTACCGTTGGAATACTTGGTCTCCTCTTCCTGTTATCGCCATTGTTCGACACTGAGTCCGGATGGCATCAATCGTGGCAGGACAAGATGGTTGGAGCGGTCATGATAAATCGCAAAATGGGCCCTGACACCCTGAAACATTGACTGCACTCCGAGACCAGTATTTTGCGTCTGTTCCGCAGCTGCATCCCTGACTCTAAGACATTGCGCCGGCATGGCCGGCGAAGCAGAGGAGAGAATATGAGTGAGAAGAACACCGTCGATTTCTGGTTCGATCCCGCCTGTCCGTGGGCATGGATGACCTCCCGCTGGATTGGTGAAGTCGAGAAGGTCCGTGATCTTCACGCCGAGTGGCATGTCATGAGCCTGGCCATCCTCAACGAAGGCAACGACGACTCCGAAGAGCACCGGGAAAATATGGAGCGGCTGCGGGGGCCGGTCCGCGTGGTCACCGCTGCAGCTGAATTGCACGGCAGCCAGCACATCAAGAAACTCTACGATGCAATGGGCACCCGCATACATCCGGGTGGAAACAAGGATTTCGACGCCGTCATCGCCGAATCACTCGAAGAAACAGGGTTGCCCGCGGAGCTGGCAAAATACGCTACAAGCGAGGAGTACGACGGACAACTGAAGACCAGCCACGACAAAGGCATCAGCCTGGTCGGACACGACGTGGGAACTCCCGTCGTCGCGTTTAACGGAACGGCTTTCTTCGGTCCTGTGATGACTCCAGCGCCGAAGGGCGAAGACGCTGGCAAGGTCTGGGACGGAGCCGTTCTCCTCGCTGGATACCCAGGATTCTATGAACTCAAGCGCAGCCGCAGCGAGGACCCGATTTTCGACTGACAACCTCTTGTGCCTAATCCAGCCCAGGAGTACAACTTAAGTACCACTCGATAAGGGTGCGGAACGGACACCAAGGATTCAGTGATCCAGCCGGATACGTCCGGTTGGGGCCGGCGGGTGACGAGGCCGGGAAGACCTGAAGATCGGCGGAGTCCGGGAGATCAGTGCCCGTCACCCACTGACCGACGATGCCCCCTCCACCTCATACTGGAGGGGGCGTCGCCGGTTAATCATTTGTACTGAAGAAAAGTCCCTGCAGGCTCATACTCAAGCAGGGCCAATCCCAGTAAATACCGCATTTAAGCCTGCAGCACGCAGGCTCGCCGCACTATTCGGCGACGGACGCCAGCTCGACGTCGGAGACGGAGAGTTCCGCTTCATGCTCGATCAGGTCCAGCTGGCGCACATTGCCGGCAGCCTTGAGGTCGCCCAATCCAGCTTTCAGCTGTTCCAGCGGCAGGGCAGGGGCGCTGATTGTTGCCTTGACCACCTCGGTGCGCTGCTTTACCTTTGCCTCGGATTTCGCCTTGCGGATCCCGCTCAGTGCCTCGCCAACCGTTGCCAGCATGGCGATGTCGGCTGAGGAACCCGCCGACTCCAGCGCCGCCGTCGTGGGCCAAGGAGCCCGGTGAACCGACCCGGAGCGCCACCACGACCAGACTTCCTCAGTAGCGAAGGGCAGGAACGGTGCGAACAAACGCAGGACGCTGTCCAGGGTTGTGGCCAACGCCGCCAGTACCGACGCCTGCTCCTGCTCGCCGGCCGCCCCATACGCCCGGTCCTTGATCAGTTCGACGTAGTCATCTGTGAAGGTCCAGAAAAAGGATTCGCTGATCTGCAGCGCGCGGGCGTAGTCATAATTGTTGAATGCAGCAGTTGCTTGGTCGACGACGCCGGCAAGCTGGGCGAGCAGGGCCTTGTCGAGTGGATTGGTGACAACAGCAGCTTCCCCGGCAGTTACGACTGAATCAGCCGTAGCACCCAGGTTGAGCACGAATTTGGAGGCGTTGAGGAGCTTGATGGCCAGCCGGCGGCCAATCTTCATTTGCCCAACCTCGTACGCTGTGTCCGCGCCGAGACGTGCGGAGGCAGCCCAATAGCGGACAGCGTCCGAACCGAACTGCTCGAGGATATCCGTCGGGACGACGACGTTGCCTTTGGACTTTGACATTTTCTTCCGGTCAGGATCCAAGACCCAGCCGGAGAGTGCCGCGTGCTTCCACGCGGGACTGTCATTGAGGGCGTCCGCCCGCACGACGCTGGAAAAGAACCAGGTCCTGATAATGTCGTGGCCCTGCGGCCGGAGATCGAAGGGGAATACGTTGCCGAAGCGCTCTTCGTCGCGGCTCCAACCACCCAGGATCTGCGGGGTCAGGGACGACGTTGCCCAGGTATCCAGCACGTCGGGGTCCCCGGTAAAACCACCCGGCTGGTCACGCTGGGACTCGTCGAATCCGGGTGCAGGTTCGCCCGCGGGATCTACGGGCAACGATTCGGAAACGGGCAGAACCGGCTGATCGTATTCGGGCTCGCCGGCATCATCGAGCCTGTACCAGACCGGAATGGGCACCCCAAAATAGCGCTGACGCGAAACGAGCCAGTCGCCATTGAGACCCTCAACCCAGTTCTTATAGCGGGAACGCATGAATGCAGGATGGAAGTCGATCTGCTCGCCGCGGGCAATCAGCTGCTCCCGGCGTTCTGCATCACGTCCGCCATTGCGGATGTACCACTGCCGGCTGGTAACTACTTCCAGCGGCTTATCGCCCTTTTCATAGAAATTCACCGCATGCGTCGTCGGCGTCGGATCGCCTTCCATGTCGCCGCTCCCGCGCAACATTTCCACGATCGCTTCTTTGGCGCTGAAGACGGTCTTGCCGGCCAGGGCAGCATAATTCTTTTCCGCCGCGTCGCCGTTGATCCACTCCGGCGTATCGGCGATGATGCGCCCGTCGCGGCCCACAACCGGGCGGGTGGGCAACTGCAGTTCGCGCCACCAGGTGACGTCGTTCAGATCGCCAAAGGTACAGATCATCGCAATGCCCGAGCCTTTGTCCTGCTTCGCCAGCGGGTGCGCCATGATGGGAACTTCGACACCGAAAAGCGGAGAAGTCACGGTCGAACCAAACAACGGCTGGTAGCGCTCATCGTCGGGGTGTGCCACCAGTGCCACGCAGGCAGGAATAAGCTCCGGACGGGTCGTTTCGATAAAAACGACGCCGTCGGATGAGCCGGTGCCGGCACCGCTGTCCGCGTTGCCGGTTGAGAGCTTGAAACCGATGCGGTGGAAGGCGCCGGGACGTTCCCGGTCCTCCAGCTCGGCCTGGGCTACAGCGGTACGGAATGTGATGTCCCAGAGTGTGGGAGCCTCGGCCATATAGGCGTCGCCGTCAGTGAGGTTCTGTAGGAAAGCCCGCTGGCTCACTGCACGGGAGGTGTCATCGATGGTGCGGTATGTCAGGTCCCAATCCACGGACAGGCCAAGCGTTGTGAAGAGGTTCTCGAATACCTTCTCGTCGTCGACCGCTAATTCTTCACAGAGTTCAATGAAGTTCCGCCGGGACACCTGTTCAAAATCCCGGTCGTTCTTGGCGGGTTTGGCCGGGGGAGTGTAGTCCGGGTCGTACGGGAGTGCCGGGTCGCAGCGGACACCGAAATAGTTCTGTACGCGCCGCTCGGTGGGCAGTCCGTTGTCATCCCAACCCATCGGATAGAAGACATTCTTGCCTTGCATCCGGTGAAACCGCGCGAGGACGTCGGTCTGCGTGTAGGAGAACATGTGCCCAACGTGCAAAGAACCGGACGCAGTCGGGGGAGGTGTGTCAATCGAGTAGACCTCTTCCCGGCTGGTCTCCGGATTGAACTTGTAGGTTCCCTCCTCACGCCATCGCGGCGACAGTTTCGCCTCGAGGCCCTCGAGCCCCGGGCGGTCAGGAACGTTTACTGCTGCGGATTCGGGCTTGGTCGCGGATACGGACTCGGATGCGGGCGTGTCTGTGCCCTGATTATGTTCAGCCATGAGGCCAATTGTTTCACGAGAACCGCACGGCCGTGGGAACCGGAGAGGACGTGCTGTTGCGGGCGGTAGGATTCGGATCATGGCGCTGAAAATCAAACGGATTTATGAACCGGCAGCTGATGACGATGGTCTTCGGATCTTGGTTGACCGGCTCTGGCCGAGGGGCCTTTCCAAGGAGACTGCCGCCGTCGACCTCTGGCTTAAAAACGTGGCACCGTCCACAGAGCTGCGCAAGTGGTTTAACCATGACCGGGAAAAGTTCGCGGAATTCCGGAAGAAGTACGAGGCGGAACTCTCTGACAATGATGCGCTTGCATCGTTGGAGGACGCTGTAGAGGAGCATAAGACGGTCACGCTGCTTTATTCGGCCAAGAGCCAGGACCTGAATCAGGCCGTCGTCCTCAAGCAGTTGCTGTAACCGCGGCCCGCAATTGATTGAGAGTCCGGGAGAAAACTATCCATACACATCCTGAAAGTAAGGCGAATACATTGAAGAACCCACGTGCCCTTGTCACTGGCGCAAGTTCCGGTATTGGTGCAGCAACAGTCAGAGCATTGGTGAAGTCCGGCTGGGACGTCATCGCAGTCGCCAGGCGCCAGGACAGGCTCGCCAAACTGGCGGAGGAAACCGGCGCGAGAGCTATCGCTGCAGACGTAACCGACTCCGCAGATGTCGGGAAACTTGCAGACGAGGTCTTGGCGGGCGGCGGGCTGGATGCTCTCATCAACAACGCTGGTGGTGCGTTCGGCGTGGATACCATCGCCGATGGAAAGATTACCGACTGGGAGAAGATGTACAACGTCAATGTGCTCGGCACGCTGCGGCTGACGCAAACCTTCCTGCCCGCTTTGCGCGACAGCGGCCGTGGGAGTGTATTGCTGCTTACGTCGACGGCGGGGCTTACGGCTTATGAATCCGGCGGCGGCTATGTGGCGGCAAAGCATGCTGAACGGGCATTGGCCAATACATTGCGGCTGGAGGAAGCAGAGAACAACGTGCGGGTCATAGAAGTGGCGCCGGGCATGGTCCGAACGGAGGAGTTTGCCTTGAACCGGTTGGACGGCGACGAGGAGGCTGCGCAAAAGGTATATCAGGGTGTTGAAAAGCCGCTCACCGCCGACGATGTGGCGGACGTGATCGCATACGCACTGAACGCGCCCCACCATGTGAACATCGATCAATTGGTGGTGCGGCCCCTGGCTCAGCCAGCCAACCATAAGGTCATCCGGACCGGACCATAGCCCTGGCCTGCAGCCAGACCCGCTATCGCGTCCGTCGGCCCTGCCGTTGAACTCTCCCCGAAGTCATACAGGCAGTCCCGCATTCGCAGCCGGCAGTAACAGATCGAGGTTTTGATCTGGTTCTATAACAATGACTCGACTTCGAAAGTAGCGGTTCTTTCTCCGGGGATATCAGATCGAATGTGGAAGGATATTCCGAAACGCGGCGGTAAAATGATCGCAGTATGGGGCAAGGATCGAAGTAGTTTTACAGCCTGGATATATACCATGTCATTGACGGCTGTTTGTCCCTGTGTTCTGATATGACTATTAGTCGTCAAGCAGGTGGCGGCCACCTTAGTCCTGGAGGCTAACTCGAAAGGTGTGCTGGTATGCCATCGACAATGAGGTCCTCGGTTTTCAAAATGACTGGCGTTGCTGCTGCTCTGGCGCTTGTTGCAACGGGTTGCGCAACAGGTTCAGGCGGGCCTGAGGAACCGGAAGTTACCTCATCGTTCCCGCCTGATGCTGAGCTTGGTGGCGAGCTGACCGTTATGGGTTTTGGAACGTCCGACGAAATTGGACAGACGCGTTACGATTTGGCCACCGAGGAGCTCGCTAACGTCGACGTCAGCCTTGTTGAGGGGCAGTTGAATATTCAGCAATTCCTCTCGGCAGTTGCCACTGGGGAACCGCCGCAATTGATTTATGCTGATCGTAATCAAATAGGCACATTTGCCTCCCGTGGCGCAATTATGCCCTTGGATAAATGCATATCCGGCGAGGGAATTGAAATAGACAATTTCCTTGATACCGCCGTGGAACAAGTTACATTTGACGGAAATATCTACGGAGTGCCGGAATTCAACCAAGTGCAAGTCCTATTTGCTAATTCCGAATTGTTAGCAGAAGCAAATATGGAACTGTCCGATGTGGATGGTTCCGACTGGGACCGGGTCGAAGCGGCAGCAGAGGCCATGGTAAAGCGTGAAAATGGGGATTTGAAGGTCATAGGCTACGACACAAAACTCCCCGAATTCCTGCCCTTGTGGGTCCATGGCAACGGTGGTGCCCTCATTTCCGAGGATGGTCGAACGGCTCAGTTGAACTCACCTGAGGTGGTGGAGGCATTAACCTTTGCGTCCTCCGTTTACGAATTGCAGGGTGGTTTCAGCGAAGTGAAGGCGTACCGTGATTCGACGGACTTCTTCGGTGCTGGTAATCAATTCGCCACCGGCACGCTCGGGGCAATGCCCATGGAGCAGTGGTACATAAACGTACTAAACGATGTCTCTCCGGACGCCCCCGTCACCTTCACAACCTTCAAGACCAAGGACGGGGAGCCGTTCTCCTATTCGAGTGGTTCGACCTGGGCCATTCCTGCTGACAGTTCCAACCCCGAGGCTGCCTGCCGGTTTATCAAGACCATGACTGCTACGGAATCGTGGATGGCAGCGGCCGAGGCCAGGGCCACTGAACGTGAGAAGGAGGGCAAGCCGTTCACCGGACTGTTTACCGCAAATGTGGAGGCCGATAAGAAGATCAAGGAAACCTTCGTCGAGGATGCCGGCGCGGAGAACTGGAATGCCGCCATCGAAGCTGCTTACGCGGCGAACGACAACGGCTTCGCACTGCCGGCGAATCCCGCGGATGCACAGTTCCAGACTGCTTGGCAGGATGCTGTAAACAGTGTCCTGAATGGCCAGCAGGATCCTCAGGAAGCCCTTGACCAGGCCCAGGAGAAAGCGCAGAGCGTTCTGGACAAGGCCTGGGAAAGCTGGGAATCAGGGGAGTAGCGCGTGGCCTCGGTGATCGGCGGCAAAAAGGAAAAAGTCCAGCTGCGGCCCGGGCAGCGGCGTAACCGCAGGCGAAACGTTCGGGCAGCCCTGCTCTTCATCAGCCCGTGGATTCTCGGCATGCTGGTATTCACGGCCTGGCCGATCTTCTACAGCGGCTATTTGTCCCTGACGGACTATGACGTCATCAATGATCCGACTTTCATCGGACTCGAAAACTATGCCCAGATGCTGCACGATCCAAAGGTATCGCTGGCACTGTGGAACACGTTCGTATACACGGTTGTCTCGGTCCCGCTGCAGGTCCTGATTTCCTTGGCTTTGGCCCTGCTGTTGCTCAAGGTGGGGCGGGCATCCGGTTTCTTCCGGACTGCGTTCTATCTACCAAACATGACGCCACCCGTGGCCATTGGCATTATCCTGCTGCTGATTTTCAACGGCCACGATGGTCTGGTCAACGAAATCCTTGAAGTGTTCGGCATAGACGGACCGGCGTGGACGACCGACCCGGACTGGATCAAGCCCGGATTGATCCTGATGAATCTATGGACGCTTGGGGCGTCAGTTATTATCTTACTCGCAGCACTGCACAATGTGCCCCAGGAAATGATTGATTCGGCGCGGGTGGATGGCGCCAACTCCTGGCAGGTCACCACCCGGATAACAGTGCCGATGATCAGCGGCACGATCTTCTTCATCTTCATTGTGAACACCATTGCCTCCTTCCAAACCTTCACCGAGGCCTATACCGCTTACTTTGGCGCCGGCGGAACGACCTACAGCACTGATGCCGCTCTGTTCTACGTGATCTACCTGTTCCAGCAGGCGTTCGAGTTCCTGCACATGGGATACGCATCGGCCATGGCATGGCTGCTGTTCGTCATCATCATGGCGGTCACAGCCGTCCAAGTGCTGATCAGCCGCAAACTGGTCTACTACGAGGGAGGACGGTAATGGCCACCCGCGCTGATATTCCACGCACGTCGACGACAGCGTCCACCGGCCTCGACGATTCCGGCCCCCTGACCCCGTCCGACGGCGTCGAGCCTCCCCATCGTCCAGCGCGACCGAGCCACCCCGTGAGCGGAGGCAAGCGCCGGCGCCGGATGCTGGGGAAAGTCATCATTGGTGCGGCGCTGGCGCTGGCGACCCTGATGTTCATCTACCCGCTGGTTTGGCTGCTCAGTGCCTCCTTCAAACCACGGTCGCAGGTATTCGACAACAAGCTGATTCCTGAAACTTTCACTCTGGATAACTATGTGCGCGTGTGGCAGGAAGCGCCGCTTGCCCTGTGGATTGGCAATACCGCGATCGTCACCGTTCTCGGCGCCGTGGCGGTGACGATCTCGAGCGCTTTGGTCGCCTGGGGATTCGCACGCTTCCGGTTCCGGGGCCGCAATGTCTTGTTCGGCGTCGTGCTTGCCACCATGATGCTTCCCGGCGCAGTGACCATGATCCCGCGGTTCTTGATTTGGGACAGTCTGGGAATGGTGGGCACTTTGACGCCGCTGTGGGCAGCGAATCTTTTTGGCAGCGCCTTCTATATTTTCCTGCTTCGACAATTCTTCTTGACTTTGCCGAACGAGGTGTTTGAGGCGGCAACGATTGATGGTGCCAACCACTGGCAGCAGTTCTGGAAGATCGGGGTTCCGCTCTGCAAGCCGGCCATGATCGTGACCCTGATCTTCGAATTCCAGGCGGCGTGGACGGACCTCATGGGTCCACTGATCTATTTGCGGGACAGTTCCACGTTCACCGTTCCCCGTGGTCTGAAGGCACTGGTCGACCAGTTCGGTGTGGCAGGCGAGTTCGCCTGGGAAATTCCGATCACCGCCAGTGTGATCACTACGATTCCGATGATCATTCTCTTCTTTGTGGCGCAAAAGCACTTCATTAAGGGCGTTGCCACGACCGGCGTCAAGGGTTAGGAAGCCGACCGCTTGGCCGAACGTGTACCGTTCCTTGTAGACTAAAGGAACAAGCATCGACCCGGCCATCACCGGTGAGCTTCCGGAAGAACAGACCGTGCAGCGGCAGTGCCATCAGGTGCTTTGCAGCAGATCCCATTAGAGCCGGACGGGTAAGCCCGTCACAGCAGTCAACGAGCGGCAGCCAGCATCCTCCCGAAATGGAGGAAGATGGCTGTAAGTGAGGTGGTACCGCGGAATTGGTGCCGGATAGTTGCCCGACGACCGGAAGGTTGCGGTTTCCAACGTTGCCGGCGTCGGATCCGTCCTCGCATCCTGTATCAGCCTCAACCAGGATGTCTTAGATGCCTCAGTACTATCCCAAAGCCACCACCGCTGATTCCGCTGCCGCGGCCACCAGTTCATCCCCACGCTTTCCCCGGCTCGAAGAGAGGGTACTTAAGTACTGGGACGAGGATGGCACGTTCCAAGCCAGTATTGATGCCCGCGACGCCGGCGAGAACGGCGAGAACGAGTTCGTTTTCTACGACGGCCCTCCCTTCGCCAACGGTCTGCCGCACTACGGACACCTGCTGACCGGTTATGCCAAGGACCTCGTCGGCCGCTACCAGACCCAACGCGGCCGCCGTGTCGAGCGCCGGTTCGGCTGGGACACCCACGGTCTGCCAGCAGAGCTTGAGGCAATGAAGCAGTTGGGCATGACGGACAAGCAGCAAATCGAAGCCATGGGCATCGACAAGTTCAACGACGCCTGCCGCGCCTCGGTGATGAAGTATGCCGACGAGTGGAAGGCCTACGTCACCCGCCAGGCCCGCTGGGTCGACTTCGAAAACGACTACAAGACGCTCAATATCGAGTACATGGAGTCGGTCATGTGGGCATTCAAGACGCTGCATGAAAAGGGGCTGACCTACAGCGGCTATCGGGTTTTGCCGTATTGCTGGAAAGACGAAACCCCACTGTCGAACCATGAGCTGCGGATGGACGACGACGTCTACCAGATGCGCCAGGACCAGACCGTCACGGTCACGTTCCCCATTGTTGGTGCGGCAAGCGGCGCTACGGCCGGAAGCGACGACGGCGGCACAACTGCTGGTGCCAACAGCGGCGTGGCCATGAGTGCAGCTTCAAACCCAGCGGCGGCGGAACTGGCCGGTGTGCAGGCTATCGCCTGGACGACGACGCCCTGGACTCTGCCCACAAACGCTGCCCTCGCCGTCGGACCCGACATAACGTACGCCGTCGTACCTGCTGGACCTCAGGGGACCAATGTCGAGGGCTGGTCCCCGAAAACGGTCCTGGCCGGCGAGAACGGTGCGGACCAGCACCGTTCTGGCGGCCAAGCACCGTTCTCGGAAAAAGACCGGACGGGCGAAGCGGGGCAGGCGACGGGCAGCCCGGTCCGGTTCCTCATTGCGGAGGAGTTGCTGGCCGGCTATGCCAAGGACCTGGGCTACGACTCCGCCGAAGAAGCCAGGGACGCTGTGGCCGCCACCTATTCCGGCAAGGATCTGGGCGGGCTCAAGTACGAACCGCTGTGGGATTACTTCGCCGATCCGGACAAGGGTGGCTACCGGAACGCGTTCCGTTTCCTGGTCGCCGACTATGTCACGACCACTGACGGTACGGGAATCGTGCACCAATCGCCCGCCTACGGTGAAGAAGACCAGCAAATCACCGAGCAGGCCGGAATCCAGGTCATCCTCTCCGTGGACGAGGGGGCGAAGTTCCTGCCGCTGTTCAGCGAAGGGCCGCTCTCGGCTATAGCCGGCGTGCAGGTTTTCGAGGCGAACAAGGCCATCATCCGCCAGCTGAAGGAATCCGGCCGACTGGTGCGCCAGGCGAGCTACGACCGCTCCTACCCGCATTGCTGGCGCTGCCGTAACCCATTGATCTACCGGGCGGTCTCGTCCTGGTTTGTCGAGGTGTCGAAATTCAAGGACCGGATGGGGGAGTTGAACCAGCAGATCAACTGGATCCCCGGGAACGTCAAGGACGGACAGTTCGGCAAGTGGGTGGAAAATGCCCGCGACTGGTCGATCAGCCGCAACCGTTACTGGGGCAGCCCGATCCCGGTCTGGCAGTCGGACGACCCCAAGTACCCCCGGACCGACGTGTACGGCTCGCTTGCCGAAATGGAGGCCGACTTCGGCAGGTTGCCGCTCAACAAGGAGGGACAGCCTGACCTGCACCGCCCGTTCATCGATGAGCTGACCCGCCCGAACCCTGATGACCCGTCCGGCAAGTCGACCATGCGCCGCGTCGAGGACGTGCTCGACGTCTGGTTCGACTCAGGTTCGATGCCGTACGCCCAGGTGCACTATCCAATGGAGAACGAAACCTGGTTTGAAAACCACAACCCGGGTGACTTCATCGTCGAATACATCGGTCAGACCCGCGGCTGGTTCTACACGCTGCATATCCTCGCAACGGCGCTGTTCGACCGGCCGGCCTTCCGCAACGTGATCAGCCACGGGATCGTGCTGGGCTCCGACGGGCAGAAGATGTCCAAGTCGCTGCAAAACTACCCGGACGTCTCGGAAGTGCTGGACCGCGACGGATCGGACGCGATGCGCTGGTTCCTAATGGCCAGCCCCATCCTGCGCGGCGGGAACCTGGTGGTGACCGAGCAGGGCATCCGCGACGGGGTACGTCAGGTGATGCTGCCACTGTGGAATGCATGGCACTTCTTCAGCCTCTACGCCAATGCGGCCGACGGCGGAAAGGGGTACGAGGCGAAGCTGGTAACCGACTCGACGGAAGCCGGCGCAGGCAAAGACTCCGGGCGGGATCCGCTGGACGATTACATCCTCGCCAACACCGGCGCCTTGGTCCGGACGATGACCGAGTCCCTCGACGCGTTCGACATCAGCGGCGCCTGCGAGTCGCTGCGGCTCTACCTCGACACCCTCACCAACTGGTATGTCCGCCGCAGCCGGCAACGCTTCTTCGCCGAAGATACGGCCGCCTTCGACGTCCTCTACACCTGTCTGGAAACGGTCTGCCGGGTCGCGGCATCACTGCTGCCGCTGGTGACCGAGGAAGTATGGCGTGGACTCACCGGCGGCCGTTCCGTCCACCTTGCGGACTGGCCTGACGCTGCTGCTTTTCCGGAACAGCCCGGACTTGTGCAGAAGATGGACCGCACCCGGCAGATCTGCTCCACCGGTTCCAGCCTACGGAAGGCCGCGAACCTCAGGGTGCGGCAGCCACTGTCCGCCCTCACCGTCGTCGCTCCCGGCGCAGACGGATTGAGTGGGCATTATGAGGCGATCATCGCCGATGAGCTGAACATCAAGAAGGTCCAGCTGTTGGATTCGGCCACGGCGGAGCCGGAGGCGTTCGGTATCAGCCAGAAGCTCGTCGTCAACGCCCGCGCCGCCGGACCGCGTCTGGGCAGAGATGTGCAGCTCGCCATCAAGGGTTCCAAGAGCGGGGATTGGTCAGTTGACGACGACGGCACCGTCACCTCAGGGGGGCTCGCCCTGCAGGAGGGCGAGTATACCCTGGAAACGGTGGTCGACGACGACGTCGCTTCCGGCCGGGCGGTCAGCGTGCTGCCCGGTGGTGGTTTCGTCGTGCTGGATACCGATCTGACGCCAGAGTTGGCGGCCGAAGGCATGTCCAGGGACGCCGTCCGCGCGATCCAGCAGGCGCGCCGCGACGCCGGGCTGCATATCAGCGATCGGATCCGCACCTCGGTGACCGCGCCGCAGGACGTGCTGGACGCCGTCCAGGCCAACAGCGTTCTCGTCAAGACCGAAACGCTCACCGATGATTTGGTGCTGAACCCGTCCGGCTCCGCTGGAGAATCCTCGGCTGCCGTCGCAGGACCTGAGGATGTGGGTGCATCCGCCGAGGCCGCAGATGCCGTGATGACTGTCGCCGTCGAAAAACTGGAGGGCTGAGAAATGCCAAGCGAAGGACTGGACGAGTTTTCGGTGGAGAGCGTCTATGCCGAATTGCTCGGCCGCGCGCCCGAATCGAAGATGGAGCCGCGGCTCGATCCGCTGTTCCGCGCCATGGAACTGCTCGGAGATCCGCAGAAGGCGTATCCGGTTATCCACATCACCGGGACCAACGGCAAAACCTCCACGGCACGGATGATCGAAGCCGGGCTGCGCGCGCATGGATTGCGGACCGGCCGGTACACCAGCCCGCATCTGGCCAAGGTAACCGAGCGCATCAGCGTGGACGGCGAGCCGGTCAAGGACGAGACCTTCGTCCGGATCTGGGATGAAATACACCCGTTCCTGCAAATGGTCGACGGCGAACTTGAGGACGCAGGCGAGCCCCGGCTGACGTACTTCGAATGCCTGACGATCCTGGGTTTCGCGGTCTTCGCGGATGAGCCGGTGGATGTTGCCGTCATCGAGGTCGGCCTTGGCGGCATCACGGACGCCACCAACGTCGCGGACGGGCAGGTGGCCGTGGTTACCCCAATTTCCGCCGATCACACCGAACTGCTCGGAGACACGCTGACCGAAATCGCCCTTGAGAAGGCCGGCATCATCAAGGCCGGGGGATTCCTGGTCAGCGCAGCGCAACCGGTCGAGGCTGCGCAGGTCCTGCTGGAACACGCGCAGGAAGTCGACGTTCCGTTCCGGTTCCAGGGCATCGAGTTTGGCGTTGAGGCGCGTGCGATGGCGGTCGGTGGGCAGCAGCTGACCATTACTGGGCTGGCCGGCCGCTACGAGGACCTGCTGCTTCCGCTGCATGGAATCCACCAGTCGCAGAACGCGGCGGTGGCGGTGGCGGCGCTCGAGGCTTTCATCGGCGGCGGCAAGAAGGAACTCGAGACTGAAGTGCTGCGCGAGGCCTTCGCCGATGTCACCTCCCCCGGACGCATGGAGGTGGTCCGCACCGCTCCGACCACCATTATCGATGCGGCACACAATCCAGACGGCGCCCGGGCCACGGCCGGCGCCGTCCAGGAAGCCTTCACTTTCAGCAAACTCGTGATCGTCATCGGGGTGCTGCAGGAGAAGGACGCGCAGGGGATAGTGACCGAACTCAAGGACTCCCTCTCGGAGCTGAACCCGGATTTCTGCTTTACCCAGTCATCCTCACCCCGCGCGATACCGGCCGAGGAGCTCGCCGAGAACGCCATCAGTTGGGGTATACCGTCCGAATCCGTTTTTGCAGAAGCACGCTTGGACGACGCCATCGAGTGGGCTGTCGCCAGATCGGAGGAGTTCAACGATCTCTCCGGCGGTATCCTCATCACAGGCTCGGTGACCGTCGTCGGTGAAGCCCGCACCCTGTTGCTACAGAAGGGGACGGACGATGGCTAGGATGACCAAGGCGCAGCGGGAGTGGCGCCCCGACATGCCAAAGAAAAGGCGTTCGATCAAGGTCATGTTCGCCTCCACGGTACTCAGCCTGGAAGCCTTCGTGGTCTTCTTCGCCACCCTGGTTGCCTTCGGCATCGGAGCCCGTGGCATACCGCAGCCGGTATTGTTGATCACCGGAATCGTGCTCAGCGCGGTGCTGGTGGCCGCCTGCGCTTTCCTGACCAAGCGGTTTGGTTACCCGGCCGGCTGGGTTTTGCAGGTTCTGATTATCGCCACTGGTTTCGTGGTCCCGATGATGTTCCTGGTCGGTGCGCTGTTCACTCTTACCTGGTGGTACGGAGTGAAAACCGGGGCGAGACTGGACCGCGAAAACGTCCAGCGGGACGCGGAACAGGCCGAGTGGGAGCGCCGCAATCCCGACGGCGGCACAGAGAATTGACTGCCCCGCCACTGGACGCCGTCCATGGCATTTAGAGTTGTAATAACACCATCAACTTCCTGCTAGGAGATATTTGTGAGCACTGAACGCACATTGGTCCTGATAAAGCCCGACGGCGTTTCCCGCAGCCTGACCGGGACCATACTGGGCCGGGTCGAAGCCAAGGGGTACAACCTGGTGGATCTGAAACTGATGAACGCCAACCGCAGCCAGCTCGAACAGCACTATGAGGAGCACATCGGCAAGCCCTTTTACGAACCGCTGGTCGAATTCATGCTGAGCGGTCCAATCGTCGCGGCCATTTTCGAAGGCGAACGCGTCATCGAGGGATTCCGCTCGCTGGCCGGTTCAACCGAGCCGACGGCGGCAGCGCCGGGAACCATCAGAGGCGACCTTGGGCGTGACTGGGGCCTGAAGGTCCAGCAGAACCTGGTGCACGGCTCCGATTCGACGGAGTCCTCCGAGCGGGAAATCGGTATCTGGTTCAGCTGACCGGCTGGACGCCGCCGGTTCGGAGGAGCTTACAAGCCGGTCCACCGGACCTTACAAATAGAAAAGCGGCCCCCGCGTGGTGGGCCGCTTTTCTGTTTGCCGGTGCTATCCGATGTTGCCGATGAAGAAGCGGAAAACGATGCTGGTGATAATTCCGATGTAGGCAAGCACCACGATGATCCACGCCCATTCATTGAGGAACCTGGTGAAGCCGGGGGAGAGCCGGAACACTCCCTGGTTCATATTCCGGACGGTGACCCAGACGAACATGGGAATCATCATGGCCCACACCACCATGCAATAGGGGCACAGCGCACCAATGACGTACAGCGACTGGTACCACAGCCACCCAATAAAGATCATGCCCAGCGTGACGCCGGTCTGCAGCCCGATCCAGTACCAGCGGGCCAGCCGCCCTCCGGAGAGCAGGACCATTCCTGTCGTGATGACGACGGCGAACGCCACGATGCCGATCAGCGGATTGGGGAAACCAAACAGGGCGGCTTGTTCCGTTTTCATTACAGAGCTGCAGGAGACCCACGGGTTGATGTCACAACTGGCGATATGGTCGGGGTTGCGGAACAGCGCCAGTCTTTCAAGCACGAGAACGCCCGCCGCAACCCAAGCGACGGCGCCTGTAATGACCAGGAACAATCCGAACGGACGTTGCTGGGTCAGGCGCGGTTCATCGTTCGCGATGGCGGTTTCCCCGGCCCCGGGCGCCCCGGCCGGGGGATTGGGGCCGTTGGCGCCTGAACCGGTCTCCTGCACTGAATTCACCATTCTGTCCTATGCCGTTCGGGATGTGACACTTCGATTGTAGTTCCGAGGATGGTTCGGCGCCGCCCGACCCCGGTATGGGTTGGGCGCCGCTAATACCTGAGAACTCATGGCCTGTGTGAGACAATGAAACCGGCTGGATGACGAACCACATTCGATGTCCAGTCCAGCGAGAAGCTTAAGGGCTCGCAGGCGACGCTTCAGGTGTAAAGCCCCCATCAGCGAATGGGAACCTGAAATCCGCCGGAGAGCCGCTGCTGGTGAAAAGATAATGCAGCAGGATACAGAGCATCCGTTGGCCGGTGAGTGATACCGCACCCCACTGTTGGTGCGACCTCGCGGGTACCATGACGATTTCCGTCTGACGTGGAGCCAAGAGCCCACGGAGTAGACGACAACTGCCCCTTGGGGGATCGGAATGTGGCCGGTACCTCAAGGGCTGGAGCACAGCTATATATGGAAAACGATCAGATCACTTCAGATTCATCTGAACAGTCAACCAACGCAGAACCAGTTGAGCCCGTCCGCAAGCCGGCGAGGCCACGGCGCAAGCCCGCAGTCAAAAGCGACGGCGGCACACAGTCGGTTGCCGAAACGGGCGGTTCCGCGGCGGATGCCGACAGCGGCGCATCGGAGGCAAGCGCTCCGGAGGCAGGCGCTCCGGTAATGGAGAATGAAGGTGCAGCCCCGGCAATTGCGGAGGCCACGGACGCAGAATCGGCAACTGGTGAAGCAGCCAAAAAACCGGCGCGCCGGTCGCGTGCCAGGAAGACCGTACCCACCGAAGACCAGCCGACCGGGGAGGATCAGCCCGGGCACCAGCCGGCATTGGACCTTCCCGCGGATGAGTCCACTAAGGATGCGTCATCCGCAAGTGAAGACACTCCGGAAGGCACCCCGGAACCGGGCCCCGCGGCAAAGCGGAAGCGCGCGCCCCGCAAGAAGGCCGAAACTACGCCGGCTGCACCTTCCAGCACGGAAGAAGAGCCGGAAGCACCTTCCACAAAAGAAGAGCCGGCGGCAGCAGAAGACGCCACGGAGCCGACCACCAGTGCCGCCGCCTCAACCCCGCCCGTCCAGCCGTCGCCCGTTTCCGTGCTGTTCCAGGCCCCGGATCTAACTGAAATCCGGTCGAGCAAGGCAAAATCTCCCTCGGAAACACCGCCCGAGCCGCAGCGGAATTCCGATGCCGATGACGACGACGAAAACGAGGATTCAGGTAACCGCCGTCGTCGCAGCCGGAGGGGACGCAACCGGAACCGCGGACGTGACTCCTCCGGTGGCAACGACGGCAATGCCGACAACGAATCCTCGGACAGCGGGGACGATGAGGCATCGCCGCAGGACGGTCCCGGGCAGCAAAAGCAGGACGAAGCCGGCAATGGCGATGGTGTGACAAGCCGGAGGCGCCGCCGCCGTCGCCGCGGTGAGTCGGATCTGGAACTCTCCGGCGGGGACGATGATGATCCGCCCAACACCGTCACCCGGGTCCGCGCCCCCCGCCAGCACAGCGAAGTTCCGGCCTCCGACCGGGTCACCAGTGTCAAGGGATCAACGCGGCTGGAGGCCAAGAAGCAGCGCCGTCGTGAGTCCCGCGAAACCGGCCGCCGCCGTCAGGTCATCACTGAGGCGGAGTTCCTGGCGCGCCGCGAATCCGTGGACCGCACCATGGTGGTGCGTCAACGGGACGAGAGGATCCAGATCGGTGTCCTCGAGGACGGCGTTCTAGCCGAGCATTTCGTGTCGAAGACCCAGCAGGACTCGCTGATCGGCAACGTCTATGTCGGCAAGGTGCAGAACGTACTGCCCTCGATGGAGGCCGCCTTCGTCGATATCGGACGCGGCCGCAATGCTGTGCTCTACGCCGGCGAAGTTAACTGGGATGCCGCCAATATGGGCAATGCGCCCCGGCGGATCGAAAACGCACTCAAGTCCGGCGACTCCGTCGTCGTCCAGGTCACCAAGGACCCGGTGGGGCACAAGGGCGCCCGGTTAACCAGCCAGATTTCGCTGCCGGGCCGCTATCTGGTCTACGTGCCGGGCGGCTCCATGACCGGAATCTCCCGCAAGCTTCCCGACGTCGAACGCAACCGGCTGAAGAAGATCCTCAAGGACCGGCTGCCGGACAACGCCGGCGTCATTGTCCGCACCGCTGCGGAGGGCGCGAGCGAAGAGGAACTGACCAATGACATCAACCGGTTGCGCGCCTTGTGGGAGACCATCGAGTCCAACTCGAAGTCGAACAAGACGCTCCCGCCGGAGCTGCTGTATGGCGAACCGGACCTGACGATTAAGGTTGTCCGCGACGTCTTCAACGAGGACTTCTCCAAGCTGATCGTCTCCGGCGAGGAGGCCTGGGACACCATCGAGGCCTACGTTACCTACGTCGCGCCGGACCTGGTCGGCAGGCTGGAGAAGTGGACCAAGGACGAGGACATTTTCTCGGCCTGGCGCCTCGACGAGCAGATCACGAAGGCGCTGGACCGGAAGGTTTTCCTGCCCTCGGGCGGCTCGCTGGTGATCGACCGGACCGAGGCTATGACCGTCGTCGACGTCAATACGGGGAAGTTCACCGGCAGCGGCGGCAATCTCGAGGAGACCGTCACCAAGAACAATCTGGAGGCCGCCGAAGAGGTGGTCCGCCAGCTGAGGCTGCGCGACATTGGCGGCATCATCGTCATCGACTTCATCGACATGGTGCTGGAGTCCAACCGGGATCTGGTGTTGCGCCGCATGGTCGAGTGCCTCGGCCGGGACCGGACCAAGCACCAGGTGGCCGAAGTAACGTCGCTCGGGCTTGTCCAGATGACGCGCAAGCGGATGGGCACTGGCCTGCTCGAAGTCTTCGGGGAAACCTGCGAACACTGCGCGGGCAGGGGAGTTGTCACGCACGATGAACCGGTCGAGCACCGCAAGCAGCACGCGTTGGGCACGGAACACCACCAGCACCATCTCAGGGCGGAAAAGCAGTCCCGCAGCGAAAAGAAGCGCAGTCGGAAGCAGCGGCAGCAGGATAGTCCTGAACCCGCACCGAAGGCCGTTGAAGAGCAGCCTGACGACGCCGGGAAGCAGGCGAAGGCGGAAGCGGCTCGCGCAGCACTGGCCAATATCGCCGCTGCATCGCATGCGGCACATGCTGACGAGGAACACCGGCCGGAACAATCCACAGCTGATGCCGGTGCGCCCGGCGGTGGTGCAGCAAACGCCGGCACGTCCAGCCGGAAGGACCGCCGCAAAGACAATGCTGCACGGAACGACGGCGGCGCTGACGAGACACGGGGTGCCGCCGGCGGCGATGATGGATCCGGGACGGTCCTCACGATCCATGGCGAGTCTGTTGTAGTGCCGAAATCGGGCGCCTCGGAAGCGGCCGAGGAGCAGGAGAGCAGCCGTTTCACGCTGGAGAGTCTGACCGAAGCGTTCGACAGCCAGCCCGGCGCGCCGGCGCGTGAGCCAGGCCAGGACGGCAAGGACCAGCCTTCCGCGCCGGCACGGCGCCCACGCCGGCACCGCTCGGCACGCAGCGCGCAGGGTGCGGCGAACGCCAACCCGGTCGAGAAGTACGATGACAGCCAATTGGCCCAGGCGACGAAAGCGGTCTGGTCGGGAGCGGCTGCTTCCAGTGACGCAGCCAACCATGTCGGAACGCCGGCCGCAGTACCGGAAACGCAGGACAGCAAGAAGGACGATTCCGAGTCGAAAAAGCCGAAGGCCGCGGAACCAATGATTCTCGGCACCGGCGTCCCCGCGTCGGAACTCTAAAGTGCTGTAGAGTCAGAGCCAGTGACACGGGGTGCTCCAATTGCGGGGCTGAGATCCAGACCCGTTGAACCTGAACTAGTTAGGACTAGCGAAGGGATGTCGCGCTCACCATGCCGGCGGCCGAAGGTCCGGGAGCAAAACCGCTTCCGATAATGCCGGAACGTGCGGCTGCGCCACCTTCGCTGCGACGTCGGCGAATGGAGCGTATGAACAGCATGCCAGGCAACAGCATTCCACGGGTTCTCAGCATTGCCGGGACCGATCCGACCGGTGGTGCCGGTATCCAGGCTGACCTGAAGAGCATCGGCGCCAATGGCGGTTACGGCATGGCCGTCGTGACCGCCCTGGTGGCCCAGAACACCCAGGGCGTACGCTCGGTGCACACGCCTCCGGTCAGTTTCCTGCTGGAACAGCTCAACGTGGTCAGCGACGACGTCGTTATCGATGCCGTCAAAATCGGCATGCTCGGTCGGCAGGACGTAATCGACGTCGTACGGAACTGGCTTATGCGGAACCGGCCGCCCGTCGTCGTGCTTGATCCTGTCATGGTGTCCACCAGCGGCGACCGGTTGCTGGACCGCGCTGCCGAGGAATCCTTGCGCGGGCTTGTCTCCTGCGCCGATTTGGTTACCCCGAACCTGGCCGAATTGGCTGTGCTGCTGGACGAGCCTCCGGTATCCAGTTGGGAGCAGGCGCTCCAGGCCGGTAAACGTCTCTCCGGGCGCCACAATGTCGCGGTGCTGGTCAAGGGAGGCCACCTGGACGACGGATCCTGCCCGGATGCCGTGGTGGACATGTCCTTAGCGGAAGAAGAGCAGGTGCAGGAGGCCAGCGCCATCCGTGTGCACACCCGGAACACGCACGGCACCGGATGCTCCCTCTCGGCGGCCCTGGCAACGGTCCGGACCCGCACTGACAACTGGGCCGCCGCGTTGACGACTGCCAAGGAATGGCTGACGGTCGCTCTGGAACGGGCCGACGACCTCGACGTCGGCCGGGGCAACGGTCCGGTCCATCACTTCCACAGTTACGGCAGCAAAAACCCAGGTGGCTTCAGCAGGCGGCTTTGGGACGATATTGCTCCGCTGCGGGACGAGATCCTCGCACTCGGCTTTATCCAGCAGCTGGCCACTGGAGCACTGAACCCGTCGGAGTTTGGCTACTATCTCGCTCAGGATGCTCTGTACTTGGACGGTTATGCCGAAGTCCTGAAACTCATTGCTGCTATGGCTGAGCCACCGTCGGAGCGGACCTTCTGGCTGGACGCCGCGGATAACTGCATCAATGTCGAAGCCGAACTGCACCGGAACTGGCTGGCCGGAACCGACGCCGGCTCCCAATCCGGCTCAGTCACCGCAGCGTATCTGGAGCACCTCCGCGCGGCTGCGGCAACAGGTTCCTACGCCATCGCAGTCGCTGCCGCGATACCGTGCTTCTGGCTCTACGCCTATGTGGGTGAGACACTGTACGCAGGCTACGTCGACGGGCAGGACGCGGCAGGGCATCCGTACGGAGCATGGCTGGACACCTATGCCGACGAGGAGTTCCGTGCCGCCACCGACCGCGCTGTGCGGATCATGGACTTTGCTGCCACTGCTGTAGATCAGCAAGAGCGCGAGGCCATGGAACAGGCGTTCATCCGCTCGGCTGTATTCGAGCGGGAGTTCTTCGATGCACCCCGTCTCGATGCCGGTGCCGTTACCGCTGAACGGCTGGTGTGACGGCCGCCACGCGCCGACTCGCCGCAGATCCGTCATTTGCGGCTGGCGGTCGATCTAGCGTATTCTTGATCTTCGGTGCAAACGCCGCATGCACGGTTATGTCCTCGGCGTTGCACAGCGTGAGCACTGTATTACGAGCAGGCAGCTCCGCTAGTAGAAACTTCAGTATTAAACGTCGAGAGAAGTGAGTTCCCAAGTGGTGTACGCGATTGTCCGCGCTGGCGGCCGTCAAGAGAAGGTCTCGGTAGGAGACTTTATTACCCTCAACCGCGTCCCCGGAGGAGCCGGCAGCAACATTGAGCTGCCCGCACTGCTTCTGGTCGACGGTGAGAAGATCACCTCCGCACCGAAGGACCTGGCCAAGGTCAAGGTCACAGCGGAGATTCTGGAAGACCTCCGTGGTGAGAAAGTCGTGATCCAGAAATACAAGAACAAGACCGGTTACAAGAAGCGCCAGGGCCACCGCCAGGAACTGACCCGCGTTAAGGTTACCGACATAGCGTAAGTCTTACCTGTTGCCGCAACTTTGGGAGTCCTCCGATTGCGGTAATATCCGGATCCGTTAGCTAGAGATTTTTACCAAGAAGGCAGGCATTTCAGATGGCACATAAGAAGGGTGCGAGTTCCACTCGCAACGGTCGCGACTCCAACGCGCAGTACCTCGGCGTGAAGCGTTTCGGTGGCCAGGTTGTCAAGGCCGGAGAGATCATCGTCCGTCAGCGTGGAACCCACTTCCACCCCGGCGCCGGCGTTGGCCGTGGCGGGGACGATACGTTGTTCGCACTGGATGCAGGCGCCGTCGAATTTGGCACACGCCGCGGCCGCAAGGTTGTCAACATCGTGAGCGCCAACGCTGCTGCAGCTGCAGAGTAGCTGCCCAGCTGCCCCCGGCACGCTTCGGCGCGCCGAGGAACCTGCAGCTGGGAGCTAACAGCCTCAGGTTTCGAATAATGGGGTGAGCCGATCAGGCTCACCCCATTTTCTTTTAACCGCAACATTCCGGTCATTTTGAGCCGTGGTGTCCGCGGGTTCCTGCATCACCAATAGAATCGATGCAGGACATTAGGCAGGAGAAGGAGATATCGTGGCCAGTTTTGTGGACAGGGTGGTATTGCACGTGTCCGGCGGAACGGGTGGCCATGGTTGTGTCTCCGTTAAGCGTGAAAAGTTCAAGCCGCTGGGCGGGCCCGACGGCGGCAACGGCGGCAATGGCGGCGACGTCATCCTGCGCGTCGACCCGCAGACGACGACGTTGCTCTCCTATCACCATGCCCCTCACCGGCACGCCACTAATGGCGGCGGCGGCAAGGGCGATATGCGCCATGGCAGCAATGGCGAGACACTGATCCTTCCCGTACCCGAGGGAACCATCGTCAAAACCCAGGACGGCGAAGTCCTGGCCGACCTTGTAGGTGCCGGCACGGAATACGTCGCTTCGGCCGGCGGCCAGGGCGGGCTCGGAAACTCCGCGCTGTCTTCCCAGAAGCGCAAGGCGCCGGGATTCGCGTTATTGGGCGTGCCAGGCGAAGCGCGGGATATCGTCGTCGAACTGAAGACCGTCGCGGACGTCGCACTCGTCGGCTTCCCCTCTGCCGGGAAGTCAAGCCTGATTGCTGCCGTATCGGCGGCGCGTCCAAAAATCGCGGACTATCCATTCACCACGCTGGTTCCCAACCTCGGCGTCGTCGAAGCCGGATCAACACGGTTCACCGTGGCAGACGTTCCCGGCCTTATCCCGGGAGCCAGCCAGGGCAAGGGCCTGGGACTGGAATTCCTCCGGCACGTGGAACGCTGTGCCGCATTGGTGCACGTGCTCGACTGCGCCACTTTGGAGCCCGGCCGCGATCCCATCTCCGATCTTGAAGCTCTGGAGAAGGAACTCGATGCGTACGAGGTTGATGCGAGTTTCGCCGGTACCTCGGGGGAGGTCGTCCCGCTCAACAAGCGCCCCCGGCTTGTGGCGCTGAACAAAATAGATGTTCCCGAGGCGCGGGAGCTTGCCGAATTCGTCCGGCCGGAACTTGAAGAACGCGGCTACAAGGTGTTCGAAATTTCCGCCGTCGCGCATGGCGGGCTGCGTCAATTGACCTTCGCCATGGCTGACATCGTGGCAGCGGCGCGTGCGGAATCAGCCAGCTCCGAGGCGCCGCCCAAGGTCATACTGCGGCCCAAAGCCGTCGACCGGGCCGGATTCGCCATCCGGCGCGAAGAGAAGAACCTGGAGCCGTTGTTCCGCGTGCTCGGCGAGAAGCCGGTGCGCTGGGTGCAGCAGACAGACTTTACCAATGACGAAGCCGTCGGTTATCTTGCCGACAGGCTGGCCAAACTCGGCGTCGAGGAGGGGTTGTTCAAGGCAGGTGCCCTGCCCGGCTCCACCGTGGTTATCGGCGAAGGCGACGGCGTCGTCTTCGACTGGGAGCCGACCATGATCGGCGGCGCAGAGCTGCTGGCCTCCCGCCGCGGAACAGATCTGCGGCTCGAAGACTACGATCGCCCGACGCGCGATCAAAAACGTGAGCAGTATCAGGATCGCAAGGAAGCCAGAGCTGCGGCACGTGACGAGCTTGAGGCGGAACGCAAGGCCGGTATTTGGACCGAATCCGTCTCCAGTCGCAAAGCCCGGCCCGTAGCGAAGGAATCCGACGCGCAGGAGACCGCCGACGGCAGCCCTGAACCTGATACCGACATGGACCCTGACACCGACCCTAGGAACTAATGTCCTCAAAACGCGCAATTAAGAGCCGCTCAGGTCTGGCTACGGCCGACCGTATAGTCGTAAAAGTAGGTTCCTCCTCCCTGACCTCCGTTGCCGGCGGAATCGATGAGGAAGCCCTGATCAAGCTCTCGGACGTTATCGCCGAGCGCCACAAACAGGGAACTGAAATTATCCTCGTCTCTTCCGGCGCAATCGCAGCCGGTATTGCGCCTCTGGGGCTGGACCGGAGGCCGAAGGACCTCTCCTCCCAGCAGGCTGCAGCCAGCGTGGGACAGGGATTGTTGATGGCCCGGTACAACCAGTCATTCGGTGCACACGGGGTCAAAGTAGGCCAGGTCGTACTGACCGCGGACGACTTGATCCGCCGCAGTCACTACGCCAACGCCCACCGGGCGCTCGAACGCCTGCTCAACTTCGGTATTGTGCCCATCGTCAACGAAAACGATGCGGTCGCCAGTCATGAAATCAGGTTCGGCGACAATGACCGCCTTGCCGCCTTGGTCACGCACTTGGTCAAGGCCGATGCGTTGATCCTGCTCTCGGACGTCGACTCGCTCTACGACGGCCCACCGTCCCAGGGTGCCAAGCGGATACCGGAGGTGGCAGGTCCGCAGGACCTCGAAGGCGTGAAAATCGGCTCCACCGGTGCGGCCGGCGTCGGAACCGGGGGAATGGTCACCAAAGTGGACGCAGCATCCATGGCCGCAGCGTCCGGGATTCCAGCCCTGGTCACCAATACCGACCAGGCAGCGGATGCCCTTGCCGGCAAGGACGTCGGAACCTGGTTCACGGCAAAGGGACGGCGTAAGCCGATCCGCCTGCTCTGGCTGGCCCATCTGGCCCGTATCGAGGGCACCCTGGAGCTCGACGACGGCGCCACCCGGGCCGTGCGTGACCGCAGGCGGTCCTTGCTGCCGGCAGGCATCACGAAGGTGACGGGGAATTTTGAGGCCGGAGACCCTGTTGAAATGGTTAACCAGCAAGGCGAGGTCATCGCCCGCGGACTCATCAATTACGATTCGGATGAACTCCCCAAAATGCTGGGCCGCACCACACGTGAGCTGTCCAAGGAACTCGGCAGCGAATATGAGCGCTCCGTGGTGCACGTCAATGACCTGGTGGCCTTCAAGACTCCGCCACCGCGCTGATTACGCTCCGACCTCAGCATTCCGCCCCTGTGGATACGGTTCCGCAGGGATGGCGCCGGATATTCCCATATTCGAAACGCCATAGCAAAGTACCCGACGTTAGAATGGATTCATGACTGTTAGTGCCGAAAAGACTTCCGAAGCGACTTCAAACACTGCGTCAACTGGTGGCGCCGCCCCGGCGGACCCCACAGCGCCCTCCTCGGAGGTAACTGAAGCGGTTCACACCCTGGCCGACCGGGCGCGTACCGCGTCACGCCGGATGGCGCGTGCCAACCGCGGCTGGAAAGACCGGGCACTATTGGCCATCGGGGACGCCCTGGTCCAGAATCAGGACGCCATTCTGCGTGCCAACGCCCTCGATGTCGAAGCCGGTGAGAAGAACGGAACAGGCAAGGCTCTGCTGGACCGGCTGACGCTGACCGGCGACCGGATCGCCGGCCTGGCCACGGCACTCGAGAATCTCGCATCGCTGCCCGATCCGGTGGGTACCATCGTTCGGGGACAGACGCTCCCCAACGGATTGCGGATGCGGCAAGTCCACGTCCCCATGGGTGTCGTTGCCGCCATTTATGAGGCGCGCCCCAACGTGACCGTTGATATTGCCGGTCTCGCCATTAAGAGCGGCAACGCGGTGATCCTGCGTGGTGGCAGCGCCGCGGCCAATACCAACGAGACGCTCGTCGCCATTATCCGGGATGTGCTCGACAAAGCCGGTTTCCCGTCCGACGCCGTTCAGAGCGTCGATGCCTATGGCCGCGAAGGCGCCAACGTGCTGATGAAGGCCCGTGGACGCGTGGACGTGCTGATTCCCCGTGGCGGACGCAACCTGATCCAGACTGTCGTCAACAACGCCTCCGTGCCGGTCATCGAAACCGGTGAAGGCAATGTCCATGTATACGTGGACGAGTCAGCGGTCGAACAGATGGCCGTTGAGATTGTTCTCAACGCCAAGACCCATCGCCCCAGCGTCTGTAATGCCGCCGAGACCCTGCTGGTACACAAGGACTCGACCGTGCTGCCGCAACTGCTTTCGGCACTGGCGAAGGCCGGCGTCCGGCTTCATGCCGACGAACGCGTGATGAATGCCTTGCCCGACGGCGTCGACGCTGATCTTGCGACCGATGAAGATTGGGCCACCGAATACATGGATCTGGAAATGGCGGTGGGGATGGTCGATTCATTGGACGACGCCATCAGCCACATCCGGACCTGGAGCACCGGCCACACTGAGGCCATCGTCACCAACAGCCTGTCCAATTCCGAACGGTTTACGTCCGAGATCGACTCGGCAGCGGTTATTGTTAATGCCTCCACCCGCTTCACCGACGGGGCGGAGCTTGGGCTGGGCGCCGAAGTCGGCATCTCCACGCAAAAGATGCATGCACGTGGCCCCATGGGACTGCCGGAACTGACGACCACTAAGTGGATCGTAAACGGCGACGGCCAGGTTAAGCCGTAGAGCACGTAGGATATAGGTGAATCCGTTCAGGACCCTGTTCAGACGGGGTACTGAAACCATGAGACCCATAGGGGAGAGACCATGCTGACAACGCTTCAGAGCGCAGTCCAGATCACGGCCGAGACAGTGGAGCAACACGCTGAACTTCCAGTCCCGGCCTGGGCCTACGGAGTAGGGATTATGGCGGTGCTGCTGTTGATGATGTTCGTCACCTTGGCCTTCATGAATCTGGGCAACCGTCACGAGGCCGTCGAGGAGCATATGGATCCGCATAAGAGTTTCCCCGACGAGCAGCATCACCCGAACGTCGAAGAGAAGTCCCATCACTGATAAAGCGGCTAAGCGGGACCTTGCAGCCGATGCTGCGTCCCGGTCCCACATTGATTCGCCGACTGTGTCTGGAAGACGCTTCCGCCTGGGGGTGATGGGTGGCACGTTCGATCCCATCCACCACGGCCACCTTGTTGCAGCCAGTGAGGTGGCTTCGGTCTACGGTCTCGATGAGGTTATTTTCGTTCCCACCGGACGCCCATGGCAGAAGGACGGACGGAAAGTCAGCAAGGCAGAGCACCGGTATTTGATGACGGTTGTCGCCACAGCGTCGAACCCAAGCTTCACGGTGAGTAGAGTGGACATCGACCGACCGGGTCCGACCTACACGATCGACACCCTGCGGGACCTGAAGAAGGCCCGTCCGGAAGCGGACTTGTTCTTCATCACGGGCGCCGACGCCATGGCCCAGATCATGTCCTGGAAGGACATCGAAGAGCTGTGGTCGCTGGCGCATTTCGTGGGCGTCACCCGCCCCGGTCACGAGCTCGACGACCTTGGCCGCAAGGATGTCAGTCTGCTGGAAGTGCCGGCCATGGCCATCTCTTCCACGGATTGCCGGGCCAGGGTGGCCGACGCAAAGCCGGTGTGGTATCTCGTTCCCGATGGTGTGGTTCAATACATCGCGAAGTATGGCCTTTACCGCCGCCCAGCACCGGACCCTGGGGCGGTCCATGCAGGTCCAAAGCAAGTAATCAGCTTCTAGTACTGAATGAGTTAGCAATGAGTAAGGATCAGGAGTCACTGCGGAGCCGCAGAGCTCTGCGGCAGGCCCGCGAGGCTCAAAGCGGGCAGGCGGACGAGCCGCAGAACGGATATCCGTCTGTGCCGGTGGTTCCTGCGCCGGCACCCGGCGCCGTGGGAAACAGCGGCCGGGACGCCGAAGCCGGAAACGAGTCCGGCGCGACTAATGATCAGCAGAATCAGGTTCAGCAACCCGGCGGTCAACAGCCGGCTGAGCAGCAAAAGCCGTCCCGCCGACGACGCGTTGCGGATTCGCCCGTAGACGCTCCGGTATCCAAGCCGGCAGAACGGACTTCGCAGGCACGGGCCCGCGACCGCGAGAATCTGCGCGCTTACAAGGCGCTTTCCGAGCAGGAAGCCAGGAAAGAATCGTCGGCACCTCTGACACGCCGTCAGCTTCGACAGCAGCAGCTCGAAGCCGAGCGCCGGGCTGCCGGATTGTCCACCTCACGCCTGCCAATTGTGCCGCCGTCGTCTCCAGGACAGGGCGGGACGAAGCAGGAATCAACCAACGCTTCCGGAAGCCCTGTGCAGAACAAGTCCGGGCAGAATCATGGTTCTGAGTCTGCGCCGGCGCCGGGACCGGAGAACACACTTAACGACCTCAGCGTGGAAGAGGCGCTGGCGGCAAGATCGGCTTTGGTCGAGCAGGCCAAGAACCAGATGGCGATGCTGAATGCATCTGAACAAGATCCCAAGACGGTCGATCTTGAGGTACTCGCCGAGCAGAAGAAGCTGGCTGAGCGCGCCGCCGTACTGAACCAACGGGCGATTGCCAAGCAGCGTCTATCCGAGCAGAACCGCCAACGCACCTCACAGCAGAACGATCCCACATCGGCGCACAACCTTGCCATGGTGACACCGCTGGAGTTCGTTAAGATTCCAGGAATTGACCGGCCGGTAATGAAGCCGCCGACGACGTCGCACATCCCCGTGATCACCTCCTCCACCCCGCGGGTGCCTCGTCCCGCCCCGGGCCCGGCGTCCAATCTTTCATCCCGTCCTGCTCCCACACCGCCGGCACGCCAAAAAACGGAGGATGCCGCCGTCGGGCACTCCCGCAACACCGGGCAGGCTGGCGCAAGGGGCAGCAGCAGGTCCAATGTACTCGCGCGGGCAGAAGCGGCCGCCAGGACCGCTCCATCCAGGACTGCATCCGCGGGTCGGCAACTGCCTCCGCAGGAATCTGCACCTGGATCGATGGAGGAAGGTGGTCCGATCAGTGCGCATACCGCGCATGGCCTTGAACCGCTGGATTCCATGACTGCGGGGATGGGACGCGTGAGGCGGCAGCGTCTGCTGGAGGTGCTGATATTCGCCCTTGGCGCCATTGCGCTCATGGTGGGCCTGATAATGATAATGGGCGGCTGACTTTGACACCGCGCTACTTTTGAAAAATGACAGCTCGAGGAGATTTGTGAACGCTTCTGATACGTCCGTCGCATTGGCGCGGAATGCCGCACGGGCGGCCGCCGACAAACTGGCGAGTGACATCATTGCCATCGACGTCAGTGAACGCCTGGCCATCACCGACATCTTTCTGATCGCCTCGGCCTCGAGCGAGCGGCAGGTCAATGCGATTGTCGATGGCATTGAAGAGGAACTGCTCAAGCAGGATCTCCGTCCTGTCCGGCGCGAGGGTCGCTCGGAGGGACGCTGGGTGCTCCTCGACTATGCGGAAATCGTCGTCCATGTCCAGCATGAGGAAGACCGCGTTTTCTATGCGCTGGAGCGCCTGTGGGGCGATTGCCCTTCCGTCGATCTTCAACTGGACGACGACGGCAGCCGTGACGGCGGATCAGCCGGCACGGAAGCTGGCTAAGGCTCTATTAGATGTCCCGTCCCACATTGCCGGCATGGCACCCAGCCCGAAAACGCCGTCGAATCATGTTTTGGCGGCATGGGCGCACCGCTTGGAACTCCGAAGGCCGGTTTCAAGGCCAGGAGGACATTGAACTTGACGCCACAGGGCGTCAGCAGGCCGCCGCTGCCGCGGAGCTTCTGGCAAACAGCAGTCCCACCAGGATCGTCTCGTCCGACCTAAGGCGTGCTTTCGGCACGGCGCAGGCACTGGCGAGCGTCACGGGGTTGGAAGTGGATGTGGACTCCAGGTTGCGGGAAACCTTCCTCGGCGATTGGCAGGGTCTGACCTTCGCCGACATCGTGGAGCGGTTTCCCGCACAAATGGAAGAGTGGAACGGTGGATCGGTTGAAGTGCGTCCCGGCGGGGGCGAGACACGAGCCGAGATGGCCGAACGCATGGCTGCTGGAATTCTTGAAGCGGTCGACGCACTGGATGCAGACGGAACCCTCGTCGTCGTGACCCACGGTGGTGCTGCGCGCGTTGGAATCGCCCATCTTCTCGGTTTGCCGTATGAATACTGGGGTGTCCTTTCGGGATTGGCCAACTGCAACTGGTCGCTGCTGGAAGAAGTGGAAGGCAGCGCATTGGAAGGAAAACTGCGCTGGCGGTTGACTGAGCACAACGCAGGCACGCTGCCTCAGCCAGTGACGGTGCAGGAAGGTTAAAAGACGTTGAAGAGGTCAATTTGGTATCTGCTAATTGTCTCTACTAAACTCAGACAAGTTGCTTCGGACGCCACCGGCGGCCGGGCAACAAATATTCCGGGGCTGTGGCGCAGCTGGTAGCGCACCTGCATGGCATGCAGGGGGTCAGGGGTTCGAGTCCCCTCAGCTCCACGGTGTAATGTCTCGGGACATCGGTAGAACGATGTCCCGAGACATTAGTCTTTAACGAGTCACCTGTTCAGGCGGGAAATTGCTTTTTGGTAGTTCTTCGATGGGTCGATTTTG